>NZ_QSOX01000001.1:0-572987 GCF_003466325.1 Bacteroides sp. 4_1_36
CTTTTTGTTGCTCAGGTACTTAAAAAAAATATTTTATAATAGTGTTGCGGAATTAAGGTCTTAAAGAAATTGAAGTTATGAAAGCATATTTCATCGCCATACTTACCTTATTCACTTGTATAGCTACCGTCGTCCGGGCGCAGCAAATGTCTGAACTTGAAAACCGGATTGACAGTCTGCTCAATGGCAAGAAAGCCACCGTTGGTATAGCCGTATGGACAGACAAAGGAGACATGCTCCGGTATAACGACCATGTACACTTCCCCTTGCTCAGTGTATTCAAATTCCATGTGGCACTGGCCGTACTGGACAAGATGGATAAGCAAAGCATCAGTCTGGACAGCATTGTTTCCATAAAGGCATCCCAAATGCCGCCCAATACCTACAGCCCCCTGCGGAAGAAGTTTCCCGACCAGGATTTCACGATTACGCTTAGGGAACTGATGCAATACAGCATTTCCCAAAGCGACAACAATGCCTGCGACATCTTGATAGAATATGCAGGAGGCATCAAACATATCAATGACTATATCCACCGGTTGAGTATCGACTCCTTCAACCTCTCGGAAACAGAAGACGGCATGCACTCCAGCTTCGAGGCTGTATACCGCAACTGGAGTACTCCTTCCGCTATGGTCCGACTACTGAGAACGGCTGATGAAAAAGAGTTGTTCTCCAACAAGGAGCTGAAAGACTTCTTGTGGCAGACCATGATAGATACTGAAACCGGTGCCAACAAACTGAAAGGTATGTTGCCAGCCAAAACCGTAGTAGGACACAAGACCGGCTCTTCCGACCGCAATGCCGACGGTATGAAAACTGCAGATAATGATGCCGGCCTCGTTATCCTTCCCGACGGCCGGAAATACTACATTGCCGCCTTCGTCATGGACTCATACGAGACGGATGAGGACAATGCGAACATCATCGCCCGCATATCACGCATGGTATATGATGCGATGAGATGAGAGAGGCAAGGGGGCTATTGGTAGCTCCTCCTATAAGTTTTGATACTCGGGTATATCCTGCAGAAAAGTATAGCTGTTGTGCTCGTAATCTATGCGGCAACAATAATGCTGAAGCCCGTTGCTGACAATCAGATAATCCACTTTCAGCACCATGTTGTAGCGGGTAATCTGGTCGAAAACCTTTTGGGTGATTTCTATTTCAGGCGCCTTGTATTCCACAATCATCCGGGCGGTAAGGTCGCGTCGATAGAGCACTGTATCACAGCGTTTCTTTGTACCGTTCAGCTGTACCTGCACCTCATTTGCCATAAGCGCCTGCGGATACCCCTTGTGAGCAAGAAGAAAGTGGACGAAGTGCTGCCGCACCCATTCTTCAGGGGTCAAGGCGACATAACGACGACGGATTACATCGAAAATAACATTTTTTCCGTTCCTTGCGGCAATTTTAGCATCGAATGCTGGTAGGTTTAACGATAACATTTACTACATTTGTAAGTTAAATAATGGTTCCCGTCTTTTGGGAACACAAATTTAATGAAATCTTATGAAAACAAAAGAAGAAATCGTAGCCAATTGGCTGCCCCGTTACACAAAGCGTAACCTGGAGGATTTTGGAGAGTACATTCTGTTGACCAACTTCAACAAGTACGTAGAGATTTTCGCAGAAAAGTTCAATGTTCCCATTCTCGGTAAAGATGCCAACATGATATCTGCCAGTGCAGAAGGAATGACCATCATTAATTTTGGTATGGGAAGTCCTAATGCCGCCATTATCATGGACTTGCTGAGTGCTATCAAGCCCAAGGCATGTCTGTTTCTGGGTAAGTGCGGCGGTATAGACAAGAAAAATAGAATAGGGGACCTCATCCTTCCCATTGCCGCCATCCGTGGCGAGGGTACCTCCAACGACTACTTCCCACCTGAAGTCCCGTCACTCCCGGCATTTATGCTGCAACGTGCCGTTTCTTCTGCCATCCGCGATTATGCCCGTGACTACTGGACCGGTACCGTATACACCACCAACCGCCGCATTTGGGAACATGACGAGGAATTCAAAGAATATCTGAAGAAAACCCGTGCCATGGCTGTCGATATGGAAACGGCAACCCTATTCAGCTGCGGTTTTGCCAATCATATTCCCACGGGAGCTCTTCTGCTGGTTTCAGACCAACCGATGATTCCGGAAGGTGTAAAAACCGATAAAAGCGACAATCTGGTGACCCAGAATTATGTAAAGGAGCATGTTGAAATCGGCATCGCATCCTTGCGCATGATTATTGATGAAAAGAAAACCGTAAAACACTTGAAGTTCGACTGGTAATCCGTTACGGGACATCCCTCGTATAGCACTTACTTTATTATATGGCAAAACAAGAAACAACCTGTGATGATATTCTAAAAGAGTTGAGAGCCAAGCAATACCGCCCCGTCTACTATCTCATGGGCGAGGAATCGTATTACATAGACCTCATCTCCGACTATATTGTAGACAACGTTCTCACTGACACCGAAAAGGAATTCAACCTGACCGTAGTCTATGGTGCAGATGTCGATATAGCCACTGTCATCAATGCGGCCAAGCGCTATCCGATGATGTCCGAACGCCAGGTCGTAGTCGTAAAGGAAGCGCAGGCCATCCGCAACATGGAGGAGCTTTCATACTACCTGCAAAAACCGTTGAACTCCACCATTCTTGTTCTATGCCACAAACATGGGGTGCTGGACAGAAGAAAGAAGCTGGCGGCCGAAATAGAGAAGGTGGGAGTTCTATTCGAATCCAAGAAGGTGAAGGATGCCCAGTTACCGGCATTCATCACCTCATACATGAAGCGCAAAGGTGTAGACTTGGATCCTAAAGCCACCTCCATGCTTGCCGATTTCGTAGGTACGGACCTCAGCCGCCTTACAGGAGAACTGGAAAAACTGATTATAACTCTTCCAAAAGGTCAGACACGCGTCACCCCCGAACAGATAGAACGTAACATCGGAATCAGTAAGGATTATAATAACTTTGAACTTCGCAGTGCCATTGTAGAAAAAGACATACTAAAGGCCAATAAAATAATAAAATATTTTGAAGAAAATCCGAAAACAAACCCTATCCAGATGACTTTATCTTTACTTTTCGGCTTCTTCTCCAACTTGATGTTGGCTTATTATGCACCCGAAAAGACGGAGCAGGGTATTGCCAGTTTCATAGGATTAAAGACTCCCTGGCAGTCGCGCGAATACCTAAGTGCCATGCGCCGTTACAGCGGAGTAAAGACCATGCAGATAATCGGAGAAATTCGATATGCAGATGCCAAATCCAAAGGAGTAGGAAATTCCTCCCTAAGCGATGGAGATATCCTCCGGGAATTGGTCTTTAAGATTCTACATTAACTTCCATACAGCATACTTTTCCATAAAAAGGGAAAAGCATAAAACAGACTGATTTGATATCATTATGTCATTTTTAGGGGGATTTATCCCCCTTTTTTCTATTTCGGCCCTTAGCATAGACAGTAAAATAGGAGATAATAATCATATTTACAGCAAATTACGTTCATTTATAAGCTCTGAGAATCGTGTTTTTATAACGAATCGACCAATTATACAGAAATAAAGCAAGGATTTAAGTCTTGAAGACTAGAAAATAAATAAAGCATCTTATTTTCTTATTTATGTCACATCTTTTCTCCTTTAGTAAAAAGAAGAGATGGAGCAATTCAGCTTTAAATCGTCATATATGAAATCTGTTACACTTTTCAAGAGTACAATAGTTGTAATACACAACTAGGATAATTGACTATTGTGAATTTAATACATTACATAAATATCTATATGACGGGTGTACTATAACATATGTGATATTATATTTGAAAACACAAATGTAATAAGTAATATTTAATATCGCAAACTGATGGTTTACAAAAATAATAGAGTAGGGGTTAACCCATGTAATTATAATCGATAAATATGTATATATCAATTATATACGATAATTAATCAAATCATTAAATTATATATTATATAAAATGAGCGACAAACAAATGTAATACAGCATTTACCATCAAAAAATAACTATATAATATGCTAATAATTAGACAAATATATTATTTTATTAAACTTACGATAAACACCTATTTTACTCGTAATTTGTATTATAGCATTTGTAATGATGAATATTGTAATAATAACATTTCATCTGTAAACTTTAAAATATCACATTTTTAATTTGCTTTTGTGATGTCGTTTTTTTACTTTTGTAATCCAATAAATAACATGTACAATTGTAATAACACATAAACCATGAGTATAAAAGACAGGTTCAAAATGGTTATGGACCGGGAGAAACTGACAGCAGGAGCTTTTGCCGAGAGTATCGGCGTGGCCCAAGCCACCATTTCTCACATCTTGGGTCCGCGTAACAAATATCCAAGTACGGAAGTCATTCTCCGATTGCATCAACGATACAACGACATAAACTTGGAGTGGCTGCTTACCGGAAAAGGTAATATGAGTAATAATCCGGATTCACCCGAAAACGATGGATTCGACTATCCTTTATTCGCCGAGAATCCGGAAAATCTGTCCAACGGGCCGGAAGAATCTAAAAATCGCAAGGAAATTGCATTAGAGACAGCCCTAAAATCGCCTAAAGAGATTGTAAAACAAGAGATTATCTACAAAGAAAGACCTCCCAGAAAAATCACAGAAATAAGAATTTTCTTTGATGACAATACCTACGAGACTTTCAAACCGGAAAATTAAGGAATGAGAATGGAAATAGACTAACGCCCCGGCATAAAAAAGAAACGGGTTCATTTTATTCTGCACTCGGTTTACACTATCTTTGCACCCGAAAGAAAAACATCCCTCTTTATAGATATGAAAAAGTATATTTTAGATCTGACAGTGACAGAGAACCTCCGCTTGCATGCCAACTACGTGTTGTTGAAGCTGACTTCTCCATCCCCACTTCCGGAAATGCTTCCGGGACAATTTGCAGAGATTCGCGTGGACGGCTCGCCTACCACTTTTTTGCGCCGCCCCATCTCCATCAATTATGTAGATAGACAACGGAACGAGGTCTGGTTCTTAATCCAACTTGTAGGCGACGGAACCAAGCGATTAGGAGAAGCAAAAGCAGGCGATATAATCAATGTAGTGCTTCCGTTGGGAAACTGCTTCACAATGCCTGAAAAGCCCTCAGACAAGCTCTTATTGGTAGGTGGAGGTGTAGGTACAGCTCCTATGTTATATTTAGGCGAACAGCTCGCCAAGAAAGGTTGCAAGCCAACATTCCTGCTGGGTGCCAGAAGTGACAAAGATTTGCTTCAATTGGAACAATTTGCCGCCTATGGCGAGGTGTATACCACCACCGAAGATGGCAGCCACGGAGAGAAGGGATACGTAACACAACACTCCATATTAAATAAGGTGTGCTTTGAGCAGATATATACTTGCGGCCCCAAACCGATGATGATGGCAGTAGCAAAGTATGCCAAAAGTAAAGGCATCAGTTGCGAAGTATCTTTGGAAAATATGATGGCGTGTGGCATAGGCGCTTGTCTATGCTGTGTAGAAAATACCACGGAAGGTCATTTGTGCGTATGTAAAGAAGGTCCGGTTTTTAATATAAACAAACTATTATGGCAGATTTAAGTGTAAATATTGGTGAATTACAAATGAATAATCCGGTGATGACTGCATCCGGAACATTCGGATATGGTGAAGAATTCGCCGATTTCATCGAACTATCGCGAATAGGCGGTATTATTGTAAAGGGAACCACTCTTCACAAACGTGAAGGCAATCCATATCCGCGCATGGCAGAGACTCCTTCGGGTATGTTAAACGCTGTGGGACTGCAAAATAAGGGTGTTCATTACTTTGTTGAACACATCTATCCCCGCATCAAGGACATTCAGACCAACATGATTGTGAATGTTTCGGGTTCTGCCATCGAAGACTATGCCGAAACAGCCGCAATCATTAATGAACTTGACAAAATTCCTGCCATAGAATTGAACATCTCTTGCCCCAACGTGAAGCAAGGAGGAATGGCATTCGGTGTTACCGCCAAGGGCGCCGAAGAAGTGGTGAAAGCCGTGCGCTCAGTTTACAAAAAGACACTTATCGTAAAGCTCTCCCCGAACGTTACCGACATCACTGAAATAGCCCGCGCAGCCGAAAATGGCGGTGCAGACAGTGTTTCCCTCATCAATACCCTGCTGGGAATGGCTATAGACGCGGAACGCAGGCGTCCGATACTCTCCACTGTAACCGGTGGCATGTCCGGTGCGGCCGTGAAACCCATTGCCTTACGTATGGTATGGCAAGTAGCCAAAGCGGTAAAAATCCCCGTCATAGGCTTGGGAGGTATCATGAACTGGAAAGATGCTGTGGAATTCATGCTTGCAGGTGCCTCTGCCATCCAGATTGGTACGGCAAACTTCATTGATCCGGCGGTTACAGTGAAAGTGGTAGAAGGAATAAATGACTATCTTGACAGACACGGTTATCAGTCTATAAAGGATATTATCGGTGCACTCGAGGTATAAAGAATAACAAGAGATTGCCATTCGCAATATATATTCATAAAAAAGGACATTCATTGACGAATGTCCTTTTTCTTTTTATTTACATCAGTAAACTTACTCTCCCAACAAATCCGGACGCAATCTACGGGTCCTTTCCAACGACTGTTGCAGCTCCCATTCCTTAATCTTGGCCTCATGTCCGGAGAGTAAAATATCCGGAACCTTCCATCCATTGTAATCAGCGGGACGTGTATAGACCGGTGCGGCCAGCAGATTGTCCTGAAAAGAATCTGAAAGTGCAGACTGCTCATCAGAAATCACTCCCGGAATGATACGGATGATGGCATCTGCCATGACAGCCGCCGCCAGTTCTCCGCCAGTCAACACATAGTCGCCGATACTGATTTCCTTGGTGATGAGATGCTCGCGAATCCGGTAATCTATCCCTTTGAAATGCCCGCAGAGAATGATGAGATTCTGGGCAAGGGAAAGAGTATTTGCCATCGGCTGATTGAACTGCTCACCATCGGGGGTCGTAAAGATAACCTCGTCGTAATCCCGCTCGGCCTTCAAGGCGTTGATACACCGCTCTATCGGCTCTATCTTCATGACCATTCCGGCAAAGCCGCCAAACGGATAATCGTCTACACGACGGTACTTATCTTCCGTATAATCACGAAGATTATGGATATGTATCTCTGCAAGCCCTTTATTTTGAGCACGTTTCATAATGGAGCAGTTAAAGAATCCCTCAATCATCTCCGGCAAAACTGTGATAATGTCAATGCGCATATAACTTTATTTTAGCTATTTCAAGCTGCAAAAGTACAAATATTCGGGGAGAAACCCGTATTTTTGCGTTCAAACAATCCGAAAACCCTATGACTGTAAAAGAAAAAATAGACCAGCTCCGTGCGGAATTACACCAGCACAACTACAATTATTATGTGCTGAATGCTCCTGAAATATCCGACAAGGAGTTTGACGACCTGATGCACGAGCTACAAGACTTAGAGAAAGAACATCCTGAATACCAAGATGATAATTCGCCCACGATGCGTGTAGGGAGTGATTTGAATAAGAACTTCACACAAGTGGCACACAAATATCCCATGCTTTCATTGGGAAACACCTATTCTGAAAACGAAGTGACCGACTTTTACGAACGGGTAAAGAAAGCGTTGAATGAGGATTTTGAAATCTGCTGCGAGCTGAAGTATGACGGTACTTCCATCTCGCTGACTTACGAGGATGGCAAACTGGTGCGTGCCGTCACCCGTGGCGACGGCGAAAAGGGTGATGACGTGACGGACAATGTAAAGACAATCCGAACGATTCCACTGGTCCTCCATGGGAATTATCCTAAATCATTCGAAATCAGAGGGGAAATCCTGATGCCCTGGGTGGTTTTCGAAGAACTGAACCGGGAAAAGGAAGCACGTGAGGAACCGCTTTTCGCCAATCCGCGCAACGCTGCTTCCGGTACCTTGAAGTTGCAGAATTCCGCCATCGTAGCATCCAGAAAGCTGGATGCTTATCTCTACTATCTATTGGGAGAGGAATTGCCCTGCGACGGCCATTACGAGAATCTGCAAGCCGCCGCCAGCTGGGGATTTAAAACATCAGAGCACACCAGAAAAGCCCACAGCCTGGAGGAAGTCTTCGAATACATCAATTATTGGGACACGGAGCGTAAGAACCTTCCGGTAGCTACTGATGGTATTGTACTAAAAGTCAACAGCTTGAGACAACAAAAGAATTTGGGATTCACAGCCAAGTCCCCCCGGTGGGCCATCGCATACAAATTCCAGGCAGAACGTGCACTGACACGCTTGAATAGGGTTACCTACCAAGTAGGACGTACCGGCACAGTCACTCCGGTTGCCAATCTGGACCCCGTACAACTGTCCGGCACCATTGTGAAACGTGCCTCCCTGCACAATGCAGATATTATCGAGGGGCTGGACCTGCATATAGGCGACATGGTGTATGTGGAAAAAGGCGGTGAAATCATCCCCAAAATAACCGGTGTCGATAAGGATGCCCGCAGTATGCTTATCGGTGAAAAAGTGAAGTTCATCACCCATTGTCCCGAATGCGGCAGCAAACTGATACGTTTTGAAGGAGAAGCAGCCCACTATTGCCCCAATGAAACCGCTTGTCCTCCGCAGATTAAAGGGAAAATAGAGCATTTCATCAGCCGCAAAGCCATGAATATAGACGGACTGGGACCTGAAACAGTAGATATGTTCTACCGATTGGGGCTGATAAAGGATACTGCAGATTTATACCAGCTCAAAACCGATGACATCAAGAACCTGGAACGGATGGGCGAAAAATCGGCAGAAAACATAGTCAACGGTATTGCGGCAAGTAAAGAAGTGCCATTCGAAAGAGTGCTCTTTGCACTGGGCATACGCTTCGTGGGAGAAACGGTTGCCAAGAAAATAGCCAAGTCCTTTACGGACATCGAAGAGCTGGAAAACGCAGACCTCGAAAAGCTGAAAAACATCGATGAAATCGGTGAAAAAATAGCGCAGAGCATTATAACCTACTTCTCCAATCCTGTCAACAGAGAGCTGGTGGAACGGCTGAAATCGAACGGTCTGCAACTCCACCGGACAGAAGAAGACCTCAGCGGATACACCGACAAACTGGCGGGCCAGTCCATCGTCATCAGCGGCGTATTCACCCACCACTCACGGGACGAATACAAAGAGATGATTGAAAAGAACGGTGGAAAAAACGTCGGCAGTATCTCCTCCAAAACCAGCTTTATCCTGGCCGGAGAAAATATGGGACCTGCCAAACTGGAGAAAGCGCAGAAACTGGGAGTAAAGATTATGAGCGAAGATGAGTTTTTGGCATTGATATCCTAACAAATTTCCACAAAAAGCTTTTTTATGGCTTATATTTGTAGGGTAAATCGAAAAAATTCGTACTTTTGCGAGTCATTTAATTAGAGATTACTTTATAATACTCATGATACAGACAAGATTGAAAGGAATGGGGGTAGCGCTGATTACTCCATTTAAAGAGGATGAAAGCGTTGATTACGATGCGTTGATGCGTTTGGTAGACTATCAACTTCAAAACAATACCGACTTTTTATGTGTGCTCGGCACCACGGCAGAAACTCCGACTCTGACTGAAGAAGAGAAAAAGAAAATCAAGAAAATGGTCATCGAGCGAGTGAACGGAAGAATTCCTATCCTGCTGGGCGTAGGTGGAAACAACACCCGGGCCATAGTGGAAACACTGAAAAATGACGATTTCACCGGAGTAGATGCCATTCTATCCGTCGTTCCATATTACAACAAGCCATCGCAAGAAGGTATATATCAGCATTATAAGGCCATTTCTGAAGCAACGGATTTGCCGATTGTGCTTTATAATGTCCCCGGTCGTACCGGCGTGAACATGAAGGCAGAAACAACCCTGCGCATTGCACGTGATTTCAAGAATGTGATAGCCGTCAAAGAAGCTTCGGGCGACATCACGCAGATGGATGACATCATCAAAAACAAACCGGCCAATTTCGACGTTATTTCGGGCGATGACGGCATCACCTTCCCTCTGATTACCCTGGGGGCCGTCGGCATTATCTCGGTCATCGGAAACGCGTTCCCACGTGAGTTCAGCCGTATGGTACGTCTGGCACTGCAAGGGGACTATGCCAATGCATTGACCATTCACCACAAATTTGCCGAATTATTCAAGCTTCTGTTTGTAGACGGCAACCCTGCCGGAGTAAAAGCCATGCTGAATGTAATGGGAATGATTGAGAACAAGCTCCGCCTGCCATTGGTGCCGACCAGAATCACTACTTTCGAAGCCATGCGCAAGATTCTGGATGAATTGAACATCAAATGCTAAGGCCTTATACCGCCCCTATAGGATATTAATTTCCAGTATACAACATATTAATATCAGATATGCAAGGAGTTAGTTTTGTGGAAACACGGAATTAACTCCTTCTTTTTTTCCTATGTGACTATATTTATCAGTACAATAATCCCAAAACAGTCTACTGATTACGTTATAAAGCAAAAAGACATCTGGTTAAATCGAGAAAAAGACATCTCTAGCTCAATCAAGACAAGACTATTATTTCAGCTAATCTATTAGTTCACAACATTGAACACTTTGTTTCAGCAGAGAAAAACACTTTGTTTTTATATGATGGAACAAAGTGTTCTGTCAAGGGAAACAAAGTGTTCTCCATAATGAAACAAAGTGTTTAGTTAAGGGAAACAGTTTGTTTCATTATAGAGAACACGCGCCAGTGCCATACAAGGGGAGAACATCAACTATATGCCATTGCTGTAAAAACAAAGAACCTCCGCAAGTTTTCTTGCGGAGGTTCTTTGTGATCGCGACAGGATTCAAACCTGTAACCGGCTGATCCGTAGTCAGCTACTCTATTCAGTTGAGCTACGCGACCCTTAAAAAAATTATGAAATCTTGTGACCGCGACAGGATTCAAACCTGTAACCGGCTGATCCGTAGTCAGCTACTCTATTCAGTTGAGCTACGCGACCCTTAAAAAAATTATGAAAACTTGTGACCGCGACAGGATTCAAACCTGTAACCGGCTGATCCGTAGTCAGCTACTCTATTCAGTTGAGCTACGCGGCCTCTTTGTTTAACGGGTGCAAAGATACGTACTTTTTCCGAATTAGCAAACGATATACAAACTTTTTTTGAAGAAATTTATTCGACAAAGCGATAATTAAACAACTGCCAGCCAATGGTCATCCCCACATTCCACTCCCTTCTCGGTGAGCTATAATGATTTACATAAGCAGAGATGGCTCCGAAGGGCAAATGACAAATAACAGAAACTTCTCCCATATACTCAAAGCGGGAGAATGCTTTTCCATAATATGCTTTATTCAATGCATTCTTTTTTATCGGAAAAATCGGTGTAAAGCCATAAAATTCTGTCCGGAACTGGAACATGTCGTTCAAAACATATATGGGTTTGATACCGGCAGCCACATACTGGTTGGCACGAAAAGCTTCATTGTACATCAGTTTACTATGCGGAGTCGGTGCAAATTCTCCTGCCTGCATCATGGTTGCCGTATAATTCTCAGAGAAATTCTTCGATGAATACAGTGCTTCTGCCATCCATCCCAGGGTGAATTTCGGCCCCATAGTGTGATATGCCTCTTTCATATAAGAGATTTGTAACCATGATTGCCGCTCTTGCGGAGAAGGACTGTACCCTTCTTGCGGATTCCCCGGTTCAAATCTTTCCCTCCCGGTAAATACCTGGGCTATCAGTTTCTCCAGATAACCTTTTGTCGCGTATTGCCGCGTATTTAGGGTGCTCCCATAGAAACCGATGGAACCTCCCAAAAGTTTGTAGGTACTTCTGTCCGAACGGTCCTTATCGAAATCTATTACGCTGGATTGAAAGTAGTTATCTTCCAGTTGGCCATATCCCAGACTGAACTCCGCACGCTTATTGGCCAAAAACGGCAAGGCAACCATCAACTTCACAAAACGTTCGTCCTTTGAATTGAATGAAGGTTTGTCATTCCTGGAAAACAGCTTGTCCTTCTTGTAGTAATCGAAGGTACTGATTGAAGCAATAAAACGAAAGGACGTAGATATGTGGGTAGGCAAATCAATCTTACCCATCAACTGGGCATTATTATAAATCTTACCCAACTGACCGTCAAAAGTGATTTCCTTGGAATAATAATTCAAGTTCTGATATCCTATTCCCAAATAGATTTGATTTGAGCTCGTGGTAGAGACACTGCCCCCCAGACGCACGGAAAAATTATCCTCCATCTTCACCTTCAAATGCAGCTCATACAAATCGGATTCCGAATCATACACAGCATGAGGAACTATTTCCGAAATCATATTATCTGCCAGCAAACGAAAATACCCGCGCTTCAAGTCTTCATAAGTAAAGACTTCATGCTCTTCATCATGGAACTCTTTTTTGATGTAGGCTTGCTGTTGGGCATTCGCCCCTTCAATAATGATATCCCGAAAACGGAATTGAGGCAGGTTACTCCGGAAGACAAGACGCCTCAAACGCACATTATCAGCATTCACCCTACGATGAACACGGCTTTTGATGGAATCCATCATATTAAGGGTACGATTGTAACCTATATCGTGCAATTCCTGCAGACGGTCAAAATCCAGCAAGTTGACATCATCATATTTGAAGGTCATGACTATACC
Organism: Bacteroides sp. 4_1_36; assembly: GCF_003466325.1. Classification (NCBI taxonomy): domain Bacteria; kingdom Pseudomonadati; phylum Bacteroidota; class Bacteroidia; order Bacteroidales; family Bacteroidaceae; genus Bacteroides; species Bacteroides sp. 4_1_36. The sequence continues at coordinate 12,704 of NZ_QSOX01000001.1, forward strand.
CAACGAGTCCGGAATGGAGTAATCGGTCTTCTGCATAATCATATTCTCCAATTGGCTCATCAGGTCATTCTCCTTCGGCTTACCGGGATTGGCCGCTACCACACTGCCAATAATGACATCCGGATGAAAATCCTCCCGCATCACATCCGTAGGGAAATTATTGTAAATGCCGCCATCATAAGCAAGCGTACTGTCTATTTCTATCGGTTTGAAGACAAATGGAAAGCTCATGGAAGCACGTACCGCATCTCCCAAATCCCCTTTACTCAATACCAATGGCTTTTTATTGTACACATCGGATGCTATACAGCGAAAAGGAACAAACAGTTTGTTGAAATTACCGCCACATGCAGCCGTAGCACGTGCAAACAATTCCACAAATACCAGGTTCATCTGTATGGGGTTGACCATGCTTGTGGGAAGTATCTGGGGCTTTATATGCAGCGAGTCCCTAAAAGCAAAACGGATATTAAAAAATTCCGGTGAAGGACGATTCTTCTTAAAATAATACTCGTATTTAGGCTCCACTTTGCCCGAATACCAACGCTTAAAGTCGGGAGAGCGCAACAGCGCCTCCATATCGTCCGGGGAATACCCCATAGCATACAGAGAACCGATGATAGCTCCCATAGAGGTTCCGGTTATATAATCAATGGGGATATTATTCTCTTCCAAAGCCCGGATAATGCCTATATGAGTCATGCCTTTTGCTCCACCGCCACTCAGTACAAGCCCCACTTTCTGAGCTTGTAAAATAAAGCCACATAGAAGAAACGAAAAAAACAATAAAACTCTTTTCATAACTATGCTATTCCGAGTAAGATAAATGTTCATTGCCCCAAATATAAACAATAGTTTCTAAAAATGCCGTATTCAACGAAGAAAATCACACCCTAATTGGTGAAAATGAATAAAAAAAGGGTATTGCGACTCCGAAGAATCACAATACCCTTGCATATATTAAATGCAAATTTAAAGGGGCTTATTTTATCAGGTCAATGCTTCTCTTGACAAAGTTGTTCAAAGCTTCACCTTTCAACATACCATTCTGCAGCAGTGCCAAATCTATCAGTTGACGGACAACCTTATTCTTGGCAGCATAATCGGCGAAGATGCCTTCTTTCTGTGTTTTCAGTTCGTCCCACTTCTTATCCAACTCATTCACTTTATCCTTTTCGGCAGTCGGTATATCCTCATCTTTCTTGCCTTCCTGCTTCTTTTTCAGGTCAGTACGCTGCTTGTTCACTTCATCCATCTCTGCCTGAACCGGAGCAACGGCAGCAGCACATTCCTTATCTTCATCTGCCAGAACTTCTTTTACCAGCTTATGGTCTGAATTCAATACCAGGTTAAACATATCCGGCATTTCGCCATAGAAGCTCATTCCAGCCTGGATATTCGCCATTTCCTTCATACGGCGCATGTACTCGCTCTGAGTTATCATGATAGGAGTGGCATTTTCGCCCAAAGCCTGCGCCGTGATGTTGAACTCCGTCTTATCCATCTTGGGCAACTGGCTCTTGAAGATGGAAGAAAGAACTTCCTGCTTGCCGGTTTCCAACGCTTCATTCTTCTTGTCTTCCTTGACAATCAGATTATCAATAATATCGCTGTCTACACGAGTGAAGCGAACCTTTTCGAACTTCTGTTCCAACATGCTCACCACCGCAATGTCCAGCTGCCCATCCATCAACAGCACATTGTATCCTTTATTCGTAGCGGCCTCTATGTAGCTGTATTGTTCATCTTTATTGTTGGCATACAGATAAATCAGATTTCCATCCTTATCCGTCTGGTTATCTTTAATCAACGTCTTATACTCTTCGAAAGTATAATATTTGCTGTCTGTATCGGTGAAAAGGGTAAAATCCTTGGCTCTATCATAGAAATCTTCCTGCGTAAGCATTCCGTAGTTGATGAAGATTTTCAAGTCATTCCACTTTTCCTCAAATTGTTTACGGTCATTCTTGAAGATAGACTGCAAACGGTCTGACACTTTTTTCGTGATATATGTAGAAATTTTCTTCACGTTGGCATCGCTCTGCAAATAAGAACGGGAAACGTTCAATGGAATGTCCGGTGAATCGAGCACACCATGCAGCAGGGTCAAGAAGTCGGGAACAATACCTTCTACCGAATCCGTCACATATACCTGGTTGCAATAAAGCTGAATCTTATTCTTGTTCAACTCGATGTTGCTTTTCACTTTGGGGAAGTACAGAATACCGGTAAGGTGGAACGGATAATCCACATTCAGATGAATCCAGAATAAAGGTTCGTCGGACATAGGATAAAGGTCACGGTAGAACTTCTTGTAATCTTCATCTTTCAATTCGCTGGGTTTCAGCGTCCACAACGGGTTGGAGTCATTGATGATATTATCCTCGGCAGTTTCAACCTGCTTGCCGTCTTTCCATTCTTTCTTCTTGCCGAATGCAACCGGAATAGGGAGGAAGCTGCAATACTTCTTCAACAAAGAAGAAATGCGCGCTTCTTCAAGGAACTCCTTGCAGTCATCGTCTATATAGAGAACGATATCCGTACCACGTTCAGCCTTATCAGTGTCTTCAATCGTAAACTCCGGACTGCCATCGCAAGTCCACTTTACAGCCTGGGCGCCTTCCTGATAGGACTTAGTGATGATTTCGACTTTCTTGGCAACCATAAAAGCCGAATAGAACCCCAATCCAAAATGACCGATGATGGCATTGGCATCGTTTTTATATTTCTCAAGGAAGTCATTGGCACCAGAGAAAGCTATCTGGTTAATATACTTGTCTATTTCTTCAGCCGTAAGCCCAATACCATGATCGGACACCGTAATGGTATCTTTTCCCAGCGAAACATGTACGGTTAAATCGCCAACTTCACCCTTGAACTCACCGATAGAGGAGAGTGTTTTCAGCTTCTGTGTAGCATCAACCGCGTTAGAAACCAACTCACGGAGAAAAATTTCATGATCACTATACAAGAATTTTTTAATGACGGGGAAGATATTCTCAGTAGTTACCCCAATATTACCTTTTTGCATACTACATTTATATTTTTTAGATTTATATTTTTAATTATTCCGGCAGATATAGCACAAAAAAAATGCCAGCCCATAAGGACTGACATTTTGACGGTTTTTATAAAGAACTGCTTATGCCTTCTTGATGCTCAGCTCATCTTTTTCTTTGTCTACTGATACATTTACCGTATCACCCGGCTGTAACTCTGCCGCCACTATCAGCTCGGAAAGTCCATCCTCCAAGTGGTTCTGAATGGCACGCTTCAATGGGCGCGCACCAAACTGTACATCGTACCCTTTCGAAGCAAGGAATGTCTTTGCATCATCCTCCACAACCAGCTTGTAACCAATTGCTTCAACCCGTTCGTACAAGCCTTTCAGCTCAATGTCCACAATCTTTGTGATAGCCTCCAAGGAGAGCTGGTCGAAAGTAATGATTTCATCCAAACGATTCAAAAATTCGGGAGCAAAAGTCTTGTTCAGAGCCTTTTGTATCACACTGCGCGAATGTTCATTGTCATCCGTGCGGTTTTGCGCCGCAAAACCTACGCCACGGCCAAACTCCTTCAACTGCCGCGTACCGATATTGGAGGTCATAATGATAACCGTATTCTTGAAATCGATGGTTCTGCCATAATTGTCAGTCAAACGACCTTCATCCAGTACCTGGAGCAAGATGTTGAACACGTCCGGATGGGCTTTCTCAATCTCATCCAGCAAGACAATGGAATACGGCTTGCGACGCACCTTTTCAGTCAACTGGCCGCCTTCCTCATAGCCCACATATCCCGGAGCGGCACCAATCATACGAGATACGGTGTATTTCTCCATATACTCGCTCATATCGATACGTATCAAGGCATCGGCAGAGCCAAACATATATTTTGCCAATTGCTTTGCCAAATGCGTCTTACCCACACCAGTAGGGCCAAGGAACATAAAAGTTCCGATGGGATGGTTCGGGTCTTTCAACCCTACACGGCTACGCAAGATTGCTTTGGTAAGTTTCTCTATCGCAGCATCTTGAGCTATCACCTTCGCCTGTAGTTCTTCCTTCATTCCGGCCAGTTTAAGTCCTTCTGCCTGCGCCATGCGCTGTACGGGTACACCGGACATCATTGAAATAACATTGGCTATTTCCTCTTCACCTACCGTTTGGCGGTCATCCTTCAAACGGGCTTCCCACTCAACCTTCATCTCCTCCAAGCGGACAGAAAGTTCCTTCTCACGGTCGCGGTAGCTGGCAGCCAGCTCAAAATTCTGTGACTTTACAGCTTCAGCCTTCAGGCTACGTGCCTCTTCAATCAGCTTTTCCTGTTCCTCAATTTCTTTCGGAACATTAATATTCGTCAAATGCACACGCGAACCCGCCTCGTCCAAAGCATCAATAGCTTTATCCGGGAAGTTGCGGTCGGTTATATAGCGTGCTGACAACTTGACACATGCTTCCAAGGCTTCATCCGTGTAGCTCACGTTATGATGGTCTTCATACTTCTCCTTGATATTCTTCAATATCTGAAGCGTTTCTTCAGCTGTGGTAGGCTCTACAATCACCTTTTGGAAACGACGTTCCAAAGCACCGTCTTTCTCGATATTCTTTCTGTATTCATCGAGAGTGGTAGCTCCAATACACTGTATTTCACCACGCGCTAAAGCTGGTTTCAGCATATTGGCAGCATCCATGGAACCGGCAGCAGCACCGGCACCTACAATCGTATGGATTTCATCGATGAAAAGGATGACATTCGGATTTTTCTGCAACTCGTTGATGATAGAGCGGATACGTTCCTCAAACTGACCACGGTATTTTGTTCCCGCCACCACAGAGGCCATATCAAGCATCACCACGCGCTTTTCAAACAAAATGCGCGAAACTTTCTTTTGCACAATACGCAATGCCAAACCCTCTACGATGGCAGATTTTCCGACTCCAGGTTCACCGATAAGCACCGGATTGTTCTTCTTACGGCGGCTCAAGATTTGCGCCAGACGTTCAATCTCGCGTTCGCGACCCACAACCGGGTCCAGCTTGCCTTCTTCGGCAGCCCGCGTCATGTCTACGCCGAAATTGTCCAGCACAGGAGTATCATTGGACGGCTTTCTGGATGCAGCCTGTGCAGCCGAAGCCGAACCAGCTCCCCCAGTACGGGAGGAGCGGGACATATTCATATCTTCTTCATCCTCTTCATCATCCTCGGTGAATCCCATTCCCGCATTCGGATTGGTCGATTTCATCGAAAGCTGTTCAAATACAGCCTGATAATCCACCCGGTGTTCTTCCAAAACAGTTGCAGCAAGATTGTCGCCATCTTTCAAGATAGCCAGCAATACATGTTCCGTATCGGCAGTTGCACTTTTCAGCAAACGCGCTTCAAGCATACACATCTTCAATATCTTAGCCGTCATCGGGGACAAGGGCACTTCAGCGTCCGGCAAGAGAGTATCGTCCTCGGCATCCTTTAGGAAACCCTCCAGACGACTTTTTACTCGTTTTAAATCTATATCAAGTTTCAACAATATTTCAATAGCTTTTCCTCCGCCATCACGCAGCATGCCGAGCAGAAGGTGTTCCGGACCAATATAGCGATTTCTCAATCGATTGGCTTCTTCCTTGCTATAAGTAATTATGTCTGAAACTCTTTGTGAAAATTGATTGTTCATATTTTATAATTCTCCTCAATTAAAAAGGTTATCCACGACAAAGATACGCATTTATTAATTCAGCGTATCATATTTAACTGATTTAATAGTATACAAATCCCGTGCCATAAATTTCAAATCTGTTTTTCCACTTTATACCTTATATATTAATAGCAATTTGGTGAGGAAGGGAGGGAGTACTTCCATATTTATGTTGCAGGCAACAAAGTTTATGGAGGAAAACTTTTGTATATCGTAAAAAAGCAGTACTTTAGCGTGGTTTTTCACGAACCCGAAAATGTATAATTAATAATCTTTTTAAATGCTTGAACAAGACAGAATTATAAAGATTAACATCGAGGAGGAAATGAAGTCATCGTACATTGACTACTCTATGTCGGTCATTGTTTCACGTGCCCTTCCGGATGTTAGAGATGGTTTTAAACCCGTTCACCGAAGAATTCTTTTCGGAATGATGGGATTAGGAAATACCTCCGACAAACCTTATAAAAAATCAGCCAGAGTTGTAGGTGAAGTATTAGGTAAATATCACCCTCATGGCGACTCGTCCGTTTACGGAGCTCTTGTACGTATGGCTCAGCCTTGGGCAATGCGTTACATGTTGGTAGATGGACAAGGTAACTACGGTTCAGTAGACGGTGACAGTGCTGCTGCCATGCGTTATACAGAGTGTCGTTTGCGAAAAATTGGTGAAGACATGATGACAGACCTTGAGAAAGAGACTGTTGACATGCAGAACAATTTCGATGACTCTTTGCAAGAGCCTACCGTCATGCCGGCCCGTATTCCGAATCTTTTGGTAAATGGTGCATCTGGTATTGCCGTAGGTATGGCTACCAATATGCCGACCCATAATCTATCTGAGGTTATTGACGCTTGTATTGCATACATTGAAAACAATGACATCGATATAGAAGAGCTGATGACGTATGTCAAAGCTCCTGATTTCCCGACCGGAGGCTATATATACGGTATGAGCGGTGTTCGCGAAGCCTATCTCACGGGACGCGGACGTGTCATAATGCGTGCTAGAGCCGAAATTGAGACTGGTTCGACGCACGATAAAATCGTTGTGACAGAAATTCCCTATGGTGTCAACAAAGCTGAATTGATTAAGAATATAGCCGATCTGGCCAACGAAAAGAAAATTGAAGGTATTGCCAATGCTAATGACGAATCCGACCGTGAAGGTATGCGTATCGTTATTGATGTAAAACGTGATGCAAATGCCAGCATTGTACTCAACAAGCTCTACAAGATGACAATGCTGCAGACATCTTTTGGTGTGAACAATGTTGCATTGGTACATGGCCGTCCACGTCTGTTGAATCTGAAAGATTTGATAAAACACTTCGTTGAGCACAGACACGACGTAGTCATCCGCCGTACTCAGTATGATTTGCGCAAGGCCAAAGAACGTGCACATATTCTGGAAGGATTAATCATTGCATCTGATAATATCGACGAAGTAATCAAGATTATCCGTGCTGCTAAAACCCCGAATGATGCTATATCAGGTTTGATGGAGCGATTCCAACTCAGTGAAATTCAGTCACGTGCCATTGTTGAAATGCGTTTGCGTCAGCTCACAGGATTGATGCAAGACCAGCTGCACGCCGAATATGAGGAAATTCAGAAGCAGATTGCTTATTTGGAAGAAATCCTTGTCAATGACGAACTCTGCCGCAAAGTCATTAAAGATGAACTGATTGAAGTAAAAGAGAAGTATGGTGACGAACGTCGCTCGGAAATTGTCTATTCATCAGAAGAATTCAATCCGGAAGACTTCTATGCAGATGATGAAATGATTATCACCATCTCGCACATGGGATACATCAAACGCACACCGCTGAGCGAATTCCGTGCGCAAAACCGTGGTGGGGTAGGCTCCAAAGGTACCGAAACCCGCGATGCAGACTTTGTAGAGCATATTTATCCTGCAACCATGCATAATACCATGATGTTCTTTACACAGAAAGGTAAGTGTTACTGGCTGAAGGTATACGAAATCCCCGAAGGTACTAAGAATTCGAAAGGTCGTGCCATCCAGAATTTGTTGAATATCGACTCTGACGATGCTGTAAACGCCTATTTGCGCGTGAAGAACCTGAACGACCAAGAATTTATCAACAGCCATTATGTATTGTTCTGTACTAAGAATGGTGTCATTAAGAAAACATTGCTTGAGCAGTATTCACGTCCTCGCCAAAATGGTGTAAATGCTATCACTATCCGTGAAGACGACCGTGTAATCGAAGTGCGTATGACAAACGGCGACAATGAAATCATCATTGCCAACCGTAACGGACGTGCCATTCGTTTCCATGAAAGTGCTGTGCGCGTTATGGGACGTACTGCCACCGGTGTACGTGGTATGACATTGGATGAAGACGGTCAAGACGAAGTAGTAGGTATGATATGCATCAAAGATCCTGAAGCGGAAACAATTATGGTTGTATCGGAACAAGGATATGGCAAACGTTCGGATATTGAAGATTATCGCAAGACCAATCGTGGAGGTAAAGGTGTGAAAACAATGAATATCACCGATAAAACGGGTAAATTAGTAACTATCAAGTCTGTTACAGATGAAAATGACTTGATGATTATTAATAAATCCGGTATTACCATCCGTCTGAAAGTCGCCGATGTTCGTATCATGGGACGTGCTACACAAGGTGTGCGTCTAATCAACCTTGAGAAACGTAATGACGAAATCGGCTCTGTATGTAAAGTCACTTCAGAAAATGAAGAGGAACTTATAGAGGAGGGGGAAGAAAATACCCTTGAAAGCCCTCAGAACGAGGTAAACAATGAAAATGAAGAATAGACATAATATTAATTTAAATTTTCTACAATCATGAAAAGAGTATTATTTTCAATGGTTTTACTACTTGTCGCAAGCTTTACTTTCGCCCAAGAAAAGAACGTAAAAGAGGCTAAAAGTATTGCTAACGGAGTAAATCCTGACTTTGCCAAAGCAGAGGAACTGATAAATCAGGCTTTAACCAATCCCGAAACAAAGGACAATGCCGAAACGTGGGATGTAGCAGGTCTTATCCAAAGAAAAAGAAGTGAGAAAGAAATGGAAAATGCCTATCTGAGAAAACCTTATGACACTCTTCAGGTATATAATAGCGCATTGAACATGTGTAAATTCTACTTCAAATGTGACGAATTGGCACAAATTCCCAATGAAAAGGGCAAAATCAAGAATAAATATAGAAAATCTAATTCTGCTACAATTTTAGCAGAACGCGGTAATCTGATCAATGGCGGTATCCAATTCTTTAATTTGGCCTCACAGAAAGAAGGCGATGCAGCCAATGAAGACAATAAAAAAGCATTAGATTTCTTTGCAACATACATTGATATTGCTATCAACCCGATGTTTGAAAAGGAAAATCTATTACAAACAGATACTGTATTACCCCAAATAGCATATTATGCAAGTTTAGCAGCTGCTAAGATGGAAGATTATCCTAGTATTTTGAAGTATGCTCCTTATGCGCAAGATGATAAAGAAGTTGGGAAATACGCAATGGAATTTATCTCTACTGCATTGAAAGCTGAAGGTGATACTGTTAAATGGATTGCTTCTTTAAAAGAAGGTATCCAGAAATATCCTGAACATTCATTCTTCTTCGGTCACTTGATTGATTATTATAGCAATAACAACAAATATGACGAAGCTATGCAGTTTGCTGATGATATGTTGGCTAAAGATCCTAACAATACATTCTATTTGTATGTAAAAGGCTACCTTTATCACAATATGAAGGACTATGATAAAGCTATTGAATTCTATAAAAAAACTATAGAAGTAGATCCTAATTATGCAGAAGCATACTCTAATTTAGGCTTGATTTACTGCTTACAAGCACAAGATTTCTCAGAAAAAGCAACTACAGATATTAATGATCCGAAGTATAAAGAAGACCAGGCTACTCTGAAGACTTTCTATGAAAAGGCAAAACCTTATTATGAAAAGGCAAGAGAACTGAAACCTGATCAAAAAGATTTGTGGTTAAATGGTCTATATAGAGTGTATTATAATTTGCAAATGGGCCCTGAATTCGAAGAAATTGAAAAGTTGATGTAATACTTTCATAATAATAAAAGCCTAATTAAATTATTAATTAGGCTTTTATTATTGTTATATCATTAAGTAAAGAATGTTATTTCTTAAGTGAGGGAGAGAAGAAATTAAAATTAGATTAAATTATTCCAGCGCCATATTAAACATAATGCTGATATTGGATAGAAACCATATATACCTATATTCAACACCTAATTCGGTCTTCCGTAAATTACCAACAATGGTGTATCAGAATGGAAAATCATCTTTCTGGCAATGCCAGGGTTAAATAAGCGCGAAAATATATTTCTTTTATAAGAAGTTAATGTTATAATATCAATATGATTACTTTTGATATAACTGTCTAAACTACTAAGCAGATTATCGTTCTTTACCACATCATAGTATATTTCCAATTGTGGATATTGTTTTTGAAAATATTCCTTAATACCAGCCAGTTTTATTTCATTCCATGTATTCTGAACATCTGAAAGATGTATCAGAGACACTGAAAACTTAAATGATTTCAGATTATTTATTAGCGAATCAAAAGCTATTAAATCACGTTGATCAAAATTAGTAATGAATGCAATACGCTTAGCTTCAGAAAATTGCTTGAATGGAGTATTTTCAGGAATGGCCAATACCGGTACACGGCTACGTTCAATCACTTCAGCCGTTACACTGCCGATCAAATCAATATCCTTCTGACTTTTACCACGAGTTCCCATTATGATAATGCGTGGCCGATATTCCTTGGTATAGCGGAGTACCTCTTCTTCAGGAATACCTTCACGCAAAACACAAGTATATTTAATATCTGGAAACTCGCCGGAAGCTACCTTCTCTTTTACTTTATCAGATAATGCATTCAAATCAGCATGAACTTTTTGTAAGATACTCCTTACATTCTCCTCATCACTTAGCTGATAGTTAAATACGTCTCCGTATGGCAAAGAAGTTGCATATATAGGAGTAAAATAAACATGTAGCAAAACAACTTCTGCACCTATATTCTGAGCGAAATTGAAACCGAACTCGCAAGCCTTCAAAGAATAATTGGAAAAATCCACTGGAATCAGCACTTTATTACTAACCTTCTCCAGTTTAGGTGACTTCCCCCCCACTACCTCTTCAGATAACCACGCAGAGCTTTCAGTAATTTTCAGAGCATGAGGTAAGTCACTCTCCTTAATACGTACACGTACGCCAGAAGAAACAACCGGTTGTATCTGGTTTACATTGTGAATATAAGTCTCAATACCTTCATTTTCAAGAACATTTTTCAATATTTGAGCTTTCGCGTACGTTAAGATTGCCAAAGTAACTAATTTATCTTCCATATATCATTGATTTTGAGATTAAAACAAACAAGAAATCCCAATTGTTGTCAGCAATTGGGATTCTATCTAACTTTCTCTTCTTAAGCTCGAACAGCTTCTTCAGTCTTACCTGCCATTTCATCTAAAATTTTTAAAGCTCGCTCTAAAACAGTAGTATCATCAATCATAACCAATCCACCATCTGGTCCAGGTTCCAAGTGAATCCCAACACTTTTCCCCTCCTTAAAATTGTGTCCACCGAAAAAATTTCTTACAGTGTCAACATTCAGTCCAAGTTCATCGGCTATTCTATGCATACTACCACTAGGCAATGAGTCTTTAATCTTACGTAATTCATTAAATGTTATTGTTCTCATATTCATAAATTTAATGGTTAATACTCTGTACTTTTTATTATCACGCTATAAACTTAAGGAAAAAAAAGGATAAAACAAACTATTTCTTTATCTTTTTTCAAAAAGAATATTGCCTCTCCAAAAAATAATCATTTTCAAGTATGCAGAATTATAAGTACAGAGAAAAAGCTCCTAAAAATAGACAGAAACAGCTCGTATAAAGCAGAATTATCGGGTTTATACGAGCTGTTTTTAGAATACAGGGAAAATTTAAATACCTTCTATGGCAGAAGCTGGAACCCACCCTACTTTACCATCTTCCAAACGAATTTCTTTCCATTCACGCATAGAGTTGTCTTTTATCTCAACTTTACGTCCCTCATGAAGAATGAACAGACTTGTACCACTTTCACTGGGAGTACTACGCACTGTGACACTAGGTGCCAACACTATAGCTTCGTTACGTTCCATCAGTTCGCCTTTTTGCTGAGCAGCAAACACATTACTCAATATAACAAGAACCAGGAATACTATTCCTGCAATAAATCCCACTTTCTTTCCCGTAATCTGTTTTGAAAAGAAAAAGAGATAGAACGAAACGAGTAATAGTACAAAGAACACAATCCCCAACTTAGCCCATGCGTCTACGCTAAGACAATTAATCAACGATTTAGTCCAAGATACAAAGAAAACCTCAGGAACTGGGATTACCTTATCGATTGTCTTAGAACGTGCTATCTCCAAATTTGCACGAATATCAGCATTACCAGGTTCCAACAACAAGGCACGCTCATAATTCAATATAGCTCTTGCTATATCATCTGCCTTATAATAACTGTTGCCAAGATTATAATAGACCTCTGCAGCCTCTCCCTTCTTTAACAGATTCTCATATATTTGAATGGCAGAAGCATAATCATTCCGTATATAAGCGCTGTCACCTTCAGCCTTTGTCACATTGCTTTCTTGCCTTGCAGCAGAGAATTCCGCATGTGAACCGACGGATGTAGAGTCACTAGCAGTCTGTAATGTATCTACAGATGCAGAATTCTGCCCATAGGCAGTAATTGCCATCACTAGACTAAGAGTAAAAAACAATATTTTATTCATTACCATTTCCTCCTGATTAATGTTTTATCGAGTTTTCCATTTTACTGATAACTTCCAAAGAAGCTGAATATACCTTATCCATAGCCTGGTTATCATCACCCGGAGCAAAGCGGGCAAACTCACAGTTATTCAATGCATCGAGGAATTCCTTTATCAACGCATCATTCACACCATAATTACGAAGTTCCTCTTCGATATTATCCTTAGACAAACGGGATACCGGAATGTTCAGTTTATCACTGATATACCCCCAAAGAGCTTTCAAAACCTCATCATAAAACGCATCTTTCTTATTCTCAGCCAATAATTTACCAGCTTGTTTCATACGTTTCACCGCCACTTTATTGGCTTTCTTGGTACGCATCTTTGCTACATTTGCATTGGCTGCTATTTGCTTACGATAGATGACAAAGAATGTAATGAATGCAATACCCGGTATCAAATAAAGCAACCAATACGTCAACGAACCGAAGAAGAAATCACCTTTGGGAGACAGAGTTACATTATTCTGCTTGATAAAACGAATATCCTCGTTCAATACTTTCAACTCTTCCTTGCTTGTAAAGTTTGCAATAGTCTGAGCAGCATTACCTACTCCCTTTTCCACATGCAATTCATACTCCTCCGTAGTCAACGTCTTATACGAACGGGAATTAATATCAAAATAACTGAACTTTACGGCAGGAATCTTATAAGTTCCAGCATTACGAGGAATTGCCAGATACTCAATGACCTTACTACCGGAGAGGCCCGAATTTGTCAGACGGAATTTATTGTCCACCTTCGGATCATATACTTCAAAATCCTCGGGGAATTTAACTTCCGGATTAGAAAGCAATTTCAGATTACCGGTACCAGAAATGACAAGTTTGACAGTAACAGCATCATTGGTCTTGACATTTGTACTATTGATAGAAGAAGTTATATTGAACTCTCCCACTCCTCCCGAAAAATCGGCTGGCTTACCTGCCGGCAAGGGCTTTACGTCAATTGTCAGTTGCGGAGTCAAAATTGTCTTTTTAACTTCTACGTAATTGCTTCCTCCATTGAAAAATGCCTCGAACGGATCAGCAACTTGTGTAGCCTTTGCAATGGAAGCATCAAAGCGTGCAGCATCAATTGTCAGCTTACCGGCTTGTTGCGGGAACAACACAAACTGACGATAGATTGTAGACTGATAATTTCTACCTTTATAATGCTCCAATCCCCATCTTCTGTCATTAGGCAATTCTACTTCCTGAGAATGGAATCCTTTGAAGTCAGGCAATTTCACATTATCAAACATACGTAAGTCCACCAAGGTATATATCTTGTATGTCAGCAGAAAAGCCTCTTGTTCATACACCGTCATCTTACTGGCAGTAGCTGTAATAAACAAATCACTATTCGATACAGATGTCCCGGAAGAAGCGCGGCTGGCAGTGCCCTCACTCTGTTTGCCACCATTTCCAGAAGCTCCATTAGCAGCCTGATCTGCCGGAAGAACCCTTACTTGTACAGAATTCGAAACCATTTGGTTACCATCAGCAGTGATAGTGGCTCCTGGAATGGTAAAATCACCTTCTGCAGTCGCCATTAAAATATAAGTGAATGTAATACTGCTGGTTGAAGTCGTCTGCCCATTAATCATCTGCACGCTACTCTGTTGCGAGCGGCTGGGCCCCATCAACACATCAAATCCCTTCATAGAAGGAGCACGAAAATCCCTTACCTTTTGTGTAGTCACCGTATACGACAGTCTGAACTGGTCTCCTACCGCCACAGCGTCAGGAGCAGACGCAGTAAACGATACCTTGCCATCGGCAAAGACATTCATACCGACTGCAATCAGTGCTATCCATAAGAAAACTATTTTTCTCATATATTATTTCCTATTATGTTTGTTACCAATCTTTTTCCAGACGACCTCCTTGAAGTACCTGCTGCTTTTTCACTTTATCCTGCACATCCTTCTCGTCTTGCATGACAGAGTTCAATAGCTGTTCTGCATTTTCCTTAGACATCTCATTATCTTTTTTTTCCGGCTGAGAAGGTTGTTGTTGCTGGTCTTGATTCTGTTGCTGGTCTTTCTGCTGATCCTGCTGTTTATCCTGCTCCTTCTGTTGGTCCTGTTTATCCTGATCTTGATTCTGATCCTGGTTCTGCTGCTGGTCTTGCAACTGTTTCTGTGCCAAAGCAAGGTTATAGCGCGTTTCATCATCTTTCGGATTATTGCGTAACGACTCCTTATAGGCTTCTACCGCCTTTGCATAATCCTTCTGAGAATGAAAGATGACTCCCATATTATGATAAATCTGTGCTAAGTTCGATTTGTCCTTTTCTATCTTGGTAGCTCCCACATATTGCTCCATCGCTTCCTGCAGCTTGTTCTGCTGGGTCAATGTATTTCCCAGGTTGAACATGGAAACCGTTGACTTCGGGTTTACCTCCAAAGCCTTCCGATAGTTCACTTCTGCATCCACATATACGCTATCCTTAAAAAAACGGTTTCCCTTACGGATATAATCGCGTTCCGCCTTCTGTGCAGAAGCTGAAACTGCCACTAACAGCAGCAAAACTATTCCAATATATTTTTTCTGTAACATACGCATCATTTCTTATTAGAGAATAAATGAATGTTGCGGAACAGAGGATTCTTGCGCTCCAATATCAACATCTCAGCCAGTAACAACAGCAGAATAATCCATGCCACTGCCTGAAACTGTTCATTGAATTCCGTGTACACCTGTGTTTCCACATCTGCCTTTGCCATCTTGTTGATTTCCTGACTAATCGCTTTCTGTGCACCGTTGGTATTGTCTACGCGCACATAAATACCATTTCCTGCCTGAGCAATTTCCTGACACATCTGCTCATTCAAGCGAGTAACGATTACATTACCTTCACGGTCACGACGATAATCATTAGTACCCTCTATTGGAATAGGGGCACCCTCAGGCATACCTACCCCTAATACATTGACCTGGATACCTTTCTCTGCAGCAGCCTTAGCTGCTTCTACGGCACCACCTTCATGGTTTTCACCGTCGGTGATGACAATAACAGTACGTCCCACTCCTTCTTGAGGTGTAAAACTCCGGGCAGCCAGATTTATTGCAGCTCCAATTGCCGTACCTTGCTTGGAAATCAGCGAAGGGTCGATGGACTCCAAAAACATCTTGGCAGAAATATAATCACTCGTAATAGGCAACTGGGTAAATGCGTCACCTGCAAAAACAATCATACCGACCTTGTCATTCTGCATCTTATCTACCAACTGCGCCACCAGCCGTTTTGCCTTCTGCAAGCGGCTTGGCTGTACGTCTTGTGCCAGCATGGAATTGGATATATCCAACGCAATCATCACTTCCACTCCCTGGCGTTTTACCGTCTCCAGTTTGGAACCAAACTGCGGACGTGCCAGCAGTACCGTGAACAACCCGATAGCCGCAAAAACCAACCAAAACTTCACATCCGGACGGTATTTGGAAACATCCGGCATTAGCTGTGCCATCAGTATAGGGTCACCAAATTTACGAATGGCTTTCCTCCTCCGATAATTGGAGTACAAGTAGAAGGCCGCCAATAAAGGCAGCAGCAGCAACAAGTACAAATATGCAGGTTCTTCAAATCGAAACATCTTTTTATTTACAATTTAGCAATTTACAATTTACAATTTGGCTACGCAATGACTGATACACTAAAAGACATTCTCCGTTTTTACGGTATCTTCTTCAATATAGAGTTGCGTAACAGTACCTCCAGTAATACGCACAAGAAAGCAGCCAACGCAAACCAGCGGTACTCTTCCTGGCGCTTGCTGTATTCTTTTACATTCAATTTTGTTTTCTCCAGCTTGTCTATCTCCTCGTACACTTCCTTCAACTTCGAGTTGCTGGTGGCACGGAAATAGTTACCTTCCGTTGTTCCGGCAATCTGTGTCAAAGTCTTTTCATCAATTTCGACGGGCATATTGACATATTGCACTGTTCCGCCTACCGGATAAGGATAAGGAGCCATACCATTGGTTCCTACCCCAATAGTATAAACGCGAATGCCAAAACTCTTGGCTATTTCAGCAGCCGTCAAAGGAGAAATATCACCTTTATTATTGACACCGTCCGTCAGCAGAATAATGACTTTCGACTTTGCCTTGCTATCCTTCAAACGGGTAACGGCATTGGCAATACCCATACCGATTGCCGTTCCGTCTTCAATCAGCCCGCACTTCATATCTTTAAGCAAGTTCAACAATACGGCATGGTCTACTGTCAACGGACATTGCGTAAAGCTTTCTCCAGCAAACAAAGTTATACCTATATTGTCATTCGGACGTCCGTTAATAAACTCTGCCGCCACATCCTTCGCCGCTTCCAACCGGTTAGGTTTCAGGTCTTCGGCCAGCATACTGGTAGAAACGTCCATAGCAAGCATGATATCAATACCCTCAATCTCACTGTTCTGCCAGCTATCGGTGGTTTGCGGACGTGCCAAAACAAGAATAATCAGTATCAAGGCAATTATCCGCAATACAAACGGTACATGCAACAAATAGTTCTTATAGCTTTTAGGGGTATGGGCATACACACGGGCATCCGAAATCTGAAGCGTAGCTTCACTATTCTTCCGCTTCATAATATACCATACTATATAAGGTATAAGCAACAGCAGCAAAAATAAATATTCAATATTGGCAAAAACCATATTTATGTACGATTTAACGATTTACAATTCAGCTTCGCTCCAAACATCCCTCACTTTTCACTCATGTATATCCGATTGAAGTCACTTTTCCTGTATTAAGCAAAATAATTATACAACTCCAATCCGATATATATCAATGAACTGACAAGGGCTACAGCCAACACTACAATACCCGTTCCCAGCAAAACCTTGGTACGCAAAGAACGTTTCTCGATAATGGTAATCTCCGTAGGCTGCGGCTTGGCATTCTCCTCTTCTTTCTCCTTGGTTTCATTAATAAAGTCAATGGCATTAATCAGGTTAGCGTCATTTTCGTTCATCAATGGATTATGCTTGGCAAATTTCACCAAATCAGCAGTCTGGAACAATTCACGCAAATCCGATATTGCTTCCTTATCTTTCATTTCCAGCAACTTGTCTATGATTTCCGTAGAAGTCATTTCCAAAGCATTGAAACCAAAACGGTCTTTTATATATGTACGAAGAGCATCAGTCAATTCCGTATAATATTCCTTCGGTTCCCCTTTCTGCCATACCTTCTCATTCTTGATACGTTCTATCTCCTGCATAGCCAACTGATGGGGAGGCAGCTTAGGTTCTACCTTCACCTTACGGATAATAGGCTTATTGTCGAAGAAGCGCATTATCAGATAGACAAGTAATATCCCTATCGGGATAATCAGCGCACCACAAGCCATAAGACCATACCAGTCTTCCCAGGCAAAAGGCGCTTGCATCACTGTTTTGGGACCGAAGAACTGTTCCGGATTCTCCGGGTCTAACGGGACATTCACCGAATATACTTTCAAGGCCAACGCTTTGGAGCGATACTTCTCATTATCCACTGTCACTTCCATAGGCGGCAGATAATAAAGAGCCGAGTCGAAAGAGGTAACTGTATACTCTTGAGTTATCAATGCACGCCGGCCATCATTCAGCAGTTGCGTATCCGGCTTGGCCACATCAATAATTTCAACCCCATTCACCAGCGTATCGGTATATACCGGGAATATGGCACGCTTATCGGCATCCAGAGATACTTGAAGCTTTATCTTTGCCTGCTCTCCAATAAGAATCTGCAAAGAGTCAATCGTAGCATCTACCGTTACCGACTGGGCTACTACCCTTCCCGACCATGCTATCAATAACGCTATCAGAAATAAATATCTTTTCATTTTCCGATTAATTTCGTTTCGCAAACAAATTCATCAATGCCTTGACATAATCCTGGTCGGTACGTACCGACACATTGTCGACATTACTCTTGGTAAACGTTTCATTCAATTCCGCCTGCTTGTTCACCCACCAATCATGATGGGCACGGCGCACGGCACGCGAGGAGGTGTCAATCCACTGCTCATGTCCCGTCTCGGCATCCCTAATCTTCATCAGTCCTACGGGTGGCAATTCTTCCACACGACGGTCGTACACCTGAACGGCAACCAGGTCATGCTTACGATTGGCAATGGTCATGGCGTTCTTGAAACTTTCCTGGTCGATGAAGTCGGACAAGACAAATGCCGTGCAACGGCGTTTCATTACGTTTGTCAGATACTCCAAGCCCAGACGAATGTTCGTCCTCCGGCTTTCCGCATGAAAATCTATCAGTTCGCGGATGATGTAAAGTATATGCTTACGTCCCTTCTTGGGCGGAATAAACTTCTCAATCCGGTCCGAAAAGAAGATGACACCAATCTTGTCATTATTCTGAATGGCAGAGAATGCCAGTGTGGCGGCAATTTCCGTCACCATATCCTTCTTCATCTGCTTTACCGTACCGAATTCCAAACTACCGGAAACATCTACCAACAACATCACTGTCAATTCGCGCTCCTCCTCAAACACCTTGACGTAAGGCTTGTTGAAGCGGGCGGTCACATTCCAGTCAATGTCGCGTATGTCGTCGCCAAACTGATACTCGCGCACTTCGGAGAATGCCATACCTCTACCCTTGAAGGCAGAGTGATACTGCCCGGCAAAGATATTGTTGGACAGTCCGCGCGTCTTTATCTCAATCTGACGGACTTTCTTCAAAAGTTCTGTTGTTTCCATTGATTTATTTTAATAATCTCATTTAAGCACACAAGCGCAATTTAGTTTATAACAGAAACTTCCCTATGAAAAGGGGTGAAGTTTTCGGTACTCAACCCTAAGGTTTACGACGCTAACCTCAGGTATTGGATTGTAAACCTCAAGTTTACGAAAACCTCTATTATGCGTTAGGGCACTTCAACCTTGTTCAGTATCTTGCTGACGATTTCATCAGATGTCATATTGCTGGCTTCCGCCTCGTAAGTCAAGCCGATACGGTGGCGAAGTACGTCGTGTGCCACAGCGCGCACATCCTCCGGAATGACATAACCGCGACGCTTGATGAACGCGTAGCTACGGGCAGCCAGGGCCAAGTTGATGGAGGCACGGGGCGAACCGCCGAAACCAATCATGTCTTTCAGCTCTTTCAAATCGTATTTTTCCGGATAACGAGTAGCAAATACAATATCGACAATATATTTTTCGATTTTCTCATCCAGATATACCTGGCGAACCACCTTGCGGGCTTCGATAATCTCGTCAGCCTTCAAGATTGGCTTCACGTTGAACTTCTCTCCATTGATATTCTGGCGAATAATCAGTTTCTCCTCTTCCTGCTTCGGATAGTCAATTACAACTTTCAGCATGAAACGGTCCACTTGCGCTTCGGGCAGCGGATAAGTACCTTCCTGCTCAATAGGATTCTGCGTGGCAAGCACCAAAAATGGTTTGGGCAACCCGAAAGTTTCATTGCCGATAGTAACTTGACGTTCCTGCATGGCTTCCAGCAAAGCACTCTGTACTTTGGCGGGAGCACGGTTGATTTCATCAGCCAAAACAAAATTTGCGAAGACCGGACCTTTTTTTACTTGGAACGTTTCATCCTTCTGGCTGTAAACCATTGTACCTATTACGTCGGCAGGCAACAAGTCTGGCGTAAACTGAATGCGGCTGTATTGCGCATCAATCAACGAAGCAAGCGTCTTGATAGCTAAAGTCTTTGCCAAACCGGGCACACCTTCCAACAACACGTGTCCATCGGACAACAAACCAATTAACAACGACTCTACCAGATGCTTTTGTCCTACAATGACCTGGTCCATACCTGTGGTAAGATTGGTAACGAAAGCACTTTGTCTTTCAATCCGCTCATTCAGTTCGCGGATGTCAATTGTTTCAGCCATAAATCATTCTATTTTTTTAATGTTTAATTTCCTCATTTATCCGGTTTTGAACCGGTAATTATTTTTTTCGCTCCCAAAAGTACGGGAATAAATTAACCATACCAACTAATTTTTATTAAAAAACTATGCGAAACCTTTAGATTAAACTACTTTCATAGAGTTTAGTATTTAACAAAAAAAGAAGCAGTAATTTTTTACTGCTTCTTGGCCAATTTTGGTATCTTGATAGTAGTACCATAAGGCACATTATCCGGATTCTTGATTACACCGGGATTATGCTTCACGATATAAGGCCAAAGAGCTTTTGTTCCATAAAAACGAAGCGCTACCCTAGTCAGCGTTTCCCCTTCCTTGATGGTATAAGTGGTTTCTGTTCCCACAATCGTATACCCCACAGAATCCGGTTCAAACGGTACAACTGTCTTTTTTTGCTCTTTTTTAGGAGTGGGAGACTGTACTTGTACATTTTCCTTTGGAGTTTTTTTAAGCGTAGGAGTTGTTGCAGCAACAGTTTCTGCCACAGTATCTATCCGAGCAGGAGCTACAACATCTTTTGAAACAATACTGTCTGTCAAGGCAATATTGTCTTGACCGGCAGGAACCTCCACCTTTTCAGTAACAGATTCCCTCACATCCGAGTCTGCAACTTCTTCTACAAGAGGCTTTGCAGTAAGTGCGTCAAGCAAGTCCGGATAATACATGAAAGCTACGGCACCACCACACAGCAACACTACAAAAACAACGATGCCTATAAAATATTTCATAGTCGAAGAATCTGCCATATCTTTTATCACTGGCTCAGACGGTTCCGGCTCAACAGCAACTATATTTTCAGGCATTGCTTCAGGTTCCGTTTTTTCCGGTTTCTCCTCTTCAACTGCCGGTTCGGGCTCAATTAACGGCTCTTCTATTACAGTTTCCACCAAAGGTTCTTCTATCGTAGCTTCTTCCACTAAGGTAACCTTCTCCTCCACCTCTTGTTCCAGAGTTTTGATTTCAGTATCTTCATCATCTTCACTGTCATTTTCCTGCAGGGTATCCTCAAGTACCGTAGCGTCATTCAAAACTACAGTTTCAAAATGCGAAAATGGTCTATTGATAATATCTTTCAAGGCCGGTTCCGGTGTAAACGACACTTTTGTATGCCCTTGTATCTCAAACCTTTCCCCCGTATTCACATTAACGCTTTCACGACTCCCGACATCTATCAGTTTGAAAGTCCCCAAACCTCGTATCTTCACATACTTATCCTTCTCCAATGACTCCTCAATCAGCTGAAAGAATTCTTTCACAAAACTATCCGCATTCTTCTTGCTCATGCCATGCCTTTCAGCCAGCGTGTCAATCAAGTCTTGTATGTTCAGTTTCTCATTCATAATACGGGAGATTTTTTTAAAAGCCGGTTACTTAAACTTATCCTTTAATAATGTACTCGGCTTATAAGTCAACACCAATTTAGGAGGTACCAGCATACGCTGCTTTGTAGTCGGATTCACAGATATACGTTCTGCCTTCTTTTTCACTTCGAATGTACCGAACCCTTGTATAGAGATAATATTCCCCTCCTCCAACTGCCGTGCCATATCCGACAGCAATGAAGCAACCAGCTCAGAAGTATCTTTCAATGTGTATCCTAACCTCCGCGATAATTCAGAAGTAAACTCTTTGTTATTCAAAATGTAAGCCTTTAAATTGAACTACGGTGCTATATTAGCAAATCTTCTTCACATATGCAAGAAGATAAGGAAAAATCTTTAAATTATTCGTCCAAAAAGGTCGAAATCATCGGAATTTACTATCTCTACGTGGTAAAAGTTACCTATATGCAACGCCCTGTCTCCACGCTCAATCAAAACCTCAGGATCCACTTCGGGAGAATCAAATTCTGTACGTCCAATATAATATTCGCCTTCCAGCCGGTCAATGATTACTTTCATCTGCCTGCCTACTTTCTCCGCACTCAACTCCCCTGAAATGCCTTGTTGAATAGACATTAACTCATCCAAGCGCGCTTGTTTCACTTCCTGGGGAATAGAATCCTCATATTCAGCAGCGGCATACGTCCCTTCTTCTTCCGAATACGCAAAAGCCCCCATTCTATCGAAACGCACTTTACGGACAAACTCTTTCAGCTCCTCAAAATCGGCTTCAGTTTCTCCTGGATGCCCCACCATCAGTGTAGTACGGAGATGGATACCGGGAACCTCCTCACGGAATTGTTCTATCAGCTTATACGTCTCATCCTTCGTCACATGGCGGCGCATCTTTTGCAGCATATTGTCGCTGATATGTTGCAGGGCAATATCCATATATTTGCATACATTGTCACGCTCGCGCATCACACGGAATAAATCAGTCGGAAAATGTGCCGGATAGGCATAATGCAAGCGTATCCACTCCACTCCGGGAATATCCGAAATCCGCTCAACAAGCTCGGGCAACATTTGCTTCTTATATAAATCTACTCCGTAATAGGTCAACTCCTGGGCTATAACCTGGAATTCCTTTACACCCCGTGCAACCAGATACTTCACCTCGTCAAGTATTTCCTCCATCGGGCGCGACACATGCCTTCCCGTAATGATGGGAATAGCGCAATAAGAACATTTACGGTCACACCCTTCGGATATCTTCAAATAGGCATAATGCTTGGGAGTGGTCAATGTGCGCTCTATGTGCAGCTCGTCATGATAGGCCTTTCCCAAATCCTGCAGCAACTCTCTCCAATTGAATTTACCATAGAATTTATCCACCTGGGGAATTTCAACGGCCAATTCCTTCAGATAACGTTCCGAAAGGCAACCCATTACATAAAGCTTCTCCAAGTTTCCTTCCTCCTTGGCCTGCGCAAATTCCAGAATCATATTAATGGATTCCTCCTTGGCGTCACCGATGAAACCGCAAGTATTGATTACGGCAATCTGTCCCTTCGGTCTTTCCGCATCATGTGTCACATGGAATCCCACTTCCTCCAACTGACGCATCAAATGTTCCGAATCCACCAGGTTTTTAGAACATCCTAAAGTGATGATATCTATAGTCTTCCGTTTCATGCATTCTCCCCGAACAGTGAATCAACAAATTCCTTTTTACGGAACACCTGCAAATCTTCCATTCCTTCACCCAATCCAATATATTTAACCGGAATTTTAAACTGGTCTGAAATGCCGATGACTACGCCACCCTTGGCTGTTCCGTCCAACTTTGTAACAGCCATTGCCGTAACCTCCGTTGCCAGAGTGAACTGCTTGGCTTGTTCGAATGCATTCTGTCCGGTTGAGCCATCCAACACAAGCAACACCTCATTCGGAGCATCAGGAACAACCTTCTTCATCACATTCTTGATTTTCGTCAGTTCATTCATCAAACCGACTTTATTATGAAGGCGTCCTGCCGTATCTATAATTACCACATCGGCATTATTGGCAGTTGCGGAACTCAGTGTGTCAAAAGCGACAGAAGCCGGGTCAGCACCCATTTTCTGCTTTACAACAGGCACACCTACCCGTTCACCCCATATCACCAACTGCTCCACAGCAGCAGCACGGAAAGTATCGGCAGCACCCAGATAAACAGACTTTCCGGCTTTCTTGAACTGATAAGCCAGTTTGCCAATCGTAGTAGTCTTCCCTACACCATTGACGCCCACTACCATAATGACGTATGGTTTCTTCGCAATCGGTGCTTCAAAGTCATCCACATCCTCCGAATTATTCTCTGTAAGCAACGCTGCGATTTCATCACGTAAAATATGATTCAGCTCAGTGGCATTCATATATTTGTCGGCTGCTGCACGCTTTTCGATACGTTCAATAATTTTCAGTGTCGTTTCCACGCCCACATCCGAAGTTATCAACACCTCTTCCAGATTATCCAATACTTCATCATCAACTTTTGACTTTCCTGCCACAGCACGCGCAATCTTGCCAAACACACTTTCTTTGGTCTTAGATAATCCTTTATCTAATGTTTCCTTTTTTTCCTTGGAGAAAAAACTAAAAAATCCCATACACTAATTATTTTTATGCAACCTGTTTTCGCATTCCCTGCAAAGATAGTGCAAACCGGATGCAGAATAAAATGAACCCGTTCATTTTTTATGCTGAGGTGCAGCCTATCTTCGCATTTTCAGCAAAGATATAACAAAACTGACGAATATTAAAAACTTCGTCCTCTTTTTAAAAAGAAATCCCCTTACCGGAAATACCGACAAGGGGGATCTTTATAAGTCATCAGCGCTTTACAGCCACTGTATTTATCTTATTTCTTAAAGAAGTTCTGAACATCTTCATTACGGACCATCTGTTCATCAAAGATGTAAGCACCAGTCTTAGGAGACTTCACCATTTTGATAACCTTTGTATAAGAACGTCCTTCTTTGCTTCCTTCGTGCAAGGTTGCTACCGCTTTCTTTGCCATAAGTTATAGATTTATTATTTAATTTCTTTATGTACTGTCACTCTCTTCAGAATCGGATTGTATTTCTTCAACTCCAATCTCTCTGTGGTATTCTTTCTGTTCTTCGTCGTAATATAACGAGAAGTACCCGGCATACCGCTATCCTTGTGTTCTGTGCATTCCAGAATCACCTGTACTCTGTTACCTTTTGCTTTCTTTGCCATAATCAGTATTCTCCTCTACTTTAGCCAATAACTTTAATGCTTTTCCAATCACAATAACCTTTAGCTACCGCATCTTTCAAAGCAGCGTCCAGTCCTTTCTTATTAATAATGCGCAAACCATTAGCGCAAATGCTAAGGCTGATCCAGCAATCCTGCTCTACATAGTAGAACTTCTTGTTAAACAAGTTCAAATCAAAGGTTCTCTTTGTTCTTCTCTTTGAGTGTGAAACATTGTTGCCAATCATGGCCTTCTTTCCGGTAATTTGACAAATCTTTGACATTTCTATCTTAATTTTATAGTTTTCTTTTTTGCCTATTTCAAACAGAGCGCAAAGTAAGCACTTTTATCGTTACCAAACAAGTTTTTCTTAAAATAATTCACTGTATGATAGCATTTTTTCCTCATTTCAGCTTCTCACAAAGCAACAAAAGGGCATTTTGAATTGCTTTTTCCACATTTCCCTTTCTTCCCTCGTCCCCCTCCTGCTTCATGGCAACTATTTCATTTTTATAGGCAGCAGCTATCCACACCGTACCCACTGGTTTTTCCGGAGTCCCACCTCCAGGACCTGCAATACCGGAAGTAGCCACTGCACAATCTGTTTTCAGCGTTTTCATCGCACCTTTCACCATTTCTGTAACAGTTTCGCGGCTTACTGCTCCATGTTTTTCCAAAGTTTCGGCAGATACATGCAGCAAAGACATCTTTATTTCATTGGAATACGCCACTATACTACCATTAAAGTATTCCGAACTGCCGGGAACGGAAGTAATCAGAGCGGCAATCCCTCCACCCGTACAACTTTCTGCGGTGGAAAGGGACAATTTCTTTGCTTTCAGCAGCTCTCCTACCTTTTCTTCCAACTTCATACCTTATTATATATTATCCTAAAGTTACGCGTGAATAAGCAGGTGCTTCCATCGGACAAAAATCCTTATCCACATACTTGAAGTATCCGGTAATGGCAATCATGGCAGCGTTATCCGTTGTGTAGCTGAACTTCGGAATAAATATTTTCCAACCATACTTCCCGGCATGCTCACGGAAAGCATTACGCAATCCGTTATTGGCAGAAACGCCTCCTGCAACAGCCACTTCCTTTATTTTATATTGTTTGGCAGCTTTGCGCAACTTATCCATCAAGATATCTACAACGGTAGCTTCCAGTGATGCCGCCAAATCCGTCTTGTGATGTTCGATGAAATCGGGGTCGTCCTTCATCCAGTCGCGCAGAGAGTAAAGAAACGAGGTCTTAAGTCCGCTGAAACTATAATCCAACCCTGGAATATGCGGTTTGCTGAACGAGAAGGCTTTAGGATTACCTTGCCGAGCCAGTTTGTCAATAATCGGACCACCCGGATATCCCAATCCCATTACCTTCGAGCATTTGTCAATGGCTTCACCGGCGGCATCATCAATGGTCTGCCCCAAAATTTCCATATCGTTATAGGCTTTCACCAAGATAATCTGTGAGTTTCCACCGGAAACCAGCAAGCAGAGGAAAGGAAATTCCGGCTGCACATTATCTTCACCTTCTGCTTTAATGAAATGAGCTAACACATGACCAGTCAAATGATTAACATCAATCATAGGAATACCTAATGAACGGGCGAACCCTTTGGCGAAAGATACCCCCACCAACAATGACCCCATCAATCCCGGTCCACGTGTAAAAGCCACAGCACTCAATTCCTCTTTGGTTACTCCGGCGCGTTTCAATGCCTCATGCACTACCGGAACTATATTTTGTTGGTGCGCGCGGGAAGCCAGTTCAGGCACTACCCCGCCGTATGCTTCATGCACAGCTTGGCTGGCCACCACATTCGAAAGCAGATAACCATCTTTGATGACAGCTGCAGAAGTGTCATCACAAGAAGATTCTATTCCCAAGATTATTGTACTCATAATGTTTATTTACGTTTAAACGCTGCAAAAGTAGTGATAAAAGTACGATTCATAACGTATTATTTCATATTTTTGTTGGCTGATTATAAAAATTAACCGCCTATCAGAAAGCTAAAAAAAACAGTACGCTGGGTACTCGGTATTGTATTGGGATTGTATATCGGTACCATATTGTTGCTGAACATTCCATCCGTTCAGCGACAAATGTCTGTATTTGTTGCCAATGAACTGGCTTCCATACTGGACAGCAAGATTTCCATTGGGCGAATAAACATAGGATTGCTGAACCGCATCATCATCGACGACCTGCTCCTGGACGACCAGTCTGGCAAGGAAATGCTGAAGGTGACCCGTCTTTCTGCCAAATTCGATATTCTCCCCCTATTCAGCGGCAAAATATCCATCAGTAACATACAATTGTTCGGCTTTAACATCAATCTGAACAAGCAGACTCCCAAGGATAAACCTAATTTTCAGTTTGTACTCGACGCATTCGCATCCAAAGATACGGTTCAAAAGAAAAACAACCTGGATCTCCGTATCAATTCCTTACTGATACGCCGCGGAAAGGTTTCGTATGATGTGCTGTCCGAGAAAGAGACTCCGGGAAAGTTCAATCCACAGCATCTCCGCTTGCGTAACATTATTGCAAACATCTCCCTAAAAGCATTGCAAAATGATTCTATCAATGCCGCCATCAAGCGTCTGAGCATCGAAGAAGAACATTCCGGATTTGAATTGAAGAAACTAAGCCTAAAGGTTATCGGCAATGACCAACGGATGAAAATCGAAAATTTCGCCATCGACCTCCCCAACACCTCTTTGGCAATGGATACTATACACATGGATTATGACAGTCTGGGGGCGTTTGACAATCTTGCCCAAGATGTCCGTTTCTCATTCCATTTGCTGCCCTCTCAAATCGCCTTGCAGGATTTATCGGCTTTTGTTCCGGCTTTTGGTTCCTTCAAGGAAAAATTGCAAGTAGAGGTACAGACGGACGGCACTGTCAATCAACTGAATTGCCCGCACCTTTCCGTCTCTGTCGGAAATCATTTTTATCTGAGGGGAGACGTATCACTACAAGACCTTTCCCATCCGGAAAATGCTTATATATTCGGCAATTTGTCCAATTTGTACGCAGACCCGGAAGGAATTGCCTTCTTTGTCCGGAATTTCAGCAAGAACTATAATGGAGTACCTCCCGTCCTGCAACACTTAGGAACGGTTTCCTTCCGTGGAGAAGTATCGGGCTACTTCACAGACCTCGTAACTTACGGACAAGTACGCACTGACATCGGAACCATCCAAACTGACGTAAAACTAAGTTCTAACAAAGATAAAGGTTATTTTGCCTATTCCGGTGCAGTGAAAACCAAAGAGTTTGAGCTGGGCAAGATGCTGGGTAACAAAAAACTGGGTAAAGTAACTTTCAATCTGGATGTCAACAGCAGCCATTACGAAAACCAATACCCATCCGTACTGCTGAAAGGGCTGGTTGCCTCCATTGATTACAGCGACTACAATTACGAAAATATCACCCTGGATGGAGAATACAAGCAGGGAGGCTTCACGGGAAAAGTCGCCTTGGATGACACCAATGGTTCTGTTATTTTGAACGGTACCATCAATACCGCCAGTCGGGTACCGACTTTCAACTTTCAGGCAAGCATCGACAAATTTCGTCCTCATGCCCTACATCTGACACCCAACTATGAAGATACGGAAATATCAGTCAAAGTCAAGGCTGACTTCACCGGCGGTTCCATTGACGAGATGAACGGTGAAATCAACGTTGACAGCTTACTGTTCGCAGCTCCGGAAACACAATACTTCCTGGACAATCTGAAGATATCCGCCATCAGAGAAAGCGAAGACCAGAAACGGCTGACCATCCAATCCAACTTTCTCCAAGGTCGCATAGAAGGCGATTATTCTTATCGTACCCTGCCTGCCAGTGTACTGAATATCATGCGTCGTTATATCCCCGCCTTGATTCTGCCAGACAAGAAACCCATAGAGACGGAGAACAATTTCCATTTCGACATGCACATTTACAATACGGAACTACTCTCCACCGTCTTTCAGATTCCGGTAAAAGTATATACCCATTCCACCATTAAAGGATACTTCAATGACAAGGCACAGCGACTCCGTGTAGAAGGCTATTTTCCCCGTCTCCGCTATGAAAACAAATTCATCGAATCCGGAATGTTCCTTTGCGAGAATCCCGGTGACCAGTTCCATACACGCCTACGCTTCAGCAACCGCAAATCAAGCGGCGCTGTCAATATAGCTTTAGAAGCGCAAGCCCAGAACAACAGCATACAGACCACGCTGAACTGGGGTAACAGCAGCACTGTAACCTACAGCGGGAAACTCGCCGCCGTCGCCCACTTCATCCGTGAACAGAAAGAAGCGAATGAAAGCAAGAGGAAACTTCCCCCCTTAAAAACCGTCATTGATGTCCAGCCCACCAACGTGATACTGAACGATACACTGTGGGATATACATCCTTCCCAGGTAGTACTCGACTCCGGCAAAGTGTATGTCAATGATTTCTACTTCAGCCATAAAGACCGGCACTTGCGTATCAATGGCATCGTTTCACCACATCCCGAAGATACAGTACGTCTGGATTTGAAGGAAATCAACATCGGTTATGTGTTCGACATTGCAGACCTCGGAGTCAATTTCAAAGGAGAAGCCACCGGTCCGGCTTTCGCCAGCGGAGTACTGGAAAACCCCGTCATGAGCACCGACTTGTTTATCCGCAACCTCGGATTGAACGAAGGCTTGCTGGGTGATGCCAACATACACGGAGAATGGCACCACGACGTGAAGGGCATCTATCTGGATGCCCATATCAGGGAGAAAGATATCGCCAAAAGCCATGTGTATGGCTATGTCTATCCCTTGAAGCCCACCAGTTCATTGGATCTCCAAATTGAAGCGGGCGGTACCAACTTGAAGTTTATACATCATTATATGAGCAGCATCACGCCCGAATTCAACGGACGTGCCACCGGCCATGTACATTTCTATGGCAAATTCAAGGCTCTCACCATGGAAGGGCGTGTATTCGGCGATGCTTCCATGAAGGTAGACGTGCTCAACACCACTTTCTCCGTCAAAGACAGCATCTACATCGAGCCCGGCGGGTTGACCTTCCGCAACAACCGCATTTTCGACACGCAAGGGCATCAAGGCAGCATGAGCGGCTATCTGCACTATCAGCATTTCAAGAACCTGGAGTACCGTTTCAATTTCAATGTCAACGACATGCTGGTGATGAATACCAAAGAATCACCGGACTATCCCTTCTACGGCACCGTCTACGGTACGGGGAATGCCACTATTGCCGGTAATGCCCAAGATGGCGTTAACATTGACGTTGCAATGACTACCAATCGTAACACCACCTTTACCTATATAAAGGATAACGTATCTACAGCAGTCAGCAACCAGTTCATCAAGTTTGTGGACAAGACGCCACGCCGTGCCGTACAAGACTCTGTTCGCCTTTCCGACTACGAGATTGCCCAAAAGGAAATCGAGGAAGAGAAAGAGAGCGACACTGACATCCGGCTGAATCTCTTGGTAGACGCCACCCCCGACGCTACCATGAAGATTATCATGGACCCTATCGCCGGCGACTATATCAGTGGACGGGGAACCGGAAATATCCGTACTGAGTTCTTCAATAAAGGAGATGTAAAAATGTTCGGCAGTTACCGGATAAGCCAGGGAGTCTATAAATTCAGTCTGCAAGAGGTTATCCGAAAGGACTTTATTATCAGGGATGGAAGTACCATTACATTCAACGGTTCGCCGCTGGATGCCACTCTGGACATAAAAGCAGGCTATACGGTCAACTCAGCATCCTTAAATGACCTAATGCCCAACGAGGCAACCTCCGGCTACATCAGCCAAACAAATGTAAAAGTGAACTGTATGATGGACCTTACCGGACAATTGACTTCACCCGATGTAAAATTCGACATCGAGCTGCCCAACGAACGCGATGAAGTGCAGGCCATTGTCCGTAACTATATTCCTACTGACGAGCAAATGAACATGCAGATACTCTATCTGTTGGCTATCGGCAAGTTCTATACCCCGGAAAACTTGGGAGCCACCCAGAATTCGAATATGATGTCCAGTGTTGTTTCATCCACCCTTTCCGGACAGTTGAATAACGCTTTATCAAACATTCTCGATGTCAATAACTGGAACTTCGGCACCAATTTCAGTACCGGTGAAAGAGGCTGGACAGACATGGAGTTCGAGACCATGCTTTCGGGACAATTATTGAATAACCGACTACTTATCAATGGTAATTTTGGCTATCGTGACAATCCGATGGCAAATACCAATTTTGTGGGAGACTTTGAAGCGGAATGGCTCGTCAACCGTTCCGGAGACATCCGCCTGAAAGCGTACAACGAAACGAACGACCGCTACTACACCCGGACAAATCTGACAACACAAGGTATTGGCATTATCTTCAAAAAGGATTTCAACAAATGGAGTGAGCTCCTTTTCTGGAACAGATGGAAACTCAACCGGCTGAGAAAGGAACAAGAAATAAAACAAGATACTCTATCCACTGATAAAATAAACACAGAACAGCAGATGCCTGAGGCACAATCAAAACGGAAAAGGGAGCAAAAGTAAAATTGACGTTCTTACTGTCCACATTGAAGGTTTTAGAATAAGTAAATAGGCTCAAATACAGTATTTAACATGGCTACACCCTTTGTACCTAAAGGTGTAGCCATCACTCTACGATGGTATAGGCATTCAAGGCAAAGGGTGTAGCCATAAAAATACATCAGAAAGGTAATGGCCCGTCCGACCCCACACCTCCAAACGGGTTGTCCGTCTGTGGCGGAAAATCAGCAGCCGATGGAGGTGGCGGTGTTGCCGTACTTCCAATAGGCGCATTCATACGTGAACCGAATGTAGCTCCTCCACCCTCCGTCGGAGGTGGGATAACCATATCATCCTCCGGATTCTGGAAACGGGTGTACTGTCCGATAAATCTCAGACGCACATCCCCCACAGCACCGTTACGGTGCTTTGCTATGATGATTTCCGCCATACCGCGCAAGTCACTGCCATCGGCAGAAGTATAAATCTTGTAATATTCGGGACGGTGAATGAAGCACACCATATCGGCATCCTGCTCGATGGCACCGGATTCACGAAGGTCACTCAACTGGGGACGCTTGCCTTCCTCGCCTTCACGGTTCTCCACACCACGGTTCAACTGCGACAGAGCGATGATAGGAATGTTCAGCTCCTTGGCCAAACCTTTCAATGAACGCGAAATGGTACTAACTTCTTCCTGACGGCTACCGAAAGACATTCCGCTTGCATTCATCAGCTGAAGGTAGTCGATGATGATAATCTTCACTCCGTGCTCACGTACCAGACGCCGTGCTTTCGTACGGAGTTCAAATACCGACAAAGAAGGCGTATCGTCCACATAAAGCGGAGCATCCAGCAAGTCACGCAGTTTGTAATCCAACTGCTGCCATTCATAGTCCGCCAACTGGCCACTCTTGATTTTCTCACTCGGAATCTCGCACACGTTGGATATCAGACGGTTCACCAGCTGCACGTTACTCATTTCAAGCGAGAACAGTGCTACGGGATTGCGGAAATTCACGGCAATGTTTTTTGCCATGGAAAGTACGAACGCCGTTTTACCCATGGCAGGACGGGCTGCAATAATGATGAGGTCGGACTTCTGCCATCCGGAAGTCATCTTGTCCAGCTTGGTATACCCACTTTCCAAGCCACTCAAACCATCGGTACGGGCAGCAGCTTTCTGAATCAAATCATAGGCTTCGGCAATGACAGGATTAATTTGTGTATAATCCTTCTTCATGTTCTGCTGGGAAATCTCGAACAGTTTTCCTTCGGCCTCCTGCATCAGGTCGTCCACATCCAGCGTCTCGTCGAAAGCCTTGCTCTGGATATTGCTGGTAAAAGTAATCAGTTCACGTGCCAAAGCTTTCTGTGCAATGATACGTGCATGGTATTCGATGTGTGCAGAAGATGCCACCTTACTGCTGAGTTGGGTAATATAGAACGGGCCGCCCACTTCCTCCAATTCTCCCCGCTTGGAAAGTTGCTCCTTCACGGTGAGGATATCGACCGGCTTCTGATTCACGGCCAAATCGGTAATAGCGGAATATATCAACTGATGTCTATGCTCATAGAATGACTCCGGACGAAGAATTTCACTTACCAGCGAATAAGCGTCCTTCTCAATCATCAAGGCTCCCAAGACAGCTTCTTCCAGCTCCGGCGCTTGCGGCTGGATACGTCCGTAGTCTGTTACGGGCTGTGGTGCCTTTCCTTTCGGAGTACGGGATGTTCTTCTTTGTTCTGCCACTTTAAGAATTAAAAATTGAAAATTAAAAATTAAATGAATTTCCCTTTTAGAAAGGGAAAGCAAAGATAGTGCAAACCGAATACATAACTTTCATGCTTGCATGAAAAAGTTATGTTGAGGTGCAGCCTATCTTCGCTCGTATGGCAAAGATAAGCGAATTTATTTATAAGCAGTAAATAAATCATTGTTAAGTTTTCAATCTACTATGAACAGAAATCACTAACTTTGTCTTCGGAAGCTGCACTCCAATAGCTTCTCCTTTTAATTTTAAATTATTAATTCTTAATTTTCAACGCCATGCTGACTTTTCCAAATGCCAAAATAAACCTGGGACTGAATATCACAGAAAAGCGTCCGGACGGATACCATAATCTGGAAACCATTTTCTATCCGGTTCCCATAGAAGATGCTTTGGAAATAAATATCTTGAACGAAGGAAACGGAAAGTTCCGTCTGCATCAAGCAGGTCTGGAAATTGAGGGAGAAGCAGAGAGTAACCTGGTAGTGAAAGCCTACAAGTTACTGGATGACCGGTTCAACCTTCCTCCGGTAGATATTCATCTCTTCAAGCATATTCCCTCGGGAGCCGGACTGGGTGGCGGTTCGGCCGATGCAGCCTTCATGCTGAAGCTTCTGAATAATAAGTTTGAACTCGGACTGCCGGATGACACTCTGGAAGAGTATGCCGCCAAGCTGGGTGCCGATTGTGCCTTCTTCATCAAAAACCGTCCGACTTACGCAGAAGGTATCGGAAACATATTTTCTCCCCTTCCCCTCTCACTGAAAGGATATCGGATATGGTTGGTGAAGCCGGACATTTTCGTCTCTACACGGGATGCCTTTGCAAAAATAAAACCGCATCATCCGGAAATGTCCCTGAAAGAAATTGCCCAACTTCCCGTAGAAGAATGGAACGGACGAATGGTCAATGACTTTGAAGAAAGCGTATTCCCCCAATTCCCGGCTATTGGAGAAATCAAGGAAGAGATGTACCGGCAAGGAGCTGTATATGCCTCCATGAGTGGTTCGGGGTCATCTGTTTACGGATTATTCAAGGAAGATGCCGTATTACCGGAAGTGGATTTCGGAGAAAAAGCTTTTGTATACAAAGGCCGGTTCACTGATATTTAAAAATGTATCAACCAATATACTGATTTCCGGAAACAAAAATACAACAAGGTTGTTCTTACAGAAAACTCAAAACAACCTTGATTATGAAAAAGTTCAAATTCTGTATTCTGGCAGGACTACTTGCCTTGCTGTCGGTGTCCGCTTTTGCGGAAGGACGTCTTCCTGCAAATATACAAACAGCTTTTCAAACGCTCTATCCTCAAGCAACGGATGTAGAATGGGAGCAAATGGCCGGTTGCTACGTGGCAGAATTTATTGCAGATGGTCAGGAAATTGATGTCTGGTTCAATAAACAAGCGGAGTGGGTTATGACTGAAACGGATGTAGAGTCACTGGAAAAAGTGCCGGCTCCCGTGGCAGAAGCATTCATGAGCAGTACAATGACCGGCATGAGATTAAGGGATATAAGAATCATCACCTTTCCCAAACATCCCACAGTGATAATAATTGAGGTGGAACAATACAATTCCGATGAAGAATTCCAACTGTTCTATGCTCCGGATGGAAAACTATTACAAAGCCTCGATGTAACAGAACTTGGAGGAGAGATTTATCCCGGACTCTTTTTCAATGATTAATACTGACGATTGGTGATTTGTTAATGATATCCATTCATCAACAAATCACCAATCATACATCACTAATCATTAATATACCTCTACCCTATCAGCAATACGCTTCGCTTTGTCGCGCAGCGTGTCAAGATCACTGTCAAGAGGTGCATAACACAGCACTACACCCATACGGCGGTTTACGCGGGTAGTAGGCTTACCAAAAATACGCAGATAAGTATCCTCTTCTTTCGTAACCTCTTCCATGCCACGATAATTGGGACGTTCCTGACTGGCTATCGGAGAAAGGATGACAGCACTGGCTCCTATACGCTCCTGCTTGATGCCAGGGATAGGCAGACCAAGCACCGCACGACAGTGCAATTCAAACTCATTCAGATTCTGGGTTCCGGCCAGGGTTACCATACCCGTATCGTGCGGACGTGGAGAGAGTTCGGAGAAATAGACACCGTTCTCATGGCTGAGAAAGAATTCCACTCCCCACAATCCGGCACCGGTCAAGGCACGGGTCACTTTCTCTGCCATATCCTGCGCCTCCCTTAGATGGGCAGGGTCAATATGGGCAGGCTGGAAGCTTTCACGATAGTCCCCACCCTTCTGTACATGGCCGATAGGCGGGCAGAACAAGGTCGGACCATTCTTCTGTGTTACGGTGAGCAGTGTTATCTCACTGTCGAACTTGATGAACTCTTCAATGATAAGTTCTTTGATGTCTCCACGGCTACCATTACAGCCATACTCCCAGGCATGCTCCAGTTCGTCGGCACTCTTTACGAGAGACTGGCCTTTACCGGAAGAGGACATCAGCGGTTTCACCACACACGGGAAACCTATCTTTTCAGCAGCAGCTTTCAGTTCATCCAAAGATTTGGCATAAAAATATTTAGCAGTCTTCAATCCCAGCTCTTTAGCTGCAAGGTCACGTATGGCTTTACGGTTCATGGTAAAGTTCACGGCGCGTGCACTGGGCACTACCTGAATGCCTTCTTTCTCGAAATCATACAGACGTTCCGTACGGATAGCCTCAATTTCCGGAACAATAATATCCGGCTGGTGTTTGCGTACTACACGTTCCAAAGCATCTCCATCGAGCATGCTGAATACCTCACATTCATCTGCCACTTGCATGGCAGGCGCTCCGGCATACGAGTCGCAAGCAATGATATACTGGCCCTTACGTTGGGCGGAAATAACAAACTCCTTGCCCAACTCACCGGAACCTAACAATAAAATCTTTTTCATCAATTCTTTTATTTACAATTTTATATATTTACGATTTGACGACGTACGATGTACGATTAGAGTTACTTTAGACAATAAACCGCCACAAGCCAAAGCAATCCCAATCGTACATCGTAAATCGTCTAATAGTAAATCCTCTTATTGGTGCTGGTCTCTCAACAAGTCATTCACCGTCTTTACCGGATTGAATGTAGTCAGAGGCACTTCTACAAATACTGTGTTCCAATCACTCATGGCTCCGTTCCACAAACCGGGAAGTTCAAGCGCTTTCAGGTCCTTGCCGTTCTTGGACTTATAGGAGATGAACCCCGTCGCTTTATCCACATACTTCACAAGATTGAACTTATGTCCTTTATAGTCACGTACGGCGCAAACCAAATCCACCGGATTGAAATGGGTACCTTTTTCAAACATTTCCTTCTTTTCCGGGTCGTCCATATCAATCTGCGAACTTTCCAGAATCTGCAGAGAGATAGTACCGTCACTGTTGTATGCCAAGAACGGACCTCCGCCCGGTTCGCCTACGTTCTTCACCATACCGCAAACACGCATCGGACGGTTCAGCTTCTCTTTCAGATATATAACCAACTCGGCATCTTCCAGATTCTTTGTCTCCGGATTCTTGCAATAGAGTTGTTTCTGCAGGAATTGCAGAACTTCAAGAATTTGCTCGTGTGTATACTTCCCGCTGTCAAGCAACTGCAGATAAGCAAACGCTCTCTGCTGTAACGCTACCAGCACACCGGCAATCAGTTTCTTATATAATACGGTGTCACCTTTCAGCTTGTCGGGTACCACATTGTCTATATTCTTTATGAAGATAATATCCGCATCAAGGTCATTCAAGTTTTCAATCAAGGCGCCATGACCGCCGGGACGGAACAACAATTTGCCATTGTCGCGGAAGGGTTTGTTTTCCATATCGGCGGCAATGGTATCGGTGCCCGGCTTCTGTTCCGAAAAAGAGATGTTATAATCCACCCCATACTTCTTTGCATAAGCGGCAGCCTTTTCGTCTACCAAAGCCTTGAACAAGGCACGATGTTCGGGCGAAACCGTGAAATGCACATTCACCTTACCGTTCTTATTGGCAGCATACAATGCTCCTTCTACCAAGTGCTCTTCCAGCGGCGTGCGGCTACCGTCTTCATACTTATGGAACTTAAGCAATCCTTTGGGCAGAGCACCATAGTTCAGTCCGGCCCCTTCGAGTAAGGCAGCAACAACCGCCTTGTAGTTTCCAGCGGCAACCAAAGTCGGTATATCCTTTCCGGCAGTCCTCTGGCAAGCGGTATTCAAGTCATCATAGAAGGCAAACTTCTCTATTTTCTCAAAGAAAGTCTTTTCAAAGTTTGTCTGGGGAGTGTCATAGTCTGCCCCGAGAAATTCAAACAAGTTCTTGAACATACGGCTGGCAGCACCCGAAGCAGGCACAAACTTCACCACCACTTTATCGGTTTGTGTATATGCCTCCCAGGCATCCAGGTATTTCTTCTGTTCATCCGTATTCGGAGCCAGTATACCCTTTTCTACAGAAGCGGCGGCAGACAGCTTCAAGTATGGAAAACCTTTTTCGAAACAAGCCAACTGTTCGGTTATTTGTTCTTCGGAGATGCCTTTATTTTCGAGCAACTCTTTGTCTTGCGGTGTTATCATAATATCTTGTTTTATTAATTCATGCCCAAAAATACAAAAAAAGCAGAACTGCCGTCAAGAAAATGAAGAAAAAACTTACCTTTGAAGCATAAAATACGGACGATTATGGAAACTGATGAATTTTTCACTATCAAAGAGAAAGATTTACTCTTCTCGCTCTACCGCAAACTGTTGCAACTTTCCGGAGAAACCCTCCAGAAGGGGGACTGCAAAAAGCTGAAAACACATCTTGTCAATACTATACAGAACAACCGTATCCAGCGTGATATATTCGGTTTGAATCCCGTCATCAAAGATATGCAGACGGCTGTCATTGTAGCGGAAGAAATCGGAATGAAGCGTGCTTCTATCCTGGGGCTCATGCTGCACGACTCCGTGCGCTGCGGCACTTGCACCGCTTTGGAAGTGGAGCAAATCTATGGCGAGGATGTGGCAGGCATCATCCGGGGATTGATACGTGTAAACGAACTTTATTCCAAAAGCCCTACCATCGAGTCCGAGAATTTCCGCAACTTGTTGCTGACTTTCGCCGAAGACATGCGTGTCATTCTCATCATGATTGCCGACCGCGTAAACATCATGCGGCAGATAAAGGATTGCAAGAACGATGAAGCCCGTCGGCAGGTAGCCAACGAAGCGGCTTATCTCTATGCGCCCCTTGCCCATAAGCTGGGTCTGTACAAATTGAAGTCGGAACTGGAAGACCTCTCATTGAAATACACAGAAAAGGACGTTTACTACCATATCAAGGAAAAACTGAATGAGACCAAGGCATCGCGTGACAAGTACATTGCCGCCTTCATTGCACCGGTACAGAAGAAGCTCGAAGAAGCCGGACTGAAGTTCCATATCAAAGGACGCACCAAGTCCATCCACTCCATCTACCAGAAAATGAAGAAGCAGAAATGCCCCTTCGAAGGCGTGTATGACCTGTTCGCCATCCGCGTCATCCTGGACTCTTGCCTGGAAAAGGAGAAACTGGAATGTTGGCAGGCCTACTCCATCGTAACAGATATGTACCAGCCTAACCCGAAAAGGCTACGCGACTGGCTGTCCGTACCTAAAAGCAACGGATATGAATCACTGCACATCACCGTGATGGGCCCCGAAGGCAAATGGGTGGAAGTACAAATACGTACCGAACGCATGGATGATATTGCCGAACGAGGCCTGGCCGCCCATTGGCGATACAAAGGAGTGAAAGGTGAATCTGGTCTTGACGAATGGCTGACTTCCGTACGCGAAGCCTTAGAGAGCTCGGACAGCAACGGACTGGAAACGATGGACCAGTTCAAACTGGATTTGTACGAAGACGAGGTATTTGTATTTACTCCCAAAGGTGATTTGTTCAAACTTGCCAAAGGCTCCACCGTGCTCGATTTTGCGTTCCACATCCATAGCAAACTGGGCTGCAAATGTATCGGTGCAAAAGTGAACGGCAAGAATGTACAGCTGAAGCAAATGCTGCATAGCGGTGACCAGGTGGAGATAATGACATCGAATACGCAGACGCCCAAGCAGGACTGGCTGAACATCGTAACCACCTCCAAGGCACGCACCAAAATACGCCAGGCATTGAAGGAAATGGCTGCACGCCAGCACGCCTTCGCTAAGGAAACCCTGGAACGCAAGTTCAAGAACCGGAAGATAGAGTATGATGAAGGAACCATGATGCGCCTCATCAAGCGCCTCGGTTTCAAGATAGTGACCGACTTCTATCAAGCCATAGCCGATGAAGAACTGGATGTCAACGAGATTATAGACAAATACCAGGAACAGCAAAGACGGGAAAATGATACGCGCGACGATATTGTCTACCGCAGTGCTGAAGGCTATAACCTTCAACAAGGCATACCGGAAGAGATAGGTACCAAAGAAGATGTACTGGTCATTGATCAAAATCTGAAAGGATTGGATTTCAAGTTGGCACGCTGCTGCAATCCCATCTATGGAGATGATGTATTCGGCTTTGTCAGTGTGACGGGAGGTATCAAGATACACCGTTGCGATTGTCCCAATGCCAGTGATTTGCACTCACGTTTCGGCTACCGTATCGTGAAGGCACGCTGGGCCGGAAAGTCACAAGGTACACAGTACCCCATCACCCTGCGCGTAGTTGGACACGATGACATCGGCATCGTGACCAACATCACTTCCATCATTTCCAAAGAAACGGGCATTACTTTGAGAAGCATCGGCATTGACTCGCATGACGGGCTGTTCTCCGGAACACTGACCATCATGGTGAGCGATACGGGACATCTGGAAGCGCTCGTCAAGAAACTGAGAACAGTAAAGGGAGTGAAACAGGTTTCAAGGAATTAAGCAACAACTATAATCCATGAAGTACGACTTTAAAAAGCAGTTGCGCAGTTTCGGATATGCTTGGAAAGGTATCCGGTGTTGCATAGGAAAAGAACAGAACCTGAGCTTCCATCTGATAGTTACGGCTGTGGTAGTCATTGCAGGATTCGTTTTAGGCATTACCCGCATGGAGTGGATGATAATCATTCTCTGCATCGGAGTGGTGATAGCAGCCGAACTGTTCAATACCGCCATTGAGAAGCTGGTCGACCTGGTGTCTCCCCAACAGCATCCCGTGGCAGGGCAAGTAAAAGACATAGCCGCCGGAGCAGTACTGGTATGTGCTGCAACGGCGGCCATTATAGGATTGATTGTATTTATCCCTTACCTCACCCGCTTCTTCTTATAATAAGGATAGGTCAGAAGTACAAAGAAAAATACGGCAAGCATAGCAGCAACAGACGCCACATGGTATATCTGCGCTTTGTCCATCAGGTGGCAAGCCACAGCCATGCCCACCAGCAGCCCTGCCTCCATGAACAAATGGCAAGTGGTGTTTGCCGTTCCACGCTGGCAATGGTGCGACAGCTTGACGAACATCTTCATGAACGGGACTGTAATGAACACCAATACAGCCAATGCCGCCAATGACCAGTAATCGCCCACAAACATCAGTGGCAGCAACGCTCCCGGTACAAAAGCAATCAACTGCATATTGATGGCAGGTACCCATGCACGCGGCAATAAGAAGCGGTCCATATTGCACAACGACACGCCTATCGGAGCACGGAAAGCCACATATACCCTCGATGCGAAAAATATGCTAGCCAGTCCGGCCGCTACGGACAGATAGGTCACCATACGGAAACCATACATCTTATACATTCCAATGCCCAACACAACACCCACCAGCATGCCCAAGCGTGCAGCCCATGCATATACCATGTTTCCTGCGCTGCGGCGCGCGGAAGTCGTTATGTCGATGGCCACCGTAATGCCCGCTGTGGTTGCCAGCCCGAAACATGCTCCCTGCACAGCGGCAAGCAGCAGAAATTTCGTATAACCATCCACAAAGGCATATCCCAGAACAGCCGCCAGCATAATGAGTGCGGAGTAAAGGAGCACGTGTTTCCTTTTATATTCATCGACCAGATAGGCATGGAAAGGACCGACAGCAAACATGGCCACCGCAAAGACCAGAAACATGCTGCCCGCCTGCCCGACGGAAACACCCAACTGCTCTCCCATCACAAAAGGAAGCAAAGGGAAAAGCATATAGACGGATATGAACAGCAACAGATTTGCCGTACACATCCGCCAAAAATTGAGTGTCATGAGTTTGTTAGTACTGTTCTTTCTCATTCGGGAAATCTAAATTCTTCACATCGGAAACATAACGGCTGATGGCATCCGTCATCACTGTATGCAGGTCGGCATAGCGACGCAGGAAACGGGGACGAAAACCGTTATTCATACCCAGCATATCCTGAACCACCAACACCTGGCCGTCCACATCGCCACCGGCACCGATGCCTATAACGGGTATAGTCAGCTCGCTTGCCACGCGGGCAGCCAATGCGGCAGGAATCTTCTCCAATACCAGTCCGAAGCATCCGGCTTCTTCCAGCAAATGCGCATCGCGTACCAGTTTCTCGGCTTCGGCATCATCCTTGGCACGGACCGTATATGTTCCATACTTGTTGATGGATTGGGGCATCAGTCCGAGATGTCCCATGATGGGAATACCGGCGCTGAGGATACGCTTCACCGTACCGATGATTTCCTCGCCTCCCTCCAGTTTGAGGGCGTCGGCATGGCTTTCTTTCATAATACGGATAGCGGAAGCCAATCCCTCCAGTTCGTTGCCCTGATAAGAGCCGAAAGGCATGTCGACAATGACCATGGCACGCTTCACACCGCGAACCACGGATTTGCCATGATAAATCATCTGGTCGAGCGTGATGGGAAGCGTGGTGACATTGCCTGCCATTACATTGGAAGCGGAATCTCCCACCAGAATCACGTCTACCCCGGCACCGTCCACAATCTGCGCCATAGTATAGTCGTATGATGTCAACATTGATATTTTTTCGCCTCTCTGTTTCATTTCGATAAGGCGATGTGTAGTCACTTTACGAGTGTCGTCTGAAATATAACCCATGATAGTATTTACAATTACTCAATTTAATTTTCGGCGCAAAGGTAATCCTTTTTCTGATTACTTGTACAATTGAGTTAATTTATCGTAAGTGAATCCCTGAAAGTCATCCAATACATAATGACACAACGGAGCTATGTCTTCACGGGAATTGGTGGTTGCCAACCCTATAACGGTAGCTCCTGAAGCCATGCCGGCTTTCAGCCCGTTGAAGGAATCCTCGAATACATATGTGGTGTCGGGAGTTGTGCCGAAAACCTCCATACCCAACAGAAAACAATCCGGTGCAGGCTTGGAAGCCGTAAACATCTCGGCCGTAAGGATACGGTCGAAAAGAGTCTTTATTTCGGGATGAACCCGATAGACAGCTGCCATCTTCGCTTCGTTGGAGCTGGTCACTACGGCAGTCTTCACCCCATTCCGGTGTAGGTCGGCAATGAAGTCAAGCACTCCGGGAATAAAGTCGAATGACATTTCCTGTTCAAAGCGGTTCAGCCGTTCGGTAATTTCGGCCTGTTCCTTCGCCATGCCCGGAAAAAAGGTATCATAAATATAGACCAGCGTCTGGCCCTTCACCCTGCCTTCAATATCATCCATACCCAAATACTGCTTTCCCATTTCATGCCAGAAGTGACTGTACTGTGTCTCCGTGTCTACCACCACGCCGTCAAAATCAAAAAGTACGGCGGTTGCTTTTGTTGTGTCCATAAACTTTCTTTTACCTAAATCTGTTAATACCAAAACATTATAGTGTACAAAGGTG
This sequence comes from Bacteroides sp. 4_1_36, assembly GCF_003466325.1. Taxonomy (NCBI): domain Bacteria; kingdom Pseudomonadati; phylum Bacteroidota; class Bacteroidia; order Bacteroidales; family Bacteroidaceae; genus Bacteroides; species Bacteroides sp. 4_1_36. Next base: position 55,899 of record NZ_QSOX01000001.1, read on the forward strand.
GGAATAATCTGCGAATCAAACAAATATTTCTTACCTTTGTGCTCCTTAATTGACTCATATCAAATGAACAACGCGCATATATTAGGAACCGAACGTATTGGCAAACTGCTTGTGCAGTACTCCATTCCGGCCATTATAGGCATGACGATTACTTCGTTGTACAACATCATCGACAGCATTTTCATCGGTCATGGCGTAGGTCCTATGGGCATTGCCGGACTTGCCATCACCTTCCCTCTGATGAACCTGGTCGTGGCTTTCTGTACGATGGTATCGGCAGGCGGTTCCACCATTTCGTCCATCCGGTTGGGACAGAAAGACCTGGACGGGGCTACCGAAGTCCTGGGAAACACACTGATGTTCTGCCTGGTCAATGCATTCATATTCGGCGGCATCTCATTTATATTCCTGGATGACATCCTGCGCTTCTTCGGTGCCAGCAATGATACGTTGCCATATGCCCGCGACTTTATGCAGGTGATATTACTGGGTACCCCCGTCACTTATACCATGATTGGCCTAAACAATATCATGCGTGCCACGGGATATCCCAAGAAAGCGATGCTCACGTCTATGGTAACGGTAGTCTGCAACATAATCCTCGCTCCCATTTTCATCTTCCAATTTGACTGGGGAATACGGGGAGCTGCAACGGCAACGGTCATCTCGCAGTTCATCGGCATGGTGTGGGTAGTGAGCCATTTCCTGCAAAAGACAAGTGTGGTACGTCTGGAACGGGGGTTCTGGAAGATGAAGAAACGCATCATCAGCAGTATATTATCCATCGGTATGTCACCGTTCCTGATGAACGTCACGGCATGTGTCATTGTGATTATCGTAAACAACAGCCTCCAACAGTACGGAGGCGATATGGCCATCGGGGCATATGGCATTATCAACCGACTGCTGGTACTCTATGTAATGATTGTATTGGGGCTGACGATGGGAATGCAACCGATTGTAGGCTATAACTTCGGTGCGCAAAAGCACGACCGTGTGAAGGCTACCCTGCGCCTGACCATCATTGCCGGAGTATGTATCACCAGTACCGGCTTCCTTATCTGCGAATTGTTCCCCCATGCCATATCTGCCATCTTTACCAGTGATGAAGAGTTGATAGATATTGCTTCCAGAGGCGTACGCATTGCCGTAGCCATATTCCCGCTGGTAGGTGCACAGATTGTCATCGGCAATTTCTTCCAAAGCATCGGGAAGGCGAAAATCAGTATCTTCTTGTCGCTGACACGCCAATTACTGTATCTGTTGCCGGGACTACTGATATTCCCGCATTACTTTGGGCTGGACGGCATCTGGATATGTATGCCGGTATCGGACTTCTTTGCTTTTGTAACGGCAGCGGTGGCATTGTGGATATATGTAAAGAGATTACCCACAGGAATTACCGAAAAAGCGAGGTGAAAGTGATTTATTCTACTGCAAATATTGCATTTTATGTTATAACAAACAAATTGTTCGAAAATATATCATTCATTCAGCCCAAACACATCATCTATTCGCCCCAAACAGATGGTCTGTCTACCCCAAACGCATGATGTATGTTGCGGCAACTTTATTCGCTCTTGATGCTCTTTACCGGATTTTCATTGGCAATGCACCATGCCTTCAATACCACGGTAGCAACGATAAACAACAGCAACAGACAACCTACAAGAATATATCCGCCTATAGGGAATGGCACAACATCAGAGAACTGGCTCGCCCAAAGCTTTCCGGCCCGGCATGCTCCCCCAATACCTATGGCGACAGACGGAATGGCCAGCCAAAGCACATCTCTTGACAATAACAGCAAAATACTTTCCGTCTCCGCTCCATTCACTTTACGAATGGCAATCTCTTTTGAACGCAGGCGGATTTCATCATTCACATAGCCTATCAGTCCCATCAGAATGATAAAGAGTATGGTCAATGAAACCAGCAGGGTGACATCACGAAATACCCGTACAGACTCGGCATAACTGCGCATTTCCTGCTCCACCGAACGGAATACGAGGCTTTTCTGAGGATAAATCCGATGCATCTCTTCATTGAGGCGGGCGAGATTTTCATCCAATGGCTCTTTGAGGCGAACATGCAGGGTGGCAGCTGTCTTCCCCGTCCATTCCACCATCACCGGCAAATTATCGTTGGGCATATCGGCAAAACTGAAACTGTCTAACAGCCCGACAACAGTGCCATAATCATTCACCCGCTTGCCTATGGGGCTGTCTGTCCAATTCATCTTCTCATAAAAGACACTGTTGACAAGCAACTGACCTTCTCCCGTCAAGTTATGCCCCTCTTTCAGTCTCAGACCAATGAAAGGAAGAAAATCACTGTCGAACCAAGTATTACGAGGATAGAAAAGCTCGTTACCCTGATTGTCAAGAATTGGCTGGTTAGAACCGAACCACAATATAGGGCGTTCTGCCGAAGCAACCCCTTCCACATAAGGCAAACTGCCGACAAGACTACGCAGGCTATTGCCATCCACTTCCCGCTGGGTGGTATATGCCACACGTTCAGGACGCCAACCACGGTCACGCGTCGTTACATAACTGTACTGTGAAACGACCATCAGCATCATCCCCAGAATGAATGCCGCTCCGATGAACTGAACAAAAAGCAGTACCCGTTTCCAGCCACGACGCCCGGAAGTGTAGCGGCGGAACACTTGTGTCACCGGAATACGAGCGAAAAGCATGGCAGGCAGGCAACCACCTAAAATAAACAGTAACAGTATCACCGACAATGGTGCCCAAAGATTCTGCCAGTCAAAAAGAGCACTGAGAGGTACAGCTGCCAATTCTTCCATTTTTTCGTGGAAAATATACACCAGCAGTCCAATGAGCAGCAAGGCAAGCCCTACTACTATAGCAGTCTCTACCATGAACATGGAAAAGATGCTACTTCCCGAAGCACCGCTGCATTTGTGTACACCGATGGCCTTGGCACGCTGTGTCAGCGAAGCCACGGAAACGAGTACATAATTCAATGCGGTCGTAAAAAGCAGCACGATACCCAGGAAGAACATAATCCAAATCATCTTCCGTACTTGAGGAGTCTCGACATGCAGATTATGGATAGGGACAATACGTACGCTCAATTCTAAACCACTTTCCGGTGGAATATGACGGGCAATAGCTATGGACATACGCTCATTCAGCCAATCAGCATCCTGCGGACTGCGCAGCCTGAGATAACCGTCGTAGTTTCCGCCGCTCTGCCAACCCAGGTCCCACTTCAGATGCCGCCCTATAGTAGGAAAGGAAATGATTGCCTCTGGACGCCTCTCCAAAGAAGTGTTCAACGGAATATCGGCAAAGATACCCTTCACGAGCAGTGTAGTCTGATATCCCCAAAAATCATAACGCAGTGTTTTCCCTATCGGATTTTCGTCACCGAAGGCCTCCTTTGCTGACTTGGCGGAAAGGAATACGACATCCGGACCCGCCAAATCCTGTGGATTGCCTTCTATCATCTCCAAACCGAGTACAGAAAAATAAAGTGTATCTGCCATCACCGTGGACATATCTAATTGGCGCTCACCCAACTGGAAACTATTATCAAAAAGAGAACAGCTCACTGTGCTACTTTCCACTTGTTCCGGAAACTCTTCGGCAATGGCAGCCGGAATCGGAATGATGGTAAAGCGACTTTCGTTACCTTCCAACACTCCATTTTTCAACCAACCCGTCTTCACAATATAAAGGTTATCCGAATCATGATAAAAGTTATCAAAACTCAACTCGAATGCAATCCGTGCAAATAGAAATACAGACATCAGCAGTCCCAATGCCAAAGATACAATCTTAATGGCATTGGAACCTTGCTTGTGCAACAAGCTTTGTAATGTATAATAAATGTGCCGCCTCATAATTTCCTGAAGTTATTCTTTATTCACTCTTGATACTGTCTACCGGATTCTCATTGGCAATCCGCCATGCCTTGAATACTACACAACCGATGATGAGCAATAGTACAATGCATGCAATAAGCAAGAATCCGCAGATACCAAAATCCACTCCCTCCACAAACTGCTCTATCCAGACACCGCCTATATACCAGGCTCCCAGCCCTCCAAGAAAAACGGCCGGCAAGGATATCCAGAATATATCCTTCGAGAAAAGCCGGAGAATGGATGACGCTTCCGCACCATTCACTTTACGGATGGCAATTTCCTTGCTGCGGCGTTGTATCTCGTCATTGATGTAGCCAATCAACCCCATTAACGTAACAAAAAGGATGGTTATGGCAGCCAGTAAAGCTGCATTACGGAAATCCGTGACGGTACTGTTCTGGTCGTCAATGACCTTTTGGAACGAGGAAAATACAATGTCACGGGTGGGAAACAGCTTTTCCATGTCTTCGTTCAAACGCTTGAGGTTATCGTCAAAAGGCTCTTTCAGACGTAATTGGATGTTTCCGGAAAATCGGTCAAGATAAGTTGCATACATAGGTTGCACCGCCACATAAGCGGCATTGGATGTAGCAAAGTCTTTCAGTACACCTACAATATTGCCCGCTATGCGATCGCCGTTGCGCACTTGCCTGCCTATCGGTTTATCTTCCCAATGCATCATTTTCAAAAATGTTTCATTGACCAATATCTGCCCAGGGGCATCCATATTCTTGCCTTCCGCAAATTCCAACTTCATAAACGGGGCATAGTCCTTGCCAAATTCCACCCAACGCATGCTCATCCACTGCCCGTTATCAGTCGTAACCCCTTCTCCGCTCAATCCGTCTGTAAGAAGATTACCGCTACAAGCTCCATCTTCCACATAAGGCAAAGAAAGCATCACACTACGATTTGCATCGCTTTCCGCATCCGAGTCAAAGGATACGCCCGAAGCATAAGCCACCCGGTGGTAATCGAATCCACGTTCTTTATTGGTGATGTAATGGCTCTGCATAAGCACCAGCCCCAACAAGCCGAAAATAAAAGAGGTACCGGCAAACTGCACAAACAAGAGCGGACGTTTCCAGCCTTTCTTGCCTTCGGTGTACCGGCGGAAAACCTGCGTCACCGGAATGCGGGCAAAAAGCTGCCCGGGCAACATGCCGCCTATCATAAACAAAATGACTATCACTGAAAGCGGTGCCCAAATGTTTTCCCAAGAGAAAAGACCGGCAAGACTAACGTCGAGCATGTCCTCCAACGGCTCACGGAAATTAAATAGAAGCAGCGCTACAAGCAGCAAGGAAGAAAGCATGATGACTCCGGTCTCCCATAAGAACATACCGAAAATAGTTCCCGTATTTGCCCCACTACATTTATGTACGCCTATAGCTTTGGCACGACGGTTCATGGCTGAGATGGAAATAAGCACATAATTCATCGCCACAATAAAAAGTATGGCGGTTCCCAGCGTCAACAGAATCCATACCATACGCATGGTACTGATACCAAATTCCATACGGTAGTCCTTTATCGGAACCAGACTGATAAACACATCATCGCTCTTGCGCACCTGCTCGGCAAGTTTCTCTATTCGGGTGTTCACATCGTCCAGTTGCACCCCCGGGCGCAGACGGACAAAGGACATATAGCTGTCTCCACCTCCCCATCCCCAGTATCCCCAATGATGCTTGAAGGAGGTAGCCAGAGACATCACGACACCACTTCCATAGAAACTGGAGTTTTCGGGGAAATCTTCAAAAATGCCCTTCACGGTCATTGACATCTGTTTGTTATAGACCACCGTCTGCCCGATGGGATTCTTATCGGCAAACATGCTGCCGGCCAGCTCCCTGCTGATGAAGACCACCTCCGGATTATTCAGCTCGCGAGGGTCTCCACTGACAACATCAATGCCCATAGTGGCAAAGAAACAAGAATCGGCCGTCATGGCATTGGTCTGGAAACGGCGTTCATTGGCAAACCAAGCCGAATTGCTCCACCATTGCTGGGTGACGGTAACACTCTCCACCTCGTCAGGCAGGTTTTCGGCAATGGTACCAGCCACCGGTCCAAGAGTTATATGCGAAGGATGATACTCGTTGTTGTAATGCCATACTGTTTTGACAAGACACAAACGCTCATAGTCCTTGTAGCAGGTATCATAATTGAGCTCGAATGCCTGACGGGAAAAAATGAGGATACTGACTGCCAACCCCAGTCCCAAGGAAATAATCTTGATGAGGTTGGAGCCTTTTCCTCGTATCAGTGTCTGAAGAGTGTAATATAGTTGTCTCATGGAAGTTGTTTTAAAAGTCTGTTACAAATTCTGCGCTGCCACACTTGCCACCACACTACCGTCGAAAAGATGTATCGTGCGGTGTGCAAACGAGGCGTCGTGCTGGCTGTGGGTCACCATAATAATCGTAGTACCCTCTTTATTCAGTTCTGTCAACAGATTCATCACCTCAGCTCCGTTCTTGGAGTCCAAGTTACCGGTAGGCTCATCGGCGAGTATCAGCTTGGGATTGGTTACGACCGCACGGGCTATCGCCACACGCTGCTGCTGACCGCCGGAAAGCTGTTGCGGGAAGTGTTTGGCACGGTGGCTGATGTTCATCCGCTTCAGAATATCCTCTACCATGCGTTTGCGCTCACTTGCCTTCACGCCGAGGTACGTAAGGGGAAGTTCCACATTCTCGTAGACGTTCAGTTCGTCTATCAGGTTGAAGCTCTGGAACACGAATCCCAGCTTGCCCTTGCGCACACGGGTACGTTCCTTTTCCTTCAAGTCCGCTACTTCCTGACCGAGCAGCTTGTAACTGCCCTCCGTAGGATTGTCCAGCAGCCCGAGGATGTTCAGCAAGGTGGACTTGCCGCAACCGGACGGCCCCATAATGGCTACAAACTCTCCCTCCTTTACATCGAGGTTTACGTGATTCAATGCTACCGTCTCTACTTCCGAAGTACGGAATACTTTGCTGATGTTGTTAATCTCAATCATGATATTCTATGTATTAATATTATTATCATTCGCTCTTAATGCTGTTTACCGGGTTCTCGTTCGCTATCCGCCAGGACTTCCAAAGTACGCAGGCTACGATAATCACCAAATTGGCCATCACTACCAGTACGTATACTGCCCAACTGACGGGAATACGCTCCGCGAACTGTTCCATCCACATTCCGTTGACATACCATGCCAATACCGTACCGATGACAACTGCCGGAGCTGCCACAACGAGTATATCCCTTGACAACATTTCCAAGATGCCAGAAGCCTCTGCGCCGTTCACTTTGCGGATGGCAATCTCCTTGCTGCGGCGGCGCACCTCATCGGTGGTATACCCAATCAGCCCCATCAGCATGATGAAGAACATGGTCACTGCCGCCATCAAAGTGGCATTGCGGAATACACGGACAGAATTATAGCTGTTCTCTATCCTTTTCTCATAACCGGTAAAGTCAATAGTCTGGTCATGGAAAGCCTCGGCTACATCGTGGTTCAACTTCTGCAGATTTTCGGTAAAGGGTTCTTTCAAACGGACATGTACCGTTCCATAAAAATTCTTGTTTCCCCGGGCTATGAAAGGCATCTTCTCGGTTCTGAAACTCTCTATCTGGAAATCCTTCAACTGCCCTACGACCTTGAATGTATTCCCTTCGGTATATACCGTACGGCCCACGACGTCGTCTCCCCAACGCATCATCTCGGCAAAGGTCTCGTTCACCACGACTTCCTCTTTATCGCGCGCCATACGTCCCGTCTTCATAGTCATGCCCATCAAAGCAGGAAAGTCCTCGCGCATGAAATAAGAAGAACGACAAGAGAACAGTGCCTGCCCGCTCTCACTATGAATCATCGAACCGCTATATCCGCTAATGGGCGTGCTGTTGGCGCTGGACACCGCTTCCACGTAGGGCAATCCCTTGAAGAACTGATAAGCCGCATCACGCGTCGCTTCATTATCCCAGTAGGCATTGCCTATGGCTATCTGCTTGGGATTATACCCCATATCCTTTTTCAGTACATACTGGTATTGCGACATCACCACACACATCAATCCACTAATGAATGCCACGCCTGCAAACTGGACAAACAGCAACGGACGCTTCCAGCCCTTCTTCCCCTCGGTATAGCGGCGGAACACCTGCGATACGGGAATACGCGCAAAGAGCCGGCCCGGCAATACGCCTCCCACTATAAACAGCAGAAGCACTACCGACAACGGTACCCAGATACGCTCCGGAGCCAACAAGGTGGAGAGCTTTACAACGACCGTGTCTTCCACAAAATCGCGGAAGTTGAGCATTATCAACGCCATCAGCAGCAATGCCGCCACAATGATGATACCCGTTTCCAGCAAAAACATGCTGAAAACCGTGCCACCGCTCGCACCGCTGCATTTATGTACGCCTACCGACTTGGCGCGGTAGCTCAAAGAGGAAATGGAAATCAGCACATAGTTCAACGCCGCAATGAAAAGAATGGCAAAACCAAGAATGCTCATAATGACACGCATCCGCTGCACATCATCATAATTGCGGTATGTATCACGGATGGGCTGCACAAAAGCCGTGTAACCGTACTCTTTCTTATCTTCTGCCGGGCGATATTTGTCTATCATGGCATCAATACGCGCATTGACAACAGATTTGTCGGCACCGGGACGGAAACGGATAAACTCTACCCAACTGTCTCCCCCGCTCCACGAGTAGTTATTCCAGTTGCGGCTCCACAAGGTAGGCATCGAGATAACCGCTTCCGGATTGATTGTGGCGTTCTCAGGCAAATTGGCATAGATTCCCTTCACCGTCAGGTCAAACTGATGGTCATAATTAAGCGTTTTCCCTATAGGATTCTCCTCACCGAACACTTTCCTTGCAAAGCGTTCACTCAAGAAAATAATATCCTTCTGCACCAAGTCCTTTTCGGGATTGCCGTTCAGGACGTCGATGCCCATAGTACGAAAGAACAGCGAATCGGCTGCAATCTTCCTGTCATCAAGACGCACGCTTCCATTGTAAAGAGGAGCAGATACCATAGACGTGCTCAAACTTACTGCCGACTCCACCTCTTTGGGGAAGTTCTCCAAAATGGCCCCTGCCACGGGACCGCAATTCCACTCTTGAGGCTCAAACTTCTCTCCTTTCACCGAGAATATCGACCATACCTGATACAAGTTATCATAATCCTTAAAGCAAGTGTCAAAACTCTGTTCATATGCCACGCGGGAGAAAAGCAGAATACTCATCGTCAATCCCAATCCCAAAGAAATGACCTTGATGATATTCGAACCGCGTCCCCGCAGTAAAGTCTGAATTACATAATAGATTTGTTTCATTCCGTTTATCGTTTATTAGATTTATTTTCTTGCTTTTCATATTGCAGAAAGCGTGCCAAAGAATACACAAACCTGATTATCAGCGCATATCGTATTTCAGAAGAAGACAAAGGTGTCTAATTTTTAGACACTCCCGTCTAAAAATTAGACAGAGGCCGAATCTCTGTTCAGCCTCATAGAACAAAAAAAAGGGAAATTAGAAAAGAATCCATAAGAATGAAAACTTTACCTTTGCCCACAGTTTTCTAAAGATAGAGTATAAACGTAAAATGAAGCACCTGCACATGAAATTCCCCAAACTCTTATATCCTTCATTCCTATGCCTGCTTATAGCCGGCTGCGACATGATAGATTATCACCCTTACGATGTACACATCAGCGGTGAAACCGATGTCAATGCCCACAACATTGCCCAAATAGAGCAGAACTGCCAGAACAAGACAACAATCCGGTTCGTAACAATGGGTGATTCCCAGCGCTGGTATGACGAGACCGACGACTTTGTAAGCCACCTCAACAAGCGGGACGACATAGATTTCGTCATTCATGGCGGAGACGTCAGTGACTTCGGTGTAACAGACGAGTTCCTTTGGCAACGGGACATTATGAACAAACTCAAGATACCCTATGTGGTACTTCTCGGCAACCACGACTGTCTGGGCACGGGCGAAGAGACTTATCGCGTAATATTCGGAGACCCCAATTTCTCCTTCATTGCAGGACGGGTAAAGTTTGTCTGCCTGAATACCAACGCCATCGAATTTGACTACTCCCGCCCCATTCCCGACTTCGAGTTTCTTGCCGCACAGATACGCGACCATGAAGAGGAATTCGATAAAACCGTTGTGTCCATGCATATACGCCCGTTCTGCAACGAGTTCAACAATAATGTGGCACACGTATTCCAGCGTTACATCAAGGAATTTCCCGGACTGCAGTTCTGTACATCCGCACACGAACACCATCGCTTCGAGAAAGACCTCTTTGAAGATGGGATAATGTATTACATGAGCGACTGCATGAAGAACCGCAATTACTATATATTCACCATAACCCCCGACGGATATGAACGCGAAGTGGCATATTATTAATCACCTGGCATGCGCCGTCGTCTTCTTGTCGGTATGCTCTTTTTCTGCTTTTTCACAAGAGAGAGATACCATCTTCATCATAGAACACGATACCGTATGGATGGACCTGCAACCGGATGCCGTCATTGAAAGCCAGACCAGAGAGAACCGTTATGACCGCCGCGTACACCGCTACCGCAGGCATTGGGAGGCCTTGATTCCGACGCACACCAAAATTCAGTTTGCCGGCAATATGGGGTTGCTGTCATTCGGTACCGGATGGGATTACGGCAGAAGAAACCAATGGGAAACAGACGTATTCTTCGGAGTATTGCCCAAATATGACTCCAAACGTACCAAGCTGACATTCACCGTCAAGCAGAACTACCTTCCCTGGAGCCTGCAAATAAAACAGAGCCGTTTTTCTGTAGAACCGCTGGCTTGCGGTATGTATCTGAACACGGTATTCGGCGATGAATTCTGGGTCAATGAACCGGAACGCTACCCTAAAGGATATTATGGTTTCTCCTCTAAGGTACGCATCCATGCATTCTTAGGACAGCGCATCACTTACGACATCGACCCGCAACGACGGTTCACGGCCAAAGAAATCACTTTCTTCTATGAAATAAGTACATGTGACCTATATGTAGTCAGCGCCTTCACCAACAAGTATCTGAAACCCAAGGATTATCTGAGCTTGTCGTTTGGTATCAAACTGCAACTGCTATAAGTTCTTTTTTCAGTACCGCCATGAACTCTTACTGAAGTTGCTGCCAACTAATTTCTGTTTTACTTAAATCTATTCGTCCCACAATCGTTATATTATCGTCCGACAGTTGTTGAATTATCGTCCGACAGCTGTCGGACGATAATTCAACAACTGTCGGACGATTAATTCTTAGTAAGCAAAAATATAAAATAAAGCGGCATAAGGATTTGCTAAATGAGAAGGAGAATCTTAATACTTTGAAAACTGAGAGATTTACCGAATATAATGCAGATAAATCATTAACTTTGCCTGCAGAAAACAGAAATAGTTTATGGCAAAAAAAAACGGAAACATCCTGATTGTCGATGATAACCGAGGCGTACTTACCGCCTTGCAGCTTTTGTTAAAGCCATATTTTGAAGGGATAATCACACTTCCCTCTCCCGTAACCCTGCCCAGCGTATTGCGAGAAAGGTCATGGCAAGTGGTTCTTCTTGACATGAACTTCACCTCGGGCATCAATACCGGCAACGAGGGACTATACTGGCTCCATGAAATAAAGAAGCAATGTCCCACCCTGCCCGTAGTGCTGTTTACCGCCTATGCCGACATTGACCTTGCCGTACGGGGAATCAAGGAAGGAGCCACAGACTTCGTCGTAAAACCCTGGAACAACCAGAAACTGGTGGAAACCTTACTGAATGCCGTATCAGCTTCTGAAACAAAATCTCCGGCCAACGGCCCAAATGCCGGACGTACGGCAGAAAGCAGCCACCTGTTTGCAGATACCCGCAACATGTATTGGGGAAACAGCCCCGCCATGCAGCAGCTCCGCCTTTTGGTGGAAAAAGTGGCCTCTACCGATGCCAATATCCTTATTACGGGCGAGAACGGTACCGGTAAAGAGATGCTGGCACGCGAAATTCACTCCCTTTCACCGCGCAACCGGCAGGAGATGGTAAGTGTGGATATGGGTGCAGTCACCGAAAGCCTTTTCGAGAGCGAACTGTTCGGCCACATGAAAGGCTCTTTCACCGATGCCCATGCCGACCGTGCCGGCAAGTTCGAAGCAGCCAGCCGCAGCACCCTCTTTCTCGATGAAATAGGCAATCTCCCCTACCATCTGCAAGCCAAACTGCTGACCGCCATCCAACGACGCAGCATTGTCCGTGTAGGCAGCAACACTCCCATTCCCGTAGACATACGGCTGATTTGCGCTACAAACCGCAATCTGCCCGAGATGGTGGCAAAAGGCGAATTCCGCGAGGACTTGCTGTACCGCATCAACACGATACATCTCGAGATACCTTCGTTGCGCGAGCGGCCCGAAGACATCATCCCCCTTGCAGAGCTTTTCATCGCCCGCTTCTGCAAGCAATATGACAAGCCCCCTGTCAAGCTGACGGACGGCGCCTGCGAGAAACTTGCGCTCCACCCCTGGTACGGCAATATCCGCGAACTGGAACATGCCATCGAAAAAGCCATTATCATCTGTGACAACGAAACCCTTCCCGCAGAACTGTTCCAGCTGGCACGGCGAACCGGCACTCCCGAAGCAGCCGCATCCACGCTCGAAGAAATGGAAATGCAGATGATACGGAAGACGCTCGACAAATGTAGCGGAAATCTCTCTGCCGTCGCCGCACAGCTGGGTATCACCCGCCAGACGTTGTACAACAAAATGAAGAAGTATGGCCTTTAATTATTCATTCCGTGTTGCCGTCAGTCTGGCAGTAGCGCTCCTTGCAGGGGTGATGTGGACTGTGGACGTATTTTGGGGCGCGCTCTGTACCGCGCTGCTTCCCATAGCCTTGTACTGGCAGCAGAAGCTATACCGCCATCATGTGCGGAAAGTGCTTTTCATGCTCGACGCCATCGAAAACAACGACAATGCCATCCACTTCTCCGAAACGGAAAACACTGCCGACGCACGACTCGTGAACCGTGCATTGAACCGGGTTGCCCATATACTTTATAATGTGAAAAGTGAAACAGCCCAGCAAGAAAAATACTACGAACTCATCCTGGACTGCGTGAATACCGGTATCCTTGTCCTGAACGACAATGGTGCCGTATATCAGAAAAACAGCGAAGCCCTCCGTTTGCTGGGCCTCAATGTCTTTACCCACGTCAGCCAGCTGAACCGCGTGGATCCGCGTCTTTCGTCCCTTCTTGCCAATTGCCGCCCGGGAGACAAATTGCAAATGCCTTTCAACAACGAGCGAGGCACTGTCAACATGTCTGTCCGCGTCAGCGACATCACAGTCCGTAAAGAACATCTGCGCATCCTCGCCTTGAACGACATCAACAACGAGCTGGATGAAAAGGAAATAGATTCCTGGATCAGGCTTACCCGCGTACTGACGCACGAAATAATGAACGCCGTCACTCCCATAACCTCCCTGAGCGATACACTGCTGGGACTGACCGAGGCACAAGCCTCCAAAGAAGAAATCAGAAACGGCCTGCAGACTATCAGCAGTACAGGCAAGGGCCTGCTCTCTTTTGTGGAATCATACCGGAAATTCACCCGTATTCCCACCCCCGAACCATCCTTGTTCTACGTAAAAAGCTTTATCGAGCGGATGGTCGAACTCGCCCGTCACCAGCACCCCGATGTCCGGGTCACCTTTCATACGGACATCGCGCCAAGCGACCTTATTCTATATGCCGATGAGAACCTGGTATCACAAGTGGTCATCAACCTACTGAAAAATGCCATACAAGCCATCGAATCGGATAAAAATACAGATAAAGAAGGACATATCAACATACGTGCCTACTGCAACGAAGCGGAAGCCATACTGATAGAAATTTCCAACAACGGACCTGCCATTCCCAATGACATTGCCGAACACATATTTATCCCCTTCTTTACGACCAAAGAGGGTGGAAGCGGTATTGGATTGAGTATTTCCCGGCAAATAATGAGGCTTTCCGGCGGAAATTTATCCTTATTGCCTGGTAAAGAAACCACCTTTATTTTAAAATTCAATTGAACTATTTTAGATTTGTATTTGTTAAACACATTGCATATCTTTGTACTATTAGACATAAGAAACATCACATTTCAAACTATATAGCATAGAATTTATGATATTTACAGCAGGAAACATACTACTTATAGGTTCCATATTACTTTTCGTCAGCATCATTGTCGGCAAGACCGGCTACCGTTTCGGAGTGCCTGCGTTATTGCTTTTCCTTGTCGTCGGTATGCTGTTCGGCAGTGACGGATTGGGATTGCAGTTCCACAACGCCAAGGAAGCACAGTTCATCGGCATGGTTGCACTCAGCATCATTCTGTTCTCCGGTGGCATGGACACCAAGTTTACGGAGATAAAGCCCATATTGACTCCCGGCATTGTTTTGTCAACTGCAGGAGTGCTGCTCACGGCCCTCTTTACCGGATTATTTATCTGGTGGCTGTCCGGCATGAGCTGGACCAACATCCACCTGCCGTTGATAACCTCCCTTTTGCTTGCATCCACCATGTCATCTACCGACTCAGCCTCTGTATTCGCCATTCTGCGTTCACAAAAAATGAACCTGAAGCATAATCTGCGCCCCATGCTGGAACTGGAAAGCGGTAGTAACGACCCGATGGCATATATGCTGACAATCGTGCTGATTCAATTCATCCAGTCCTCCGGAATGGGAGTTCCCCAGATATTGGGCTCTTTTGCCATACAGTTCATTGTCGGTGCCGCAACCGGTTATTTCCTCGGAAAGCTGGCCATCCTTATGCTGAACCGGCTGAATATAGACAACCAGGCACTCTATCCTATCCTGTTGCTGTCCTTTGTATTCTTCACCTTCTCCATCACCGACCTGCTGAAAGGCAACGGTTACCTGGCCGTGTATATCGCCGGAATGATGGTAGGCAATAACAAAATCATGCACCGGAAAGAGATTTATACTTTTATGGACGGACTGACCTGGCTTTTCCAAATCATCATGTTCCTCTGCCTCGGTCTGCTTGTCAACCCCCATGAGATGCTGGAAGTTGCAGTCGTGGCATTGCTCATCGGCGTCTTCATGATTGTCGTGGGACGTCCTCTCAGTGTTTTTCTCTGCCTGCTGCCTTTTGGCAAGAGAATCACCCTCAAGTCACGGCTATTCGTATCGTGGGTAGGATTACGTGGCGCAGTACCCATTATCTTTGCCACCTATCCCGTGGTGGCTAATGTGCCCGGCGCCCATGTCATCTTCAACATCGTATTTTTCATAACCATCGTCTCACTGGTCATCCAGGGTACCACAGTCTCCTGGGTAGCCCGGCTGCTTGGCCTCTCCACCCCGCTGGAAAAGACCGGAAATGATTTCGGAGTTGAACTGCCCGAAGAGATTGACTCCAACTTGCACGACATGACCATTACACAAGAAATGCTGGAGCAGGCAGACACCCTGAAAGACATGAACCTGCCCAAAGGCACACTGGTGATGATTGTAAAACGTGGCGATGAGTACCTCATTCCGAACGGAACATTAAAACTTCATGCCGGTGACAAGCTGCTTCTTATTTCGGAAAATAGCAAGGAATAAGAATTACAGATAAGTTTCTATCCGTTCCAGGGTAAGAAAAAAGTGGAAACTATTTGCTTTGCATCACTATAAGACCTATCTTTGCGCAGTTTTAACTAAAGTGTGCAACAGCTGAATGGAACAAGAACAAGGGTTCATCGATTATATAGAACAAAGCATTATTAAAAACTGGGATCGCAACGCCCTGACAGACTACAAAGGAATTACACTGCAATACAAAGATGTAGCACGGAAAATAGCCAAATTCCATATCGTATTGGAAAGCGCCGGCATCAGGCCCGGTGACAAGATTGCCGTTTGCGGACGTAACAGTGCACATTGGGCAGTCGCTTTTCTGGCGACGGTTACCTATGGAGCTGTCATTGTTCCCATTCTGCATGAGTTCAAGGCCGACAATATCCACAACATCGTCAACCATTCCGAAGCCAAGCTGCTGTTTGTCGGCGACCGGGCATGGGAAAACCTCAATGAAGAGGCAATGCCCCTGCTGATGGGTATCGTACTGCTGACGGACTTCACTCCGGTAGTTTGCCGCAACGAGCAGCTGATGGAGGCTTTCGAACATCGCAACGTCCTCTATGGCACACGTTTCCCCAAGAATTTCCGCCCCGAGCATATCAGCTACCGCAAGGAGGAATCACCCGAAGAACTGGCTGTCATCAACTATACTTCGGGCACCACGGGATATTCCAAAGGGGTCATGCTCCCCTATCGCAGCCTTTGGTCCAATGTTGCATATTGCCATGAGATGCTCCCCGTACGTCCGGGCGACCATATTGTATCCATGCTGCCTCTGGGACATGTATTTGGTATGGTGTACGATTTTCTATACGGTTTTTCCGCAGGCGCCCATCTGTATTTCCTTACCCGTATGCCGTCTCCCAAGATTATTGCACAGTCATTCTCCGAAATCAGGCCACGGGTCATTTCGTGTGTACCGCTTATCGTAGAAAAGATTATCAAGAAGGATATCCTGCCCCGGATAGACAATAAAATAGGCAAGCTGCTATTGCGGATGCCCATTGTCAACGATAAAATCAAGGCTGACATGCGCAAAAAGGCAATGGAAGTATTCGGCAGTAATTTCGATGAAATAATCATCGGAGGAGCACCGTTCAATGCCGAAGTGGAACGCTTCCTGAAGCAGATAGGTTTCCCCTATACCATTGCATACGGAATGACGGAATGCGGCCCCATCATTTGTTCCAGCCGCTGGGAAACATTGAAACTGGCCTCTTGTGGCAAGGCAACCACCCGCATGGAAGTAAAGATAGACTCTCCCGACCCTCAGAACGTGGCAGGAGAAATAATCTGTAAAGGTGCCAATCTGATGCTGGGCTATTACAAAAATGCCGAAGCGACTTCCCAAATCATCGATGTAAACGGTTGGCTGCACACCGGAGACCTTGCAACGATGGATACCGAAGGATATGTCACTGTCCGTGGACGCAGCAAGAACATGTTGCTCACAGCCAGTGGCCAGAACATCTATCCCGAAGAGATTGAAAGCAAACTGAACAACATGCCCTATGTGTCCGAATCACTGATCGTATTGCAGAACGACAAGCTCGTGGCTCTTATCTATCCGGATTTTGACGATGCATTCGCCCATGGTATGGAACAATCGGACATCGAAAAGGTTATGGAGGACAATCGGAATGAATTGAATCTGCAATTACCGGCCTACTGCCAGATAACAAAAGTCAAGATACACTTCGAGGAGTTCGAGAAAACGGCAAAGAAGAGCATTAAAAGATTTATGTATCAGGAAGTAAAAGGGTAAGGGGAATGTGTCAAAACCTTCTTTAACGCTTTATTTTAGGCGCGGATGACGCAGATTTCACGGATTTAGTTTATTGAATCCGCATTATTCCGCGTAATCCGCGCCTAATATTATAACATTATAAAAGTCTTCATGTGCTTTTGACACATTCGCATCCTTTTTGTTAACAAAAATAGAAGCAAAGGAATAAACGGCTAATAAGTGTTATAAAACATACTTTTTTAGTTGGATAATTTGCAGATTTATCAAAAGTCCGTATCTTTGCAATGTGTTTTTCATAGTATTAGATTTAAGGTTAACAAAGGTTGGAGTACAGCGGTACTCCTTTTTTTATGCCCGTAAATCAGATATTCCCGGAAAGCCTCTTCAGTCCCTTCAATACAGATTTATCTTTCACCTCCATGATGCTGATGGCATAGCCACCACCGGAAGCAGCTTTCAGTTTCAAGACCGTTTTGGGAGAAACGATACCTTCACGGATAACATAAGCTTGCGGATTTGTCTTATAATCGGCATCTTTTGCATCGGCATAGACGGTTGCAATATACTGCTTGTCTGCATCCAGGAAGTCCAGTTTCAGAGTTGAAGCATGTCCGTGCTCACTGCTGGTGCAACCGATAAACCAGTCATTCGTACCTTTTGCCTTACGGGCAACAGTGATGTAACGTCCCGGCTCAGCTTCCAGATAGCGGCTGTCGTCCCAATCCACAGCCACATCTTTGATGAACTGGAAAGCATCCATGAAACGCTCATAATTCTCAGGAAGGTCGGCAGCCATTTGTAGAGGGCTGTACATAGTGACATAAAGTGCCAGCTGACGCGTCAAGGTAGTATTGGCATGCGTATGGCTGTTCGGATTCAACTTATTGATGTCCATTTCAAAGATACCGGGCGTATAGTCCATCGGACCACCCTGCAAACGGGTAAACGGAAGTACCGTTGTGTGGAAGGGCTTGTTACCGGCAAAAGCCTCGTACTCCGTGCCTCGGGCAGATTCATTGCCTATCAGATTGGGATAGGTACGGCATAAACCGGTCGGACGTACCGCTTCATGGGCATTGACCATTATCTTGTGTTTGGCAGCTTCGGTCACGGCGTATAGGTAATGGTTGTTCATCCATTGTCCATAGTGATGCTCGCCACGGGGAATCATATTGCCTACGTAGCCACTCTTTACCGAATTATATCCATATTTATTCATCAGACGGTAGGCAGCTTCCATGTGCCGCTCATAGTTACGGACGGAAGCCGATGTTTCATGGTGCATCATCAGACGGACACCCTTGGAATGAGCATATTCATTCAGATACTTGATGTCAAAATCGGGATAAGGAGTCACGAAATCGAAAACATAATCCTTGGAATTACCGAACCAGTCTTCCCAACCCGTATTCCAACCCTCCACCAATACCTGGTCAAAACCGTGTTCGGCAGCAAAGTCTATGTACTTCTTCACATTAGCCGTGTTGGCCGGATGAATGCCGTTCGGTTTCACCTTGGAATAGTCCGTATCATCCAGTTTCACAGAAGGGAGGTCAAAAGTATATGCCCAGGGCTTTCCCCCTGCAATCATTTCCCACCATACGCCGACATATTTCACCGGCTTAATCCAGGAGGTATCATCATACTTACAAGGCTCATTCAGATTGAGAATCAAATTGGAGGCCAGTATCTCGCGGGCATCATCACTGACTATGACCGTACGCCAGGGAGTATGGCAGGGAGACTGCATATACCCTTTATTTCCTTGAGCATCCGGAGTCAGCCAGGATTCAAAAACGAGGTTCTTGTCATCCAGGTTGAGATGCATGCAAGAGTAGTCCACCAAGGCTGCCTCGTGCAGGTTAAGGTACACTCCATCAGCTGTTTTAAGCTGTATGGAAGTCTGGACACCTGTCGGCGAAAAGACAGTTTGTGACGCATTGTCACTCACAGCTCCCTGCAGCAGTCCACGGATTTCAGAGAGTTTGGACTCCGTATAATCATATTCCTGGGTATCATAATCTCCCGGAATCCACCAGGCAGTATGGTCGCCGGTCATGGCAAATCGGGAATGCTCTTCCTTTATCACAAAATAAACCAGATTCTTCTGTTGCGGAAACTCATAACGGAATCCCACGCCGTCATCATATACCCGAAAACGGATATTCATAAAACGAGTGGTAGACGGTTGTTCAAGTTCTACCAGCAATTCGTTGTAGTGGTTGCGGATATCTTTTGTCTCCCCCCACACCGGTTGCCAGGTTTCATCGAAAGTGGAAGTAGAAGTCCTTACTACTTTGAAACCATCCATCAGGCTGGTAGCTCCTTTCAGTTCCAATCCCAACGTACTGGGATTGATGACAGGAGCCCCTTTATAATCCACCTGATAGGCTGGTCTCCCGTCTTTTGTCAGTTCAAAATCCAGCTTCACCATGCCCGAAGGGGATGAAATGCCTTCAGCATTCCCCGCCAGGGCAGAAAAAAGCAAAGCCGCGCTAAGTACAAATTTCTTCATAATAATGATATGTTTTTTGTGTTAATAGATAAACTCAATGATATGTTCCTTTCCATCATCCGGCAACCTCAGCAGGCAAGTCCCCAGCTTCTTGTCAGGACACCAGGTAGTTATCGTAAACTCTGTCTCCCGATTTTCTTCCAGCTTTCCGACATTCGTTTTCTTGATTTTCTGACCGTCCAGCAAAGCTGTTCTCGGCATCTGTTCCGTATAGATGCAGAACATCAGGTTTCGTTGGCCGGGTAAGCTATATTTCTCACCAGTCCGTGTACCTACTTTCAGCGTATAGCCTTTGTCGGTAGTCTGGCAAGTAATAGGAGTGCGCATGAACTCTCCACGCAAATATCCTAAATCAGTTCCTGCATCTTCATAAAGCGAGAAGGTAGTTTCACTGCCCGCTGCAGCAGGAAATATCTCAAACGTAACCGGATAGACCGGTTTCTCATCCGTATAGTTCATGACCGGCATTTGAGGTATGATACTTCCCTGCTTTACAAACATAGGAATAGTATTGAGGGGAGCATCCACCGTCATCCATTGCTCACCGCTATATGCTGTGTGTTTGTTGTTGTAGTCAATCCAAGTTCCTTCAGGAAGATACACATTCTTGTTTCGCGCTCCTTTCTTTACCACCGGAGCAACCAGCAGTTCGCTGCCAAACATGAACTGGGCATCCGTAGAGAACGTTTCCATATCTGCCGGATATTCCAGAAACATCGGTCGCATGAGAGGCAACCCCGTTTCGTGTGCTTCGCGGGCATACGTATAGATATAAGGCAAAAGGCGATACTTCAATTCGATGGCCGCCTTGGCATTCTTCTCGGCCTCTTCGCCGAACAGCCACGGCTCCACAGCCACGTTGCCCTCATGATGAATGCGGCTCAGGGGATTGAAAGCGCCCATCTGTATCCACCGCGTATAAAGTTCAGCCATCGCAGGATAATCCTCTATATCTCCGCAATAACCGGTAATGTCACAAGTAGTAAAAGGAATAATTCCCAAACCGGCAGACAACAGTACCGGAATCTGATTGGCCATCTGTCCCCAACCCTGCGTCACGTCATCACCGTTTCCACAGTCACCGGTCCAGCCGAAGGTATAGCGTTGCAAGCCCGCAAAAGCGGCACGTGTCATCTGAAATACGCGACGGTTAGGATTCCGTTTTTCAAACTGCTCCTTCACCACCTTATCCCACGTAAGACCATAAACATTGTGAATCTCATCATGCATGCCCAAATGGTGTTTCATCACCAGGCGTTCCGTCTGCTCCTCATTGCTCCAGGCAGGTTCACCCATATCAGTCCAGAAACCGGCAATGCCATCATCAATGGGCTTCTGCTGATAAGCTCCCCACCAGTCTGCCACAGCAGGAAGGGTGAAGTCCACTACGCCACAATTACCACCCCAGGGCCAGGGCATGTCATAACTCCTGCCGTTGGTGGAGTCCTTTACCAGATACCCTAACCTATCAGCTTCCTCCCATTGCCGCTTATTGGCTTGTGAAATGACCGGATCTTGCGAAACCACCACCTTGAAGCCCATATCCTTGAGGTCTGCAAGCATCTTTTTCGGATTCTCGTAGTTCCCTTTCCGCCACTCAAAATCCTGCAAATACTGTGTCCAGCCTATGTCCTGGTAAATAACATCACAAGGAATTCCGCGCTTACGATAGCCTTCAGCTATTTCATAAGACAATTTCTCGCTCGTCAGCAGTCCCCGGCATTGTGCAAAGCCCAATGCCCATTTAGGAGGCATTATGGGTTTTCCCGTCAGGTCGACATATTGTTTCATGATTTCCTTATAATCCTTCCCGAAGATGAAATAATAAATCATCTCTCCCCCAGGAGCCTCGAAACTGTAGTAATCGCGGCTTTCCGTACCAAACTTAAATTCGGTTTTATACGTATTGTCCAGGAAAATACCATAACGATAACTGCTCATAAAGAACGGAATACTCTTGTAGAGCGGGTCCTCAACGGCACTATAACAAGGCTTGTCACTGTTCCACATCTTGTAGGCTTCGCCGCGACGGTCCAGCTTGCCGGTCTTTTCTCCCAAGCCGAAGAAGTGTTCGTCACGACGGAGGGTCTTGTATTCCAATTTGCGCAGCCCGTTACTGATATGCCCCTTATCGGCATAATCACTGAACAGCAGTTTCTGATACTTGTCGAATATCTGTAAGTTAAACGGAGACTTGTTTACCCGGATACGGAGTTTAGGGGTAAAAATCTCGTAGCAGGCATTCTGTTCGTCCACATGGACGGTACCGACATCCTCCAGGTCCTCATTGACGACGGCAAAGGAAGGATTATTCCGCTGGAAACTACCGTCGGGAGAAAACCATATACGTACCGTAGACTGGCTACACAGACGTAATTGTATGGCAGAACTGTCATTTAAATAGAAGGTCACACTCCGGTCGTCACTGGTATAGGAAGTGCAGTCTCCGGTGCGGTTCTGTGCATTCGCATATACTGAAAATGCACAGACGGCAAAAAATAAAAATATATATTTCTTCATTACTATAATCTGTTTGTTCCTTTATTGGATACTCTTATTCCATCACAAGCATGCTCCAGTACTTCAGCAAGGGCAAGGTAAAGGTAACCGTGCCGTCCTTCTGTTCGAATGACAGTTCCTGCGAAGCACCGGCATGGAAATCGGGCGATGCAACCCATATCTTGTTCACTTTACCGGAAACATTCATCTTCAACGGCACGTCGGACACCAGACGCGGTTCGGGCATTGTTCCGTTCAAATCCCTCCAGCTTAAGTTATCCGCATTGAGGAAGTTGAGCAGATGAATGACTTGCCTGCCATTTACATTCTTGGCATATACAGTGATGGCAGACTTCTGCGGCGGCCATGCATTCAGAGAAAGATTCCGCGCAGCATCCGTACAGTTCAGAGAAACGGAAATCTCCGCCTCCGTATCTTTATCACGAAGCAGGTTCTGATAAGCCGTCATAAAGTCATAATAACGAATCATGGCTGTTTTCAGTACATCGTTCATCTGCAAAGCCGTGCTTGGAAAGTACTCGCGGCATAGCATGTGGTCACCCAATTCCAAATGAGAGCCTCCCAAAGCAAATATCACAGCATCCGTCAGCAGCACACCCGGTGTATTGAACTCACCGGTACTGCTACCTGCCTTGTCATAGTTCATATATGCGGCAAACACCGTTTTCAAGGCATGGTTGCCATACTGGTCGTTCGCTTTGATAATGGTGTGCAGATCCTTGAAGCCTGCCTCATCGCCCCATACTTCATTATAAAGGAAATCCACTTTACCCGTACCAGCTATCTGGGAAGCTCCATAGCTGGAGACGGCATTCATCACCAAACGCTTGTCCGGATGCTTCTGTTTCATGGCTTCGATGAACGAGGCATATCCCTTAGGCAGATTTACCTTATTGCCATCATAGTCATAGCGGTCACCCCGGTTTCCCAGTTGGTCTATCTGATAACCGTCAAAGTCCAGATTGGCATAAACATCATCGTTTTTCTGGGCAATATATGCCTGCCATTCCGTATTGGTGGGATTGAGCAGGAAGATATTACTTTTCCAACTGGAAGGCAAGTCATGCGAATCCTTATCCATGCGTCCCGTGTTCTTGAATATGTACCATTCTTCCTTTACTCCGTCGGAAACGGCATCGTCCAAAGCTCCGAAACATAGATTGTAAAACATGGACTTCATGCCCAGGCTGTGTTGTGTAGAGATATACTTCTTCACTACCTCGGTATAGACCTCCCGGTTGGCAATGTCCTTATAGACCTCGTCCAGATGCTCACGCGTACCGCCCAACGGCCAATGATGCTTGTTGTGCCAATCCTGAAACTGTACCCCGTTAATGTGGCAACGGTTCAGGAAAGCCATCTCCTTCTCTATCACTCCATCCACCTTTTTCGAAGCATCAAAAGTGGCAACGAAACCATAACGTGGAAAACGTGTCCAGTCACTGGATACATCTACGGCAATAGTACCAAGAATAACCTCTGTTCCATTCTCTTTTGTACGGTATACATCCACCAGATAACCGGTATAATCGGTTGCCGGAGCAGTCCAAGTCCAAGTAGTACCGACAGCAGCCTGCTCCGATACAACCTTGTCCATTGTCCGGTAGCGGATTTTAGCTCCGGCAGGAAGGGCGTCAGCTGTAAAAGAAACACTCTCGCCCGGCCGGTAACATGCCTTGTCGGTAGTGAGATTGACCGTCAAGTCCGAGGTGACTGGGGTTACTTCCGTAACCCCTCCACTCTCTCCGCCTCCACCGGTACCGCTACCGGTATCATCACTCTCCTTGCTGCATGCAACCAGCAGCAAGGCTACCATTGTTGTATAAACTATCTTCTTCATCTATTGTAGATACCTATTGTTTCACGATTGAAATTGTCTCTTCCAGCTGATTCAAAGTAATCAGATAGGAACCTGCTGTCGTAATCTTCCACTTCTGGTCGATGCCGCCTACCATCACGTCCAGATATTGCGCTTTGAACGCTTCGTCTGATTTATCAAGGAAAAGCATCGGTTCTGTTTCTCCTGCAGGCTGTTTGTCTGCTACAGCCGGCATGAACCAAGCTCCATTCCAATCTTCCTGCTTATCACAAGTAAATTTCAACTCACCGGCATTCAGCGTACCTTTCCAAGTAAACACATACGGATTATCCGTTGTCTGCATCGGCGTAGCATCACCAATCGTCCAACCGGCCGGAGTAGCATCACCTACCATATAAATCATCTCATACGGAGTAAATTCGCTCATCATCATGCGTTCCTTACCACTACGGATATCCATGCAAATCTTGTAGGCCTTGCCGCATTCCCCATCTTTCAGCACCCATTTATTGTCCGGGTCGAACCCTTTCACAAACACCACTTCTGTATCGGTATAAGCAGCATCGGCATTCTTGGCCTTATACATGTTCTCCCAACTTCCATCGGAGGTTCCGAACTTGAATTCCCCTCCTTTGCCCACTTCAAAGAACTTGCCGAAGCGGAACAAGTATGGATCGAGCACATCTTGTTTCATCTTCACGAATCCCCAATCCGTAGCGTTACCCACAAAATAAAGCTGGTCGTAGGCAGGTGCCAACGTCTCTGTCTGGGTCAATGTAAGAACACCGGTAAACAGATTGGCCTCGACGATGTAATTATGGTCTTCTTCGACAACAAAAGGTTCATCCGGCTGGTCATCACTGCTACGAAGAACCAGCAATCCATCTGTTCCTTTGTTGTAAGAGGGCAGGAATGAGCCTAAGGTCGTGATGAACTTAAATTCACCGGCCACAAGCCGGCCCGTCCATGTAAAGATACCATTGTCCTTGCGGGTCATCTCTGTCGCATCATCGGCACTCCAGCCGCCCGGAGTGGCACTACCTATCAGATAAAGGGTGGATGTGAGCGGTTTATAGGCTGTAACACTGAAAGCAGTGGTAGACACCTGTTTTTCGTCCCGTTCCGTTACAGTAGCTGTCAAGCGCGCTTCCAACGAAATGTTCTCCCCGGCAGTTGCCCCAAAATGGTTGCGCAGGATGTCATTCAATTCCTCCACGCTCTTTTTCCATGAGTATTCTTGTACGGCATTCTCCACAGCTACATAAGAATCTGCAAAATCACTGCCGGTCTTGGCCAATTCCAGCGTATAAGAAATTTTATTACCCGTCCCATAATTGGTTCCCGTAGTCCAGGAAAGCTCCAGGGCATCATCGGCATGTGCCTGCTCATTCAAAACAACTTCCGTCTTGCTGGCCGTCAGTACAAGTTCATTCTGTCCTTTATCCAATTCCATGTAATCATCATCTACACAAGCAGATAAGGCTGCACAGCCCAGTAAGGCAAATACAAGGTGTGAAATATATTTCTTCATATTCTTCTGATTAAATTAATTAATAACCCGGGTTCTGCACCATTAAGGTATTAGCATCCATCTCCGTCTGCGGAATAGGGAACAGCAAGCGGTTCTTGTTCACGTTGCTCTTTCCAATGGAATGCAGGAATTTAATGGCATACTCTCCATTGTTGACACGAATCATGTCGAACCAGCGATGCCCTTCGAAAGCTAGTTCCATGCGGCGCTCATGGATAATCTTTTCACGCATGGTTTCCTGTGACAAGCCCGAAACCTCCGGCAGTCCGGCACGCTTACGTACAATATTCAAAGGCACGGCAGCCTGGTCAGGGCGTCCCATTTCATTCAAAGCTTCGGCCTTCTTCAGCAGGACGTCCGCATAACGATAAATCACGAAGTTGGCAGGATTGGTATTGTATTCCGGAGAAACCGTTTTCGACACCAGAAACTTGCGTACATTGTATCCCGTATTGGAATAAGAGCTTTTGTAAGCCTTACCGTCAAAATCCGGACATCCGGCATAAAGCACGGTCAAATCCTTACGTTTGTCACCGCTCTCATATTGACCCACAAATTCTTCTGTAGGCTGGTTCCAGCCATAACTGCCGGCAACAAAGTCCGAATTACGGGGACCCATGAAAGTAGAAAGCCAGGAAGACTGCGGATTGTTTCCCCAAAAATCATATTCCGTATTGCCCGAATACTGGACCTCGAACAAAGATTCCGGCCCGTTATTGACCAATGCATCGAAATTGTCCTCATACTTGCAGGAAGAAAGGTCATACCCCAAATTTGTTATCTCATCACACAAATCAGACACCTCCTGATAATATTCCGTATGATTAGGAGCCAGCGTCAGATAAATATCTGCCAACATGGCCAAAGCTGCATCTTTGCAGGCACGTCCCACGTTCTCGTCGTCGTAAGAAGACTTGGCAGGAAGCAGGTCAACCGCATTCTTACAATCGGAAATTATCTGGGCATAAGTCTCTTCGACTGTAGCGCGTGCAATGTCTGTCGGTTCTCCCGGATTATAAGGAGCCAAACGCAGTGGAACACCACCGTACAGACGTACCAATACATAGTAATAATGTGCACGGAGAAAATAAGCCTCTCCCAGACAGCGGTTCTTGATTTTCTCTGACACGGCTTCAGCCTCCAGAAGACTATTCAACACAATGTTGCATTGTCCTATCCCCACCCAGGGAGAACGCCACATGTACAATGCCATGCCATTGTCGCTCTGCGTTATGAAGTTAGAAGCTTGTATCGTTTCAAGGCCGTCGGTACCGCCACCGGCACCCACCAGACTGTTACCCGCCACAATATCCAGTGTCCAGATACGCTGGTTGTACATATTGGAAGACTGAAGGGTGCGATAGCAGGCATTGGTCAGAGCAATGGCCACATCATCGGTCACCGTCGTTTCCGGGTCAACCGTATTTTTAGGAGACTTGTCCAGAAAGTCGCTGCAGGAAGCCAGCAGCAATACTGCCAGCATATATAGTAAATTTGTTATCTTTTTCATATCCGAGTCAATCATTAAAAGTTAAAGTTTAATCCTAAGCTGAACGTACGGGAAATGGGGTAACGGTTCTGGTCTATTCCGTTAATACCCACTTCGGGGTCGAAACCGGAATATCCGGTGATGGTAGCCACATTCTCACAAGATAGGGAAAGGCGTGCATTCTCAATCTGGGCTTTCTGTAACCACTGCTTCGGGAAAGTGTATGAGAGTGTGATATTCTTCAAACGCAGATAAGAACCATTCTCCACAAAGCGGTCTGACACGCGTGTATTCTGATTGGGGTCGCCGAACACGGCACGCGGCATCGAATTGCTGGTCCCCTCTCCTTGCCAACGCTTCAGTACGTCGGTAGTCTGGTTATAGGCAGCTGCCATACCGGTATTGTCGATATTGTTGGCATTGTATATCTTATTTCCGGCTATACCTTGTAAGAAAACAGAAAGTTCGAAACCCTTATAGGAAAGGCTATTGTTCATAGAGAACAGCCAACTTGGGTTCGGGTTACCGATGACGGTACGGTCACTATCATTGATGACACCATCGTTGTTCAAATCCCTGAAACGGATATCACCCGGCTCAGCTCCCGGCTGCACGGCATGTGTATTCACTTCAGACTGGTTCTGGAAGATTCCGTCCGTAACATAGCCGTAGAAGACATTAATGGGATAGTCCTTTGCCAGCATCGTTACATAGGAGTTATTGATTTGGTTAATGTAATAAGGAACGTCGCTGTTCAAATCCTTAATTTTATTCTTGTTGTAAGTGGCGGTCAGGTTCGTTTCCCATCCCAGTTCACCGGTAAGATTGATGGTATGCAGACTCATTTCAATACCTTGATTACGTACTTTTCCGGCATTGGTATACGTGGTTGTAGTATCTTCAAATCCCGATGTGATGGGGATAGACGCCTTTACCAGCATGTCTCTCGTCTCCTTCAGATAAGCATCGAACGAGAACATAACGCGTGAATTGAACAGTGAGGCATCAAAACCGATGTTGGTTTGTGCCACCTCTTCCCAATGGATATACGGGTTGGCGAGAGTAGAAGAAACCAGCGCTGTCTGATTGCCGCTCGAAATGCCGAAAGGATATACACTGGTATTGTAGGATGCCAGATAGCTGTAGTTTCCAACACTTGCCTGGCTACCGGTCACACCGTATCCCGCACGCACTTTCAAGTCATTGATATAGTCGTTTTTTGGAAACCACTTTTCCTGAGAGGCACGCCATGCCACAGATACGGAAGGGAAAGTACCCCAGCGATGTTTCTTACCGAAACGGCTGGAACCGTCACGACGAATGGTTGCAGTCAGCAAATAGCGGTCTTCGTAAGAGTAGTTGACGCGTGCCATGTAAGAGAGCAATGCCCACTCTGTCTCGTTTCCACCGATGGCATACATTTCCTCGCCATTATCCATTTCGTGCACATTGTCGAACATAAACACATTCTTCTGCGCATTCAGGTAGTCGTTGGTGTTCCATTGGGCAGACATACCGGCCATCAATCCCACACGATGTTTTTCTGCAAAAGTATGGTCGAATAGGAAATAGTTGTCCCACAAATAAGTGAACGACTTGTTATCGCTCTTATAACGTGAAGTCTCCTCTGTGGGAGTGGGTTTCCAGTTATACTTGGGGGTAAAGTTGTCTATGAACCAGAATTTGGCATCGTAGCCGAAAGTACTTTTAAACTTAAGCCATTTGGTAAAAGTAAGTTCTGCCGTCAAGTTGGCCAGGAAGTTATATCCATCAGTCTGACTCTTGTTCAGTTCCGTCGGTCCAATGGGGTTGCGCGTGCTGCCATACCATTCCGAGTTACCATCAGGGCCACTCCAACTGCCATCTTCATTCTTCACCGGATAAATGGGGAGCGCTTTCAGCGCATCACCTATATTATAGCTGCCCGACTTCTTCGTATCGGCACTGAACGTAATGTTATTGGAGAACTTCAACCATTTCAAGACTTGCGCATCACTGTTGGACTGGAATGTGAAGCGACGGTAATTCACACTCTTCACGATACCGGACTGATCCAGAAAACCACCGGACACATAATAATGGGATTTCTCGTTACCGCCGGAATAACTTACCGTATAGTTCTGCATCACACCCGTACGGAGCAATTCATCCATCCAGTCGGTACCTGCACCCAATTCAGAAGGATTGGCCCATTCCGGATTAGGATTGCGTCCACTGTTCACCATCATGTCATTACTCAACTCGGCATACTGCGCCGCGTTCAATAAAGAAGGTACGTTCGTAGCATTCTGGAAAGAGTAATTGGCAGATACAGCAAGTTTTCCTTTTCCTTCCGTACCGCGTTTGGTGGTAATCATCACAACTCCATTAGCTCCCCGGGAACCGTAGATGGCTGTGGCCGAAGCATCCTTCAATACATCCAAACGTTCCACATCGGCCATATTTAAGGAAGACAAGCCCAAGTCGGTAGGCACTCCGTCAATCACGACCAGCGGGTCGCAGTTGTTGATAGAACCCAAACCACGAATCTTGATGGATACATTGTCTCCCGGTTTACCGGCATCTACAATCTGCACACCTGAGATTTTTCCCTGGATGGCTTGTCCCAAATTGGATACGGGGGAATCCTTGATATCCTTGTTACCGATGGAGGACACTGCTCCTGTAAGGTCGCTTTTCTTCATGGTGCCATACCCTATCACCACCACTTCATCCAGCATTTCGGCATCTTCAGACAAAACTACCTGAAGCTGTTTCTGTCCCTTCACCTGCACCTCTTGAGTCTTATAGCCTACAAATGAAACGACAAGAGTACCGTTCGGAGACATGTTCAAAGAGAAATCACCGTCAATACCGGTTATTGTCCCATTTGTGGTTCCTTTTTCCATTACACTGGCGCCAATAACCGTTTCACCGGTCTGGTCTTTCACTACACCTTGTACTGTAATTTGCTGTGCGAACATGCACATCGGAAGTAACATTCCTATCAGACAAACCATCATCCGTAGCCTGCTGATTGGCATTTTGTACTTTTGCATAATATAAGAATTTAAAGTTAATAATAAAAACATAAATCACATGTGTCACTCTTTCCGAAGAGGAACAATGCAAATGTATCAGATAAGAGAAGCCAATAGTGGAGGAAAGAGTAAAAAAGTAGTGGTTTACATCATTCAAAAAGGCTTAAACCACTATATACCAATAATATATAAAATTATTACCCAACTAAAAAAGTAGTGAAAATATAAGCGTAAAAGAGACACTTCCAAGCTTCAAAACCCCTATTCTCAGTTCTTCGACTTGCCAATTGTCATCACTTCCTGTTCCAACAAGTCGCGGTCACCGGCAGCCTTGTTGCGAACCTTCGTACGATAGTTATAAATGGTGGTAACAGAATATCGAAGGAACTGGGCTATCTTCACGCTGTCAGTAATGCCCAAACGTATCAATGCAAAGATGCGCAACTCTGTATTCATCCGTTCGCCGGCTTTCAAGGATATTTGCTCATCATCGGCAAGCAGGGCATTGAAGTCTTCTACAAAAGTAGGAAACAGCTGCAGGAAGGTATTATCAAAGTTGGTATAGAATTCCTTTAATTCCCCCTCTATGAATTTAGAAGACTTGATGTTCTTGTAGAGTTCCTCCACATTTCCGGTAGCGGCAATCTTTCCCAGCGACCGGCGGTAATTGTCCATCTTTTCCAAATAGACCGAGCACTGGTCCATATAACGGCCGATATACTCCTCCTTCAGATAGGAGTTTTCGGCAATGCTGTGGTTGGCCTCCTTGAGTTGTGCATTGGAAAGGTGAAGCTCATCATTCAGCTCCTTCAACCGTTTGTTGGCGTCAATCACTTCCCTGCGGGCGGCAGCCACTTTCTTCATCTGCTTGTATACATAAAATATGGCAAGCAACAGAAAAAGTGAAAGCAGGCTGATAGATACCAGTGCCCATTTCATCTGCTCCTGCTGCTTCTCCGTCTTTTGCTGGTAAGCATCATTAATGATGGGAAAGATTTCCAGAATCTCCAGCTTGCGCAACCGGGCATTGCAGGCGGCTGCATCTTCCATACATATCTTTACATAAGAATAGGCACGCTCGATGTCTCCTTCCTGGTAAAGCAGTACGGCGAGCTTGCGTAAAGAGATATATTCACGGACAGCGGTTTTCATATCCGCCATAGCAGAAACAATCAGGTATTCCTTTTCCTTCTCTTTGTCCCCTTTCAGCCGGTAAGACTCTGATAAAGTATAGGCACAAATCGCAACGTCGTGTTCATAGTCCTTCTGCAGCGCCAGATAATCCGTCAGCAAACGGATGGCCTTGTCATATTCATTGCGTACATTATACTGGTCGGACTGAATCAAGGTATGTATCAGAAGATTATCTTTATTGACCAACAGCAACGAATCACGATATTTGTCCGTAAGCTCCGTATAAAGCTTCTTTTCATATGCCGTCACGGCATAATCGGCCATAAGGCCATAGACCGTACGGTAGATATGGTAATAATATGGATGGATATCCACCGGTAACCGGTCTATATGGATATTCCGCATCAAATCCATAACTTCCTTATACATACCGGTCATTCCCAAAACATCTGCTTTATTCATGCGGGCATTGTCTATGTATTCCCGGTTTCCAAGACGTATGGCTATCTGTTCCCTTTCCTCGGCCATGTGCAATGCAGAATCCGTATTGAACGAACGGTACTCATCCAGCAATGTGCCAAGAATGGCAAAACGTTCTTCATCCGGTATCTGCCGATGCAACTGTCTTTTCAGTTCCACCAGTTTCAGCTCTTTCTGCTCCATGTATATGGGACGCTCCTTTATCGCCTGGTCCAGTTTCAGCAGCAAAGAATCCGCCCGGCTGCTGTCTGCAGCATGAAGGCGGCACATACAGATGGTACAAAGACACAAGAATATGATTATATTTTTCATCCGGCTTTCCGATTAGTTAAAGGCAATACTTTTTGAGAATCCTCATGCAAAAGTAATTAAAATACCATAAAAACCTATTCTACTATCATTAAAAGCTCGAAAGCAGAGTGATAAAAAGGCATACTGCAAGCAAAAGAATCAAAATATTGAATTACCTTTACGGAAAATCCAAAGAAAGACCATATCATAAATATCATCCGAGCATCATGGATATACACACATTTATAGCCAATTATCAGGAAGCTTTCGGCCAACACGCCGAACTCCCCATCGCCTTTTGGTATTCAGACCGAATGGGGGCATCTACAGAGAAAGTAACCGGTTGTCTCTTCAAATGCATGAAACAAGTCAGAGACGGCAAAATCGTCAGTCTCAGCAACGAAACAATTACCTGCGGAGGAGGCAAGTTCTATACCGGATTTACTGAAATGCCCGAGCGCGTCCCGGGGTTTGTCTCCTTGAAAGAGAAATACAAGAAGACTCCCGAAATGGTGGTAGATTTTGTCAATGAGCTACAGATTTCCAGAACTGACAAAGCCTATCTGCATTTTGCCCGCATAGACAAGATACCTTCCTTTGATGAAGTGGAAGGACTGCTGTTCCTGCCAACTCCCGACATTCTATCCGGACTGGCGACATGGACCTTCTTCGACAACAATGCATCGGATGCCGTGGCAGCCCCATTCGGCTCCGACTGTTGCTCCGTCATTACCCAAACCATCATTGAAAACCGGAAACAAGGGAAACGCACTTTCCTGGGATTCTTCGACCCCTCCGTCCGCCCATACTTCGAAGCGGACTTATTGAGCTTCACTATCCCCATGTCCCGGTTCAAGGAGATGTATCACACCATGCGCGAAAGCTGTCTGTTCAATACACATGCCTGGGGAAAAATCAAGGAAAGGATACAGCTGTCCCAATCAGGAGACGTACATATCCTCCCCTCTCCCATTTCCTTCCCCATCCTTCCGGACATTTATCTGCAGGAAATCAGAATAGAAGATGCCGCAGCCATCTACCATGCCATCGACACACACCGGGACTACTTAAGAACATGGCTGCCATTTGTGGATAATATGCGCACAATAGCTGATGAAGAAGCTTTTTTACGTCAGGTACTATCTGCTCCTGCCGAACGAAATGAACCTATATTCGGTATTTGGAACCAGCAGCATGAAATCTGCGGACTGATAGGTTTCCATTTCTCCGATTTCGACAACCACCGTACAGAACTCGGCTATTGGCTACTGCCGGAATACCAGCACCGGGGCATCATTACTGAAAGTGTCCGCAAGCTGTGTCTGTGGGCCGTACAAGAAAAAGAGATAAAGCGGATACAAATTCGCTGTGCCGTGGGCAATGCAGCCAGCAACGCAGTACCGGTTCGCCTCGGTTTCATCCATGAGGGAACAGAACGTTGCGGAGAACTGCTGGCTTCTGGAGAATATACAGACATACATATATACAGCATCTTGAAAGAAGAAGTGCTGGCCAACCTCAAACGATAAAATATCAAATTATATATCAACTATTGAAATTATACATGGAACAACAACCTCATCTCAATGACCACAACAAGCAGGAGTACCCTCCTATGCATACAACGGAGCACATCATCAACCAAACCATGGTAAGGTTATTCGGTTGCGGCCGCTCCATATCAGCACACATAGAACGAAAGAAGAGCAAGCTGGACTATCGTCTTGCCGCCTGCCCCACGGAAGAAGAAATAAAGAAGCTGGAAGAGGCCGTAAACGAGGTAATCGCCCGACAGCTGCCCGTCACAACAGAATTCATTACGCAAGAGGAAGCGCAAGGACGTTTCGACTTGGAACGCCTGCCCGATGGTGCTTCGGAAACGGTACGTGTCGTGAAAGTAGGCGATTACGACGAATGCCTCTGCATCGGAGTACATGTGGAGAATACATCAGAAATCGGAACCTTCAAAATCATCAGTCACGATTGGGACGAAGAAGCCAAGCGTTGGAGAATGCGTTTTAAATTAGTCTGAAAATCTATCAATTTTAAATAAATAAGATAGCAAAATGGCATTAAACAAGCAAATAAGTCAGTTTTTCAATGACAAATAGTCAATAAAGTCAGTAAAAACTGGTTGGCATAAGGTTTGCAATATTGTTAGCGAACGACGGTTCAAGAAACGGATGGTGAAAACCCAAAAGGCAGACACCCGAAGACAAAGAACCGGAGTTCAAAACTAAACAGCATGTTTAACTTAAACAATAGGAGACTATAACTATGATGCCTGTAAGAAGAAACCAAAATTGGTTACCGAGTATTTTTAATGATTTCTTTGACAATGATTGGATGGTAAAAGCAAATGCCACCGCCCCTGCCATCAACGTATTCGAAACAGCAAAAGAGTACAAAGTTGAATTGGCTGCTCCCGGTATGACAAAAGAAGACTTCAACGTTCACATCGATGAAGAAAACAATCTGGTCATCAGCATGGAAAAGAAAACAGAAAGCAAGGAAGAGAACAACAAGGACGAAAAGAAGGAAGGCCGCTACTTGCGCCGCGAATTCTCATACACCAAGTTCCAGCAAACCATGATTCTTCCGGACGATGTCGATAAGGAAAAGATTGGCGCCCATGTAGAAAACGGCGTGCTGAACATTACATTGCCTAAGTTTACAGAAGCAGAAAAAGAAAAGGCCAAGAAATTCATCGACGTAAAATAACGCCCGGCCATTAAAAAGAAAATCTCCCGCTGCACAAGATAATGCAGCGGGAGATTTTTTATAT
The DNA here is from genome assembly GCF_003466325.1 of Bacteroides sp. 4_1_36. Lineage (NCBI taxonomy): Bacteria > Pseudomonadati > Bacteroidota > Bacteroidia > Bacteroidales > Bacteroidaceae > Bacteroides > Bacteroides sp. 4_1_36. Next base: position 90,818 of record NZ_QSOX01000001.1, read on the forward strand.
CCATAGCCATACGGAACTATTTCTTCTTCCCTTTCAGAAAACGGTCTGTCAGCCACTTGCGCACCGGTTCGTCGTACAGTTTCAAACAAGCATAAGCAAGGACAACAGCTCCCACGAAAGTAAGTATCATATAAGGGATACCTTCTGCCATTGTAGCGTTATTGTTGCATACCCAAGCTGTATAAGTGTATACCAGCGGATAATGGGTGATATAAATCGGATAGGAAATATCTCCCAGGAACTTGCATACGGCAGTAGAGCGCTTACCGGTCACCTTGCCGCCGGCTCCCATCGAAACAATGACCGGGAAGATGCAGATAATACAGAAAGCCTCGTAAAGCCCGTTCATCCAGTAACCATCCTCACCTCCGATACGGGGAATGGAAAGAACCACCACAATCAGCAGGCTGCACCACCAGAAAGCACGCTTTTCAAGCCGTATCAGCCAGCCGAGGCGTGACAGAAGCAATCCGCCGAAGAACGGATACATCAGCCGGACCATACCCACATACTGCTGTTCCCAGTTCAAGGCCCAACCACCCACAATATCGCCGGCAGGAGCAGTCAGACAACGGTATACCGTAAAACACCCTGCCACAAATACCAGCACCGACAGGGCCACCTTATTGAACTTGCGTACAAACAACGCATACAGGATATTACCGATATATTCATAATAGAGCGACCATGCCGGGCCATTCAACGGATGCATTTCCGTCCAGCCGCGAATGTCGAACTTCAGCGGAAGAGGAAGCAAGGTACAGCCCAGCAACATCACCAGCAGCATTGTTCCGATGGACGTATTCTCGATAGGCGGAAAACAAGACGACTCCTGAAAATAGAAAAAGGCAGCGCCCACAATGCTTCCCATAATCACCATAGGATGCAGGCGGATGATACGGCGTTTGAAGAAAGTGCCCACGGTCATCCGGTTCCAACGGTCATCATAAGCATAGCCGATAACAAAACCGGAAAGCATGAAGAAGAAATCCACTGCCAGATAACCATGATTGATAATTTGAGTAAGATGGCTGCCACCTGCATGTGCTTCAAAAAGATGGAAGATAATAACCATGACAGCCGCCACGCCACGAAGTCCGTCAAGAATCTCATAATGCGGTTTCGAGGCAAGATAAGTAGTTCGTGTATTCATTTTGGTATAAGATATTTATTTATTCGCGTGCAAAGATAAGAGTTTTTTCCAATAAGGGAACTGATAGATATCATATAAACTCTATCAATTAATTGACAAGTATAACAGTTGTCTTTATCATTAGATACATATCACTACTTGCACCTTTTTTTCCGCACAAAAAACAGCTTTTATTATCCATAATAAAAGGGCTACACCTTTTCCTTCTCATGGTGTAGCCTTAAACACAAAAGGGTGTAGCTATCCAAGGCAAATGGTGTAGCCCTTCTTCAAAAAAGAGAGCCAAATAGGATAATAATAAAGAAAAATCAGTTAACTACTTTTCTTATAACTTTTTACCGCCCACAGATTGAAGACCAATGCAAAGACCAACACGGCTCCCAGTTGCGGAAGCAGTTCGGCAAATCCGCCGCCACGGAGATAGATGGTACGCATCACCTCCACAAAATAGCGTAGCGGATTGATGCACGTAATCCATTGCGCCCACTCAGGCATACTGTGGATAGGGGTGAAAAGACCACTCATCAGAATAAGGATAAGCATGAAGAACCACATGACAAACATGGCCTGCTGCAACGTGGTCGAATGATTGGATATGACCAGCCCGAACCCCGACACCATCGGTAGAAAAAACAGCGCCATGCCGTAGATAGTGAGGAAATGTCCCGCCGGCAGAATGCCGTAAAGTACCCATGCCAGAACGAAACAGATGGTCAGCACCACAAAACCTATCAGCCAGTAAGGTATCAGCTTGGCGGCAATGAAAGTGAACTTGCCGACGGGGGTGACATTTATCTGCTCGATGGTGCCCACCTCCTTCTCGCCCACCACATTGAGGGCAGGGAGAAAACCGCAAATCAGCGTCAGCAGCATCACCATGAGGGCAGGAATCATGAAAAGCTTGTAGTTCAGCGTGGGGTTGTAAAGGTTCTGCGTAGTGATGTCCACCCGGGAAAGCGGCTTCCCGGCAAGCCCTTGCGAAGACGACTCCGAACCCAGTTCACGGGTATAGTCACTGATGATGGAAGACAAGTAGGATCCTCCCAGACTGCCCTTCGTGCCGTTCACGGCATTGGCCGCCACCAGCAGGCGGGGCGCCTCTCCCTTCACCCAATCCTTTTCGAAATCACGGGGAATCTCCAGCACGACATCTGCCGAACCTGCTTCAATGGCCAGCAAAGCCTCATCATATGTATCGGGAAGCGCTGTCAGGCGGAAATAAGTGGATGCACCGATTTTATCTACCAGACGGCGGGACAAGACGCTGTGGTCATTGTCCACTATATTCAGATTGATGTTCTTTATCTCCAGATTGGCGGCCCAGGGCATCAGTATCATAATCATGCACGGGAAAATGAAAATCAGCTTGGGCAGGAAGGAGTTGCGGAACAACTGCTTGAATTCCTTTTCAATGAGAAACTTTATCATAAGACGATATTTTAAAGATTTTAGACACAAGAACAAAAGAACAGATTTCCCGTATCCTTTTGTCCTTATGTTCTTCTGCCTGAATAATTAATACAAAATTCATATCCGCTCTTTACTCAAGCCGATGCTTGAATTTCTTGAAACTCACCGTTATCAGCAATACCGCCATCGTGGCAAGTATGCCGACCTCCATCAGCACAAGCGAAACATCCACTCCCTCAATCATCAGCTTACGCACCGCCTGGATATACCAGCGTGCAGGAAGCACAGCTGAAATGGCCTGCAAGATAACGGGCATACTCTCAATGGGGAATATCATGCCCGAAAGCAACATGGTGGGCATCATCAGCATCAGTCCGGACACCAGCATGGCGGCAACCTGCGTCCGGGTGACCGTGGAAATCAGCAGCCCCAGCGCCAGGGAGACAAAGATGAATAGCAGCGACACCACCACCAGCCAGAACAAGCTGCCCGCCACGGGAACATCGAGCACATAGACCGAAAGCAGAAGAATGGTGGTCAAGTTGACAAACGACAGCACAAAATAGGGCACCGCCTTTGCCAGAATGATGAAAAGCGGTTTGACGGGAGAAACCAGCAGGACCTCCATCGTCCCCGTCTCCTTCTCGCGCACAATGGAGATGGAGGTCATCATGGCGCAAATCAGCATCAGAATAAGCCCCATGACACCCGGCACGAAGTTGTAGGCACTCTTCATCTGCGGATTGTACAGCAGCTTGAGCTGGGGTACGATGGCAGCGGCATGCACTCCCGGCAGAAGCATCTCCTGCCCGGCAGAGGAGATGATGTTTGCGGCATAGCCTGCCTGCATAGTCGCCATATTGGGGTCTGTGGCGTCGGAGACAAGCTGCACGCGCGCCTCGCCGGTATAAAGCTTGTCCGAGAAACGCTCGCTGAAAACAAGCGCCATGTCAATCTCCCCTCTTCCGAAAGAAGCCTCCATATCGGCGGGAGAATGCAGGCGGCGGATGACGGTGAAGTATTCGCTTGCATCCATGCGGTCGATGATACGGCGGGTAACTACGTCATTCGACGGGTCGAGCACCGCCACACGCACGTTCTTCACCTCGGTGGTGATGGCAAAACCGAAAAGGATTATCTGCACGATGGGCATGCCCAGCAGAATCAGCATCGTGCGCCGGTCGCGGAAGATATGGAAGAACTCTTTTCGGATGAAAGATATGAATTGTTTCATTGTCTATATTTATATTTAGGCTCGGATAATGCGGATTTCACGGATTTTCAGTCGGCGGTTCGCACAGCTTGACGAGCCAGTTGTTGGAATACATCGTCCATCGTAGTGGCATTGAACTGCCGTTTCAGCTCCCCGGGAGTGTCGAGTGCACGGATGACGCCGTCTACCATGATGGAGATGCGGTCGCAATACTCCGCCTCGTCCATAAAGTGGGTGGTGACAAAGACGGTGATGCCCTCGTCGGCAGCCTGGTAAATCAGCTCCCAGAACTGGCGGCGCGTGGCAGGGTCCACCCCACCCGTAGGCTCATCCAGAAAGACAATCTTGGGACGGTGGAAGATGGAGACGGAGAAGGCCAGCTTCTGCTTCCAGCCCAGCGGAAGGCTTTTCACCAGTGTATCCCGTTCCTTTTCCAGCCCGAGGTGGAGGAGCAGCTCATCCGTCTTGGGGGCAATCTCCGCTTCGGGGATGCCGTAGATACCGGCAAAGAGGCGGATATTCTCCCACACCTTGAGGTCTTCGTAAAGGGAAAATTTCTGGCTCATGTAGCCGATGTTCTTCTTCACTTCTTCGGGTTGGGAAGCCACATCGAAACCTGCCACACATGCCTTGCCGCCGGTGGGGCGGCTAAGTCCCGTAAGCATGCGCATGGCGGTGGTCTTGCCTGCCCCGTTGGCTCCCAGGAAACCGAAAATCTCGCCCCGATGGACTTGGAAGGAGATGTGGTCTACAGCGGTGAAATTACCGAACCGCTTGGTCAACCCTTCCACTTCAATCACCTTGTTTTCGTGGTTTTCCACCCGTTCGTGCTGCAAGCCCGGAGGGCAGAGGATGCCCGCAAAGCGTGTCAGGATACGGTCGGGGGTATCGATGCCTTTTATCTCTCCTTCGTTGATGAAGGCGATGCGGTCGCATTGGCGCGCTTCGTCGATGATGGGGGTGGAAGCAATGATGGTGATACCCTGCTCCTTCAGTCGGCGAAGCATTCCCCAGAATTCCTTGCGGGACACGGGGTCGACGCCCGTAGTGGGTTCGTCCAGAAAGAGGACATCCGGTTTATGGATAAGGGCACAGCTAAGGGCGAGTTTCTGCTTCATGCCGCCGGACAACGCTCCGGCGCGGCGCTTGCGGAAAGGTTCTATCTGCCGGTAAATGTCGCGCACCAAATCATAATTCTCCTCGATGGTGGTGTGGAAGACGGTGGCGAAGAAATTGAGATTCTCCTCCACCGTCAAGTCCGGATAGAGGGAGAAGCGTCCGGGCATATACCCCACCCGCCTGCGGATGGCTTTGTAGTCCTTCACCACATCCAGACCGCAGACCGAAGCCGAGCCTCCGTCGGCAAGCAGCAAAGTGGTGAGGATGCGGAAAAGCGATGTCTTGCCCGCACCGTCCGGCCCGATGATGCCGAAAAGCTCACCGGGAGCCACTGACAGAGAGACACCCCGCAGGGCTTCCACGCTGCCGTAACGCTTGGAGATATTAGTTAAAGTTACAGCCTCCATACATTCCTATTTTCAGCATCCCGTCATTCTTCACGGCAATCTTTACGGCATAGACCAGATTGGCGCGCTCGTCTTTCGTCAGGATAGTTTTTGGAGTGAATTCGGACGTATCGGAAATCCAGGTGACGATGCCGGGGTATTCTTTCCGCACTTCCTTTCCATAATCCGCATAAACCTTCACTTGCTGCCCCTGCTTGATTTCGGCAAGCTGCTCGGAGGTGATGTAGGCACGGAGGTAAATCTGCTCCATATCCGCCACTTTGAAAAGAGGGGTGCCGGGAGCAGCCAGTTCTCCGGCTTCGGCATATTGGGCAAGGACGGTTCCCGTCAGCGGAGAGGTGATGTGGCATTTGCGCAACTGGTCTTCTATCTGCGCCACCTGGATGCCGACAGAGGAACTTTGCCACGTCAGGCTCCGGTCACTGTTGCGCAGGGTGGAGTTCTGTGCGTCGAGCTGCTTGCGGAGGACTTCGAGAAGGGACTCGGCATCATCCAGTTGCTTCTGGTTGGCGGCACCCACACGGAGCAGGTTGGACACACGATCGCGTTCGCGCCGTGCCTGCACAATCTGTTCCTGAGTGGCGGCTACTTGTTTCAGGATATCGGGCCGCTGGCCTTCCACGGACTTGACACTGGCCTCCAACTGGAGTTTCTTCAGATAGAGTTGGACGGTATCTATAATGCCCACCTCCTGCCCGTCTTTCAGTGTCGTGCCTTCCTCGATGTCGAAACTCAGCAGTTTTCCAGACGCCTCGGCAGAAACGATGACTTCGGTAGCCTCGAACGTTCCCGTCGCATCATATTTCGGAGCACCGCCGGTGCAGGCGGCAAGGAGAAATAAAAAAGGAAATAATTTCAATGATTTCATACTATTTCAAGTTATAAATTACGGATTATAGTCATTAATTGTTCAGCGTATATTTCAGCTGCCAGATGTTCATCAGCAACTGCACCTCATGCAATGCCTTGGTCTGTCGTGCCATACTTTCGTTGGTAATCTCCCGCAGCATATCGGTCACGGTCATTGTCCCGTTCTGCACCTTGGCCTCGGCTGCACGGCGGATATTCCCACGCAGACGGATAATCTCGTCATCATCCGCCATCTGGCGGCGCATGGATACAATGCCCGCATCCTGCTGCGTAGCCTGCAGGCGAATGTTGAAAAGGAACACATCCCGGCCGGTCTCTATCTGTTGGCGGGTATTGTCTATCCTGCGGCGGTCGTTCTTCAGTGTATACAGACTGCCGAAATTCCAGGACATGCGCACCCCCGCCATGTAATAGGCGTTGAATTCATCCTTCAGCATATTCAACCCTGGATTGCCGTATGCCCCTTGTACAAAAAGGCCGAAACGCGGCATCAACCGGGTGTTCAAAGCTGCCTCCTGCTGGCGGAGTTGCTCTCCCTGCGCATCGTACCAACGAAGTTCGGGGCGGTTGTTCATCTGCCGGTCTATGTTTTCTTCGGCAGCCGGTTTCAATAAAACCGTTTCGGAAGAGAGATCCTTGTCCGTAAAGGCAGCAAGCATGCTGAGGTATGCACGACGGGTGGTCTCCAATTCCACACGGTGCTGCCTGGTATTCAGTTGCTCTACGCTGACTGCATCCAGGTCGCTCGGGGTGGCGATGCCATTGGCTATGTAGTCGGCTACCTGCTTGTGGGTTCTGCCCAAATCTTCTTGCAAGAGGCTGTTCTGTTTCAGCTGTTCGTCCAGCAGCAGGATGCCGAAAAAGAGCTGGTTCACCCGGTCAGTCAAGGCATACATGTCTACATGCTGTTTTTCCAGTTCCACTTCCGAGGCGGCACGCGTCAACCGTTTTCTGGAACGTATATCCCCACCATCCCAGAGGGTCTGCTGCACTTCAAGCATCACCTGGTATTGGTCTTTCGGAGCAGTCTTGATGTCGAGATTAGGGATTTCGACCGGCAGCCGGGTGATGTCGCTCTGGTACGTGGCCTTGCCGGATAGGGAGAACTGGGGCAGGTAACCTTTTCCGGCATTGGAGAGGTCGTACCCGCGTGCCTTTTCTATCAGTCCGTATTGCCTGACCAACGGATAATTGTCTTGCGCCCGTCGCTGGCACTCCTCCAACGTGAGCTGGGCATGTGCCAGCATGGCAGCAAGAGAAAGGGTAAAAAAGAAAACGGTTCGTTTCATATCCATTCTGTTTCTTGTTTATTCTACATGGTTTTGTTCTATACACATGCAAAGATAAAGGCATAACCCTATAACCTTACAATCCATTTGTGCGCAAAGATGTTCTAATAGTACGACATTTCGTAGAAAAAGACAAATAATAGGAACACTTTATTATCTTTGCGGTGGAAATATACATTATTCATAAAGGGAAAGATATGGAAAAGAACAAACCGATAAGCGTCGCATTCGAGGACATCCGCAACAATCCGGATTTTATAGAACATTCCGAATACAGATTTATAAACGACGATTTGGGAATGGTCATCAGTTTTCAAGCAATGGGATTCAGGCTATTCCGCACCCAGCAACCTTATCGTGCCAAAGAAGGAAGGATTGTACGCATCATGCAAGGTAAGGGCCGAATCTCCATCAATCTTATCGAATATGAAGCTACAGCCCACGATATTATTATCATCCCTGACAATTCGCTGATAGAAATATCGGAAGTCAGTCCCGACTACGAATTCCAAGTCATCATGCCCACTGCCAATTTTCTGCCCGTACTACAGAATTCCATTCTTTCGGAAGCTTATACACGAAACGGAATCCGCCTTTCATGCAACAACGAGGAATGGGCACACATCAGCAGCTTCTTCTCTTTATTGTGGAATATACTACATTGTTTGCCCTACCGCCGCGGAGCTGTACAGCACTTGATTGTCTCACTTCTCTATAACCTTAAGTATATCCACGAGCACACATGCAAGTCAACTCCGTCACGCCTTTCACGCCAGGAAGAGCTATTCCGCCGCTTCATCGCTTTGGTGAACCAACACAGCAAGCACGAACGCAGCGTCAACTTCTATGCCGACAAACTATGCCTGACACCGCACTATCTGAGCTCGGTGATACGTGAAACAAGCGGACAAACCGTGATGCAATGGATTAATCAAGCAGTTATCCTCGAAGCCAAAGTATTGCTGAAACACAGTAATCTACTGGTGTTTCAAATATCAGACGAACTGAACTTTCCCAATCCGTCGTTCTTCTCGAAGTTCTTCAAACGTATGACGGGGATGACACCGGCGGAATACCAGAAACAAACCTGACCTCAAAACAGCTGTCCTATACGGGAGCCTGACGGTCCGTCGCAAGAGTCCGCTTCCAATGCCAGCATCCCTTGTTTGGCTGCCAGTCCACCGGCATAGCCTATCAGCGTATGGTTGCTGCCCACCACACGATGGCAGGGGATGAGTATGGAGAGGGCATTTGCCCCATTGGCAGCCGCCACCGCACGTACGGCTTTCGGATTGCCCAGCTTTCGTGAAAGCTCGCCGTAGGACACTGTTTTTCCGTAAGGGATGTTCTGCAACTCCTGCCACACCGTCCGCTGGAATTCTGTTCCGACTGCAAGCAGTGGAACATCGAATATGGTCCGCTTACAGGCAAAATACTCATCCAACTGAATGATTGCCCTTGCAATCACTTCCGAAGTGCCTTCCTCATAATCGGCATGCAGCGCCTGCCGTATACGCTTATCAACGGGTACTCTACGTTTCTCGTTCAGCATCCAGTCGCATAGGCAGAGTTTATCGCCGAAAGAGCCGAGGAGCAACTCGCCATAAGGAGATTGATAGTATTGGGTCAAAATTGTTTCCATCGAACTTAGTTTTCAGCAAAGATAACAAAAATTATCAGGAGTATTCGCAAACCTAATAGTTTTTGTTATCTTTGTCCCAGTTTTGGTTTCACCTCTCCCGGTTCTGTTGGAGATGAGTGATGAAAAAGGGAATCAGGTGCAAATCCTGAACAGACCCGCTGCTGTAAGTCCTTCCAAAATCTTTGAATATTCTACAAGCCACTGTCCGCCCGGCGGATGGGAAGGCATTCAAAGAGGGATAAGTCAGAAGACCTGCCAAGACAACATAGTTTTAGTGCTTTCGGGGAATAAAGCAACAAAACATTGAGTCGAGGCATTCTTTATCCATATAAAGGAATCTTTCTCTTTGTTCATTTTTTTCCTTGAGGGCAAGTTACGAACGCTTATAAGGAACTGAAATGAGATTCATCACAGGACTGCTATTTACATTTATCTGCCTGCTTCCTGCAGGTAGTATGGCACAGAATAAGGTCACCTTATCCGGAAAAGTCATAGACCAGCACGGGACACCGATAGCCCAAGCCACCATCGCTGTGGAAAACACCACCTCCGGCACCTATACGGATGACCGGGGGAAGTATTCACTGCAAGTCGCCCCGGGTAAACATACCTTCGTCGTCTCCTTCCTGGGCTACCAAACCGTGAAACAATCCCTCGACATCCGGCAGGATAAAAAACAGAACTTTACATTGCAGGAAAGTGCCGTAACACTGAGTTCTGTCGAGGTCTACGGAAAGACCCAAACGCAGAAAGTGAAGGAAGGAGCCTTTGCCGTCAATGCACTCGACATCAAGCCGATAGTAAACTCACTGAATAACCTCAACGACCTGGTGAACCGTACAACGGGCATTAAGGTGAGAGAGGAAGGCGGAGTTGGCTCGGACTTCGACCTCTCCATCAATGGAATGTCTGGAAATTCAGTCCGCTACTTTTTGGACGGAATGCCACTGGACACCAAAGGAAGCGGTGTTTCCCTCGCCAACTTACCCATTAACATCATAGACCGGATTGAGATATACAAAGGAGTAGTCCCTGCCAGCTTGGGAACAGATGCACTGGGCGGCGCCATCAATATCATTACAAAGCAGGAAAAAAAGGATTATCTGGATGTATCTTACGGCATCGGCTCCTTCCATACCCACAAGGCAGACTTGAATGCACAGTTCGTAGAAAAGAAAAACGGACTAATAGTCCGGCCCACCGTTGGCATCAACTACTCCAAAAACGATTATAGAATGAAGAATGTACAGATGCGCGACGAAAGCGGGGACAACTTCATATATGGCAATCCCAAGCGTTTTCATGACGGCTACTTCTCGCTACTGGCACAGGTGGAAGCCGGATTTGTCAACAAATCCTGGGCTGATGCTTTCTTTGTTTCCGCCTCCTATTCAAAAACAGACAAGGAACTGCAGACGGGGTCTGTTCAAAACAAAGTATACGGAATGGCAGAAAGGAATTCCGATTCCTGGAACATCTCTGCCCGCTATCAGAAGTACAACTTCATCCTGAAGAACATGCAACTGAATGCCTCCCTCTCCCACACCTGGGACCATTCCTTGACCGTGGACACTGCCTATCGGAAGTACTATTGGGACGGAGGATACATCGTGAGCCAGCGCAACGAGATTATGGGCAAAGAACCATCCATGCGCCACTACAAGCGTCCGCTCACCATCATGCGCACCAACCTGGACTATCAGCTGAATACCCATCACAGCTTTAATCTGAACTACCATTTGAGCCGTACCGGAAACGACCGCTTCGATGACCTTGATACCAGCTTCGAGCCGTCAAAAGATGTGGTTACCAAACATATCCTGGGACTCTCCTACAACCAGTCTCTGTTGGATGGCAAGATGGAAAACGTATTCTTCATAAAAGACTACATCAACCATCCCAATATCCGGCAGACCGACCAATCCAGCGTGACCGGCTCGAAGGATGTGCAAGGCTCCACCACCAAGAACTACCTGGGTTACGGTGCCGGACTCCGGTATATCATCGTGGAACCTTTATCCATCAAAGTATCCTACGAGCATAGCGTAAGACTGCCCATCGCCCGCGAGCTGTTGGGAAACGGTACCACCATCTATGCCAACGTGGCACTGAAACCGGAAAACAGCAACAACTTCAATGCCTCTCTGTTCGGCACATGGCACCCGGGCAATGGACATACATTCTATTATGAGATGAGCGGATTTTTCCGTAAGGTAGACAACTACATTCAGACCAGCATTGCCGAGAAAGAGGGTACAATGCAATATACCAACGTCCCGGCTGTCCATGTAAAAGGTGCGGAAGGGGAAATGCGCTACGACTGGCAAGGCAGACTGCAACTCGCCACAAACGTCAGCTACCAGGACACTCGCGACCAGCAGAAGTACAAGGGTGACGGAAAGCCCTCTGCCACCTATAACAACCGTGTGCCCAACCGCCCGTGGCTATTCGGTAGCGTAGAGGCTTATTATACCTTCCGCAACATTGCCCTGCCCGAAAGCAGATTGCGCCTGGGTTGTACCTATCAATGGGTACACTGGTACTTCCTGACCTGGGAAGCTTACGGCGCATATGATAACAAGGCACGCATTCCCGCCCAGCACATCTGTAATGCCGACATCACTTACTCATGGAGACGCGGACGCTATAATCTGGCTTTGGAGTGTACCAACTTCCTCGACAAGACAGCCTATGACAACTACAAGCTGCAGAAGCCCGGACGTGCTTTTTTTGCTAAATTCAGACTATTCATTAACTAATCATTTAATAATTCATTCAAAATGAGAAAATTCAAATTTACACTGATTGCCTTTATGGCTGCCATGATGGCACTGTCATTCACAGCGTGTTCCGATGATGACCCGGAACCTAATCCTAATCCGGACCCGGAAGTCAATGAGGATAACTATCACTTCGACCTATTTGTAACCGTAGACAAGCACGGCGGGATGAGTAGCAAGAATACCACTATCGTCCATAGCGTCAACTCATTGGCCGCAGAGCAGGGTGTCATCACTGTGAAAAGAGAAGGTTCGGAACTGGGAGATTACTCCATGGAGACTATCTCTAAAGGAAAATATTACTACCAGATTCCCGCAACCAATGACCGTTTCGTGAAATATCAAATCAAGAACAATGCTGTTCAGGTAATTGCAGAACGTCCCTTCAAGACCAACAGCTATAAGGTGCGTGCCTACACACATGCCTGGATTGACGACAATACACTCATCATCATGTCTACCAATGGCGGGAAAGACCAAGTGATTTATACAAAGCTGAACGCAAAAGACCTGACAATCCTCGATGAAGGTACTCTGAACATACCTGATCCTACCAACTGGACCAAGCTGACAAGCTCCGGTATCCTTACCTACCGCAAATCGGACAATAGATTGTACTACTTCTATTATTGGAAAGAAAAAGCCGGTCTGACAATTGCAAGCGAACAAGAGCCTAATTTCCACACAGCCATCATCAATCCGGTAACTATGGAAGTAGAAAAAGACATCAAATCTCCCGTTGAAGGTGAAATGGCAGGAAGTGCCTATGGAGAGCTGATGCAAAACTGCGTGATGTATGACGAAGCAGACAACCTCTACCTGGCTTGTTTCCATGAAGAGGCAAGTGGTATTGAAAAGGGGATGCTACTACGCATTAAGGTAGGCGCAACAGAATTTGACACTTCCTACAACGGTTATCAAAATGCAGACGGTAAGTTGATGACAGTTCAGTATTTAGGAAACAACAAAGCTTTGGTCTATGCTCGCAATGACAAAGCTCCTATCAGCGATAAAGCAGCTGCTGCAGGAATCAAAAAGCCTACAGCTATCGATGCATTCTCACACTACTATACCGTCATCGACCTTGCCACCGGAACCAAGACACGCTTAAGCTATGATGGCAAGGAAATCGGTTACAGCGGCGGTCGCTTCTCACAGCGTTCTGTCATCTTCAACAACAAAGCATACATTGGTGTAAACACTGAAGAAGATGCCAACGCCGTTATCTACATCTATGACATCAAGACCGGTAATGTAGAGAAAGGAGCCGAAGTGGACGGACGCTTCTACTTCGATATGATACGTGTCATAGAGAACGATTAAAACAAGCATCAGTATTTATGAAGAATTTGTTTGTCTTTTTATTCCTTTGTAATTTCCTCCTCCTCTGCCATGCGCACGGGGGAGGCAATTACGAGCACAGCGATATGCTTGCAAGTATGAAACCCGGTGACAAGGCCGCCCTGCTCATGGTGCACTTCGGCACTACGCATGACGATACCCGTGCCCTCACCATTGATGCCATCAACGCCAAGGCACAAGCCGCCTTCCCGGAGTTGAAGTTCCAAGAAGCCTATACGTCGCGCATCATCATCCGCCGCTTGAAAGAGCGCGGCATCACGAAGCTGACTCCACTGGATGCCATGCTGAAACTGCGCAGCGAAGGTTACACACACCTCATCGTGCAGAGCACCAACATCATTGACGGAGTAGAAATGGAATCACTCCTCCGGGATGTGGAAAGCGCACTGCCCTTCTTCAAGGAAATACGCGTAGGTACTCCCCTGCTCTACTCTATAGAAGATGCAGAGAAGGTGGCAGATATTCTGGGCAACCGCTACAACGTCCCGGCACAAGGCAAAAAGGCTGCCAAAGAAAACTTCGTGCTTGTGGGCCACGGCACTTATACTCCTGCCACTGCCATCTACAGTCAGATGGACTATATGCTGAAAGCAGGCGGACTGACCAATTTCCATGTGGGCACCATCGAAGGTTATCCTACCTTTGACACCATGCTGGCACAACTGAAAGCCGGGAAAGCCAAACGTGTGACCCTCATCCCCTTCATGTTTGTTGCCGGAGACCATGCCAAAAACGACATTGCCGGAGAGTGGAAGGAGATGCTCGAGAAAGAAGGCTTCACCGTCAGTGCACAACTGGAAGGACTGGGACAAATTCCGGAAATTCAAGAAATATTCATTGACCATATCCGTTTCGGACTGAAGCACCGCATGCTGGACATCATGACGAAGAAGGCGGCCTATGCTGCCGGAAAAGACACTGAATAATATACCCATTAGTGGGTATTTAGTGTTCTTGAATCATCTTGTACTTTTGCAGGAAAAACGCGAACGACAATGAATGTTATCACCAAACTGATGTACTCTATTCATAGGATACTGGGCACTTTGCTCTGTATCCTATTTCTTATGTGGTTCCTCTCCGCCTTCGTGATGATGTACCACCGTTTTCCCCGTGTCAGCGCCAAGGAGAAAATGCAAAAGCTGGAAATGCTCTCCCAAGCCGGAGACTCACTTCCGGACATCTCCTCCGTCACAGCCCGCCTGCCCCGTGGCGTAAAGGTCAGGTCTACGATACTGAACCTCAATGCCGGACACCCCGAGTTCAGCTTTAGTACCACAAAAGGCACGCTTCATTTCCTTGCCGATTCCACCATCTCACAACCCTCTCTGGACAGCGAGCACCTGCACCGGACAGCAGCTTTGTGGTGTTCTTCTCCCATTACCCGTATCGACACCCTCCACTCTCTGGACCAATGGATTCCCTTCGCTGAACTGAAAAAGGAAATGCCCATTTATAAAATATACTTTGCCGATGATGCCGGGACACAGCTCTATCTGAGTTCACAAAACGGTGAGGCCTTACAGTTCTCCAACAGAAGCGAACGCTTCTGGGCATGGCTGGGTGCCATTCCCCACTGGGTATACTTCACCTGGCTGCGGCAGGACACCGTCCTTTGGACTAAGACCGTCATCTGGCTCACAGCTCTGGGTTGTCTCATGGTCATTGCCGGCATTTGGGTAACTGTGGATGTATGGCGTAAGACGCACCGAAGCCGCCATCCCAAGTTCTCCCCCTACCGAAAAAGATGGTATCACTGGCACTACGTCAGCGGAATCTTTTTCGGCATCTTCGTACTGACCTTTACCTTCAGCGGCATGATGTCTTTGGCAGACATTCCCGAATGGATTCATAAACCGGCACTGAAGAAAGGCAGCGCCACACGCACGCTCCATGCCCGTGCCCCACAACCGGAGGATTACCCCTTGGACTACCGCCGTGTCATAGCCGCCTATCCCCAAGCTTTGCAGATAGAGTGGCGCAACTTCCGCGAACATCCCTACTACATCGTAAAAGATAGAAAAAACGAGTATTACATCGATGCCGCCGACAGCCTGCCGCGTCCGTTACAACTCTCCGAAGAAGAAATCCTGAAAGGCGTGGAAAGCATTTATACCTCCCAGCGTGATTCTTCACAACATATCCCCGGCATACATATCTCCCTGCTCGAACATTTCGAGACCTATTATCGCGACATGAGCAATATGTATCGCGGACGTCCCCAGCTTCCCGTCTGGAAGATTACGGTGGACGACCCGGATCGGAGCGTTTATTACATTCACCCGGAAACGGGAATCATCCACCATGTAGACACCTCCTCCCGCTGGAAATACTGGAGCTATACAGCCCTGCACCGCATGCGTCTGCCCGGTCTGAACTCCAATGCCACCCTGCGCAAGACTGTGCTTTGGGTATTGCTGCTTGGAGGTACAGCCGTTTGCATCACGGGTGTGGCGTTAAGTGTGAATTATATAAGAAGAAAATGTTGTAAAAGACAAAAACGCTATTAACGAGAATAAACTTGTATGAATAAGAAAAGACTTGGAATATTCCTCGGCAGCATAGCCCTATTGATTGTCTGCAGCTTTGCGGCCTATCAGTACTGGCTTGCTCCTACACGTATACTTATTATCAACGCAACCCTGGCACAAGCTGCCGACATTGCCCTGAACAATGACTGCGCCCGGATAGAAGTCACCTGCATAAAAAAAGAAGAGGTGAAGGACCTTTCCGGCTATGATGCCATCGTGATGTACAGCAGAGGGCTATACCTTGACGACGGCCAGATTGCCGAAGTGGAACGGGTGGGTGCCAGCGGAGTACCAGTCTTTACGAATACGTTACGAAATTTCACCCTCTCCCTCAATCACAATGTTACCAATGAACAACAGCATACGCTACGGGAGTATCTCAAGAACGGCAACAAGCACAACTACCGGAATGCCTTACTCTACCTGCGCCACATCGCCACTCCCCACCGGTGGGGACACCAGGATTACGAGCCTCCCATCCCATTGCTGGAGAACATGTTCTACCACCGCGAATACGGCCGCTACTTCAGTACTCCGCAAGAGGTGACCGCCTATCTGAAAGAAAAAAATCTCTACCATGAGGACGGACGCAACCTTGCCCTGATTTCCGGACTCAACTTTCCGATGGAAGGAAACCGTGCCCACGTAGATTCCCTCATCACGTGCTTGACACAAGCAGGCTTCAATGTCTATCCTTTCACAGCCGGAGGTCAACCGCGTGCCGATATGATACGTACCCTCCATCCCGATGCAGTAGTCTACCTGCCTATGGGACGGCTGGGCAATGACTCACTCATCAACTGGCTGCACCAGGAAAACATTCCTTTATTCATGCCCTTCCCGCTGATTCAGCCCCACGAGGAATGGCTGGACCTGGATACCCCCGTCAGCGGTGGCACACTGACCGCCCGTGTAGTGGTGCCTGAGATAGATGGAGGCATGCTACCCCTCTGCATCGCTACCCAAAACGAAAACAAACACGGATACTATCTGTACACCGCTGAAAATGAACGGATAGATGCCGTAGTGGACCATATTACCAAGTACATGTCCTTGAGAGACATGTCCAACAAAGAAAAGCGCGTTGCTATCTGTTACTTCAAGACTCCGGGAAAAGACGCCCTGCTGGCAAGCGGTATGGAAGTGATTCCTTCACTCTATAACTTCTTGAAACGCCTGCGTTCGGAAGGGTACGACGTCAGTGGACTGCCTGCTACTGTAGAGGAGTTCGGCAAGCGGATACATCGTGACGGTGCCGTCATGGGTTCGTATGCCAAAGGAGCACAAGAACAGTTTTTGAAAACGGCACACCCGATATGGCTTTCTACCGAGCAATACGAACAATGGGCACACGAAGTACTCCTTCCCGAGAAATATCAGGAAGTGACAGACAGATATGGAGATGCGCCCGGCAATCTGCTGGTAACAGAGGACAGTATTGCCATTGCCTGCCTGCAATTCGGCAATATCCTACTCTTCCCCCAGCCCCGCCCGGCATTGGGAGATGATGAGTTCAAACTGGTGCATGGAATGCCGGTAGCGCCGCCCCACAGCTACCTGGCTCCTTATCTGTATATGCAAAAAGGATTCAAGGCAGATGCAGTGATTCACTTCGGCACCCACGGCAACTTGGAATACACGCCCGGAAAGAATGTGGCACAGTCGCAGGCCGACTGGTCGGATGTACTGATTGGTAACCTCCCCCACTTCTATTTCTATACCACCGGAAACGTAGGCGAGGGTATCATTGCCAAACGCCGGACACATGCCGTACTGGTCACCCATCTCACTCCGCCCTACGTGGAGAGCGGTATGCGCCAACGCTATTCGGCCTTGCTCGAAGATATTCACAAAGTGCTGGACGAAGGTACCGAAAAACACCGAACCCTAGGAATAAGTATCAAAAAAGAAGCCATGCGTCTGGGACTGCATCGCGACCTCAACCTCGACTCCATCTCCAGTGACCCCTACACAACCAAGGAGTTGGAACGTCTGGATGCCTTCACCGAAGAGATAGCCAACGAAAAGATACTGGGTGCGTACTACACCATGAACGAGCCTTATTCTGACCGCGACCTGCTGACTACCACTCTCGCCGTCGCTGCCGACCCGCTGGCATACGAAACGGCCCGCAAGGACCGTGATAAAGGTAAAATCACCACAGAACAGTTGCAAGACTTCACCTATATAGCCCACCACTACTTGCCTGCCGCCAGGAAAAGGCTGACCGCCTTACTCCAGAATCCACCCAAGGATACTGCATCTGTAGCACCGGAGCTTCGCCCCGCCCTACTCTATCGCGAACAGTTGCTTGCCTCCCCCGTCAACGAACAGAATGCCATGGTGCGTGCACTCAGCGGAGGAACCGTATTCCCTGCGCCGGGAGGTGACCCCGTACTGAACCCGAACGTTCTGCCCACCGGACGCAACATGTACAGCATCAACGCCGAGAATACTCCCAACCCAAGGGCTTGGGAAGATGGAAAGCGATTGGCAGAAGCGACTTTAAAACAGTACATCAGCAAGCACGGCGAATATCCCCGGAAAGTAAGCTATACCTTCTGGGCAGGCGAATTCATCAATACGGAAGGAGCTACGCTGGCCCAGGTATTCTGGATGCTGGGAGTAGAACCCGTACGCGACGCCCAAGGCAGAGTGGTTGACCTGAAACTGGTGCCCAGTGAAGAACTGGGGCGTCCGCGCATCAATGTGCTGGTACAAGTGTCCGGACAGCTACGCGACATAGCCGGTTCCCGCTTGAAGTTACTGACCGATGCTATACGTCTGACATCGGAAGCCGGAGATGAGACCTATCCCAACTATGTGGCATCGGGTACACTGTTGCAGGAAAAATTACTGGTAGAAAAGGGAACTTCCCCCAAACGTGCCCGTGAAATGTCTGTGATGCGTGTATTCGGACCGGTCAACAGCGGATACAGTACCGGTATGATGGCCTATACCGAGCACAGCGGCTCGTGGGAAAGCGAAAAGGAGATAGCCGAAGGATACCTCAACAATATGGGTGCCTCTTATGGGGACGACGAAAATTGGGGAGACGTCCAGGAAGGTTTGTTTGCCTCGGCACTGTCCGAAACGGATGTTGTCATCCAGCCCCGTCAAAGTAACACATGGGGCCCCATCTCCCTGGATCATGTATACGAATTTACGGGTGGACTCTCGCTCACCGTCAAAACCGTGACCAGCAAGGAACCGGATGCCTATATGGCAGACTACCGCAACCGGACCAACCGCCGCATGCAGGATGCCAAAGAGGCCATTGCCGTAGAGACACGTTCCACCATCTTGAACCCTACCTTTATACAAGAGCGGATGAAAGGCGGGGAAGGTTCGGCGCAGATGTTCGGCGAAATCTTCCGCAACATCTTCGGCTGGCACGTCATGCGTCCGTCGGCCATGGACAAAGAACTGTTCAATGACTTGTATAGAATGTATATAAAGGATGAGAATAAGCTGGGCATTCACGAGTACTTCCTCCGCGTCAATCCCGCCGCATTCCAGGCTATGACAGCCGTCATGCTGGAAAGCGCCCGCAAAGGTTACTGGAAAGCATCTGATGAGCAACTGAAAACCACTGCTTCCCTGCATGCACAAATCACACGCGAAAAAGGTGCCGCTTGTACCGAATTCGTTTGCGACAATGACAAGCTACAGTCGTTCGTTGCCGACCAGTTGGATAATAGCGAGAAGCAGACCTATACCCAGAACATGAAGGAGGTACACGAAGCATCCGCAACCGATGGCAAGGATGTCGTACTGAAAGAACACAAACTGACTTCCGAACAAACGGTACGTAAGAACAGGGTGAACGGAGTGGTTGCAGGCAGTCTTGTCGTCATCACCTTCATCGGACTGGTCGTACTGTTGAAGAAAAGAAAAAAAGAATAAATAGAAACAGAGTATTATGGAATACGTCATTCATCTGTTAGCCCTATTCATCGCCCTCAATTTTCTATTAAAGGTGGGGTTCTATCCACGCTGGGGAATGTGGACGGTTGCCGCAGGCTGTGCCTTTTTTGCGTGGCTGGTGACTCCATGGATGACGGAACAGTCCAAGACCGTGGTGGCAGCTTTCTTTGCCTCCCGTCCACAGATGTTGAACTTGTCGGTATGTGTCACTCTGGAAGCCGCCATAATGATAACTTTCTGTTTCGACTGTTTCGCAAAAATGCGTACCCGCAACACGGCCTTCAAACAAGCGGTCACCCTCTTCCTGAAGTTATACCCCGGCATACTGATAGGCGGAGTAATATGCTATGTCCTGGCACTGCTGCTTTTCACTTTTCCCGGAATAGATTTCGGCAGTCTCTCATGGATAGCAGCCGGTGTTACTTTCTTTGTAGTCGGTGCCGGTAGCCATTTGCTGCGATATGCTATCGGTGACAAGCCGCTGCGCTTGGAAGTATTGTTCATTGTCAATATTTTCATTGTTATATTGAGCATCATTGCCACGGGCTATTGAAACGAATTAAAGAATTAAAAACTAAAAAGATATATGGAAACAATCTCAAACACACTGTTCTGGATTTCGAACGGGCTGCTGGTTCCCGTCATAGTCCTGCTGCTGCTATTCTTTCTACGTGCCATTCTCCTTGCGGGAGGTTTCTTCGGGGAATTCTATCAACGGATGAAATTACAGAAGCAATTCGCTGAAACACTGGAGAACATTACCCCAGAGAATATAGACGGACTGCTGCAGCAACTCCCATCGGCAGGCAACTCCCCTCTCCTCCGCAGCATGTCCAAATTGTCCGCACACCGGGATGACGACGCCTACTGCGAACACCTGCTTGCCAATTATGAAGTGGAAGCCGAGAAGGAGTTGGGACGTTCGCGTACTTTCATCAAGCTGGGTCCTATGTTGGGACTGATGGGTACCCTCATCCCGATGGGTCCCGCACTGGTGGGGCTGGCACAAGGAGACATCTCCTCCATGGCCTACAATATGCAGGTGGCTTTTGCCACTACAGTGGTAGGTTTGGTCATTGCTGCTGTCGGCATCATTACCCTGCAAGTGAAACAACGCTGGTATGCCCGCGAAATGAACGACTTGGAATATCTGTACAAAGTGATAAGCCGCCAAACGGCCGAAAAGGAATAACGGACTAACGATACGAAAACTATGAAGAGTAAGAGAAACAGATTACTGCACAGCGATTCGGACTCCGACCCCATGGGTACGGTAGCCAATCTTTTTGACGTAGCGATGGTCTTTGCCGTAGCCTTGATGGTGGCTCTCGTCTCCCGCTTCAATATGACGGAGATGTTTTCCAAAGAAGACTTCACCATGGTGAAGAATCCCGGAAAGGAAAATATGGAAATCATTACCAAAGAAGGGCAGGAAATCAAGAAATACACTCCCAGCGAAGACCCAAAGACCTCCGGTAAAAGAGGAAAGAAAGTGGGAGTTGCCTATCAGCTTGAAAATGGAGAGATTATCTATGTGCCGGAATAAGGGAATACAGTACCTATTAATAGCTATTTGGCCATCGCAGTATAACAACTATTAAGTATTTCACCCTCCGATAATGGTATGTACATTTGCAGCGTTATATAAAATAAAACAATATATGATAAAGCAAAGACTTCTCACAGCTCTCCTTATGGGAGGAATCATCGCCACCGGTGCCTATGCACAAGCAGAAAAAGGTGACAGCGACGATATGACCAAGAAAACTCACGAGTTGAACCCGGTCGTAGTAACGGGTACGGGTACACATCAGCGACTGAAGAACACTCCGTCTCCGGTATCGGTTATCACTGCCAACGAGATAAAGCGTGCCGGTATCACCGACTTCCAGCAGGCCTTGACCATGATGGTACCCTCGCTCTCCTTCCGTCCGAACGCAATGGGGTCCTATCTGATGATGAACGGACTCTCCAACAAGCACGTGCTGATATTGGTCAACGGACGCAAGGTCACGGGAGACATTACCGGTAACATCGACCTCAACCAAATAGACATGACCCGCGTCAAACGCATCGAGGTACTGAACGGAGCCGCTTCTTCCCTTTATGGTTCGGATGCCATCGGCGGTGTAATCAATATCATTACCAACGAGCCTAAAGATGTGGTAGCCTTCAGCAGCAATAGCAGCTATACGAGAAAGAATCAATTCTCCCAAGGCTTGAATCTGGACATCGCCCAAGGAAAAATAGGGTCCTATACTTCCTATAAATACGACCACTCCGACGGTTGGCAAAACAGCCATCTGACAGAAGATGGAGAAGACATCATCGAAACGATTGCCCCGCTCTCCCTGGGCTACAGCTCGAATAACTTTTCGCAGAAGTTTACCTATGATGCTACGGACCAGCTTTCCTTCTATGCCAACGGTGGATACTATAACCGCGGACTCGAACGTCCGGTAGAACGCGAAGACATCACCGGCGGAAGCAAGTACAACACTACCTACGAAGGTTACAACTGGGGGGCAGGCGCCAAATACAAACTGAGTAAACGCAACGTTATCCAGTTCGACTATTCAGGAAACAATTACGCATCACGCTACAAATACCTGATAGAAAACAGCGGATACCTGCCCGGAGAGTATGCGCTTACCAAGCTTCAGAAATTCCATGATGCCGAGTTGAAAGGTATCTTCGGTTTTACAACCAACAGCACTACGGTGTTCGGTGTGGACTATCGCCGTGAAGTGCTCCGCCGTCCCGACTCTGATTTGGACAAAAGTGTCTATACGACATCAGCCTACGGCCAGCATGAAGTGAAGCTATGGAACCATCTGACCGGTGTTGTGGGTGTACGCTACGACCATCACGAACAGACGGGTGGACGCTTCACCCCCAAAGTGGCAGCCATGTACAACATAGGCAACTTCAATGTACGTGCCACCTATGCTGCCGGATTCCGCGCTCCGGGAATCGACGAGCTCTACTACCACATGTTCAAGAAGACAATGGGTACACGAGCCACCATCTCATTGGGTGACGAGAACCTCGACCCCGAACGCAGCAACTATTACTCCATCAACATGGAATACCGCACCAACCGTTTCAGTGCTTCCGTCACTGGTTACCTGAACTATGTAAAGAACATGGTAACTTCCAAATCCACTAAATTCGATGACCTACCGGAAGCAGAGCAGAACCAGTTGCGTGAAGAGTTCCCCGAAATCGGTGACCTTTCATCCACGAAAAACCTAAGTGTCAAGAACTACTTCAATTTCGAGAAAGCTACCGTCAAAGGCTTTGAAGTGAACTTGAACGGCAATCTGTTCCCGGGCTTCACCCTGGCCGGAAACTATACCTACGCCTATGGACGCGGTCTGAACGAAGGAGGCGAATGGCAAAACATCGAACGCAGCATACGCCATACAGCCACCATCACCGGAAACTATACACACAGCTGGAGCGACTATACCTTGAACCTCAACTTGAACGGTCGTCTGCAAAGCAAAGTCTATTATCCGGGTGACGCGGACGGCAATGCTCCGGGCTACGGCATCTGGAACCTCAATACCCGCCATACCTTCGACGGCTTCCGCAACTTTGTCATCGAACCGGGCATCGGCATAGACAATATCTTCAACAAGAAGGACAACCGCCCGCTGAACAAGAACTTCACCTTGTATTCCCCGGGACGTTCGGTAGTAGTCAGCCTGGCACTCAGACTAAAATAATTTCTCCATAACGCTTTTAGAAACAACAACAATTATGAAACATTTTTTCATCACTCTCTATTTACTCGGCATCAGCCTCTTCTCCTCCGCACAACAAGAGGAGAAGGCGGCTCTGCTCATCACCCATTATGGCAGTTCGGACCCTCAGACACGTGCCTTGACGCTCGACGTCGTGACCCGTGAGGCACAAGAAGCCTTTCCGCAGTTTACAGTGCGCGAAGCATACATCTCGCCGATTGTACGAAAAAGACTTGCCAAGGAGGGTGTGTACAAAGACAGCCCTACGGATGCACTGCTGAAACTTCGCGCCGAAGGCTACCAGACCATCTACGTCCAGAGCACCACCTTGATAGAAGGCAGTGAGATGACCTCCGTCCGCAGGGATGCAGACAAGCTCCGTCCCTTCTTCAAGGAGATAAAAGTGGGAAATCCCCTGCTCTACTCCGTCGAAGACTGCGAGAAGGTAATCGGTATACTGACCGCCGAACAGCCGGAAAAGAAAGAAGACATTGTCTATGTGGGGCACGGCAACCAGCTACCCAGCACGGCTACTTACGCCATGCTCGACTTCATGATGAAAGCCCATGGACTGAAGAACTTCCACGTCAGCACCATTGAAGGATATCCTACCCTGGACGCAACCCTGCTGCAACTGAAAGAGACACGCCCCAAGAGCGTGACATTGGTTCCGTTGCTGTTGGTATGCGGCAACCATACCAAGGAAGACATTGCCGGCGTGTGGAAGACGGAACTTGAAAAGCAAGGCTATCAAGTGAATGTACGCATGCAGGGACTGGGCGAAAACAAAGCCATCCGCCAGCTCTATATGGAACACATCAAAGCCATGCTAAAAGATTGATAACCAGCAAGCGTAAAAGGGTTACACCTTTTACATACCAAGGCTACACCCTTTGCTCCGGATGGCTACACCATTCCGGACAAAGGGTGTAGCTCTTTTCAATGTACACAGATTACGGACATTTGTAACCATATTACGGATTCCTCCTCCTGCAATATGGAACTTTCCGGATTATTCTCTACATTTGTACAAAACTAACAGGAACGTTTATGGAAGAAGTAATCAAGCTCAATGCTGTAGACCAATACAACAAGATGTTCGGTCTCGAAACCCTGCATCCGCTGGTCAGCGTAGTCGATTTGTCCGAAGCCACCGGATATCCCAGGCATTTCACCTTGAACTATGGCGTATACGCCCTTTTCCTCAAAAACACCAAATGCGGAGACATACGCTATGGAAAACAGTATTACGATTACCAGGAAGGCACGGTAACCAGCTTCGCCCCGGGCCAGGTGACCGAGGTCAACATGCTGGAAGGTATGCAGCCCAGCGCCTCCGGCCTGCTGTTCCACCCCGACTTGATAAAAGGCACCTCGCTGGGACAGGGAATAAAGCAGTATTCCTTCTTTTCCTATTCCTCTACCGAGGCACTGCATTTGTCCGAAGACGAGAAAGAAATCTTCCTCGACTGTCTGAAGAAGATTAAGATGGAAATCCAACGCCCCATCGACAAGCACAGCAAGGGTCTGATTGCGCGCAACATCGAGCTACTGTTGGACTACTGCATGCGTTTCTACGAACGCCAGTTCATCACCCGCTCGGCAGCCAACAAAGACATCCTGATGAAATTTGAAGCACTGATAGATGACTATTTCCAGAGCGACAAACCGCAGACCGAAGGACTGCCTTCCGTGAAATACTTCGCAGACAAAGTGTTCCTCTCCTCCAACTATTTCGGAGATTTGGTGAAGAAGGAAACCGGAAAGACGGCGCAGGAATATATCCAGAACAAAATCATCGACCTGGCCAAAGAAATGATTATAGGAAGCGGGAAGACGGTCAGCCAGATTGCCTATGAGCTGGGATACCAGTATTCGCAGCACTTCAACCGCGTGTTCAAGAAGAACGTAGGCTATACTCCGAGCGAATACCGGCACTTACAGGTTTAGACAATAAGGATTCACCACAGATTACGCGGATTAACACAGAGTTTTTTCGGTTTCATCAAATATAAGTTCTATCTTTGTATGCCAATAGAACATATGGATATGAAACACCCCAAAATAATTGTTGCCGGCATCGGACCGGGCAATGAATCGGATATAACTCCCGCCGTAATTTCCGCTTTGCAAGAATCAGATGTAGTGGTGGGATATAAGTATTATTTCCAGTTTGTAACCCCTTATCTCCACCCCTCAACAACATGCATAGATACCGGCATGAAGCGTGAGCGCGCCCGTGCCGAGCAGGCTTTCGAGCTGGCAGAGCAGGGAAAGACGGTCTGCGTCATCAGTTCCGGGGATGCGGGCATCTATGGTATGACGCCGCTTGTCTACGAGATGAAGCGGGAAAGGAACAGCGACGTGGAAATCGTTTCGCTGCCGGGCATCAGCGCTTTCCAAAAGGCAGCCTCACTGCTGGGAGCTCCCGTAGGACATGACTTCTGTGTCATCTCCCTTTCAGACCTGATGACTCCCTGGGAGCGTATTGAAAGGCGTATCATCGCAGCCGCTGCCGCCGACTTCGTGACGGCAGTCTACAACCCCAAAAGTGAAGGACGCTACTGGCAGCTTTACCGCTTGAAAGAACTCTTTCTGCAGGAAGGACGCTCACCGGAAACGCCCGTGGGATATGTACGCCAGGCAGGACGCCCGGAACAAGCGGTACACATCACCACGCTGGGAGATTTCAATCCCGAAGAGGTGGATATGTTTACAGTCGTATTGATAGGCAACTCACAGTCCTACGAATGGAACGGAGCCTTCATCACTCCGCGCGGCTATTACCGGGACACGAATACCGAAGCCACGGGCATCGGGCAAGACATCATGATTCGTAGTTTCCGTACCATCGAAAAGGAACTGAAGAACAAGCATATTCCCCTCGACCATAAATGGGCTTTACTCCATGCCATACATACCACCGCCGATTTTGAAATGGAGCATCTGCTGCATACGGACGAAGGTGCCGTGGCTTCCTTGTATCAAGCCATCGAGAAAGGCGGAATCAAGACGATTGTCACAGACGTCACGATGGCAGCCAGCGGTATCCGCAAAGGAGCTTTGCAGCGGCTGGGCATAGAGGTGAAATGTTACCTCGGCGACCCGCGCACGGCGACGATGGCTGCAGAGAAAGGCATCACCCGTACCCAGGCAGGCATCCGCCTGGCTGTGGAGGAGCATCCCGATGCTTTCTTTGTATTCGGCAATGCACCTACGGCACTTATGGAACTCTGCGACCTGATACGTAAGGGCAAGGCACATCCGGCGGGCATTGTTGCTGCACCGGTAGGCTTCGTGCATGTGCAGGAGTCCAAACACATGGTGAAACCCTTTACGGAAATACCCAAGATTATCGTAGAAGGACGTAAGGGAGGCAGTAACTTAGCTGCCACGCTGGTGAACTCCGTGCTGTGCTACAACGATGCGGAGCAGTTGCGCCCGGGCAGGGATGTGTAAGTGAAAAGAGACATTCCATAACATTACTTGTTACGACCGATAACATTACTTGTTATGCCCCCTTACATTACTTGATATTTTCATAAGATTACTCATTGAATGAAACACAGATTTATAATCATAGGAATGGATGACAACCGTTCCCCCTTCTTTCCACCGGAAGCACTGGCACAGATACGGAAGGGGAAGGTCTTCTCCGGTGGCATACGGCATAAGGAGATTGTCGGTCCTCTGCTGCCTGCCGGGGCCGAATGGATTTCCATCACCGTACCGCTGGACCGCGTCTTTTCCCGTTATGAAGAAATATTTACCCGCTTCGAAGAGACGGCTACGGACAACTCCATCATTGTATTCGCGTCCGGCGACCCGTTGTTCTTCGGTTTTGCCAATACCATAAAGCGTAAGCTTCCCGAGGCAGACATTCTGCTCTATCCCGCTTTCAATTCCTTGCAGACATTGGCACACCGCCTCGTCATGCCGTATGACGACATGCGCACCGTCTCCCTGACAGGACGCCCGTGGCAGGAGTTCGACCGTGCCCTCATAGAGCGTGCCCCCAAAATAGGCATCCTCACCGACCGCGAACATACCCCGACCACCATTGCCGCCCGCATGCTGAAGTACGGATACTCCCATTACACACTATACATCGGCGAACATCTCGGCAATCCCGAAAAGGAACGCATACGCCGGATGACACCCCGGGAAGCGGTTGCCGGCGACTTCGAACATCCCAACTGCCTGCTGCTGGACAGCCATCCCGGACAATGCCGCACAAACTCCCTGCACGGCAGCGTACAAGCCCCGGACTTTCCAGTCCGTCCCTTCGGCATCCCCGATGAAGAGTTTGCACATCTTGACGGACGCGCCCGCATGATAACCAAGGCTCCCATCCGCCTGCTCACCCTGCAGGCATTGGAACTGAACCGCCGCCGCGTCTTCTGGGACATCGGTTTCTGTACCGGTTCCGTCTCCATCGAAGCCCGCCTGCAATTTCCCCATCTCGCCGTCATCTCCTTCGAGATACGCCCCGAAGGAAAAGAGCTGATGGACACCAACTCCCGCCGTTTCGGCGCACCGGGCATTACGGCGGTAACCGGAGATTTCCTGCACACCGACCTCACTCCCTTTGCCCGCCCCGATGCCGTCTTCATCGGTGGACACGGCGGACATCTGGAGGAAATGATAGAGAAAGTGAAACAAGTGCTGCACCCCGAAGGCTGCATCGTCTTCAACTCCGTATCGGCAGAAAGCAAGGAGGCGTTCTGCCGAGGAATCGAGCGGAACGGAATGGTGCTCCACCCTTCCACCCACATCGCCTTGAACGAATATAACCCCATTGAAATTATGAAAGCCACGCTTTCTTAAACATACCCATTATGAAAACAGCTGTTATTCTAATCTCCGAAGCCGGTTTGAGCATAGCCCAATCACTGCTCAACGAACTTCCCGACTCCGAAATCTTCACCCTCAGGCACGAAGAGGGATGCACACATATAGAATCCGCCGGCAAATTCACAGCGGAAAACTTCAACCGCTATGATGCCTTTGTCTTCATTGGCGCCATGGGAATCTGTGTCCGCACCATCGCTCCTTGCGTGAAGAACAAATATACCGACCCTGCCGTGGTTTGCGTGGACAGTACCGGTAAATTTGCCATCTCCGTACTTTCCGGACACATCGGAGGAGCCAACGAACTGACCCACCAGGTAGCGAATATCCTCGGGGCCGAACCGGTAGTCACCACGCAAAGCGACTGCACCGGTCTATGGGGACTCGATACCCTGCCCCAACGTTTCGGGTGGTTTCCGGTCATCAACGCCGAGCCCTCCACCCTCCTGTTGGCAGAACTTGCCAAGACGCCCGAAGAGAAAAAAAGAGTATGCATGAACGAGCATATCAGCCTCTTCGTTTCCGGCAAGCCCACCGCCCTGCTGCTCACGGTGCGCAATGAAGGCACGGACTGGATGGAGGCGCACCTGCCGCCTCATGTAGAAGTATTCTACCGGGTGCAGGACATTAAACCTTCACGCTTCAAACTGATTCTGTGCGTATCTCCCCAAGTCCCCAACTTCCCGGAAATGCCTATGATATGCTACGTGCCCTGTGTCGTACACCTCGGCATCGGCCTTGCCCGGCTGGCAGGTCCCGTGCGGAAAGTGGAGAAAGAGATTATGAACACACTGAAGGAATACGGCATCATGCCCCAAAGCATCGCCTCCATCTCCACGATTAAAGCCAAAAGTGACGAACCGGTAGTGAAAGCGCTCCAAAAGAAGTTCCCGGTCTACTTCTATACAGCCGAAGAACTGACAGAGATAGAGGTGCCCCATCCCAGCAAAACCGTCATGAAGCACATGGGTACCCCCAGCGTCAGCGAAGCCGCCGCCTTACTGAGTGCAAACAACTCCCGGCTGCTGGTGCCCAAGAAGAAAGGAGAGAACTATACCGTGGCCGCCGCCCTTGACATAAGAACTGTGCGCCAGGGCCACATCGAAATAGTGGGTGCCGGCCCGGGCGACCCGGACCTGGTTTCCGTACGCGGACGCCAAATGCTGGAACGCGCCGACCTCATTCTGTATGCCGGCAGTCTCGTTCCCAGGGAGCTGACTCTCTGTGCCAAGGCCGGGGCTACCGTACTCAGCTCCGCTTCCATGGATTTGGAAGAACAATTTGAAGTGATGAAGAAGTTCTATGACAAGGGAAAATTCATCGTACGCCTGCATACGGGTGACCCTTGTATCTATGGTGCCATTCAGGAACAAATGAACTACTTTGACCAGCACGGTATGAGCTACCACATCACCCCCGGCATATCCTCCTTCCAGGCGGCGGCAGCTGCCTTGAAGTCGCAGTTCACCATTCCGGAAAAAGTGCAAAGCATCATCCTAACACGCGGCGAAGGACGTACGCCCATGCCCGAACGCGAAAAGCTACATCTCATGGCACGCTCACAAAGTACCATGTGCATCTTCCTCAGTGCAAGCATTGCGAAGCAGGTGCAGGAAGAACTGTTGCAGGAATATCCGGAAACTACCCCCGTAGCTGTCTGCTACCACTTGACATGGAAAGACGAACAAATATTCAGGGGGGAACTCAAAGACCTTGCCAGAATAGTGAAGGAAAATAACCTCACCTTGACAACCATGATTGTCGTAGGCGAAGCCATCGGCAACCGTGAAGGTCTGTCACGGCTCTATGCACACGAGTTCAAGCATCTGTACCGGAAATAAATCAACGATTAATCACCCATAAACATTCAAACATGATATTAATATTTGGCGGAACCACCGAAGGACGCATAGCCATCCAAACCCTTGAAGAAGCCGGAAAAACTTTCTACTATTCTACCAAAGGGGATGAGCAGGACGTACTTCTGCATAATGGCATCCGCCTGCAAGGCGCGATGGATGCAATAGAAATAGAAACATTCTGTGCACAGCATCACATAAAGCTGCTGATAGACGCCGCGCACCCCTTTGCCACACAGCTGCATGAGACTCTGGAACAAGTCTCCGTGGAATCGAATATCCCCGTCATCCGTTTCGAGCGTATCTTCCCGAAACGCGATGAAGAACACATCACCTGGTGCAGGGATTATGACGATGCCATCGAGAAGATACAGAAAGAAAAGATTTTCATCTTACTTGCACTGACCGGCGTACAGACCATAGGTAAGCTGAAGCCTTTGTGGCAGAATGCCTGCTGTTACTTCCGCATCCTCGACCGTGACAGCTCGCGCAAGCTCGCCCGGGAACAAGGTTTCTCCGAGAAGAACCTCTACTACTACACGCCCGGAGAAGACGAGCAAGTCCTGATGAAACAGCTTCATCCCGAAGCCATCCTCCTCAAAGAAAGCGGGATATCGGGCGGATTCTGCGAAAAGGTGGAAGCTGCCCGGCAACTGGGTATACGCATCTTTGCCATCTGCCGCCCCAAGACATCCGACAAGTTTATCTGTGTAAACGGCGAGCATGGCCTGCGCCGCATAATCGAGAAACATTTACCCGACTTCTTCCCCCTGCGCAGCGGACTGACCACCGGAACATGTGCCGCCGCTGCCGCCGTAGCCGCCACCTGGGATGTATTCAATATCTACTTCAAAAAGCGTCCTACGGAATTTCCGGTAGTTCTTCCCAACGGAGAAACCATCCAGGTTCCCGTAGAGCCTCAGCGCCATATTCCCCACTCCGACCTTCTGGAAAACGGTGACGGCATGTTCGAGACAAGCGCTACCGTCATCAAGGATGCCGGCGACGACCCGGACATCACCAACGGAATGAAAGTTGTGGCCAATATAGCCATACCTTTCCGCATAGACGACCCGCTGCCGGAAGACACTCCCCAGGACGACTACAACATCATCGTCTGCGGCGGCGAAGGCGTAGGTGTCGTCACCATGCCCGGTCTGGGACTTGAGCTCGGTAGCTCTGCCATCAACGACACCCCGCGCGAAATGATAAAGAAGAACGTCAAGCTATGGCTTGAACGCCTCCATATTGCCAAACAGCCCAATCCTATTCTCATTACCATCTCCATCCCCGGTGGAGAAGAAATAGCCAAACGCACCTTCAATCCCCGCCTCGGTATCGAAGGAGGCATTTCCATTATCGGGACCTCCGGCATCGTGAAGCCATTCTCCTCGGAAGCCTTCATCAATTCCATCCGGAAGTCCATGGAAGTGGCAAAGGCAACCCGGAACCCTCGTATCGTCATCAGCTCCGGCGCAAAGAGCGAACGTTTCATCAAGGCGTATTATCCCGACCTCCCCACCCAGGCTTTCGTGCATTACGGCAACTTTATCGGCGAAACCTTGAAAATAGCAGCCGAAGAGCAAGTACCGCACGTCACCCTCGGCGTGATGATGGGAAAGGCCGTGAAACTGGCCGAAGGCAATCTGGATACCCACAGCAAGAAAGTGACCATGAATAAGGAATTCATTCAAGACCTGGCACGCCAGACGGGATGCAGCGAAGAAACACTTGCCGCCATCGGACAGATGAACCTGGCGCGCGAACTCTGGGACATCATTCCCGAAGAGCTGCTGGAAAAGTTTGGCAAGGCACTGATTGAGCTCTGTCACCGGCACTGTGCCCCCTTACTGCCCAATGGCGAACTAACAGTATTACTCATAACCGAAAACGGAAAAATTTACTCATGAAGAAGAAGATAATCATTACCGTCTGTATGGCAATGACCGTACTGACCGGTCTGGCACAAAGCCCGCTGTCCTTTCATGCAAAAGCTGGAATCGGTACCTCCCATTTTCATGGAAAACACTCCAGTAGTGACACCCAAATAGCTTACAAAGCTGGTGTCGGTGCAGAATATGTCCTCAACAAGACCTGGGTGCTGCAATCCGCATTGGAGTTTGTGTCCATCGGCGGTAAAGACGAGATAAGCCACATCGGCAAGGCCAAAATGCATGAACTGTATCTGCAAATCCCCCTCATGATAGCGGCCCGCCTCCATCTGGGCAGGGATTATCATGCCTCGCTGAGCGTCGGCCCTTATGCGGCCATAGGCGTGGCAGGCAAGACCTCCGGCGAGACCTACGATTATAGCAGCAGCAGTATGCAGGGAGGATACCAGTTCAAGATAGACACTTTCGGCAGTATGGTAGACGGGAAAATGGGTAACAACCGTTTCGATGCAGGTATTGCCCTGGGACTTACTTTTGAATACAGAAGATTCATCATCGGTGCAGAGACACAAGTGGGACTGGTAAAAGTCAATGAGCAGATAAACCAGATGATAGGTCATTCGGAAGAAGGAGGATATTTTCCCAAGAACTTCGCCGCATTCTTTACGCTGGGGTACCGGTTCTGGTAAGGGAACATTTTGCCATACAGAGTTGTTTAGTATACAAACAGATACTCAACAATATAAACTGAATAATATGGCAAAAAGAATTCCTATCCTGCTGGCAGCAATGACAGCCCTCACCTTCGCCCCTCAAACAGCAGAGGCATGTACCGGTATCACCCTGACGGCCAAAGACAATGCGCACGTCGTAGCCCGCACCATCGAATGGGGAGGCAGTGAGCTGAACAGCCAGTACGTCATCGTACCGCGCGGTTATTCGCAACAATCACTGACACCCGGAGGCAGTCTGTCCGGCATGGAGTTCACCTCACGCTATGGCTACGTAGGCCTGGCAGTGGAGCAAAAGGAGTTCGTGGCCGAAGGTCTGAATGAAGCCGGGCTCTCCGCCGGGCTGTTCTACTTTCCCGGATATGGCAAATATGAGGAGTACGACCCCACACGAAAAGCGTCGAGCATAGCCGATTTACAATTGGTATCATGGCTGTTGGGAAGCTTTTCTACTGTGGACGAGGTAAAGGAGGCTATTGAAAATGTGACGGTCATAGCCATTGACCCACGCGCCTCCACCGTACATTGGCGGATTGCAGACAAGACCGGCCGCCAACTGGTATTGGAGTTCATCGACGGACAGCCCCGTTTCTATGAAAACAAACTGGGAGTATTGACAAACTCCCCCGGCTTTGACTGGCAGATGACCAACTTAAACAATTATGTGAACCTCTACCCGGGCAGTGCCGAAAGCAAATCGCTGGGCAATGTGACTATAGCCCCTTTCGGTTCGGGAAGCGGCTTTTTGGGAATTCCGGGAGATGTGACTCCCCCTTCCCGCTTTATCCGTGCCGCTTTCTACCAGACTTCTACACCACCACAGAATACCGCACAGGAAACCGTTCTCCAATGTTTTCAGATACTGAATAACTTTGATATACCCGTAGGCATCGAGTTTCCCCTCGGCCAGGTTCCTGCCAATATTCCAAGTGCCACCCAATGGACATCGGCCACAGATATGACAAACGGTATCATCTACTATCGCACCATGTACAACAGTACAATCAGAAGCATTGATTTGAGACAGATAGACTTCGGGCGCATCGAGTACCATGCAGCTCCCCTCGATAAAGTGAAGCGGCAACCGATAGCTCCCGTGAAAATTGAATAGGGACGCAGAAACTTCAAGATTGCCGCTGTTGCAGTTGTTCCGCCTCCTTCCTTTTCATCTCCGCCAGCACCCCGCAGGTCAATGGAATGGCGAGGAAGAAGGTCAGCATGTCCGACGCCGCCTGGCACATCTCCACCCCTTTCAGTCCTAAGAAATAAGGAAGAATGAAGATGAGGGGGATGAAGAACAGCCCTTGACGGGCAGAGGAAAGTATCGTAGCGCGTACGGGCTTGCGGATAGTCTGCAGCATCATGTTGCTGACCACAATCCATGCACCCAACGGATAGGTGATGAACTGCCAGCGCAATGCTGCCGCACCGGTAGCTACAACAGCAGGGTCTCCCTTGCGGAAGATGGAGACAATCTCCTCGGCATATCCCATACCTGCCACCGCACAAACCAGCAAAAAGAAAAAGCCTACCTTCACACAGAACCAGAATCCTTGGCGCACTCTGGCATACAGCCCGGCACCATAATTGAATCCGCATACCGGTTGGAAGCCTTGCCCGAAACCAATTAGGAAAGCATTGATAAACATAGAGATACGCGTCACAATGGACATCCCTGCAATAGCTGCGTCACCATATGCACCGGCCGCCACGTTCAGCAAAATGGTTGCCACGCTTGCCAGTCCCTGCCGGGTGAGTGACGGAGTTCCACCCCCAATAATTTCCTTGATGAAAGCCAGTGTAGGCGTAAAGTTTCTGTAACGTATACGTATATTTCCTCCTCTGCGCCCCATATATAGCAAAAGGATGAAACTACATATCTGGCTGACTACTGTGGCAAGTGCGGCACCGGATATGCCCATATCGCATACAAAAATCAGGATAGGGTCGAGCACCACGTTGATGACCGCCCCACTCACAATCCCCACCATGGCATACGCCGCATTACCTTGAAAACGTATTTGGTTATTCAGCACCAATGAGGCGGTCATAAAAGGAGTACCCAGCAGAATGATTCCCAAATAGCGCTCCGTATACGGAAGAATAGTAGGCGTCGACCCCAAAGCAAGGGAAAGCGGTGTAAGGAACAGCAATCCCAGCACAGCCAGAGCCGCTCCGATAAACAAGGCAAAAAAGAAGCCGGTGGATGCCATCTTCTCGGCACTCTCCGTTTCCTGCGCCCCCAACTTACGGGAGATGTAGTTCCCCGAACCATGACCGAAGAAGAATCCCACAGCCTGGATAATGGACATCACAGAAAACACGATACCTACGGCAGCCGTAGACTGGGTATTTATTTTACCCACAAAATAGGTATCTGCCATGTTGTAGAAGGACGTCACCAGCATGCTGATGATGGTCGGCACAGCCAATGACGTAATCAGCCGGGGGACCGGAGTCGTCGTTAAGTGGACATAATTATCCTTTGCAGAATGGTGCATCATAGGGAATGGAATGACAAGACTATTTGCAGCAATTTCTCAATGGAGTACACTGTTACCGGCTCCTTGCCCGGTCGATGGAATACGAAGCTGCCGTCTCCCTTCAAATCTCCGGTTTCGATATAAATCTCCGATTCAACATTCCGGTTTGCCAGAATCCCGTTTCTCTGGAGTGCCTTGCGCACCATGGCATACTTCTGCCCGTGGCCCGCCAAGCGTATCTGGGAGGTATATTCATTGGCTACCCTGAACAGTCCCGTTTCCAAATCAAAGGCAATACCCTTACGGGCAAAGAAGTTGCTCAGGCTGCCGTTCAACGAAAGGTCCTCGGGCGTACCGATAGTTACGCCGTTCACCTTGTCCATCAGCCATATTTTGTCCGCTATCTGCAGGGCCAGTTCCAGGTCGTGAGTAGAAAGGAAAATCGTCTTGTCCGTTTGCCGGCTGAGCTGGTGAAGCAGTTGCATCATCTCTACTTTACTGGGAAAATCAAGGAAAGCTGTCGGTTCATCCAGATAGATGACGGGAGTTTCCTGGGCGAGCGCCTTGGCTATCATCACCTTCTGCCGTTCACCGTCACTCAGCGTATGCACCATGCGGTGTGCCAGATGGGGAATGCCTACCAGGGCGATGGATTTGTCCACCACAATCTTGTCCTCTTTCGAAAGGGTTCCCCAGAAACCGGTGTAGGGGCTACGCCCCAGACCTATCAGTTCTACGACGGACATATTGCGTATATCGCACTTCTCCGTCAGCACCACGCTGATGACGCGCGAAAGCTGCTTGTCGGTATAGTCCCCTATCTCTTTTCCTTCAATAAATATGTTTCCTCCAAGTTTCGGCTGGAAGGCGGACAGCGTACGGAGCAACGTGGACTTCCCCACTCCATTGGCTCCCAACAGGCAAGTCAGCTCACCACTGTTAATTCCGGCGCAAATGCCGTCTGCCACCACTTTCACATCCCCCTTACCGGGGTAACCGATGGAAAGATTCTCTATATGTATGGTTTCCTTATTCATTCAATTCTCCTTTCCGTTTTCTAAAAAGTACAGAAGCCACTACCGGCGCACCTACCAGTGCCGTCACCGAGTTGACCGGCAAAGCTCCCTCGAAGCCGGGCATACGGGCTATCAGATTGCAGACCAATGCCAGGGAAGCGCCTACCAGCAATGTGGCAGGCATCAGTACCCGATGGTCCGAAGAGTGGAAGATGGCACGGCACAGATGGGGAACCGCCAATCCGATAAACATAATCGGACCGCAATAGGCCGTTACAATAGCCACCAGCACGCCGGAGCATGAGATAACCAGCAGGCGTGCCCGCTTGATGTTCAGTCCCAGATTGCGTGCATAGCCATCGCCCAGCAGCAACAGATTCATCGTCTTTATCAGCAGGAAGGACAACGGAAGCAGCACAGCCATGATGCAGACAAACAGCACCATCTGGTCGCCCGAAACACGGGCAAAGCTACCCAATCCCCAAATGACATATGCACGTATATCTTCCTCCACACTGAAATATTTCAATACGCCGATGACGGCACTTGCCACATAGCCTATCATCACACCGATTATCAGCAGCGTCACGTTGCCCTTCACCTTCTGGGAGACATAGACAATGAGCGCCATCACAGCCAGCGCACCGATAATGGCGGCAACCGACAAGGCAACCTCGCCCATATACCCCAAACGGCTCAATGCCACACCGCCCATCGCCCCGGACAGTAATACCACACAAGCCACACCCAGGCTGGCACCTGAACTGATGCCCAATACCGAAGGCCCTGCCAGCGGATTGCGGAACACCGTCTGCATCTGCAGACCGCTGACTGACAGCCCTGCTCCCGCCACCAATGCCGTCAACGCTTGGGGCACGCGGGACTTCCAGATAATATTCTGCCAAATAACGGATTCATCCGTATTTCCCCACAATATGTTCCACACGGAGCGCAGAGGAATGTGAACCGACCCCAAAAGCAGGTTCAGCAGGAAAAAAAGAAAGATAGATGCCAGTGTCAGCAACATCAACGGAAGTACGGGTCTTTTTATCATTTCAGCAGTTCGTAGTAAGTCGGTTTATAGTCAGGCAACAAATCGGGATGGAAAGCATGTATCAAGTCTTCCAATACAATTTCGGGCTGCATGGGCATACTTTCGTAGAAGGGTTTCTCACGCATGTTGCAGTATACCACTCCCTTCTCACGAAACGCACGGAAGTCGGCATAACGCGGGTCGAGGGACTTCAAGGCATCATACGTGAATGTCCCGTCATAGCTGTTGACAATGCGCCAATAGTCGGCACTCTCCGCCTGGCTATATACGGTTTCAAAATCCAGCGTGACACCTCCCGAACGGGGATCGTCTTTCAAGAAATAATCCGCACCGGCATCACGGAACAGTTCGGCAAGAAAGCTCTTTCCTCCCACTGCATACCAGTTGCCACCCCGTATCTCGCCGCTGAATACCATCGGACGCTTCTTCACGTTGGCAGCCAGCTCCTTCAATTCGTTATAGCGCTTCTCTATCGCAGCAAACTTTTCATTCGCCTCCACTTCCTGGCCTATAAACATGCCGATGAATTTTATCCATTCAGCCTGCCCCAACGGGGTCATCTCCTTATATCCCAAATGGGGAACCAGTGGAATACCGATTTCCCGCATGGCATCATATCCGCCCCGCTTGAAAGGAGAGATAAAGATAACATCCGGATTCATGCTCATTATCACTTCATTATCAAAGTTCCCTTCGATACCAATCTTCACGGTCTCGCCGGACTTCAAACGTTCGTTCATCTCCTTGTTGAAGAGATGGCGCGTACTGGTGATGCCCACCACATAATCGCAGGCATCCAGACGGATGAAGTTGGAAAGTTGCAGGGATGTCATACACATAACGTGCTCTACCGGCGTTTCAATCACCGTATAGTCGCTCGGTATACCGACAGGCTTTATGCCTTTCGGTACCAGCGCATAGTGGAAAGTGCTGCTGCTTTCTTTTTGAGGGTCGTGTATATCCACCAGACGGACATGGTGCGGAAGATATTTCACCGTATAGCCTTTGGCATAGCACGGTACAATGGTAGCTGCCGTGTCTGTCGTAACCGGAGAATAGCCCGTTTCGGAAGAAGATTCGGTAGTAGTCTGTCTTGATTTTAAGCCGCAAGAGGTTACGCATAAAATGCACAGCAGTGCAATGCCTATGGCAGATATCCGGGTCATGACTATTGGGGTTTATAGAATTCGGGCACAATATTCGTCATTTTTGGGGAAATACGCAAATGCTCTTCCCGCAAATTGGTGGATATTGTGCCTAAATAATCTTTAAAAGCCCATCAAGTCATTCAGCGCTTCGCTCATGCTGGGATGTGTAAAGACAAAATCACGGAGGAAGGTATATTCCTGCCCGGTCTTCATGGCCATTGCCACCAGGTTGATGACCTCGCTCGATTCCGGACCAAACAGCGTACATCCCACTATCTTGTCCGTATCGGCGTCCACCACCACCTTGAACAATCCGTTCGTATCGCCCAAAGTCCTGGCACGCGGAACAGCGGCTACCGGCAGTTTGTTGACCTTTATATTCAATCCTTTCTTGCGTGCTTCCGCTTCGCTCAGCCCGATGCGTGAAAGCGGCGGGTCGATGAATACCGAATAGCTCACCGGGTCACGGTCGGACACCTTGCGTTCTCCTGCCCCGAAAAGGTCTTCGCGCAGGATGCGGTAATCATCCAAAGAAATGTAGGTAAACTGCAAACCGCCCTTTACATCACCGATAGCATGTATCTTGGGGTTGGTAGTCTGCAAATAGTCGTCCACCACAATGGCACCGCGCTCATTCACCTCTACACCTGCCGCCGCCAGATTCAAGCCAGTCGTATTCGGACGCCGGCCGGTAGCCAGCAGGATGGCATCTGCGTGTAACTGATGTTCCTCTCCCGTGACCGCATCCCGGTAAATGACGTCAGAGTCTTTCACGGACTGCACGCGTGCATTCAGCTTGAAAACGATTCCTTTCTGTTCCAATACCTCCCGGACACTGTCCGCAATGTCCCGGTCCTCCCGGGATATCAGTTCGGAAGAGCCCTCGAGCACCGTGACTTGCGAACCGAATGAAACATACATGGAAGCAAATTCTAGTCCGATGTATCCCCCACCTACAATGACGAGCTGTACCGGCAGCTCAGTCAGTTCCATAATGGAGGTGCTGGTATATACCCGTGGGTTACCTTGTATCCCCTCTATCGGTGGAATGACGGTTTCGGCACCCGTATTGATGAATATCCGGGGAGCTTGCAATTGTAATGTCCCTTCCACCATCCCAACTTCCACCACATCCGGACCTGCAAAGGAGCCGATACCCGTATAGACCGTTATATGAGGATTGTCGGCCAGATTGTGATAATTCTTCTGACGCAGGAAAGAGACGACCTCTTCCTTCCTTGCAATGGACTGACGATAGTATGCCTTCTTGACCTCCCAAGAAGCGTCTTTGTCCGCATGCTTTGCCGCATGCACCAATGTTTTTGTGGGAATGCAACCGATATTGATACATGTCCCTCCGTACATCTTTTCCGAACGCTCCACTACGGCAACGTCCAGCTTCCGTTTTGCCAACTCGGCAGCCAGCGTCTTTCCGCCTTTGCCGAATCCGATGATAATGGCATCATACTGTTTCATACGTCTATTTCCTTAATTGGTTCAATACTCTTTTTGCACTGTCAGACAGTACGACAATGGCACCGGCAAGAATGGCCGTATCCTTGATGACCAAGCGCCCTGCCCCCGTCAGCAACGGAAAGCCGTGCTCCTCGCTTCCCAAGTCGGGCACCCACACCTCAGGGGTTGTCACCAGGAAAGAGAGGGTACCCATCGTCATGACAATGACAAGTGCGGCTCCCGCCAGTCCGATTTTCGGAGAGAATATCCCCAGAAATGTCAGGATGCCGATGGCCATAATCAGAATGCCCAGACCGTGAGAGAAACCATACGTATTGTTCTCCACGTGCCACTGATGTTTCGCCTCATTGAACTCGCCCTCTTTCAGCTTATACTCCTTGTACTCCGGGGCACTCTTTGTATAAAAGAAGCTCATGAACGGGCTGTTCGCCACAAAAGGGACAATCCCTTCAGCCTCATAATTCCAGAATTTCAACCCACCAATCCATACGAAAATAACCAGGATGGCTACACGAATCAAATTAACACCCAACTTTTGAGTGGAAGCGGCCAGCGTCAACGCAGCCATAAACAAGTTTTGCAATTTCGTTTTCATCTTTGTTCTACTTTTTAAATGGTTTCAGTAATATGACTTGATTTTTGTTTTTGCAAAGTTCCTTGTTTTCCACCACGTACGAAATGGCAATTATTCCGCAACAGTTGGCAATTCTTCCCGTTTCACTCTTTTCCGGTAGTCCGAGACACTCTCGCCGGTCATTTTCTTGAAAAAACGGCTGAACGCGGACAAGTCTTCGAAGCCCAGAATGGAGCTGATTTCCTTAGCGCTTTTGTGGGTATACAGCAGCAATCTCATGGCTTCTGCCTCAATGCGGTCATGAATCACCCGTAAAGGGGAAGGCAACCCGCAGGTCGAGAACAGATTGGAAAGTGTCTTGGGAGAACGGCAAAGAATATCGGCATAATCCTGCACTTGCTTCTTCTCCTTGAAATGCCGGTCCACTAATACGTAATACTGCCGGATGATGTCAAACGTCTTTTCCTTCTCCTGCCCCACCCCAAAACGCTGGCGCGCAATGCGTGTGCAGGTAATGATGAAACGTTTCAAGACAATCCGCAGCATCTCCTCCTGCAGGTTGTCATGGATGACCGATTCCTGCCGGAAAATGCGGACTATGTCATGCAAGTTGGAAGACTGCCCGGCAGAAAGCGCCAGTCTCATCACCCTGGAAGAGCCATAAAAAAGGAGTCCGTTGCAAGAGACCTCGTTGTCATGTCCATAGATGCAATAAAAATTGCTGTTGAATACAAACGTCAGGTATTCACCGTCCACCTCTTTTACCTCCAGGTGATGCAACGGGGTCAAGGTCACGATTTCATCCTTTTCCAGGCGCATGGGGATATGGTCTATTTCCAGAGTGAGCGTACCGATCTGTACCCAAATGAATTTATACAGAGTCTTGTCACGTTGCAGCGACGCACGCTCATGGTAGCTGGAAGTCATGGCTATGTTGCCATTCAAGCGGGTGTTCAGTTGATAATCCATAAAAAACAGATTGTTTTAGTAAATAACAAAGATAGCGAATATCTTGTTTGCTACTGATTATTTCCCCACTTTTGTAGCCGTTTTGCTGTTCTTTAATTTTTAACTTTAATGTCTTCATGCAAATGTTCCCCGTCATATTTGTATCTCTCGGTCCCGGCGAACCGGAACTGATTACCGTAAAAGGCTTGAAAGCCCTGCAGACAGCCGACTGTATATTCTGTCCCGAGACACTGGCCAAAGATGGAAACAGAGTTTCACGCGCAGCCGACATCCTATTGCAACTCGACATTCCGGAAAACACGGTGCACCGCTTTCCACTCCCCATGAGCAAACAGCGCGAAAAAGCCCTGAGCGCCTACGACGAGGTCTATATGGAGAGCTCCACCCTCCGGCAACAAGGAAAGAAGGTCTGTATCGTTGCCGAAGGAGATGCCGGATTCTACTCTTCCATACATTATGTATATGACAAACTGCAGGCAGACGGCATCCCCGTGAAGCACATCCCCGGTATCCCCGCCTTCATTGCCGCCGGCGCACTGGGCAGGCTCCATGTGGCCAGCCAGGAAGAGCGGCTGACGGTGATACCCGGCATTACTACGACAGAAGAGATAGAGAAACTGACAAGCGAAAACAGTGCGGTTGTCATCATGAAGTTGTCCAGATGCACCGATGAGATTCACCGCTGCATCCGCCTGCATCCCGAATACCGGTATCACTATTTTGAGAATGTAGGCACTCCGGAAGAGAAGTATATCAATGACAGCAAGCGGATAGCGACCATCC
The DNA here is from genome assembly GCF_003466325.1 of Bacteroides sp. 4_1_36. Taxonomy (NCBI): domain Bacteria; kingdom Pseudomonadati; phylum Bacteroidota; class Bacteroidia; order Bacteroidales; family Bacteroidaceae; genus Bacteroides; species Bacteroides sp. 4_1_36. The sequence continues at coordinate 133,106 of NZ_QSOX01000001.1, forward strand.
GCTTCCCCTATTTTTCCCTGCTTATCATTCGTACAGAGACCTTTTGAGTCCGATTTAATACAATTTCGCACGCCATAGGCATTATTTTAATGAAAATGGGTTACCTTTGCGCCGTTGAAATATAAAAAAGATAAGAACATGAAGAAAGTCGTTTTTTATATGATGCTGCTGGTTATGAGCATCGGTTATGCCTATGCACAAGGAAAGGCAGACATCAAATTCGAACAGACCACCCACAACTTCGGCACATTCTCCGAAAACAGTCCTGTGGTCAGCTACACCTTTAAGTTTACGAACGTAGGCGATGCTCCGCTTGTCATCCATCAGGCTGTAGCTTCCTGCGGATGTACCGTTCCCGAATATTCACAAGAACCGATAGCACCGGGAAAGACTGGAACAGTGAAAGTAACTTATAATGGAACCGGAAGATACCCCGGACACTTCAAGAAATCCATTACCCTGCGCACCAATGCCAAAACGGAAATCATGCGATTGTTTATCGAAGGGGACATGACCGCTAAAGATGCCAAATAAGCATTTTACCATACAGAATTAAGGAGATTTTTTTAAATCTCCTTTTTTTTTGCTTTCTTTGAAGTCTATTAAAGAAAAACATAAAACTACAAAACCTATGAAACAAGAAGAAGAACCTATTACCGGACTACCGGAAAATGCGTTCCGTGAATTGAAACCGGGAGAAGTGTACAACCCTCTGATGAGCCCGGATAAGAAGTATTCAGAAGTAAATGCCTGGTCGGTGACATGGGGTATTCTGATGGCCATCCTCTTTTCGGCCGCAGCCGCCTATCTGGGGCTGAAGGTGGGACAAGTATTCGAAGCCGCCATCCCCATCGCCATCATTGCCGTCGGCGTATCGGGTGCCGCCAAACGCAAAAACGCATTGGGCGAAAACGTCATTATCCAGTCTATCGGTGCCAGCTCGGGCGTCATCGTGGCAGGTGCCATCTTCACCCTTCCGGCACTCTATATTCTCCAAGAGACCTATCCGAAAGAAATCACCGTCACCTTTGCACAAGTCTTTATCAGTTCCCTGCTGGGAGGTGTGCTGGGTATTCTTTTCCTTATCCCCTTCCGCAAATATTTCGTGAGCGACATGCACGGCAAGTATCCCTTCCCCGAGGCGACAGCCACCACACAAGTGCTCGTCTCCGGTGAAAAGGGCGGCAGCCAGGCAAAACCATTACTCATGGCTGGTATTATCGGAGGTCTATACGACTTCATCGTGGCAACCTTCGGCTGGTGGAACGAGAATTTCACTACCCGCGTATGCGGCTTCGGCGAAATGCTGGCCGAGAAAGCCAAGCTGGTATTCAAGGTTAATACGGGTGCTGCCGTGCTCGGTCTGGGTTATATTGTGGGACTGAAATACGCGTCCATCATCTGTGCCGGCTCACTGGCCGTATGGTGGATTATCATCCCCGGTATGTCCATGATTTGGGGAGATTCCGTACTGAACCAATGGAACCCCGAAATCACGGCAACCATAGGCGCTATGGCTCCGGAAGAAATCTTCAAATACTATGCCAAGAGCATCGGTATCGGTGGCATTGCCATGGCAGGTATCATCGGCATTATCAAGTCTTGGGGCATCATCAAGAGTGCCGTAGGACTGGCTGCCAAGGAAATGGGAGGTAAGTCCAACGTGGAAGCCAGTGTGAAACGCACACAGCGGGACATCTCCATGAAGATTATCGCCATCGGTTCCATCATCACGCTGCTGCTGGTTGTTCTCTTCTTCTACTTCGATGTGATGCAGGGCAACTTGACACATACCATTGTAGCTATCCTGCTTGTTGCAGGTATCGCTTTCCTGTTCACCACCGTGGCAGCCAATGCCATTGCGATTGTGGGCACAAACCCCGTATCCGGAATGACGCTGATGACATTAATCCTGGCATCCGTAGTCATGGTAGCCGTAGGGCTGAAAGGTCCCGAAGGGATGGTTGCGGCACTGGTGATGGGCGGTGTTGTATGTACGGCACTGTCCATGGCGGGAGGCTTCATCACAGACTTGAAAATCGGTTACTGGCTGGGTAGCACGCCTGCCAAGCAGGAGACCTGGAAGTTCCTCGGAACCATCGTTTCTGCCGCTACCGTAGGTGGTGTAATGATTATCCTGAACAAGACATACGGTTTCACCAGCGGACAGCTGGCCGCTCCGCAAGCCAATGCCATGGCGGCCGTTATCGAACCTCTGATGAACGGTGTGGGTGCTCCTTGGCTGCTCTACGGCATCGGTGCAGTGCTGGCCGTCATCCTCAATTTCTGCAAGATTCCCGCACTGGCATTTGCATTGGGTATGTTCATCCCATTGGAACTGAATGTTCCGTTGGTAGTGGGCGGTGCCATCAACTGGTACGTGACCAGCTGCAGCAAGGATGCCGCTCTCAATGCCGAACGCGGGGAGAAAGGTACCCTGCTTGCCTCCGGTTTCATTGCCGGCGGTGCATTGATGGGTGTGGCAAGTGCTGCCATGCGTTTCGGAGGAATCAACCTCGTAAACGATGCATGGTTGCAGAACACCTGGTCCGAAGTGCTGGCGCTGGGTGCTTATGCCATTCTGATATTCTACCTCATCAAAGCTTCCATGAAAACCAAATAACTTTTAAATACCAAGAACATGAAAAAGATTCTACTTTTATCTTTTCTATTTGCAGCGACCATGTTATCTGCACAAAAGCCCGTTGAGCTGCCCCTATGGCCCAACGGTGCCCCCAATAACAACGAACTGACCAATTCCGGACAGAACCATAACAACGAATGGGTGTCCGATGTCACCACCCCTACCCTTACGGTGTATCCTGCCTCCCACCCCAACGGCATGGCCATCATCATGTGTCCGGGAGGTGGCTACGGAGGGCTGGCCATGAAGCACGAGGGACACGACATGGCTCCCTGGTTCAACACACAAGGCATCACCTATGCAGTACTGAAATACCGTATGCCCAACGGGCACCATGAAGTGCCCCTTTCCGATGCCGAACAAGCCATCCGCATGGTACGCGAACATGCCGCCGAATGGGGTGTCAATCCTCAGCGTGTAGGCATCATGGGCGCTTCTGCCGGCGGCCATCTGGCAGCTTCGCTTGCCACACTATACAGCGGTGACAAGACCCGTCCCGACTTCCAGATCTTGTTCTATCCGGTGATTTCCATGCAGAAAGGCGTTACCCATGGAGGTTCCCGTAAGAACCTTATCGGAGAAAATCCATCTCAGGAGCTGGAACAAAAATACTCCCTCGAAAGACAAGTGTCCCCACGCACTCCGCAGGCTTTTATCATGCTTTCTTCGGACGACGACGCAGTGCCACCCATCAACGGCATTGGCTATTTCCTCGCCTTGCGCGACCACAAAGTGCCTGCCAGCCTGCATGCCTACCCTACCGGCGGACATGGCTGGGGATTCCGGGACAACTTCACCTACAAGCGTCAATGGACGGAAGAACTGGAGAAGTGGTTGCGTGAAGGGCTCGTATTCCCGGTCTCTGAACCTACCACAAAGAAATAAAAGCAATTATGAATAAAAAGTATTTTTTACTCACTTGCCTCGCAGCGTTTCCCTTTGCCCTGACTGCTCAGGAGAACAATCGCTACGAAGAGATTACCAACCCCAAGCTGACAAGCATCAACCGGGAGCCTGCCCGCAGCACGTTCACCTCCTACGTCACGGAGGCTGATGCCGTCATCAATGACCGCAAGAACGGAACCTTCCGCTTGTCCCTTAACGGGAAATGGAAATTCCATTATGTGGAAACCTTCGCCGACCGCCCCACGGACTTCATGATGGACCGTGTGGACGCCAGCCGCTGGCCGGACATCAATGTACCCGGAAACTGGGAGTTGCAAGGATTCGGCACGCCCATCTACGTGAACCATCCCTATGAGTTCTGTTCTTCGGGCTATCCTCCTTATTGGGACAAGCCCAACCCTCCGTACGTTCCCCAAGAATGGAATCCCACCGGCACCTACCGCCGCGAGTTCACTCTTCCGGGAGACTGGGACGATAAGGAGATTTTCCTGAGTGCCGACGGTGTACGCGGGGCAGCCTTCTACTACCTCAACGGCAAGTTTGTAGGCATGAGTAAAGATGCAAAGACTCCGGCGCGTTTCAACGTCAGCGCCATTGCCAAGAAAGGGAAGAATGTCATTGCCATTCAGATACACCGCTTTTCCGATGCCAACTATCTGGAATGCCAGGACTTCTGGCGCATCAGTGGTATCGAACGGGACATTTACTTATATGCCCAGCCTCAAATCCATCTCACGGACTTCAAGGTGGAGTCTCCTTTGGATGAGAACTACCGGAACGGTATCCTCAAGGTAAAGGTGCAGTTTACCAATGAAAGCGGACAAAATTCCCCATTTGTCGTTGGTTACCGCCTGCTGGACAAGAACGACCAGCAGATAGCCCAGTCCTCTACTCAGGTCAGCGGTGACCAAACGGAAGTGGAATTCACCAAGAAGACCATCCAGGAACCCCTGCAATGGACAGCCGAAACGCCCAACCTCTATACCCTCGTCGTCAGCTTGAAGCGCCCGAACGGAGATGTGATTGAAGCGACAAGCTGCAAAGTAGGTTTCCGTACAGTGGAAATCAAGGACAAGCAACTGTTGGTAAACGGACAACCTATCCTCGTGAAAGGCGTGAACTATCACGAACACAACGAGAATACCGGTCACTATGTCTCCGAAGAACTGATGAAGAAAGATTTCGAGCTTTGGAAGAGATACAATGTCAATACCGTCCGCACCTGTCACTATCCCCAGCAGGAACGTTTCTACGAACTCTGTGACGAATATGGTATCTACGTCATCGACGAAGCCAATATAGAAAGCCACGGCATGGGTTACGACCTGCGTGTAGGCGGCACGCTGGGAAACAATCCGCTCTTCATGAATGCCCACCTCGACCGTACCATGAATATGTACGAACGGGACAAGAACCATCCGTCAGTCATCATCTGGTCGCTGGGCAACGAAGCCGGAAACGGATTGAATTTCTACGTTACCTACAACACCTTGAAGACGCTCGACAGTCGTCCCATCCAGTATGAACGCGCACTGTTGGAATGGAATACGGACATCTACTGCCCGATGTACGCTTCCCCTTCCTATCTGGAGAAGTATGCCCGGAACAAGGAGATGACGCGTCCCCTCATTCTTTGCGAGTATGCCCATGCCATGGGCAACAGCCTCGGCAACTTCCAGGAGTATTGGGACATCATCGAAAAATATCCCATCCTCCAGGGCGGCTGTATCTGGGACTGGGTAGACCAGGGCTTTGCCGCCCAAACAGACGACGGCCGTAAATACTGGACCTATGGCGGCGATTATGGCGAGAACGGCACGCCCTCCGACGGCAATTTCTGCATCAACGGCGTGGTATACCCCGACCGCAGTGTCAAGCCGCAGACAGAAGAGATGGGAAAAGTATACCAGAACATCAAGTTCCTTGATTTCGACAAGCAGACTTCCACCGTGAAAATCCGCAATGATTTCTCCTTCACCAATCTCGACAAGTACGACTTCTACTACATCATCCGCGACCACGGAAAGGAAGTCTACCGTGGCAAGATTGAAAATATCCATGCCGCACCGGGCAAGACGGTAACCACCGGCTTCCTGAACGGCATACCCAAAGAGAAACAGACAACGGGAGATGTGCGTATCGAGTTCTATGCAGCCATCAAGACGGCAGAGCCTTTCCTCCCGGCCGGCACGGTCATCGCACGCGAACAGACCTACGTCCATACTTTCTACAAGAAAGAGGCTACGGCACAGCAGCCCGCCACTTCTAAGGAAGAGGGAAATTTGGTGGCGTTCTCCGGTCCCGACTTCAAAGCCACCTTCGACAAGCAAAGCGGTCTGCTCACCTCCTATTTATACAAGAAGCACGAGTACATACTGAACGGTCAAGGTCCCCGCCCATTCTTCTGGCGTGCACCGACGGACAATGATTATGGAGCCAACCTCCCCGTCCGCCTCAAAGCCTGGAAAGAGGCAAGCTACCAGGAACCGAAAGCCGAAAGTTTCCAAGTGACTCCGGGCAGCAATGCCACGACAGTAAAGGTGACCTACCGTTTTCCACAGACAGACGCCCGTTGGGACATCACCTATAAGATATATGCCAGCGGAGTCATCAAGGTAGACAACCGGTTCGTGGCCGAAGGAGACCAAGCTCCGATGATACCGCGTGTAGGCCTGCGGATGCAGTTGCCGGAAAGCTTTACAGACTTGACCTACTACGGTCGCGGTCCGAAAGAGAATTACCGAGACCGCCGTACCTCCCAGTTCATCGGAGAGTACGCCATCCCGGTCAAGGATATGTACGAGCCGTATGTCCGCCCGCAGGAGAACAACCATCGCACGGACATCTATTGGTGCGCTCTTACCGATAAGACGCAACGTGGTTTGCTGCTCATCGCCGACCGCACCTTTGAGCTGAACGCCTCCAACTATCCCCTGGAAAGTATGGACAGCGGCGACACGATTGACAACGGCGCTCCGCGTACCGAAAAGACCCATCACCGCCACCTCACCGACCCTCTGCCGGAAAAGATGGTCGATTTGTTCATTGATTACCGCATGATGGGTGTCGGTGGAGACGACAGTTGGGGCGCAACCGCCCATGAACCCTATCTGATTCGTCCGGGCAAAGAGAACGCCATTGAATACGGTTTCTCCCTTGTTCCGTTCGATAAAAAGGAGGATTATAAATATTTAATCCGGCAATATTGAATTTAATCCCTCCGGATTAAGCTTTTATAAAAAGGATGTAGTAAATTTGCTGCATCCTTTTTACGTTCAAGAACAATAATAATCAAAAGAAAGAAAAATGAAAACAATGACTAAATTTATGTTCAGCGCCCTCTGCGCCGCAGCCATGGTAACTTCCGTTTCTGCCCAGGGAGGGAAAGATATGTTGAGCAATGGAATAAAGTATCTGGATGTGCCATACGTAGCCCATACGCTGGAGGCAGATGGTCCCGAGGAACTCGTCATCAACTGCGATGAGGTAGACTGCACCACGCTGGTGGAATATGTACTGGCAGAGACACTCACCCCCAAATTGGCCGACGGAGACATCTCGGAAAGCGCTTTCGCCGATAACCTGCAAAAAATCCGTTACCGTGACGGTAAAATCGACGGGTACACTTCCCGCCTGCATTATATTGCCGACTGGATAAACAATGGCGTACGCAACGGCTTCCTTCAAGATGTAACGGGCGCCATGAGTCCCGACACCGAACGGTTGTCCATCTCCTACATGTCTTCCCACCCCCAACTCTACAAGCAGCTGGCAAATTCTCCGGAGAACATAGCCAAAATGAAGAAGATTGAACAATCCTTGTCCGGCAAGGAAATTCACTATCTTCCCAAAGCCAAACTTCCCGCCGATGGTCTCCCGTGGATTAAAGACGGCGATATCATAGCCATCACCACCAACACTCCGGGGCTGGACGTAGCCCACATGGGAATCGCTTTCTATGCGGATAGCAAACTCCTGCTGGTACACGCTTCCTCTACCGACAAGAAAGTGGTCGTCTCCAAAGTCCCCTTGTCCCAAATGCTGAAAGACAATAATAAGTGGACGGGAATACGGGTGCTGAGGATGAAGAAATAAAATGAAATACTATAATATGGAAAAGGCGATGAAGATTTGATTCTCCATCGCCTTTTCCGTATATAGGATTGTTCGTTCCTATTCCTCCACGACAATATATTCATCAATATTCCGTGTTTCTTTACTGAAGTTCACACCTACTTTCACTAATTTCCTGCCATCCAAGGTATAAGGAATCAGATAACCTTTCTCATCTATTTGCTTCAGAGCTGCGTCGGCCGTACCGTCCAGTTTGAACTCAAAAACATAAATAGCGGTAGGGGTATGAACTACTGCGTCCGCACGGCCGCGGCTGCTGCGAACCTCGGACCGGATGAACTGTCCCAGCAAAGTAAACACTACATGAAAAATAACCTGATAATGACGTTCCGTATCATCACTCAACTCGTACGGAATACCGGAGAAGAATATCTTAAGACGCTCCATAAACGCCTCCACATCTCCACTCTTCAATTCACGCATGAATTTAGCAATGTGGAAACCAGTCTCATCATTGGATACATTGGTATAATAGGGTACCAAAAAATTCAGAAAGCCGTAACGAACCTCATCATTTGGAAAGCCTAAAGTGTATAGCTTCACATCATCATCATACCCTTTTATGGTCAAATAACCACTTTGATAAATCATCGGAAGAGGATTATTTGTTTCCGCACGATATTCAGAGAAAGCGGAAGCCAGCACTTCCACTCCATCTATCAATAGACGTATATCGTAATCACTCTGCTTCAGCAAGTCAACCAAGTAAGTAGGTGTGCCGGTCTGAAACCAATAGTACCCCATCTCTTCTGCATCAAAAGCATTCAATACACTGAACGGATTGAACATTCCTACACCTTCCGGATGAAAATGGTAACCATCATATTGACGTTCCATCAAATCAATCACTTCTTGTAAAGATATCCCTCTTCGTTTAGCCAGTCTCTCAAGTTCCGGCAGAAAGGTTTTCACCAACTCCTCTTTGGTAATACCACACAAAGCAGCGTAAGGAGACTTCATGCTGATATCATTCAGCTGGTTCAAGTCACTGAATACACTTACTTGCGCAAACTTGGTCACTCCGGTCAGGAAAACAAAACGAAGATAACGGTCAGCGCTCTTCAAGACACCGTAGAACGCTTTCAATATTTTCCGATACTCATCCAGCAAGTTCTCGTCCAAGACCGCCTGAAGCAATGGCTTGTCATACTCATCAATCAGCACAACCACCTGCTTTCCCGTCAGCGTGCATGCCCGCTCTATCACGTAAGCAAAACGCTCCTCCGGACTACGGTCTTCCTTCTCCTGACCATAGAGCAGCTCCCATTTCTCCAGATATTGATTAAGCATAGCCGTCAGGTCAGCAGCAGTTTCATATTTCCGGGCATTCAAGTCAAGATGTAGAACAGGATACTGTTCCCACTTCGTTTCCAACTGTTCGATGGCCAAGCCCTGAAACAAGTCTTTGCGTCCTTGAAAGTAAGCTTCGAAAGTGGAAATGAGCAGACTCTTGCCAAACCGACGGGGACGGCTTAGGAAATAAGGAGTAGAAGTAGATGCTATTTGATAAATCATAGCAGTTTTATCTACATAAAGAAAACCGCCTTCACGTAGTTTATCAAAAGTCTGTATGCCTATCGGCAGCTTACGTATCTGTTCCATGTTATTATTATAACCTGATTGGTGTATGACAAAGGTACGATTTATATTTCAAAAATAAGACGAAAGGCGATGGAGATTTTAGTCTCCATCGCCTTTCATTATTTTACTAATCATCATTTCAGCATTACTCACGTAGACTGGTGCAATCCGAAATACTTCTTCATAAAACAGATATAAAGAAAACAAAGCAAAAGAATTATACCTGCCAAATACCAATAACTGTAACCTAAACACATTATATATCCTACGATGATGATTGCCTGCACTGCCATGTAAATAGAAGAAACCATTATATGGGGAATCTTCAGCTCATTCGCCATAATCTGATACAGATGCTTGCGATGCGGTAGCCCGATATTCTCATGAAGCATCAGGCGGTGAATGATAGTCAATACACTGTCTACCCCATAAACGGACAAAAGAACTATCCAGCTGAAATCACCCGTTCCAATGATAAGTCTTCCTATCAAAAAAAGAAGGATGAAGGCAATGCTCACCGAACCCACATCACCGGCAAAGCATTTGGCACGCTTGCGGAAATTGAAGAAGCAGAAGACTAGAACGGAACAGATAACGGTATAGATGAAATCCGCTTCTACAAAAGTAACCACCTCCTTATTGATATAGGCCAACGCAGCAAGAATAACCAGAGAATAACCTCCCGTTATCCCATTAATCCCATCCATAAAATTGTAGGCATTGATGATGCCCGTACAGACTATCAAGGCTATGACTATCCACCACCAGGACAAGGAGAACAGCCCCCACTGATAAAACATCATAGCCATAGCAGAGAAATGAAAAAACAGTCTTGTCATCTGTCCGGTGGATTTTATATCGTCCACGAAGCTGATGAACGTCACCAGTGTCAAGGCAAGCAGGAACCAGGGATATTCAAAGCCACTCGTCAGGAAATAGGCAAACGCCCCGAAATAGAAAATAATCCCACCACCGCGTAAAGTCACTTTCGTATGGGAACTCCGCTCATTGGGCTTGTCGATGATATTGCACTTATCAGCTATTCTAAAATAAAAAAGTTCTGCTAAAAACAGCAGAACCAAGACCATCCAATAATACATCATCCGTTTTTGATTATCCAGTAAAACCAAAGCTAAATACATGTAAATCCCAAAGATACAATACCCAGCCCTATCAATATGACATCTAAATATACATTCATTCTATCTTGAAGTTTTCCAATACACGGGTCGGCTTCCATCCCAATTCACGCATCGCCTTTTCGTTACTGAAAGTAAGCGATTCTGTGATTTTCTTCAGTTTCAAAGAATTGATAGGCGCTTTCTTTCCTAAGCAATCTCCTACCAAAGCCATACATTTAGCTGCCCAATAAGGTATTGAGAATGGTATTTTTTTATTCAGCTGTTTGCAAATAACCGCTTCCAACTCTCTGAAAGAAGGATGGTAACTATCACATACATTATAGACACCTCCTTTTTCTGCCAACAAAGGAACCAGACTTGCTATATCCTGTACCATCAACACACTCTTCCGCGCACGACTTCCGGCAATACCTAAATATCTTCCATTGCGTATGCCTTGAATCATCGCTCCTAAATTTCCCGGAGGATTACACCCAGCAATTAAGGAAGGACGAATAATACCCAAAATAACGTTGTGTTTGTAGCACCATTTATGCAAAAACTCTTCGGCCAGACGTTTGCTCATGGCATACGGAGTTTTCCCACCCAAAGGATACTCTTCTGTTATCTCTTCTCCATACTCGCAACCATATACGGCTACTGTAGAAATAAAGATAAAAGCTCGGGGAACCCCTCTTCTTTCCAATGCTGCACAAAGATTCTTTGTACCTTGCAGATTTACATCAAAAAAAGCTTGTTTCTCTGCTTTCGTCTTGGGTGTCACATGTGCTTTTCCAGCTGCATGAAGAACGATATCATACCGTTCACGCAGCTCCGGTATCTCCTGTGCCATGTTCACGGTATAGTCATCCTGTGGCAACAGACCTACAGTAGTAACCTCATATATAGCTTCCAAAAGAGGATGCACGTTGTTACCCAAGAACCCGGAGGCCCCTGTAAATAAAAGTTTCATGAAAATTAAATAGAAAAAATTAACTCAAAAGAAAAGTAATATCAAAATGCTGTTCCGGAGTCATAACAAAATTCCTTCCCCATGTCAACTAATAACAACAAATCAATGTCGCTATCCGAACGTACATCACCACGTGCCTCGCTCCCATAAAGAATAACCTTCAAATCAAGAAAGTTACGATGTAATGTAAGCACTCAATTTAGGGCATCCCCCTTCGAAAGGGCACTTTTCAGTGCCCTAAACCGAGTTTTGTTAATTAATTAGTCTTGAATTTAACATTGGCTGGTAGCCAAAGTGATTTTGTCAGGAACCATGTTAACATAATCCCTGCATCCGTTAAAGATATTTTTGAAAAAAGTTCCGATGAAGTTCCAGACAGAACTGCCATGAAGCTTTACCGTTCCAATCACACTATGATATGTTGCAGCCATCCCAGCACCGGCATCACTACCATAATGAAGTGAATTATTACGTTGGGTAGTCAGCTTTCGAATGGTTCGCTCTGCCAGATTGTTGTCTATAGGTAATTCACCATCATCCAAGTAGGCAAAAATCTCTTTCCAGAACCGGTTCAGATAATTGAGAGCTTCCCTATAATACCGACTTCTAAATTCTGAATCCTTTAACAGTTCACTGTCCAACTGACTGCGCAATTCTATCAGGAGTTCCTTCGTTTCCAGACTTTGCCTTTCTCGGAACCTTTCCTTGGGAGTTAATCCGGCATCATCGTATTTACGCTCCCTCATAAAGAACTCCTTTAAAATTTCGGAAAAGCGTTCTGCATTCGGTTCACCACCCTGATTGGAAGCCTTGACAAACTTGTTTTTGGCATGAGACATACAAACTTGGTGTACAGTATCTTTAAAACGGGCTGATTTCAGATCATTGCCGATAAACACATAAGCATTGTATCCGTCGGACATGATACTCTTCAATTCTGCATCACCCAAAAAGTCTGTAAGTACCTCACGACCGCGCGAGCCATTCTCATAGAAGAAAATGGCTGTTTTCCGAGCCTTGTTGACCAGAACCCAAATATAGCACTTCTTATAGTGATCATATTTACGCACCTTACACCAGGTCTCATCGCAGTTCACTATCGAGTCTTTTTCCAAAGCTATGGACTTCAATACACAAACCAGTTCGTCCAGGTATGTCTTGCCTTTCTTAAGCCAGTTGCGCAATGTGTTTTTAGAAACGGTCATGCCCATATCTGTCAGCCATTGGTGAAGAAGACCGAAAGTCACATTCTTCACATAAACTTCATAGGCGATAGCCTGCAGAAATTCAGGAGTAGCTTTAGTACCCTCGAATCTGGTCACCACCTCCGGATGGCCTTCAGAAGGGAAATAACCCCACCTGGGCTTTTTACCAGGCTCTGCATAATGAACCATCTCAAAACATTCTTCCGTAAGGAAAGTACGGAAACTGAACACCCGTACCATTCTCCTTTCAATGATGCGACCGGGAACCTTTGTCAAGTCAGAAGGATGCTCTATTACTTCTCCGGATACTCCCGTCGTTTTATAACCGTCAGGACGATTGGACAAATCACGGCCTTTCCCGGAAGGCTCTTTAACCTCCGGTGATTGGACATGACCAACCGAATCCGTTCGAAGCGTATCATCGGTTCCATCATAATCATCCTTCTCCTTGTTCCGGTCTGAATCACCCGTCTTAGCTTTAGATTTGATCTTTTGACGTCGATCACCAAAACGTTCCTGATGGGCATAATCAAGTCTTTCCTGAAGTGACTTAATCTTACGTTCAGCCGATTTGCGAAGTTTATGCTCTTCTGACAACCGATTCTCAAGGTCAGCATGTTTCGATTCCATAGAGGACACCTGATCCTTCAGATCCTTCATCTGAGCCATAAAATCCTCCAAAACAAGCTTCATGGCATCACTTGTCAACCGAAGATCCTGATTCTGTTCGGCAAGGTATTGTATGTACCGCTCTTTCTGATCCTCTGCCATACCTGCACTATAATTTATAGGGCTGAGTGAGCAGGTTGCCCTACTCAACAACTCTCGTTTTGTTGTAATTATATCTTGCAGATCGATCATACTTAAACCTTTGATTTACAGCATTAAAGGTAATAAAATAATCGCAAAAACGCAAGTGGACAAATAGATTAATTATCTGATTTTTAATGTTTTAACTATAGGATTCTCAAGAATCAAAACCACGTCCTTCCAGTCAATCCGATAAACAGTATCTGCCCCGTTCCGCTCTACTTTCATGAACTGATAGCCTGCTACAAACTTCTTTTCGAACAGACTATATGAACGATTATCAAATGAAAACATACGGACTATCCTGCGATTTCGAGACATGACTATAAAGACGTCTCCATCATTGGGCTCACGGTGAAGCCGTTCACGAATGACAGACAGCACACGGCTGTGCTTACAACGCATATCGGTAAAGTCACGGACATAATAAAAATGATTCAGACCGGTAACACTCAACATAACCCCTCCAACTGCTCTACCATACGAACCAAATCCTGGTAGCTTAAATTCTTTTGGGACAAATGCAAGCCATTGCTGATACGAATCCCAACCCAAATACGAACCGGGTGATCATTTCTGCTTGGTGATACCGGTTGAGGTTGATCACTAGCCCTGGATTTTTCCTCATGACCAATTGCAGGAGCACCATCAACCTGGACTTCAACTACTTTTTTACGGGTATCCTTGTACCATTTCTGAAAGATGTTATAAGGAACTTTGTTCTTAACGCAAAACGATTGGAGAGATTCTCCATGAGGCAAAGCCTCGGTCTGGTATTGAAAGTAAAACCTTTCAAGATCTTCACTGCTATACATAAATTCTAAAATTTTTGTTCGCAGCGAAGATAGAGGTTGCAATCAATAGCCATTTTTTGACTGCTTACAAAATTGTAGAAGGATAAGCACCCAAGCATTCCTTCTCAACAAGCACCTTTATAAGCTAATACAAATCCTCCTCTATTTCGGAAATAAACACGACTTTCATTCAAACAAGACCTTTATATATACGAGGTTGAGGTCTATTTAAAACTCCTCACTGAAAATAACACATCGTATATCATCACGCGCATCCGCAATGACATTTGAACTCTTTCTATTGTTCGTGTAAGTAACCATAGGTTCGGTAGCTTTCTTCATTATTGAATATTGTTCTTTATATGGCTTAATTTTATTCATTGTTCCAATCTTCCTCCTACAATGATACCAATGATTCTAAAAAGTTCTAATTATCTCCCACCTATTTGTACTTTTAAGTGTAACTTCCACTGATAGTAGCTACTATTTCAATAGTTTATCATAGATCTCCAAATAAGCTCCCCCACAAGAATTTGCACTGAATAGTTCATTGGCACGTTTTTGCGCATGTGCTCCCAATATTCTGCTTTGTTCCGAATTGTCAAACAGATAATTCATTTTTTCAGCTAAGACATCAGCATCTCGCGGTGCGATAACAAACCCAGTCTCATTTGTATTCACCCAACTGGTGCCTGTCCCCAGTTCCGTTGAAATCATCGCTTTCCCATAATGACACGCTTCCAGAAGAACCACTCCAAAGCACTCGCCACGAGTAATGGAAGGCAGCACTACGAACGAACATTTCTTGAATAAATACGCAACATGCTCATTAGATTGATAGCCCAACAAATGAACATTATTGATGTCCTCATCTCTAATTCTCCGGTTGAGTTCCTTAAAAAGAGGGCCACGACCTGCAATCAGGATATTTTTGTTTACCTTTTTAGCTGCATCAAGCAAATAATGTAGCCCTTTGTATGTACGAAGCACTCCCACGAACAAGGCAAACTGCCCATATTCATTCACTTGCCGGGCAAACTCTTCTTCAACCGGATGATGCTCATTAAATCTCTCGTCTGAAACCCATAATCCTATCGGATGAATTTTATCCTTGCAGACATTTAAGATAGACTCGGTCGAAGCCAGATTAGGACTGGTGGGCACAATGACACTCGCTTTTTTAAATAACCTTTTCACAAAAGGTGCATAACCATTCATCAGCACTCCCCGCCCTTCTATAGGTGCATGAAAAGTTATCACGATAGGCTTACTCGTTTTATGAAACAGCGTAAGAAGTTCCGCAAAAGGGTAAGGATAATGCAGATGTATAATATCTGTATTCTTTATTATCCTTGAAAAATTCTTCATCAAACCGACACTCATAGGCATTGAAGAAAGACGGATATTCGTCTTATAAGAAATGCACTTTATTCCATCATAGTCACAGACTCCCGGCTTTTTTGAAAGGGATATTACTTCCACTTCATATCCATGCTTCATCGACATCAGACCAAGTTGATGAATCACTTCTTGGATACCACCGTCCGGTTCATCCGGATAGAATGTTTTAAAAATGTGAGTTATCTTCGCCATCTTTCGTATATTGGTTTTGAATTAAAATTCCCTTAAGCTTATTTCGAATTGTTGCCGTAACTTAGGATTCCCTTTACCTTCCTCCAGTAATAATTGCAGTAAACTTGGGAGAAATCTTTTTCAAGCAATAGTAAAGAGCCAATGCAATCGTAACTGTCAACAAAATATTAAAGAAATAGACAACAACCATTGCGAAGTCACTTGCCGGATGCAAAGTGACATACAACAACTTGCGAATGTTCGATAACAACCAAGGATCGTGTATTGCAAAAACAAAAAAGCTGGCAGAAGCTAAAAAAGTTGTGCTTCTAAAATTATGCTTAGCCACTATTGCAGCAGACAAATTAAGAGTACTAAGAATGCCTGCTATTTTTATTAATTTAAATAGCCATTGAACATCATGTCCTTGGACCATAAAAGCATAATGAACAGCCACCATTAGTAAGTAGAAAATATATGGATAATATCCATATATTCTAACTATATTTACAAAGTTACGCTTGTAGATACTAAAGACTGCACCTAATGAGAAAAAGAATAAAGCTTCTGTGCTTAAACCTCTTATACCGATATAGGGCAATGAATAGCCGCAAAGCCAGAATACAGCAATAAGCCAAATAAGAAGACCTTTAAAACAGCTAAGCAGACAATAAAGAACTGGAGAGAATAAAGACAGTACCATTAAATCTCTTATGAACCAAAATTGATAAGCTATAGGATATGTCATCGTCTTCTTATCATCAAGTATTCCCCAAAACGAAGACAAATAATAATCCAGCCCGGCATTATTAGGAAATTGAAACCATTGTCTCGTTAGAGGAAGGTGAGATACCGCAAAAAAACAAATCAAAAAAGAGGCATTCCAAAATAAATAAGGTATCAGCAAAGTACTTATTCTACGTTTTATCTTGTAAATGTATGTTTGCAGAGAATAATCAGCTTTGTAGAAGAAGAGAAAACCTGAAAAGAAGAAAAACAAAGGCACAGAAATCCAACCTATATATTGTGAGAACAATTGACCTATAAAAGAATAGGTAGGCATGTGTGTTTCACTCCCCATTACCTCATTGCCTACAATAATAGAAGGTCTATAGTTATGAATAAACACAACTCCCACTATGAGAGGAAAACGCAAAAAAGCTATAACCCTACTTTGCAATTCATCCGCATTTTGCTTGCTAAACATAAGTTCAAGACAGTTTTAGTATATTTCGAAATTGCCCCAATGCATAGGCTTTATCATAATGCTTAAATCCGCGTGGCACCCTCCGTTCTTCAACAGCTTTTATCATATCGTCTAAGCTCTCAAAAGTACTATTTGATAATAAAAAGCGATTGATTATGGTGTCGTATGCCAATATGGACAAGTCGGCATTTATTGCCTCCACCAAAGCCATAGGCAACATTTCTTGAAGAAAGGAAGAAAATAAATAAATATCTGAAGATATTAAATAACGTTCTACATCATTTACACATCCCACAGCAATAATGTTGTTGCCCCTATATTCATCTATCAAGTATTGTTCTTCTCCCTCGCCTGCAATCAAGAATTTCACGTTGGGCTCATTGCTCATCAGCGAAGCCATTTTCAAGCAATCTGCCAATCCCTTGCCTGGCTTGAAGATAGCAGAAAACATAATAATCAAATCATCATCGGCAATATGCAGTTCCTCTCTTACCGTTTGACGAATAGTAGAATAATCTTTTTTCTCATATCTTTGAATATAAAAGTTTATAAAAGTATGAACGGGTATGCGGATATATTTCTTTACCAACTGTTCTGTACGAGGAGTTATCAAAAAGAAATCTGTGCATATCCAATTAATGAGAAGCGAGAGAATAAAAAACTTCCGTTCACAGAAGAAGAGGTGCTGCAAGTAAATTACTTTTTTACCTTTTAGCTTAGCTGCAATTTTGTACTTTATCAGCCGCAGAAGATTTATATTACTATGAATAAATATGTAGTCAGCCCCGGCTATCAAGTCACCGGTAAGCCTATTCTCTATGTCATGGTTCTGATTGCGAATCATCGCCTCATATTCAGCACTGTGGCTTTTGGCTATAAAGCAAGAAGACACGCCCATTTCGCTCAAGGCAGAAGCATAGTTAAGTGCCACATTTTCAGCCCCTCCCCGCTTCAATGTGTTCAAAAGTTGTAATGCAATTTTCATTTAAATTATTTGTTGGATACGTATTGATACAACACTTCAGCCAAGTGCTCCCATTGCAAACCATCTGCCAAAGATTGTAAATGTTGTTTTTTATAAAGATATTCTTCGGCATTGGCAGTGGCTGCATTAATTGCTTCAGCCAAAGCTTCAGGCGAAGCCTTTTCCAGAAAGTAAGCCGTATCGGCAGGTAACTGTTCGGGAATTCCTCCCACCTGCGTTGCGATTGCAGGAATGTTATATCCCAATGAAACAGCAGCAACGCCGCTTTGCGATGCTTCTAAATAAGGCATCAGCAGTAAGTGATTCTCATTCACAAACTTATCAAACTCGTCATTCGTCAAGTATTTATTGACTATCCTTACATACAAGTTGTTATCAAATTTTAAAGTAGAGATACATTCATCAAATTTTCCCGCCAAAGTGATTGTTCCTATTCTGTCGTAGTCTATCAAAGGTAATGCGTCTGCCAACAAATCAACACCTTTATAATAATTGATTCGACCTATCATCAATAAGTTATATCTCTTGGGCAATACTTCAATTTTGGTTTTATTATCACCATAAACAATTACTCCGTGAGGTATAATAATGGAAGGTTTTTGCACGCCTATATGTACTTCCACCCTTTGGCGCACAAACTCAGACAAGAACACCCAATGAGCAGCATTCTTCATTGCCACATCCATCATCTTTTGATGAATTACCGAAGTCTCGCCTACATGCATCACTCCATCATGTATAACTAAAAAAGTGGGTACCTTGCACCACTTACATAGAGACACAAAGACTGTATCCCAATTGTGAGGTCCAAACACCAACACCCTATCATATCTGCCCCGCCAAATCTTTAGCAGAAGAAGCAATAAATAATAAGGCAGAAAGAAAGTCCACGACCAAAGCTGTCCTATTAATCCCTTATAGACTTTTATCTTCTTCGCTTTTCCGCAAAAGGGTTCTTCGGTTGAAGCAGCTATCCATACATCTATTTTATCAGTAGGAAAGTGGTTGAGCAGTTGGTTGGCATAGTACACGCATCCCCCTTCATATCCCAAACTGACACACAATATCTTTTTACTCATAATCAGCCAAACAATACATTGTGATATAGATAGTGTTCATCTTGTCCCAATTGGAACACTCTGATAACAGCATACAGACACACAACAGCCAGAAAAACTATCTTCCACCTCATATTCAGTTCTTTGTAGATTGCGGGATAGAGAATGCAATAAGATGACATAAACAAATAGCTGAAGCGTACGGGTAGCGTATCGAATTCCGCAAGAAAGAGCCTGCAAAACAGCATACAGAAAAACAGATTGTAGAACAATGTCATATTCTTCCCCAAAGCATTCAGTTTATCATAAAACAGTAGTAACAATATTCCGCTGCACATCCGTTCCAGATAGCCGATAGAAACGGCTGAATAATTATTGAACATACTCTTTACCATATACTCCTCCGTACTACTCAAAACACGCCCCCCTATCATAGATGCACCTTGAATCAAAAGATTGGAAAAAAGATTAATATGCGATAGAACCATAAAGTTTCCCACTAAGAAGATACCCCAATATACGTATTTATGATACTTCTTTGTAAGAATGAAATAGAGTGGAAAATAGACAATGGAACTCGTGTGAAATCCAAAGCCTATCAGATTCAATATAAAATAAGGCAATGCCTTGCGTTGTATCAAGAAAGGAATGGAAAGGTAGAAAAACGAGATACTCTTCATGTTGCGCATCACATTTACCGAATCCAGAAACAATGCAAAGTATATAAGCATTGAAAGCATAAAAAAAGACGAATACCGCCGGAACAACCAACATATCACCACCAAATCAATTAGGGTGGATAGGGTCATAAAAAAACTAAGATTGTCCCATACACTGTTTTTTACGAAAAACATGTAATACTGGAACAATGGCTCAGCATTTGAATTTTCCAAACGTGCTACAAAACTATCAAAATCTGTATGACAATCATGAAAAAATGCATCGTATGCTTCCCAATCGTATCCCACCTCGTGACGAAGGCCAATAAACAAGAAGTAAATGATCCCCCCAAAAAAGGTATCTACATTGTCGGTATCAATACCTCTGCACCGTTGCCTTGTGTTCCATGCAATAATAGCAATAAAACACAAAGCAACAAGTACATAGGGTAATGACTGACTTGTACTTGCACCCATATATACAGTTAAGCTTCTGCAGTAGGTAAATTCAAAATCTTTTTCTTGAACAATTTACTATAAACACCAATGAAGCTTTTAGTTACCAAATAATAGAGTAATCTGGAACCCAATAGCTTTTGGTTATCATAAAGCAAACATGAATGTTTAAACGAGCCGAGATGAAATCTATAAGTCTCAAAATTGTACTTCCAAAACGTAGAGGCCGGTGAAAGATATTGCAAGTAATAAAATCCCATCTTGATTGCATTGGTTCTATCCTTGGGCGGGAGAACGGATTGAAGCAGCAGACGATGCAGCTCTTCTTCATTCTCGGGATTATAGGTAATACCCAGCTCGCGATATACTGCTCCACCCAACAATATCACCGGCTTACCATGATATACAGCTTCGGCACCGGTAGTAGAGCCCCACACCACTACTACGTCTGCCCTATCTATCAGCGCATAAGTACTTAAACTGCTTCCGCCCGGGATAACAGTCATGTTAGGATATTTCTCGCCTAATTTCAGCAAGTCTGTATGATACTTGTAGGGCACATTCGTTAGATTGGGATGAATACGTAAATAAACTCTCACTTTGGGGTTGTTCTTTAAGAATTCGGCTATATTTACAATCGCATCCAACTGTGTTGGGAATAGCCTAGCTTTATCATACTCATCACCCACTGCTGCAAATTCATCTTCCGAACTATTGAAAATCACGATATTTCGATAGCCTTCATCCCAATTGTCGGGCAGTTTTGCTTTGTTCTGATTAGCTATGTAATTTTTATCACCCGCATAAGTACCCGTCTTTCTTTGTATGAAAAACATATTTCCAACATGTTCTTTTTCAGCTTCAGACAGCACAGACTGATTCCAAGTATTATAAATCATCTCTGTATTTAAAATAATGCTGTGAGGAATATTCCCACAAAAATATCTTTTAAGGTATTTGTGATGGAACACGCAGATTGATTCACACGAAACGAAAGGAATATTGTGCAATTGGCTTATCTCCCATTCGGGACGTGCATCATTAGCACGGCCATTGAACAACAACACCTTATCAGGCTGTACATCAGTAATGATTCTATCTACCATTAAAGTGCGTCGAACGGTAGAACGTAACAACTCATCAAAATAGGCACGGAACACACCATCCAGTTTAGGGTTGCAGTTGCGTGTGTGTGAGATATAGTTGGAAAGACTCGACATACCTACTGATACACCATTATATTTAAGTGCTTTTATCTCTGACAAAGATTTGTATTGAGGATGAAAGTTTTTAGCCTCTACCTTTATTTTCTCTGTTAAAACACTACATAAAGAGATTTGGTGTATACCCTCGGAAAGTTTCTTTCGCATACGCGTAGTATAACAACTACACAATTTACACTTCATGGGGTTGCGTTTCATATTCTCCCAACATATTTCCGCTTGCGGATCGCAATACACGAAATAAACCTCATGCCCCAATCGGTAATATAACTCGGCCTCGTCCATCATATACACAAATGTATTGGGCGAAACACCTGCAAAAATCAATATTTTCATCAGTCAAATTTATGTTTTATGTGATAGATTATTTTAAACAATCCTATCCTTTCCAAAAAATCCATGATATGCTTTTGGCGTACCTGCTTTTTTATCTGCACCCTAAACAGTGCTTTCATTTCATCTTTGGTACGAGGCAGACTAAACATTTTCTGCATACTATCATAATTCTTGTCAATGAAATAATCATTGTTGCGAATGGCATTTTCAGCCCAATGTCGATGATTCTTACTGCGTGCTCCTCCGGAACACATCGCTGAAGGCAGATTTATTTGGTTGGCCGAACTGGTATAATAAATGGTATATCCAGCCAAAGTAGCCCGAATCAAAAAGTCTGTCTCTTCACGATAGGCATTTCCTTCTATTTTCACATCAAACTGCATTTCGCGCGCTACTTGGGTCTTACAAAGACAAGAAGCATGACAAAATGGGACCCTAATCGGCTCTTTCACTGTATATGTAAAGTTTGTGGACAAAGTGGATAAATCAACAATCTGATTAGCCTCAGTAGCGATTCGATTGCGATAATGTGACAAAAACTCATCCAGTTCATCGATTTGTTCAGGAAAGAAAAGCGCCAATGCTCTTCCTCCCACAATATCGGCATTTTTCTCTCTCATTACATTCAGCAAGTTACGGATAGAACCGGGATAAAGCACCGAATCATCGTCACCAAAATAAATATACTCTGACTGAACTTTGCTAATAGCAACATTTTGTGTGTAAGGTTGCTTCGAGTTTACTTCATTACGGAAATAACGTAAAGTGGGAAATCTTGTTTGCAACTCCTTCACCACTTCAGCTGTATTGTCTGAAGAACAATCATCAACCAATATCACTTCACTCACATCCTCCTGAAAATAAGTAGGAATAGTTATGGGCAACAGACGAGCTCTGTTGAAAGATGGTAACACAACGCTTACATTCATTGAAATATCTTTTTAATTTGAAATTTGTTCAACATAAAGAAATAGACTAAAACAATAGGAATCATTACCATAATCTTAATCCACCACAACGTTTGTGACAAATATTGCGCCACCACTACCGCTAAAAGCACTATCAATAGGATAACGATGATTCTATTCAATTTACCCATCCAAACCTTCGTGTTTTTATGAAAATAAGGTACAAAAAATGGAATAATAGCTATTGTCCAATAAGACACCAACGTAGAATATACCACTGATACATACCCCAATATTGGAATCAAAATAATGGAAAGAAAAATATTCACTGCTCCCGGCATAAAAATAAGCCATAAAAGTTGCTTTGAGTCTTTCTTTATGAAAGCCACATTGGAAGTAAAATTATAGAAAGGTAACAATACATTGGCAAAACATATAATACTTGCAATGGCACTGCATGATTGGAAACTCTCGTTACGAATAACGACTCGATAAATATCCGGCATCCAAATAGCTACTGTAAAAACGGCAGTCAAGGTTGTAAATTGACAAAAATAATAGAGACTCCTATAATCACCAAACCTTTTATCCCGATAAGTTTTTTGCAACTGCGGAACCAGTGCAACGACTAACGAAGTGGTAATAATAGTAATATAATCGCCCATCATATATCCATTTGAAAACAATCCAATATCTTCCAAGGATACTTGATAGAGATTCATTATAATACGCGAAGAAGAAGAGAGCAATACAAAGCCAAGAGCATGAGGAATGAGCGGCCATGACAACTTCAACATATCCACTAATTTTTTCCACTTTCGGTCTATAATAGGTTTTATGCCTTCTTTTTTGAAAAGTAAGGGACAAAATAAGGTAAATGATACAATAGCTGTGACAGCTACACCAAAAAGAAAGCCCCAATAGCCAGCCTTAAAAAAATAAATAGATACAAACGAGACAGTCATACCACAGATACTACCTAACAAAGTACGATAAACCAATGGCTTCGGAGTTCCTTTCAAAGGATAGAGATGCTGTGCAATCACAGTATTTCCAAAAAGAAGAAGAGGTACACAACTAATCATAGCAATCAGAAACCTTTTTTGAATACAAACTTCTGACAACATTCCCATTATAACACAAATATAGACAATACTCAGTAATATACCTGAAAGATAGAAATAACATATAACTCTTCCCCATAATACCCTCCAATGGTTAGAATATTCATAATAACTATTGGTAAGAAACAGATTAAGTCCCAAAGGAGCTATAGTAATAAATAGTCCGGAATAAGAGGTAATCACTCCCCAAATGCCATAATCAAAAGGGGTAAGAAAAGGAGTTATTAAAGGCAAAAGCAAAAGGTTTACTAATGAAGCCAATTTGGGCATCACACCAAAACCAAATGCTTTCTTTAAGATACTGATTAGAAACATAAATTACTCCCTTTTTCTCACCTTCAGCCATTCCTCCAGCCACTCATTCACCATCTGCCTGATTTCATCATCCTCCAAATCCATGGAGTAGTAATAAAAAAGTGACTGATAAGCACTTAATCTCACATCCAGCCCTTTTTTATTTTTCCATACGTAGTTGTACAAATATGGGCTTCTTTGGCAAGAGTATTAATATTCAAGTCTTTCTCTTTACGCCATTTCTCAAATAAAGCACCCAATATAGGGTGGTCACTGTTTACATTCATCGTCGTCTTGTATTATGTTATCAGAATTAAAAAAGTACATGTTATTAAACGTTATTTTAGGTTTCTCACATTTAAAATATTTTCCATATACAGAAAATATTTAATGAGAAAAGAGCCCTAACTTCGCACAAAATCTTTAAAACAACAAAATGGAAAATCTATTCAAAATGTCACTTTTCATGCCGCCCATATCACCGATAAAAGACGAAAACACCGGAAAAACCGTAAAAAGTGCCACACTCACCCCATTCAGGACAATGAGCATTGACGAAGTACACCGTCTTATCACCTCCGACCAGAGACTTGCCGAACTGACACTCGCCATAAGAAATGCCGCAGCACAAGGAGACGAAACTACCGCACGATTCCTCAAACAACAGACACTACCCTACGTCACTCCCTGCGGCGTATTCACCCGACGACGAAGCGACTGCCTCACGGAATCCTCCGGCCTGGTTGTAGTCGATATCGACCACCTTGAATCCGCAGAAGAAACGGAAAACTTACGACAACAACTATTCGATGACCCCTATCTATGCCCTGCGCTGGTGTTCATCAGCCCCACCGGACGGGGCGTAAAAGCGTTTGTTCCCTGTCTTCACGGACAGAATCCTGCAGAAGGAATACAATGGGCCATGAACTACGTCCACTGCATGTATGACGCCGAAAACACACAACCCGGAAAAGGAGTGGACACTTCGGGGAAAGACCTCGTACGCGCCTGTTTCCTCTGCCATGACCCGAAAGCACTGCTCAGAAAAGTTGTGAACTTCGAATGATGAGTCATTGCAAATCACCGACTACAAATTACTAATTATAAATTACCAAATCCGATGGAACCACTATCTTCATTGCACCTTCTGGCCGAAGCAGTCAGAAATGCAGGAGCAGACATTGCTCCAACCTATCAAGAATATATACAACTGGCATTTGCCATTGCCACCGACTGCGGAGAAGCAGGACGGCATGATTTTTTAAGTCTGTGCAGCCTGTCGTCCAAGTACGACCGACGGGCAGCCGACAAGCTCTTCAGCAATGCCTTGAAGACCGGCCGTAAGGACGTGCATCTGGGAACCGCCTTTCATCTGGCCGAGCTTTGCGGCGTGAAGATTCAGCATGAAGCCGCACCCGCCATTGGTACACTTGGTACACAAAGTTCACCCCTCTCTTCTACCTCACACACACGCGCACGCGAGGAAGAGTCCGCATCGGGCATTGAACCACTGTCTCCATTACCCACTTTCGACGAACACCTCCACTGGCCTTATCCCCTGAATCGCATCATGAGCTGCGGAACCTCCCTCGCCCAATACGATGTACTGCTACTGGGTGCCATCACCGTATTGGGTGCCAGTATGGGAAAACACGTCCGATGTTCCTACGGAGGAAAAATGATGTCCCCCTGCCTGCAAACCTTTGTAGTAGCCCTACCTGCATCCGGCAAAGGAGTGCTCTCCTTGGTACGCCTGCTTGCCGAGCCCATTCACGATGAAATACGTGGGCAGGTAGACGAAAGCATGGCATGTTACCGCCGCGAAAAAGCAAAATACGACACACTGGGCAAGGAACGTGGAAAAACGGAGACTCCCGTAATGCCTCTCAACAAGATGTTCCTCATCTCGGGCAACAACACCGGAACCGGCATCCTGCAAAACCTGATGGACTCCGACGGCACCGGACTGATATGCGAAAGCGAAGCTGACACCATCTCCACCGCCATCGGTTCGGAATACGGACACTGGAGCGACACCATGCGCAAAGCCTTCGACCACGACCGACTGTCCTACAACCGCCGCACCGACCACGAATACCGAGAGGTAAAGAAAACTTATCTTTCCGTACTTCTGTCAGGCACCCCCTCACAAGTGAAACCACTGATTCCCACTGCCGAGAACGGGCTCTTTTCCCGCCAAGTATTCTACTACATGCCTACCATACATCATTGGCAAAACCAGTTCGACCGCAATGACAGCGATCTTGAAGATACCTTCAAGGCTCTGGGCATGGAATGGAAGGACAAACTGAAAACCATTGTCATGAACGGAATATTCACCCTTCACCTTACGGACGGACAGAAAGATGAATTCAACCGGCTCTTCTCCCGGCTTTTCGTACGCTCCGGACTGGCCAACGGAAACGAGATGTCAAGCAGCGTGGCACGTCTGGCCATCAACATCTGCCGCATCATGGAAGTGGTGGCCATGCTCCGCGCAATGGAACAAGGGGAAATCACCGCCTCGCCTTACGTGTCACCCGACCCTCACACAGCCACAGACAATCTGAAAGACCACATTGTCAGCCGATGGGATCTCCTCATTGCTTCCGATGACTTTCATGCCGTACTCTCACTGGCCGAAAGCCTTTACCGGCATACCACCCATATCCTCTCCTTCCTGCCCAACACCGAAGTGACAAGCCGCGGCAATGCCGACCGGGATGCGCTGGTAGACAGCATGGAAGAAGAATTCACACGAGCCTCTTTCCTGCAGAAAGCCAGAGAGATGGGCATCAAATCGGAAACCGCCTCCACCTGGCTCAAACGTATGCAGAAACACGGGCTGGTGGAAAATGTAGATGGCAAGGGAAACTACCGGAAACCAAAAGTCTGACATTCACTTCGCTTCACGCACGCGTATGTGTGTGAGGCGAAAGGATGGATGAACCTCTGTACCAAGTGTACCAACCTCACCTTTACGATTCCCGGCCTGACCTTTACGCCATCCAACCTCAGGTTTAAGGCTCTCCCAGTGCAGCCACTATCAGCCGCACCTGGGCAGGCGTATAAGAGCGGGAACGGGAAGAACCACCCAAGGCGGAAAGTCCGTCACGCAAATCGGGACAAAGGTCTATCCAGTGTTTCAGTTTGCGGAAGGCAGCCTCCGGACAAAGATTGGGACAATAGATTTGGGCCAATTCAGTACGCCCGTATGTACGTATGACAAAAGAATCCATAGTTGACAGTTACGATTTATATTTCATCAAAAGTAACTATAAATCATGACATTATCAAACTTACAAGCGTAAATAACCGACTAAAACAGACCCAAACAGACGAGAACCTGCAAAAACCGGCAAACGCCCATATCCACAGCCTTATCTTTGCATCGTTGAGTTCAACACAGCAAATGTTTTTATCCTTTAACTTCTAAATTTTAATTGTATGATTCGTTACAAAAAGTATCAAGTGACGGGCGAAGACAGCCCACTGAAAGGCCTCTGGTATGCACGCCCCGTAATCGAAGAAACCTTCGACATCGAAAAATTGGCCAAGCACATGTCCAATCACAACACCCCCTATTCGAGTGGTGTCATCAAGGGGGTACTGGCAGACATGGTTTCCTGCACCAAAGAATTGATTCTGGACGGCAAGAACGTGAAACTGGATGACCTTGCCATCTTCTCCGTAGGAATCGTCAGCAAGAAAGGGGCGCAATCCGCTGCCGACTTCTCGCTGGCCAACAACGTGAAGGGGCTGAAGCTCCGCGCCCGTGCCACCGGCGAACTGAGTAATGCCCAAATCAACCTGGATGGACAGCTGAAGGAATCTTCCCTGTACACCGTAGGCGGAAAAGCTCCCGATGGCAGTGGTTCCGACGGCGGTTCCGGAGGAAGTGACGGCAATCAAGGCGAGAATCCGTTAGGATGAGAATAATTACAAATTACTAATTATCAATTACCAATCATCATGAGTGAAGACAAAAAGTCAAAATCCGTGTGGGGCATTGTCCTCAAAGTAATCATCACCGTAGCTACCGCCATAGCGGGCGCTTTAGGTCTGGGCGCTTGCAAATAGCCATGCGCACGATTACCCTGCTCATTGTTCATTGCTCAGCCACGCCTCAGGGCGTGGCCCTGAGCTTTGAGGATTGCCGCCGCGACCACATCCGTCACCGTGGCTTCCGCGACATCGGCTATCATTTCTATCTGACCCGCGACGGCGAAATACACCGCGGCCGCCCGTTGGAAAAAACAGGTGCGCATTGCCTCAATCACAACCGTCATTCTATCGGCATCTGTTATGAAGGAGGATTGGACGCCGCAAGTTGTCCTTCCGATACCCGCACACTGGAACAGAAGGCTTCGTTACTGGCACTGCTACGTGAGTTGAAGCGTATCTTTCCATGGGCGCTGATTGTGGGGCACCATGATTTGAATCCAGCGAAAGCTTGTCCGTGTTTCGATGCGGAAAGGGAGTATAGGGGGCTGTAAAAGGCTCCCTTCTTCATTCTATCATCCGCACTATCTGAAATGCTTCGGCCAAGTGTTTGCCTACGGTATAGCCGCGAAACCGGGCAAGGGCTTTCAATGCCTCCGAAGAGCGCGGATGCGGAAAAGCACGGCTCTCAAACTCATAGGCTGCCATCGCAGCACATTTTGCTTTCAAATCATCCTCCGAAATCTCCATATAGAAATTGGCCGTGAAATGGCGTGGGTCGCAAGTAGCCTGCCACTCACTGGCTGATGGGGTCTCGAATGTAAAAATAGCCTTCACCGGTTCGTCCTCCATAGGGCGTGTGGCAGTCATCACTGCTTGAAAAGTCATCTGATGGTCAATATTAAGGTCGCCACCATGGTGAGTAAAGATAAAGTCCGGACGAAACTGTTCCTTCTCATGCTCCACTACCTTTACGATATCAAGCAGTGCATGGCTGTCAAAACGGTTGTCGGAAAAATTATATGCCTGCACGCTGTGATAGCCTATCAACTGCCGCGCCGTCTCCACATTCTGATGATGCCTTTCCAGGACTTCCTTCCACTGTTCCGTGTCACGGGTATCTGAGCGTGAAGTAATCCCCTCTCCCATAATGATGACCCGGGTCTGTACTCCTTGTGTCTTGACTAGTTTGTGCATGGTAGCGCCTAGGCCCAGCAGTTCATCATCGGGATGGGCGGCAACAACCATGATACGTTTATTGGTAAACATAGCCATAAAAAATTATTCTAATATATCATTAAAGCTCAAGGGAGTACCTCTTTCAATGTCATGAGCAGCCTTTTTACCTAATACTTCGTCTAAATATTTAGGCTCCAGCCCATTCCCCGGACGTATCGAACGAACATTATTTTCCGTGAAAACATCACCGGCTTTCATACTGTTCACAACAAATAAAGAACGACAAAACTCACGTCCTTTTATCATTGTTGTATCTGTAGGATAAATCACATGCCCTATAGCATCTTCAACCTCCCTGACCTGCTTCACCATTAAAGCAAACTCATCGGGTTCCATCGAAAATGAGGCATCAGGTCCTCCAATTTTACGATCCATGATAAAATGCTTTTCTATCACGGTGGCCCCCACAGCAACGGAAGCCACAGAAACGGTTGTTCCCATCGTATGGTCAGATAATCCCACCGGAACTTGGAAACGTTTCCTCATATCTGCAATTACAGACAGATTGGCATCTGAAATCTGGGCCGGATAAGCAGACGTACATTTCAATAAAGTCACCTGCTCATTTCCTACACTTCTACATGTCTGCAAGGCAAGCTCTACATCATTCACCGTAGCAATACCGGTAGAAATAATCATAGGCTTACCTTTAGATGCAGCATATTTTATCAATTCTATATCGGTAATCTCGAAAGAGGCAATTTTATATATCGGATTATCCAAGGTTTCCAGAAAGTCAACAGCACTTTTGTCAAAAGGGGTAGAAAAACAAACTAACCCCTCTTCTTTTGCCACATGAAAAATTTCTTCATGCCATTCCCATGGAGTATATGCCTTTTGATACAAATGATACAAATTTTCTCCATTCCAAATAGTACCATGAATTTTGAACCATTCTTGGTTACTGTCAATAGTCATGGTATCTGCCGTATAGGTCTGTATCTTCACGGCATCCGCACCGCACCGCTTTGCCGCACGAATAGTGTCAAGAGCCACCTGCTTATCATGATTATGATTTGCCGATAGTTCGGCTATAATAAATGTCTTATTCATGATTACTTCTTTGTTATTTTTACGTCAGCCACAATACTACCATCCGCTTTGATGGACGCACGTGTAAACTCATATCTGAACTCTCCTTTTTCAATATAGGCATGAGGATAGCCATCAGCATCCAGCATACGAATATAATCGAAAATCTCCTCCAATTTTTCCAGTCCACTCATATCGCTCTGTTCAGGCTTTCGTCTTTTAAAGACAACGGGGTCTCCCTCTTGTGGCACCGGCTGCAGATTATTTTGAATAATTTCAACTATCATCTTTCCAACAAGCTTATTGACCCTGACAAAAATTTCTTCGGCAGTTCCCGATAAAGACAAATCCATTTTTAAATAGACCGGTCCGGTATCTAATCCCACTTCTACACGGAGAGCTGAAAGTTTTGTCGCCGTCAGTCCCCGAACAATAAGATTTTGCAATGGGCTTCCCCCACGTCCATAGGGTAAATCAGTCATGTGGAATACGATACATTCATATCGTTCAAAAATAGCAGAAGGAATTATATAAGACCAATGCGGAATAAATATTTTAACCGGTGATATTGAACCAATCCGTTCAACTGTGAAATCCTCTTTTTGAGATATTAAGTAAAAAGCATATTGAGGCATTGTTGACTGGAGATAACTAACCAACTCTTTATTCCAACTCTTTTCAGAAACGATTAAAATATTTTCCATCTAGTTCTACTCTCTAAAATAATGTTTAGTTATTAATATCCTCATTAATCAATAACTTATATATCAAAATATCGTCAGAAATCAAACTGTCTCTACACTCAAGAAAACCGTTTTTGAGAAAAACCTTTTGGGAGGATACATTTGCCGCCTTTACATGAGCAACCAAAGAATTAACATTCTTCATGCATTTAACTTTCTCACTTATTAATTCTATAATGACATAGCCTAAACCTCTACCCCGATATTCCGATGCAATGGAATAATCAATCAGAGCTTCACCCTTTTCAATATTCAGCCTCACTTGTCCCACTGGCATACCGTTCTCTATTAAAATATAAATCTTCACATCTTCCTTTTGCAAACATCTGGTAAACCAATTACAATGCTCCTCATAATTAATCTCATCTGTATTAAATGCGCTCTGCCTGACTATGGGGTCATTTACCCACTTATAAAGCAAATCCCTATCCATAGAACGAACTTCACGTAAATAGCAGTTATCCGCTAAGTTTCGGAAAAATGAAATATAACGCCTCTGAACACAATTATTCACACTGGTATTGCTTAATCGCAAAAAGCTCACATTACACAAATCAACAGACGGTTGCCTTACATTCCCTAACCCTATGATCCAACCATTTGAAATGAGCAAATCATAAAACTCCTTTTGATTGTCTACATACCATCCCGCCGCAACTTTAGCACCACATGCCAATGCTTCTATACAAACCGAACTGGCAGAACAAATCACTAAATCGGAGTCGCAGAAAAGGTCTGCCATTTCTTGTGCCGTAAGGCGCGAACGATAAACAAGGCGACTGTCCTGCACACACGATGAATGAGGAGTGTAAGCATCTCCTACTACTGCCGTAATACTGTTCACAGTACAGAGTCGAAGTACCTGATTCACAAAATAACCAGTTATATCATGAATGTCACTTCCTCCGAAACATACAGCCACTTTCTCTATTCTATCTGAAGAAATACTTTTCCTTTTTGCCGCCTCTAAGAACGGCTTGCGCAACAGTGCCCAATCAAATCCCAAACAGAGCCTGGTGTAAAATTCCACGTCGAAAAGTGCAGGATTGGTCTGACCATGGTTAATCACAACATCAGCCACATAGTGCTTGTCGTGCATATCATCCACACACACCAGGCGGCACCCTTTTTGCTTGATGGCACGCTGGTAATCGGTAGTGAAGAAATAATTGTCGAGCACCACAATTTCATCACCTTGAAGACTAGAAAGGAACTCATCATAATGCGCTTCCTCTTGCAAGGTGACAAAAGGACACACTTTCTCCATCTCACTTACCTGATATGAGGTGGGATGGCAAGTAAAGAAGGTACAATCAAAATCGTCCTTCAGCATATCGGCCAAAGCCAGAGTACGGATAAAGTGGCCGTAGCCGATGGTAGCGCTTGCGTCGGCACGGAAATAGATTTTTTTCAAGAAATGAAATGAATTAAAGAATTACAATTCTTTTCTAATCTTCTTTATAGTTGCCAGCATGAAAGGAAGATAATTCTTCACCACATCATAAACAACTGCTGCATCAAGGTCAAAGTAATGATGTGCTATGATATCTCTCATTCCCATTGCACCTTTCCAATCAACTTCCGGATATTTAGCAAATAGCAGTTTTTCTGTAAGTTTATCAATACCTTTAAGTCCTTCACCTATAGCCATCAGAAGCATGCAGGTACTTTCAAGGCGTTCCATCCCTCCGGGAGATACAAGGTAGTAATGATAAGAATCTATAGGACGAGAATTATCCAAGATTCGCTCAATCGCTTGCTCTATCTTACCCAACATGGCTTCAACCATTTCCCTTTTATGCATAAACGCCTTCCTCTATTATGTTCTGTTTCAATATTCCATCCATATCTTCACGTAGCCTCACAATATCCACTGCACAGCCAAACAGGTGTTGAAGCTCTTCTTTAATGTGAACCAAACTGAACATATTGGGTGTCTGCAATTCTACACAAACATCCACATCACTCTCAACCGTTTGTTCACCACGCGCTACAGAGCCGAATATTCCCATACGCATAATGCCGTATTTAGAAGCATTTTCAGCCATATATTTACGCAAAAGAGTAATGTATTCAGACGTTGTCTTCATATTTCTTTGTTTTTACTACATACAAAGATAGGGATAAATATCAAAACTAAAAACATTCAGAATCTTTTTCTACCTACACTCCCTTTAAAACCATACACGAAAGTTATTTATGAAGCAACTCATACTTCATCTCTGCCAATGCCCAGTCAGTCAGTGTATCAAGGTCCTGCACTTCAAGTTCGGAAAGTACCAACCCGGCTGTATTCTCACCCCAAAAAGTCCGGCTCTCCACAAAGGGAGCAGTGCGAGAGAAATAGAACTGACCGGCATCGTGATAAATCGGTTCTAAATCTTGGGAACGTGTATTTTTGTATTCGGGATAAACCATACTAATTTTTCCATCCACGATGTGAAGGCTGCGCTGTATGGGATAGGAATAAGCCACACAAGTGAAGACGGAATCTATCTCCGAATTCATTTTTCCGTATGCTTCCCGGAGTCTTTCGGGAGTGACGAAAGGAGCCGTTGAATAAATGCAACAAACCGTTTCAAACTTCCTGCCTTGCTCTTTATACTTCCTCAGTACTTCAAGAATTACATCATCAGTACCGGCATAGTCATTTGACATCTCGGCACTCCGCATAAAAGGAACTTGAGCACCATATTTACAAGCTATCTCAGCAATCTCTTCATCATCGGTAGAAACCATCACCTCATCAAAAAGACCGCTTTGTAAAGCTGCCTCTATGGAATATGCAATAATAGGTTTACCCATAAAGGGCTTGATATTCTTACGCGGAATACGTTTACTGCCGCCACGTGCAGGAATGATTGCTATATTTTTCATTTCGCTACAAATTCTATAACCTTTTCAATCACATACTCCTGTTCCTCGTCCGTCAGCGTGGGATACATCGGAAGACTCAGACAATGTTCGTAATACTCTTCTACTATAGGTAAATCGCCTTTCCTATTGCCCCACTGCTGATAGTAAGGCATCAGATGAAGCGGAGCATAATGAACCTGCGCATAGACATTGTTCTCGTGCAGATAATTATAAAGACCCAAGCGGTCAGCTACTTGAATGATATAAAGGTGATAAGCATGATAGACATCGGCAGTATTGAACGGAGTCTTGATACCATCTATTCCGGAAAACGCTTCATTATAGCGTCTTACGATTTCATGACGACGTTCAAGACCTGCTTTCGCACGCTCCAGCTGAGAAATACCCAAGGCAGCCTGAAAATCAGTCAGACGGTAATTATACCCTAACTCCTGCATCTCGTAATACCAGCCACCATGATGCTCGTGCAATAAGGCAGGGTCTTTCGTAATGCCATGCGTACGGTAAAGACAAAGCTTGTCATAGAGCTCCTTGCTGTTGGTGGTCACCATGCCTCCCTCACCCGTAGCGATATGTTTCACGGGATGGAAAGAGAATACGGCACAGTCGGCAAAACAACCGTTACCACAATGTTGTTTCTTGCCTTTACTGTCCATGAAATAGCCGCCGGGAGCATGGCAGGCATCCTCTATAATCCACAAGCCGTACTCGTCGGCAAGCTTTCTGAACTCTTCCAGATCCAAAGGATAGCCTGCAAAATCAACCGGAACAATACCTTTGTAAGTACCGCGGGGAGCAGCCTTAAGCATGGCTTCGAGTTTACGGATATCCATGAGGTAAGTATCCTTGTCAATATCACAGAATACCACCTCGCCGCCACAATAGCGGATGCAGTTGGCACTGGCAGCAAAGGTCATGGGAGTGACAATCACCTTGTCGCCCGGCTTTACATTCAGTGCGGTAGCTGCAAGATGAAGCCCCGAAGTGGCATTGTTCACCGCTACGGCATATTGTGCACCTACATATTCGGCAAATTTCGTTTCAAATTCCCTGATTTTGGGACCTTGTGTCAGGTAATCGCTTTTCAGGGTATCGATGACTGCCCGGATATCCTCATCTGTGATATGCTGACGACCGTATGGAATAGGCTTGCTTATCATTTCACCTCGAAATTAGGGTCAACGTATTTCTTTATATTCTCGCGCATAGTCTCTACTGTCTCCCACTCCGTATTGTTGTCACTGCTGTAGTGGAAACCGTCGGGAACGGGTACTGCATTGTGATGTCTGATGAACTCTTCGCGACTGTGCTTGAAAGATACGGAAGGAAGAATGACATAATATCTGCCCAAATCGATTGTATCAAGAGCATCGGTTACAGTAATCATCTCCTCGTGCAGCTTCTCTCCCGGACGGATGCCCACTTCCACCTGCGGCAGATTGGGTGCAATGGCGGTAGCCACGTCCTGGATATGATAGGAAGGAATCTTAGGAATAAAGATTTCACCACCCAGGTGATGTCCGATGGCATACATGACCAAAGCGACACCGGCTTCCAGTGAAATGTTGAAACGGGTCATGCGCAAATCGGTTATGGGAAGTTCCTTCGCCCCGTTGTCACGCTTGTTGATAAAGAAAGGGATTACGGAACCGCGGGAACCCATCACATTGCCATAACGGACTACGGAGAACCTGATGTTCTTGGAACCGCTGATATTGTTGGCTGCAGTAAACAGCTTGTCGGAAGTGAGCTTGGTGGCGCCATAAAGATTGATGGGGGCACAAGCCTTGTCGGTAGAAAGGGCCACCACATGCTGTACACCGGTGGCAAGAGCAGCCTTTATCACATTCTGCGCACCGTGTACATTGGTTTTGATGCACTCTTCGGGATTGTATTCAGCGGTATCCACCTGCTTGATGGCGGCTGCATGGATAATCACGTCCACTCCTTCGCAAGCCCGCGTCAGACGTTCGAGGTCACGGACATCACCGATAAAGAAACGCAGTTGCGGATACTTATGACCGGGATATTTCTGTTTCAGCTCAAATTGCTTCAGCTCATCGCGGGAGTAAATAATGATTTTCTTTACTTGCGGATAATCACGGAGGATGGTTTCCACAAACTTCTTTCCGAAGGAACCCGTTCCTCCGGTAATCAATACGGATTTATTGTTAAGCATTATAATGAAAAGTTTTATTCATCGATATATTCCCACGGATAGGGATTGTCTGTCACATTCTGAAACTCATCAACCGCTTCCTGCTGTTCGGGAGTAAGTGATAAGGAATCCCAGGAGGCGATGATGGAACGGCCCTCGTCGGCCAAAGACTCGTCGAACACTTCACCGTAGCAGGCGGTAAGCAGACGGAGCTTCAGTAAGGAAGCGGGAAGGGCATCGAGCACATCCCAACAACAGTCCAGCACTTTCTGGACATGCCGCTGCTTTTCGCCATGGTCGACAAAAGAGGCGCTGTAACCCATAAGAAGGGCAAGACAGACATTTGCCTGCTCGTCGATGGTAGTGCCTTTTACACCCGACCGGTACAAAGCCATGGTAAGACGGTAGACCTCACCGTTCCGCCGTGACAAGTCATCGCTATAGACGGGACTACCGTCCATACCCAAATACATCAGTTCGTGCGCAGCACGCTGAAGAGTGATTGCTTCTTCGGAAAGAGACATAAGCAATTATAGAATTAAAAATTAAAAATTAAAGTTCAGCCGATTACTTCTATAAGATCGGGATGGATAGTGGCCATGGCAACAGCTATGACACCTTGTATTTCGATAACCACGCGACGGTCACGTGCGCCTTTCACCTTCAGAAATATACCCTCTTGCCCCTCAAATTCACCGCCGGTAATCCGGACTTTGGTACCTTTGGACAAGTTCAATTCATCCGGTTGAAAATAAAGAAGATGGTCATCGTAAGTGCCGGATACGGCAATGAAACGCTGCATCTGACTGTCGGGGACAATAATCTTCTGCCCACTGCGGGTATCGGTAATATATTGCAGATAAGTGACTTGAGATTTTACGCGCTGCACATCGGAAGGACGGGCATGGACAAAAAGCAGATTATGAACGACCGGAACCAGAGCACGGACTTTTTTCCCTTTTTTTATACATATCTTGTATTGCATAGGAATGAAACAGCCCAAATTTTCTTTCTTGAGCAGATGCATGGCATCCGGTTCTCTGCGGTAGGTGGCACGCATAGCATACCAGATTTCGACCTCTTTCTCTATTCCCATTTTTATGCTTTTGTTCAGACAAGGGTGTTCTCCTGGGGCTTTAAATTCCTTGCATACACTTGGAATTCAATCACTTGCGGACACTTTATGTAGAATACGACAAGCTTTATGCCCTTCTTGTCAACAGATTTTTTGCAGTCATTCATTACCTAACAGGTAAAATGCTGTAAACGAATCTATTGCAAGCAAAAAGCGTTCAATAGACGTTCGTTTAATGAACGCAAAGATAACGTGTATTTTTGAATCTCGCAAAATGTTTAATAAAAATATTCTATAAATTTCTTTTTAGTGAGTATAATACTTTGTCAGTAAGCCTGTTGCATTGTATTTCTCTAACTTCTTCCTTTTACTAATTTTTAAGTAATCTTCCCTCTTTAATTTTCTTAAATATTGACGTTCAAAAAACGAACGTTTAAAAAACGCCTTTTCCAAACGCAATATTTCACTGTATAACAACCAATTACAACCAAATAAAAAATATCGTGTTTATAGAAATCAGATTTCCACAAACACGATATCAATTAAAAAAGAAATTACTATTCTCAGAAGTTAAATATACCCAATTCCGGGAAAGTAGCCCCTTGCACTGCAAAACAGATTCCGAAGCAAGCCGCACTTACAATCCAAAGGATAACCAGCGTCCACTTCAAACCGGAGTTCATCGGCTGCCACTTGAATATCTGGCTAAAGATGGCCCACACAAGGCTGACCAAAGGAATTCCTACCAACAAGATACCTGCAATGTACATCACAATGGCAGACAGCGGAGAAGTAGGCAGTACCACATCAGCCATCGGGAAAAGGGAAATGAGAGCTGCACCACCACCAACAGCCACCGCTATCGCAGCAAACAACAACGCCACAAATACCACTCCAAATACAAACAGTACCGGACTGCAGATAATGGCAAATATCACCAGACAGATTTTCAAGAACCAGCCGACAATCATCACCAATGCATCTCCCAACTTCTGCAAGAAAGTACGGGGTTTGTCCGACCTCATATAATCATTCACCCCATTGGCAACCTTCTCAAAACCGTCCGTCACCGTCTTTCCGATATTCTCTACCGTAACGGCCTCGCCACGCATACTCAACTTCT
Organism: Bacteroides sp. 4_1_36; assembly: GCF_003466325.1. Classification (NCBI taxonomy): domain Bacteria; kingdom Pseudomonadati; phylum Bacteroidota; class Bacteroidia; order Bacteroidales; family Bacteroidaceae; genus Bacteroides; species Bacteroides sp. 4_1_36. The sequence goes on from NZ_QSOX01000001.1 coordinate 171,285, forward strand.
CGGCTGCTGTGCGGGCTTCCGGTATAACCAGCCAACACACGATATAGACCGGTATCAATGTCCCTACCCCACAAATCAAGATGACAAGCAGTAACAGTCGAAGTAAAGTTACATCCCATCCCAGGTAGGCAGCCATTCCACTGATGACACCACCCAGCATTTTGTCATCCGGATTGCGGTATAGACGACGGCGTGTAGTGCCATAAGCGGTATTGCTGTTCCAAGCACCGGCACCATAGCCGCCCCCGGCACTCGTGCTGCCGGAATCGGCACTAGCACTCTCTCCTTCCGCCTCCATATCTTCCGGCTTTCCCATGCGGGCAATCACCTCTTCCACATCGGCTATCGTGATTACTTGTGAACCGGCCGACAATTTCTCGGCAAAGAGTTCGGAAATACGGCGTTCAATATCATCTACAATCTCGTCGGCACCGGCCTCCTTGCGGAAGTGCATCTTGAGATTACTCAGATAATTATCCAAAAGACGGTATGCGTCATCATCAATATTGAAAACGGTTCCACCTAAATTTACAGTTAATGTCTTTTTCATAACACATTATTTATTTACAATTTGACTATTTACGATTTACTATTTACCATTCGGCGAATGCAGCATATTCTCTGTGGTCATTTCAAGAATTGCTGATGTGATTCACCGTCTCGTTCAACTCTTTCCAGGACATTTCCAGTTCACCGAGAAAGACTTCTCCTTTTTCCGTCAACCGGTAATACTTACGTGGAGGACCTTGCGTAGACTCAATCCATTCATAACCCAGCAAGTCGTCGTTCTTCAGACGGGTGAGCAACGGATAAAGTGTACCTTCCACTACAATCAGTCTGGCTTCTTTCAACTTCTGAATGATATCCGAAGCGTAAGCCGGCTCCTTGTGAAGCAGCAGCATGATGCAATATTCAAGCATGCCCTTGCGCATTTGCGACTTTACATTGTTTACATCCATAATGGTATTTACTATTTGACAATTTACGATTTACTATTTGGCTGCGCAATAGAGTAATGAGTGTCCTCATTCATTCTATTGTTGTTCCTTGTATGGCACAAATATATGTATTATATCAGTACCTTGCATTACAAAGTACCTTATATTAAATATTATTAACAAGAAAAGTAGTTCACGCTACTCTATAACATCAGTAACGTGAACAGAGAGGAAGAGGTATATTTACCGATGGATAACAATTTTATCCAATATACCGGTCAGACTCGCAATTGCTACTCCGTAGTTGGTTATGGGGATGTGCTGTGCGCGGGCATGGGCTATACGATTGAGAACGTACTTCCGGTTGAACATGCAAGCGCCGCAATGGATAATTAAATCATATCGGGACAAGTCTTTGGGAAAGTCATTTCCAGATACAAAGTCTATCTGCAATTCCTCGCCGATGCGCTTTCGTAACAGGCGGGGAATTTTGACGGTGCCGATGTCCTCGGTCAGCGGGGCGTGGGTGCAGGCTTCGGCTATCAGTACACGCGATTGGGGTGTCAGGCTATGAATAGCGGCAGCTCCCTCTACAAAGGCATTGATGTCTCCTTTGTAACCGGCAAAAAGAACCGAGAAGGAAGTAAGACTACTCTCGGCAGGCTTTTGTTGATAGACGATGGGGAACACCTGAGAGTCTGTGATTATCAGCTTAGGCGGACGGACAAGGGCTTGCAGGGAGGCTTGCAGCTTGTCGGTGGTGCAGCTCATCACTAAGCACTTTTTATCCAACAGTTCGCGGATGGTCTGCACTTGCGGAAGAATGAGACGACCTTTGGGGGCTTGTATATCCTGGGGCATCACCAGCAGGACGACATCTCCTTCACGCACCAAATCGCCCGTGATAGTCTGCTCACCAAAATTCTCGGGAAGCTTTTCGAGGATAGCATCGAAGATACCTTGAATGCCGGTACCCTCTTTGGCACTGACCACAACGGGAGCCTGCCCGCACTCCTTTTCAATCCGAAGCACCACGGAAGCGGTGTCTTGACGGGAATCGGCTTTATTCAGTATCAGTATCACGGGGATTTCGCGCGCTGCCAGCAGCTTTAGCCATTGCTGTTCCAGCGTTCCGTCAGCTTCATAAAGCAAGAGGGCGATGTCCGCTTTCTCCACCGTCTTTAAGGTACGCTCCACGCGCATACCGCCCAGTTCGCCTTCGTCGTCATCAAAACCGGGGGTATCGATAAAGAGGCACGGGCCCAAAGGATATACTTCCATGGCTTTGGTCACGGGGTCGGTAGTAGTGCCGGGCGTTGCGGATACCAATGCCGTGTCTTGCCCGGTCAAGGCATTGACAAGGCTGGACTTTCCGCTGTTCCGTCGTCCAAAGACGGCAATGTGCAGGCGGTTGGAAAGAGGTGTATTATTCATAAATCCGAAATCTAAAATCTAAAGTCTCTTTTCCCCTCCCCTATCTCCTGAAGATTACGTTCGGCTATCGCCCGTATCTTGGGGTTCGGGATATGCTCCATCTCCTCACGAATCAGCCGCATGCCCTTCTCCTTGGTTTCGGAGGAGGCATAGTCCTCCAGATATTCTTTTAATGTCATCAGTGCATTGGGCTGGCAGCAGTTTGCTATCTGTCCGCGCTTGACGAGCGACATGAAGCGGTCTCCGGTACGTCCCTCGCGGTAGCAGGCGGTGCAGAAGCTGGGGATATGCCCCAGGTCGAGCAGCCAGCTCACCACTTCATCCAGCGTGCGCCGGTCGCTCACATCGAATTGGGAGGAATCTTCCTCTTTGGCTTCCGGCACGGCATAACCTCCTACGCTGGTGCGTGAACCGCCGCTTATCTGCGAAACACCCAGTTCGAGTACCCGACGGCGTACGGCTTCCGACTCACGGGTGGAAATAATCATTCCCGTATAAGGCACCGCAATGCGGGTAACCGCCACAATACGGCAGAACATCTCATCCGAGATGGCATCAGGAAAATCCTCGGTCGAAATATCATCTGCCGGACAGATACGCGGCACGCTGATGGTATGCGGACCCACGCCAAAGGTAGCTTCCAGATGTTCGGCATGCATCAGCAATCCTACGAAGTCGTAACGATAGGTATTCAGACCGAACAATACACCGATACCTACATCGTCGATGCCACCCTCCATAGCGCGGTCCATCGCTTCGGTGTGGTAGGCATAATTACTTTTCGGTCCCGTGGGATGCAAGGCTTCGTAATGCTCTTTGCTGTAAGTCTCCTGAAAAAGTATATAGGTACCGATGCCAGCCTCCTTCAGCAGCCGGTAGTTCTCCACTGTAGTGGCGGCTATGTTGACATTCACCCGGCGGATGGCCCCATTCTTGTGATGAATGCTGTAGATGGTGCGGATGGACTCTAAAATATAGTCGATAGGGTTGTTTCGAGGGTCTTCTCCGGCTTCCAGCGCCAGGCGTTTATGTCCCATGTCCTGCAAGGCGATAACCTCGCGGCGTATCTCCTCTTGCGAGAGTTTCTTGCGGGAGATGGTACGGTTCTTGGCATGATACGGGCAATAGACGCAGCCGTTCACGCAATAGTTGGAAAGGTAAAGCGGGGCAAACATCACGATACGGTTGCCATAGAATTTTTGTTTGATTTCGCGTGCCAGATGGAAGATGCGCTCCACCAGTTCCGGCTCGTCACATTCCAGCAGCAGGGCCGCCTCCCGATGGGAAAGCCCCTGGCACAAAGCAGCCTTGTCAATCAAACTTTCGATGAGCGGACGGTTGTTGCGGTTTGCCTGCGCATACTCCAATGTATCCAATATCTCCTGGTGATTGATGAATTCTTCTGCTTGTCTTGACTTTATGTTATACACTTCGTAAATTGATAATTGGTAATTAAAATAAAGAATGAAGATTTGAAAATTATCAATTATCAACGGTCAATTCTCCATTCTCATAATCTCCTCTCTCTCTTGATACCTCGTAGCCTATCCCTTTCAGTTGTTCCTCCAATTTTAGCAAACCTTCTGCCGCTTCGGCACCCGCAGAAGCTTTGTTATCATAGAGGGAGTACTTCGCCCGCTGATGAGAAGGCGAAAGATTAGGCATCACGACATTGGCGCCAGCCAATATTCCCCGTTCCCGTCCGTCCGGAGCAAGTGTGGCCAGGGCAGTGGTAGCAGGTATCAGTGCCGCGGGATGCATCAACCGGAAGATAGAAAGCAACTTCAACGTCAACTCCATATCTCCCGGCGGAAAAGAGGCAAACGGAGTATCGTGATGCGGAAGAAAAGGTCCCATTCCTATCATCTCCGGCTGAAACCGTTCGATGAAGAGAATGTCTTCTACCAAATGGTCCACCGTCTGATAAGGACTGCCCACCATGATTCCGGTTCCCACTTGATAGCCTATCTCTTTCAGCCAGTCCAAGCATTGCAACCGATGGGAAAGAGACATCTCCGCAGGATGAAGCCGGTGATAATGCCCTTCGTTGCAGGTTTCGTGCCGCAACAGATAGCGGTTGGCACCTGCCAGGAAGAAACGTTCGTAGGCTTCCCGCGATTTCTCGCCCAAGGATAAGGTAATGGCACAATCCGGGAAGGATTGCCGGATGGCGGCAACTGTCTCCACCATCCCCTCATCCTTCACCGCCGGCGCTTCGCCCCCTTGCAGCACAAAGGTACGGAAGCCCAACCGATAGCCTTCATGGCAACACGAAAGAATCTCCTCCTGCGTCAGCTCATAACGGACTATGTTCCGGTTCTCCTTCCGTATGCCGCAATAGTAGCAGTTATTGCGGCAACGGTTGGTTATCTCAATCAGTCCGCGAATGAAGATTTTATTGCCAAAGCGAGCAAGCGCTTCTTCCCGGGCAAGCCCTTGCAGGTAGGCTGCAAGGGCTGTGTCCCGACAAAGAAGCAAGGCTTTATACTCTTCGGCATCCAGCCTGCGATTGCTCCGCAGTTTGTCAATCAAATGCTTCATATAAACGGACAAAGGGCTAATACGTCTCTTTTCTCTTTGCCAACTCCTGCGTCAGCTGGCGCTTTCCGGCAGTTATTTCATTATGCGAACATGGCCCGGTAATACAACCGCCCTCGCAAGCCATCACTTCAATAAATTGCCCCGGAGCCTTGCCCGACTTGGCGTAAGCACGCAACGCACCGATAGCCTTCTTATCCAGATTAGCCACTTGTACGGCATTGATTTTATCTGCCTCTTCCTTCAGATAGGCTTTCACGGCACCCATCACGCCTCCTGCCTGCGCAAAACCATGCGCCTCGCGCACGGAAGTGAAACTCATGGAATAGGGCTTTGCCTGCTCCATCTGAATATCCAGCCCGGCAAGCACGGAAGCCACCTCCTCGAAAGTCATGATAAAGTCCACCGCCTCGTCGCGCTGCGCCTCTTTGCGCTTGGCAACGCAAGGACCTATGAAGACCACCTTCGCATCCGGATACTTCTCTTTAGCAATGCGGGCAGCATAATACATTGGCGAACCGGTGCCCGACACGTAAGGCTTCATGGCAGGAATATGCTTGTTCACCAACTCTATATAAGACGGACAACAGGAAGTCGTCATAAACTTCTGACCCTCCTCCAGCTTCTCAATCAGCTCGTGCGCCTCGTTGCTGACGGTATCCATCGCACCCTGAGCCACCTCAATGACATCCGTAAAACCGACTTGTTTCAATGCGCCATATACTTGTTCAATAGTCGTCTTGAACTGCCCCAGGATGGACGGAGCCACGATAGCCACCACCTGCTCACCCTTGCGGATTCTGTGCAACACGTCGAACACCTGCGATATTTCGAAAATTGCTCCGAATGGACATGCATTGAGACACTTTCCGCAATAGATACATTTGCTTTCGTCAATATGCTCTATCCCCTTCTCATCCTTACTGATGGCTTTCACGGGACAAGCTTCCTCACAAGGTACGGGAATATAAACAATGGCATGGTAGGGACAACTCTTATGGCAGATGCCGCAACTGATACATGCATCATGGTCAATCCATGCCTGACCGCTCTCCTTGACATGCACTGCCTTCTTGGGACAATTCACCTGGCAACTGCGTGCCGTACATCCGCGGCAGAGGTTCGTAATCTCGTAGTTAATCTGCACACATGCCGAACAAGCTTCGTCAATCACACACATGATGTTGTCTTTCGGCCTGCCATTTTCCGCTCTGTCCAGTGCACGGGCAGCGTACTCCGACAAGGGGGTCAGCTCATCCGTCTCGTCCTCCATATCGAGTCCCAGAAGCGGCAATGACTTGTACTTCCACACCGCGCGCTCTTTGTGCACACAGCAGCGTCCCGCGTGCTTGGACCTCTTCGGACTCAGCTCGATGGGCAGCCGGTCTATTTTATCCACAAGTTCGTTGTTATTCCACAGCTTTACCAGTTCCTTCAGTAATCTGTGGCGGACAATCATAATGTTGCTCGTAAATGCCATAATTTTTAAAATCAAAATTAGTTAGTTCGGTAACGGTCTGCAAAGATAACGATTGTTTCACAAAAAAGGCTTAACTTTACACCCCAAACAGTATAAATACAACCGATATGTTTACCATAAGAAAAGCAACGACAGCAGACTGCGCACTGATTCAGAAACTTGCGCAGCAAATATTCCCCGTCACGTATAAGGATATCCTTACTCCCGAACAGACCGACTACATGATGGAATGGATGTATTCATTGGACAATATCCGCAAGCAAATGGAAGAGGAAGGCCACGTCTACTTCCTGGCCTACGAAGAATGTGAAGCGGCGGGCTATGTGTCCGTACAGCAGCAAGGAGAAGATTTATTCCACCTGCAAAAGATTTATGTGCTCCCCTATTACCAGGGTGCACATTGCGGCAGTTTCCTCTTTCGAGAAGCCATCAAGTACATCAAGGAAGTACATCCCGGCCCTTGTCTGATGGAATTGAATGTAAACCGCAACAACAAGGCACTGCAGTTTTACGAACATATGGGAATGCGAAAACTCCGTGAAGGGGATTTCCCGATAGGAAACGGATATTACATGAATGACTACATCATGGGACTGGAAATCTGAGTCCCGGCATTAAAAGCCCTCCAAAAACTAAAGGCTGCGCAGTTCATTACGAACATTGCGCAGCCTTTAGTTTTATCTTTCGTTTCCGATTACTTCGCCACCTTTTCAAGCCATTTCAGCATGAACAGCATGGTGAACATGGAAATGCAGCACGCTACTACAAATACCGTCCACGTCATCCAGATAGGAATACTTTCGTAGAGGATAGCACCGATAACGAGCAACTGATTACCAATGGCAGTAGCACCGAGCCAACCGCCCTGCATGATACCCTGATATTTGGGAGGAGCCACCTTGGATACGAATGAAATGCCCAACGGAGAAATGTACAACTCGGCAACAGTCAATATCAGATAGGTAACCATCAGCAACAGCGGAGTCACCTTCACCGGAGAGGTACCCAAAGCGATAATATCCTTGTGCATCGGCAAGTTGCTTACATAAGAACCGATAGCCATTATAAGGAAGCCAGTGGCAGCAATACCCATACCGATGGCAATCTTCCGCGGAGTGGAAGGCTCTTTACCCTTGGCACGCTGTGCTGCAAAGACAGCCATGATGACCGGAGTGAGAGACACAACGAAAATCGGGTTCAAAGACTGGAACAGCTCAGCTGAAATAGCCATGCCGAACAAATTCAAATCTGTATATTCCTTGGCAAAATAAGTCAGTGTCAATCCATTCTGATGGAACGAGAACCAGAAGAAAATTACCACACCGAATACGGCAAACAATGCATACATGCGCTGTCTTACCTCTTGTGCATTCATCTCCACTGCAGTGGCATCGCCCGCTTTTGCAGCAACCTTCTTGCTGGGATCGGGGAATTTCTTTCTGTTGATGACGAAAATTACCAAAGAGAGAACCATAGCCAGGATAGCTACACCGAATGCATAATGGAAACCAGTGGTGAACACGTTCAGATATTCATTGGCAAATACCGTCATATCCGTTACGGGTGTTCCGGAAATAGTGGCTTTGGCTGCCAATGCGCTATAAGTGTCCACAGCCTCGGGAGTCAGCGTTCCTGCCAGATGTCCGTGGCAAAGGGCAGGCAGGTCGGCATCATAATTGTAGCCGAATGTGGACAACCACCAGTTACGCACGCCTACTGCGGCAAACGGGGCAAAGATGGCACCTACATTGATGAACATATAGAATAAGGAGAAACCGGAATCGCGCATGCTGGAGTACTGAGGATTGTCGTACATCTGCCCTACGAGCGCTTGAAGATTTCCCTTGAAAAGACCATTTCCGAAAGCAATGACAAACAAGGCTGCACAAGTAATCACCAGAAACAAGGTCTTATTGGCAACCGGTGTAGGAGACGGGATGGCCAGCATCAAGTAACCTACCGCCATCAAAACAATACCGGCAAAGATGGTACCTTTGTAATTACGGGTTCTGTCGGCAATAATACCACCTATCAATGCTAGAATGTAAATAGAAAAATAAAATGTTGAGTAGATCAAACCTGCCTCTTTTCCATCCAGTCCGAACTTGGCTTGCAGAAAAAGTACAAGAATGGCCATCATGGTATAAAAGCCGAAACGCTCGCCCAAATTAGCAAAAGATGCGGCAATCAGACCTTTAGGGTGTTTGTTGAACATAAAAATTAGTTTTTAGAATTAGTAATTGGATTGATTTCTTGAATAATTCCTGCAAATATATAAATTCTATTGAAGATTTCCTTATAAAATTAAAATATCTCGGCAGAAATAGAAGATTTATTCATTAAAAAGAATACAAACCTCTGCATGCACTTCCCTTACCAAATCCTTCGGATCCAACTTAAGCTGCAAACCGCGTTGTCCGGCACTGATATAGATATACGGAAACCGCAGGCACGTTTCATGGATATAGGTAGGGAAAGGTTTCTTCATGCCGATGGGTGAACACCCACCCCGGATATAGCCAGTCAGAGGTAAAAGTTCCTTAACCGGGATAAGGTCACATTTTTTGTTTCCTGACGCTTTTGCCGCCAGCTTCAAATCCACTTCGTGCTCACCCGGGATGACACAGACAAAATAACCGGATTTATCACCGTGAAGAATCAGCGTCTTGAACACGCAATTGATGTCCTCACCCAAACTGGCAGCTACATGCACTGCACTTAAGTCGTTCTCATCCACCTCGTAGGGAATGAGCTCATACGCAATCTTGGCCTTGTCGAGAAGCCTTGCTGCATTCGTCTTATTGATTTTCATAATATTCTCTATGATGAGATAATTATCACTTGATATTCAATTCTTCACGCAGGAACTTAGGCGTATAGCCTTTCTTGCTTTTAGCAACCTCTTCCGGGGTTCCGCAGGAAAGGAGTTCTCCCCCTCCCTTACCGCCTTCTGGCCCCATATCGATGATATAGTCCGCCATCTTGATGACATCGAGATTATGCTCTATGACGATGACGGTATTCCCTTTGTCTACAAGTTTGTTCAACACGTTCATCAAAACGCGGATATCTTCGAAATGAAGTCCGGTAGTAGGTTCGTCAAGGATATACAGAGTCTTGCCCGTATCACGTTTGGAAAGTTCCGTAGCCAACTTCACGCGCTGGCTCTCACCTCCGGAGAGCGTGGTGGAAGACTGGCCCAACTTGATATAACCCAATCCCACTTCCTGGATAACCTTAATTTTGTTCAATATCTGAGGCACATTCTCGAAAAACTCCACCGCACGGTTGATGGTCATATCCAGCACATCGGCAATGGATTTTCCCTTAAAACGCACTTCCAGCGTCTCTCGGTTGTAACGCTTGCCGTGACATACCTCGCAAGGCACATACACATCCGGCAGGAAATTCATCTCAATGCACTTGTACCCATTGCCTTGGCAAGCTTCGCAGCGTCCGCCACTGACGTTGAAGGAGAAGCGTCCCGCCTTATATCCACGTATCTTCGCTTCGGGCAAGCCGACAAACAGATTGCGGATATCGGAAAACACACCGGTATAAGTGGCAGGATTGGAACGCGGCGTTCGTCCCAAAGGAGACTGGTCCACATTCACCACCTTGTCTATATATTCCAGCCCTTCAATACTATCATAGTCCAAAGGATCCTGCAGTGAACGATAGAACTTCTGCGAAAGAATAGGCTGCAACGTCTCGTTGATAAGCGTGGACTTGCCACTGCCGGAAACACCGGTAACGCAAATCAGCTTGCCCAGCGGGAACTCCACATCCACATCCTTCAGATTATTACCCTTGGCGCCACGCAGCCACAGACTGTGTCCATTGCCCTCGCGACGCTTGGCAGGCACCTCAATGGCACGCTCACCATTCAAGTATTGGGAAGTCAGCGTATGCGTCCGTAGCATTTCACGGGGAGTACCGGCAAAGACAACATCCCCTCCCAGCCTACCGGCTTTCGGCCCCATATCAATGACATAATCGGCGGCGAGCATCATATCCTTGTCATGCTCCACCACAATGACGGAGTTGCCAATGTCACGCAGTTCCTTCAAAGAGTGTATCAAGCGCTGGTTGTCACGCTGGTGCAGGCCGATACTCGGCTCGTCCAATATATAGAGCACATTCACCAGCTGAGAGCCTATCTGCGTAGCCAGGCGGATACGCTGGCTCTCTCCACCGGAAAGGCTGACGGAACTGCGGTTCAGCGACAGATAATCCAGACCGACATCGAGCAGAAACTTGAGCCGCGTACGGATTTCCTTCAGGATTTCACCGGCAATCTGCTGCTGCTTGCTGCTGAGATGCGGGTCTACGGCAGATAGCCAGTCATACAGCTCGCTAATGTCCATTGTGGACAGTTCGTAGATGTTCTTGTCGTGGATGCGGAACGAAAGCGCTTCCTTGTTCAGCTTGGCGCCATGGCACTCCGGACAAACGGCAGTCTTGGCAAACTGGTCCGCCCACTTCTGCGCCGTGGCGGAAGCATCCTTCTCTTGCAACATCTGAATGTATTTGATGACACCCTCAAACGTCACGAAGTAGTCGGAAGAGGTGCCTATCAGCGAACTCTTTATCTTGATGCGCTCGTCCGAGCCGTAGAGCACCTCGTCCAGTGCATCCTCCGGCAGCTCCTTCACCGGAGTTTTCAGCGTTGCCTCATACTTCTCCAGCAAGGCGGTAATCTGCCAGAAAATCATGCTGTTCTTGGCTTTCCCCAAGGGTGCGATGGCACCTCCGGCGATGGAGAGCTCGCGGTCGGGAATCACCTTGTCGATGTCAATCTGGCTCACCACCCCCAGCCCTTTGCACTTGGGGCATGCGCCCTGCGGGGAGTTGAAGGAGAAGTTGTGCGGTGCCGGTTCCCGATAGGACAAGCCCGTCACGGGACACATCAGCCGCTTGCTGTAATGGCGCACGCTGTCGGTCTGCGCATCGAGTATCATCAGCAGCCCGTCGCCCTGGCGCATGGCGGTGGCTACGCTGTTCTTCAGGCGCGTGTCGTCCTTATCTGCCACCACAAGCTTGTCTATCACTACCTCCACATCGTGGTTCTTGTAGCGGTCCAGCTTCATACCGGGCAGGGCTTCGCGCACCTCGCCGTCCACACGCACGTAGAGGTAGCCTTTCTTGCGCACCTGCTCGAAAAGCTCCTTGTAGTGTCCCTTACGACCCCGCACCAGCGGAGCAAGGATGTAGATGCGCTTTCCTTTATAGTCTTTCAGGATGAGGTCCAGTATCTGCTCTTCGGTGTACTTCACCATCTTCTCGCCCGAGAGGTAGGAGTAGGCGTCGCCGGCGCGGGCATAGAGCAGACGCAGGTAATCGTACACCTCGGTGGTAGTGCCCACGGTGGAGCGCGGATTCTTGTTGGTGGTTTTCTGCTCGATGGAGATAACCGGGCTCAGTCCCGTTATCTTGTCCACATCCGGACGCTCCAGGTTTCCCAGGAAGTTACGGGCGTATGCCGAAAAAGTCTCGATATAGCGGCGCTGCCCTTCGGCAAAGATAGTATCGAATGCCAGCGAGGACTTGCCGCTTCCGCTCAGTCCGGTAATCACCGTAAGGCTGTTACGGGGAATCTCGGCATCGATATTCTTAAGGTTGTGCACGCGCGCACCATATACATTGATATATTCTGTTTCTTCTTGCATGTTAATTTATCCTATCGTTTTAACTGCAAAAATAACTGTTTCCCCCCGAATATCAGCCGAAAAGCGCTATTTTTCAGTTTTGAAATGCACAATATTATTTCTTAACGCAATCCTTTGGCAGAAATGCCACAATATTCGTACCTTTGCAGCTACTTTGGGAAATTGTAAACATAAACCAACGATTACTGAATGAAAACGATTAACCGCATTATCTGCTCCCTGCTGCTTGCCGGCGCATGCACGCTGGGTGCAGTGGCACAAGAGAACCAATCTTATTTCCTGCATACCATCGAAAAAGGACAAAGTCTCTACTCCATCGCCAGCATGTACGGCGTCAGCCAGGCAGACATCATCAAACTGAATCCCGGCAGTGACGAGAGAATATTCATCGGACGCACGCTGCGTATCCCCCGCAGTGCCGCCAACGCACAAAAAGAAACATACCACACCATCGCATCCGGCGAGACCCTCTACCGGCTGACTGTGAAATACAACGTATCTGCCAAAGCCATCTGTGACGCCAACCCTGGACTGAGCGCCGAGAATTTCCGTATCGGACAAGTCATCCTCATTCCTTCCACAACCGAGGCCGAAACCATAGTCCCGGCTGAGACACAAAGCAGCACTGTGGTTGCCAACAACAATATTCTCGGCCCCGTAGAGTCACGATGCCGTGACATGCACAAAGTGAAGCGGAAAGAAACCGTATTCAGCATCAGCCGTGAATACGGCATCAGCGAAGCCGAACTGATAGCCGCCAACCCGGAATTAAAAGGCGAAAACAAAATAAAGAAGGGAACCTTCCTCTGCATTCCCTATCCCAAAGCACAGACGGAGCAAAGCATCCAGTCGCAGGCAATACCTACCGACAGCGAGCTGTTTCGTGAAAACAGAAAAGAGACAGAGCGTTTCAGCACCATCAAGGCTGCCGTCATCCTTCCCTTCCTGGACGGGGTATCGAAGAGTGAGTCCTCCCGTATGGTGGAATACTACGAAGGCCTGCTGATGGCCGTAGACAGCCTGAAACGTACCGGCACTTCCATTGACTTGTACACTTACAATTCGGGCCCCGAAAGTGCCTCGCTGAACTCCATTCTGGGCAAAAGCGAGATGAAGGACATGGACATCATATTCGGGCCTCTGTACCAACAGCACATCGAGCCGCTGGCCGAATTTGCCAAGAAACAAGACACACGTCTGGTGATACCATTCACATCGAAAGACAACACGGTATTCCAGAATCCGGCGGTCTATCAGATAAATACTCCCCAATCCTATCTGTACTCCGAGGTGTACGACCACTTTGTGCGCCAGTTCCCCAACGCCAACGTCATCTTCATTGAAGCCAGCCAGGGCGCCAAGGACAAGGCAGAATTCATCAAGGGACTGAAAGACGAACTGCGCAACCGTTCCATCCCGATGAAGAGCCTGAAAGAGGATGTCACTGTAGAATCCCTGAAAACAGTATTACGCACGGACCGTGAGAATATCTTCATCCCCACATCCGGCAGCAACCTGACATTGATTAAGATACTTCCCCAACTGACGCTGTTGGTACGCGAGCAACCCGAAAGCCGTGTCCATCTGTTCGGCTATCCGGAGTGGCAGACCTACACCAAAGACCACCTGGAAGCCTTCTTCGAACTGGACACCTATTTCTATTCCTCTTTCTATACCAACAACCTGCTTCCTGCCGCCATCAACTTCACCAAGAGCTACCGCAGATGGTATGGCAAGGAGATGGACGAACGCTATCCCAAATTCGGCATGTTGGGCTTCGATACCGGTTATTTCTTCCTGAAAGGACTTGCACGCTATGGCTCTTCCTTCGAGAAGAACATGCAGGGGCTGGACCTGGTGCCCATCCAGACCGGCTTCAAGTTCCAACGGGTAAACAACTGGGGGGGCTTCATCAACAAGAAAGTGTTTTTTGTGCACTTCACCAAGAATTTTGAGCTGGTGAAGCTGGACTTTGATTAATGATTAGGGATTAATGATTAATCATCTGATAATCCACTATATAACTATCAACTTGTAGCCTGTAACTCGTAACTTATAACTTATAACATGAACCTGAGAACAATCATCATATTCGCCCTGCTGGTGTGTGCATGTATATTGCCCCTGCATGCGCAGGTGGGCGAGCAACGCCACAACTTCGCTGTGGGCGTCAATGGAGGCATCAATCTGAATAGCGTAAGCTTCTCTCCCTCTGTCAAGCAGAAGAATCTGATGGGTATCAACGGCGGTGTAACAGCCCGATACATTTCCGAAAAATACTTCAGTATGATTTGCGGTGCACAAATCGAGCTGAACTTCTCACAACACGGTTGGGACGAGTATTACGAGGACTATCCCACACTGAGCTACACCCGCACCATGAACTATGTGGAAATACCGTTCCTGGCGCATCTGGCATTCGGCAAGGACCGCGGTTTGCAATTCTTCATCCATGCCGGTCCGCAGATAGGTTTCCTGCTTGGCGACAGCGAAAAGATAGACGGCGACTGGGACGGCACTGTAGCAGAATCCTACACCAACATCACCGTGGAACAGCACGGCAAGGCCATAGACAACAAATTCGACTACGGCATTGCAGGTGGAGCAGGCATAGAGCTGCGCACCAAGGCAGGCAATTTCATCGTAGAAGGAAGATACTACTATGCTTTATCCGATTTCTATGGTAGCACCAAGAAGGACTTTTTCTCACGCTCCGCACACGGAGTCATTACGGCCAAGATAACTTATCTCTTCGACTTGAAGAAGTAATGCTTATAGGAAACACCCGTTTCCACACGTAGGAACGACAATTTCCTCTAATGGGAACAGTATAATGGAACGACTGTAACCTCAAGAGGAAACGATAAAAAAGGCAGACCACGTATTCCGAATGAAATACGTGGTCTGCCTTTTGTTATTATCAAGTAGATAAACCTTCTTATCTTCTTAAACGGTCTGCCGCCTTCACCATCACCTCATCTTTGTAGATGGCACGGAAGGCCAGATAGTTGAGGATGATGGCTACCACCGGAAGGCAAAGCGCCCATCCCAACTGGAAAGTCATTGCATCCAAATCACCCTTCAAAATAAACATAAATACACAGAAGGCTATGTAGTAGCCTATCAGCAGAATGCTGCTGAAAATCGTCATGCGTATTTGCAACATACGGTTACGGAAAAGGAATATCGTACAGAAGGCAACAAGTGCACTGAGCAACAATATCCCGAACAAGCCCCAAGTAGACTGAAATCCTCCGTCGGCCAAAGCCACTCCCAGAGGTTTGAAAACATGTGCTGTCACTCCGTCCGCTCCGATGAACTGTCCTACAGGCATGCAAATTGCCACAACCAACAGGATAGTTACCAACAACAAATAAACAGATTGAATACGTTGTATCATTACTGTAATTTTTCTTTTTCCTTAGCCGGGTTACGATAGTAAATCTTACCCTCCACATACTCTTGCGTTGCAATCAATGTCGGCTTCGGCAGTTTTTCGTAATAGCGGGAAATCTCAATCTGTTCCCGGTTTTCGAACACTTCTTCCAAATTATCATTGTAAGAGGCAAACTCAGCAAGCTTTTTGGAAAGGTCATTCTTGATTTCCACACTAATCTGGTTGGCACGTTTTCCGATAATCGCTACGCTTTCGTATACATTACCGGTATCCTCACACAACTCCATCATATCACGGGTCACCGTAGTAGTAGGAGCATTTGTCTTTCTGTAATCCATAAATTTATCTATTGTATTATTATATTATTGCTCTTCACTTCCTTCTCCCAGCATTTTCTGTGCTTCCTTAAAGATTCGGTCGACTTCCTTCATATACTTACTTTCGGGGAACTCATTTTTAAAGGCATAACATTCATCCACCGCTTCACGGTAACGTTCGGCTCTTCTATCTTCCACACTATACACAGCCAACTCATACTTGGCACGCAAGATAAGAATGGATAAATCTTCACGTAGGTTGGTATAGGGATAA
This sequence comes from Bacteroides sp. 4_1_36, assembly GCF_003466325.1. Taxonomy (NCBI): domain Bacteria; kingdom Pseudomonadati; phylum Bacteroidota; class Bacteroidia; order Bacteroidales; family Bacteroidaceae; genus Bacteroides; species Bacteroides sp. 4_1_36. The sequence continues at coordinate 187,332 of NZ_QSOX01000001.1, forward strand.
TCCTTCAAAGCATTCTGCGCAGTGATAACGCAAGCCTGATAGTTGTTGCCCAGATAATTACCCATATTATAATAAAGTTTTGCAGACAGATACTCCTTCATCACCAGCTTGTCCTGCAAGGCAAATATCATGTTCTGCGCTTCTTCTTTCTTGGAGCTTTGCGGGAAGTATTCCATAAACATCTGCAACTGCTGGATGGCGCTATACGTACCGGATTGGTCCAAACGCGGCTCCGGAGTATCCAAATATAGAGCTTTACCGGCATGGAAACGTGCCAGTTCAGTGAATGTGCCGCGGGGATAAACGTTGTAGTATTGAATGAAAGTCTGCGCAGCAGTCTGATAATCCTTTTGGTTATAGTAACTCATGCCCAGCATATAGAGGGATTCCTCCGCCTTATCAGTACCTTTGAGAATGGCAATCAATTCATTGAGCAAAGTAGCAGCACGGTTGTACTGGCCTTTTGCGAAGTAATTTTTTGCCGCTTCGTACTTGTATTCGTAATCTGTGCTTTTCAGCAATTTGTTGTATTCTCCACACGAGGAGAGCAGCAATGCTGCAAGCAGAGTTATTAGGATGTTCTTCTTCATTACTTTTGTTCAAATAATGCGCAAAGATAGAGGTTCGCATCGAATAAAGCAACGATACGAGCCTTAATTTTTCAAAAACCAGACGAACGGGCAGGAATTAGGGATGAATGGTGAAGGATTAGGGATTAGTGACTGTGCTATCAACTGCATAGTCCTCATCCCTAATCCTTCCTCCCTAATCCTTCGTTTTCACAGTTTATAGAGTTCGCTTGCCGCCAGCAAATCGACCTTTTTTTCTGTCAATACACGGATACAGTTATCCATGTCGTTGGGACGGATGATGACATTGGCCGTTTCACCATTGGCAAAGGAATACATGTACTCGATGAACACGCCTTCATCGGAGAGGAAACGGAGCACTTTCGCCAATGAGCCGGGGATATTGGGACAACTGATGCCTACTACATCCGTTACGTTCACTGCGAAGTGATTATCTTTCAAAGCCTTATATGCTTTATCCGGTTCGGAAACAATGCCACGAAGGATACCGAAATCGGCATTCTCTGCAATACATAGAGCAGAAAGGTTGACACCTTCTTTTGCAAGAACTTCAGTCACCTCTGTGAGGCGACCGGACTTGTTCTCCAGAAAAATGGAAAGTTGTTTTGCTACCATAGGTTTATTTACTATTTGACGATTTACGATTTACCATGTACAATTTGGCGATTTACAATTTGCGGTTGTCGATGACGCGCTTGGCTTTGCCTACGCTGCGCTCAATACTGCGCGGTTCTACCAAACGGACATCTACGCCGAGACCGAGTACGCTCTGCAGGCGGGCCACAAGCTTCTTCTTCAGAGCCAGCATCTTGTTGATTTCATCGGAATAGTATTCGGGACGAACCTCAACCTGCAACTCCATGGTGTCGGTATTGTTCTTGCGGTCTACCAGCAAGAGGTAGTGAGGCTCGAACTCCGGCATTTCGAGGATAACGGACTCTATCTGCGTGGGGAACACGTTGACACCACGGATAATCAGCATGTCATCACTACGTCCCAAGATGCGGTCCATACGAACCAGTGTACGTCCGCAGGAGCACTTATCGTAGTGCAGGGCGGTGAGGTCCTTGGTACGGTAGCGCAACAGCGGCATCCCCTCTTTGGTAAGGTGAGTGAACACCAATTCGCCGGTTTCTCCAGGGGCAACCGGTTCGAGGGTCTTCGGGTCTACAATCTCGGGGAAGTAATGGTCTTCATTGAGGTGGGTACCGTGCTGGCACTCGCATTCGTAACCTACACCGGGACCGGCAATCTCACTAAGCCCATAAATATCAAATGCCTTGATACCCAGCTTGGTTTCAATATCCCGACGCATACTTTCGGTCCACGGCTCGGCGCCGAAAGCTCCCACTTTCAACTTAAACTCTTCACGGGGAAGACCGGAGTCTTTGATGGCATCTGCCAGATAGAGGGCGTATGAGGGCGTGCAGCAAAGTACGGTAGAACCGAAATCATGCATCAGTGTAATCTGCTTCTCCGTATTGCCGCTGGACATCGGGATGACGGAAGCGCCGATATTCTCGGCACCGGCATGCGCACCCAGTCCGCCGGTAAAAAGTCCGTAACCGTAGGACACCTGGAAAATATCCGAGCTACCGGCACCATAGGCGGTAAAGGCCCGTGAAAGGCATTCGGACCATGCTGAAAGGTCTTTTCGGGTATAGCCTACCACAGTGGGTTTTCCGGTTGTGCCGGAAGAGGCATGAATACGCACAATCTGGCTCATAGGTACGGCACAGAGGCCGAAGGGATAATTGTCCCGCAAGTCGTACTTGGTAGTAAAAGGCAGTTTTACAATATCATCTATACTGTTTATGTCATCGGGAGTAACTCCCAGTTCCTGCATTTTCTTACGATAAAAAGGAGTGTCATGATACACACGCTCCACAGTCTTTTTGAGACGAATGCTCTGGATTTTACGAAGGCTTTCGCGATCCATGCATTCGATGCTTTCATTCCAAATCATGTTCTTCGTTGTATTACAATTATTAATGGTTGTTATCAATATAGCTGCAAAGTAAACAAAAAAATTTTGTTTATCTCAAAGATTTTACCGAATATTGCCGCTCCTAAGAAGAGAAAATGAACAAATTCGAACTGACATCCGCTTACCAGCCCACCGGTGACCAGCCGGAGGCCATCGCACAGCTGACCGAGGGCGTGCGCGAGGGACTTCCCGCACAGACACTGCTTGGTGTCACCGGGTCCGGAAAGACATTCACCATAGCCAACGTCATTGCCAACATCAACAAGCCAACGCTGATATTGAGCCACAACAAGACGCTGGCTGCCCAGTTATACAGCGAGTTCAAGGGATTCTTCCCGAACAATGCCGTGGAATACTATGTGTCCTACTACGACTACTATCAGCCCGAAGCCTACCTGCCATCATCGGACACCTATATAGAAAAAGACCTCGCCATCAACGACGAGATAGACAAGTTGCGCCTTGCCGCCACCTCCGCCCTGCTTTCGGGCAGGAAAGATGTAGTGGTGGTATCCTCCGTTTCGTGCATATACGGCATGGGGAATCCGGCAGACTTCTACAACAACGTCATCGAAGTACAGCAAGGCAAGAATTTCAGTCGCAATGTCTTCCTGCGACGCCTGGTGGACAGTCTTTACGTACGCAACGACATTGACCTGAACCGCGGCAATTTCCGCGTGAAAGGCGATACGGTGGACATTTATCTGGCTTACGCCGACAACTTGCTGCGCGTCACCTTTTGGGGAGACGAGGTAGACAGTATTGAGGAAGTGGACCCTATGAGCGGCGTTACCGTCGCCAAGTTCGATGCCTACAAGATTTATCCCGCCAACCTCTTCATGACCACCAAGGAAGCCACGTTGCGTGCCATACACGAAATAGAGGATGACCTTCACAAGCAGGTGCAATGGTTTGAAAACGAAGGCCGCCCATTCGAGGCCAAACGCTTGCAGGAACGGGTGACCTATGATATGGAAATGATACGCGAATTGGGACATTGCTCCGGCATTGAGAATTATTCTCGCTACTTTGACGGGCGTGCTGCCGGTACCCGCCCCTACTGCCTGCTGGACTTCTTCCCCGAAGATTTCCTGATAGTCATTGACGAAAGCCACGTCAGCGTCCCGCAGATACGTGCCATGTACGGAGGTGACCGCGCCCGCAAGATAAACCTGGTGGAGTACGGATTCCGCCTACCGGCTGCCATGGACAACCGCCCGCTGAAATTCGATGAATTCGAAGAGATGGCCAAACAAGTGATTTACGTCAGCGCCACACCGGCAGACTATGAGCTGATGAAATCCGAAGGCATCGTAGTAGAACAAGTCATCCGCCCGACGGGACTGTTAGACCCCATTATTGAGGTGCGTCCCAGCCACAACCAAATAGACGACCTGATGGAAGAAATCCAAGCACGCATCGAGAAGAACGAGCGTACCCTCGTCACCACCCTCACCAAACGAATGGCTGAAGAACTGACGGAATATCTGCTGAACAACAACGTGAAGTGTAATTATATCCACAGCGACGTAGACACTTTGGAACGTGTGAAGATTATGGGTGACTTGCGCGAGGGCATTTACGATGTACTTGTCGGTGTCAACCTGCTGCGTGAAGGACTCGACCTGCCTGAAGTCTCTCTCGTTGCCATTCTCGATGCAGACAAGGAAGGTTTCCTTCGTTCCCACCGCTCACTGACACAGACTGCCGGACGTGCCGCCCGTAACGTGAACGGTATGGTCATCATGTATGCCGACAAAATAACGGACAGCATGCAACTGACCATCGACGAGACCAACCGCCGTCGCGAGAAGCAGTTGAAGTACAACGAAGAGCACGGCATCACACCACAGCAAATCAAGAAAGCCAAGAACCTCAATGTGTTTGCCACCAACGAGGCTTCCGGCGAAGCCGTCCTCAGCAGCGAGAAGTTCACTTCCAGCACTCCCCGACCCTATGTGGAACAAGAAAGTACATCTACGATGGCTGCCGACCCTATAGTACAGTACATGAGCCGCAAGCAACTGGAAAAGAGTATCGAACGTACCAAGAAGCTTATGCAGGAGGCTGCCAAGAAACTCGATTTTATCGAAGCCGCACAGTATCGGGACGAGGTGCTGAAGATGGAGGAATTGCTGAAAGAAAAAGACGAGTAAGGGATTTCACCTCTTTTTCTCAAACTATACTCCCCTCCTTTTGTTATTCTATGAAACAGAGTATTAATTCATAAAGACAAAAGCGAGATGAATAAACCAATAAAGACAATAGCTGTTGCACTGGCTGCCATAGCCTCCATGAGTGTGCAACAAACAGAAGCGTGTACCCGAGCCACCTACATCGGTCCTGACAATACAGTCATTACAGGACGTACGATGGACTGGAAAGAAGACCTTATGAGTAACATCTATGTATTCCCACGAGGCATGCAAAGGGCAGGCTACAACAAAGGGAATGCAGTGAACTGGACTTCCAAGTACGGTAGCGTCATTGCCGCCGGTTATGACATAGGTACCTGCGACGGTATGAACGAGAAAGGTCTGGTTGCCAGCCTGCTCTTCCTTCCGGAGTCCGTTTACCACCGCCCGGGAGACAACCGCCCGATTATGGGCATCAGTATCTGGACGCAATACGTACTCGACAATTTTGCAACCGTACGCGAAGCTGTGGATGAACTGAAAAAAGAATCCTTCCGCATTGATGCACCAGACCTGCCCAACGGAGCCGCTTCCACCCTGCATCTGGCCATCACAGATGAAACCGGAAACACGGCTGTCCTGGAATACATAGACGGAAACCTTGAGATACATGAAGGCAAGCAGTATCAAGTAATGACCAACTCTCCCAAATATGAACTCCAGCTGGCTATCAACGACTATTGGAAAGAGGTAGGCGGACTGAATATGTTGCCGGGAACCAACCGCTCCAGTGACCGCTTTGTACGCGCATCGTTCTACATCAATGCCATTCCGCAAACAGCGGATGCAAAGATTGCTGTACCCAGTGTATTGAGCGTAATGCGCAATGTTTCTGTACCGTTCGGTATCACCACACCGGACAAGCCCCATATCTCCTCCACCCGTTGGCGTTCTGTATCCGACCAGAAGAACAAAGTATATTATTTTGAGTCCACACTGACCCCTAACTTGTTCTGGCTCGACCTGAAGAAAATCGATTTTAGCCCGAATGCAGGAATCAAGAAACTCTCACTGACAAACGGAGAAATCTATGCCGGAGATGCCATAAAGGATTTGAAAGACAGCAAAGGATTTGTATTTCTTTTCCAGACGCCGGTAATGTAGCACAGCCCCTACACATAGCCCCTCAATAATGGATGCTTCCCACTTCTTTCTATAAGAGAAAGCAGGGAAGCATTTATTTTTCTCATTATTTTTGTGTACGTTTGCAGATACATACTCAATGCAGCAATTTACATGGAATTATTAGTATACAAAGCCTCTGCCGGCTCAGGCAAGACCTTTACGCTGGCTGTGGAATACATCAAGCATTTGATAATCAATCCACGCGCCTACCGGCAGATACTTGCCGTAACCTTCACCAACAAGGCTACGGCAGAGATGAAGGAGCGCATACTGACACAGCTTTACGGTATCTGGAAGGGAGCACCTTCTTCCGAAGCATACTTGGAGAGAATTAAAAATTATAAATTAAAAATTAAAGAAGAAGGCGGGGACAGATTGACGGACGGGGAGATTCGTCAACGGGCCGGCATGGCACTGCAATACATGCTGCATGACTACAGCCGTTTCCGCGTGGAAACCATCGACTCCTTTTTTCAATCTGTGATGCGCAACCTTGCCCGCGAACTGGAACTGAGTCCTAACCTGAACATAGAGCTGAACAACAGTGAAGTGCTGAGTGATGCCGTAGACAGCCTCATCGAGAAGCTTACCCCCACTTCTCCCGTGCTGGCATGGCTCCTGGACTACATCGACGAGCGCATCCGCGACGACAAACGCTGGAACGTATCGAATGAGGTGAAAAGTTTCGGACGAAACATCTTCGATGAAAGCTACATAGAACGCGGCGAAAAACTACGGCAATGCCTTCGTACTCCGAACACGTTGAAACTCTACCGGGATGTGCTGCGCGATATGGAAACCGAGGCTCTGGAACAGATGAAAAGTTTCTACGACCAGTTTGAAGGCGAACTGGAAGGGCATGCCCTCACTCCCGAAGACTTGAAAGGAGGTGCCCGAGGCATCGGCAGTTACTTCCGCAAACTGCGCGACGGCAGACTGTCTGACAAAGATGTGCTGAACGCCACCCTGCAAAACAGCCTGGCAGATGCAAAAAACTGGGCAACGAAAACATCCTCACGGAAGGACGACATCATCTGTCTGGCAAAAACCAGCCTGATACCTCTACTGCAGGAAGCCGAAAGAATGCGTCCGCAACGCAACCGCACCCTGAACAGTTGCCGTCTCTCGCTCCAGCATCTCAACAAACTACAACTCCTCAACCATATTGACGAAGAGGTACGTACACTGAACCGAGAACATAACCGCTTTCTACTTTCGGACACCAACGCCCTGCTGCACAAATTGGTGCGCGAGGGTGACTCTTCGTTCGTCTTCGAGAAAATCGGCGCCAACATACGCAACGTCATGATTGACGAATTCCAGGACACCAGCCGCATGCAATGGGACAACTTCCGTCTGCTGTTGCTCGAAGGACTTTCGCAAGGAGCCGACAGTCTGATTGTGGGAGATGTGAAGCAGTCCATCTACCGCTGGCGGAACGGGGACTGGGGAATACTGAACAGCTTGGGGAATAAAGAATTAAACTTAAACTCCTTCCCCGTCCGTGTGGAAACCCTAAAAACAAACCGGCGTAGCGAAACCAACATTATCCGTTTCAACAACCAGGTATTTACCGCTGCCATAGACTACCTCAATGCATTACACCTGAACGAACTGAAAGAGGATTGCCTACCCCTGAAACGCGCTTATGCCGACGTAGTGCAGGAATCGCCCAAGAGCACGGAGTACGGCTACGTAAAAGCCACCTTCCTTGAACCGGACGATGAACACAACTATACAGAGCAGACCCTTCTCGCTTTAGGAGAAGAGGTGCAACGGCTGCTGGAAGAGGGCGTAACACTGAATGATATCACCATCCTTGTCCGCAAGAACAAGAATATCCCGCCGATAGCCGACTATTTTGACAAAGAACTGCATCTTTCTGTCGTGTCCGACGAAGCTTTCCGTCTGGATGCCTCCCTTGCCATCTGCATGCTGATGGATGCCCTGCGCTGCCTATCGAATCCGGAGAACAAGATTGCGGAGGCTGCGCTGATGGAGAATTACAAATTACAAATGACAAATGACGAGCAGTCGGGATTCATCATAGCCACTCCCCTGCCCGAAACCTTTACCTCCCGACGGGAAACGCTGCGCTTGATGCCTTTGTATGAGTTACTGGAAGAACTGTTCAGCATCTTCGGCATGAGCCGCATTGAAAAGCAAGATGCCTACCTCTTCTCCTTCTTCGATGCTGTGATGGAGTATCTGCAAAGCAATTCTTCCGAACTGGCCAGCTTCATCCGCTACTGGGACGAAACCCTTTGCAGCAAAACCATCCCCAGCGGTGAGATGAACGGCATACGCATCCTCTCCATCCACAAGTCCAAAGGACTGGAATTCCATACCGTACTGATTCCCTTCTGCGACTGGAAGCTGGAGAACGAAACCAACAACCAGCTGGTGTGGTGCGCCCCACCGGAAGAGCCTTATAATGCCATCAGCTTAGTACCGGTGAACTATTCCACCACCATGGCGGAATCCATATACCGGCAGGACTATCTGCACGAACGTCTTCAGCTGTGGGTAGACAATTTGAATCTGCTGTACGTAGCCTTTACCCGTGCCGGCAAGAACCTCATCCTCTGGAGCCGAAAGGAACAGAAGGGAACCATGTCCGAACTCCTTGCCAACACCCTGCCCCACATAGCCAAAGACGGAGCAGGCAGTTGGGACGAAGAGGCTTCCATATACGAGAACGGCAAGATTTGCCCTTCCCCCGTCCCCGTCTCACAGCATGACGCAGACAACCCTGCTAACGACGAAGCTAAACCTCTATACTACGAACAGAAACCTCTATACTGCGAACGTAAACCTGAGGTTTACGAACAGCAACCAGTCAACAGACTTTCACAAAAGCCGGTCAAACTGCCCGTCCACATGGAGAGCATGCTCCACGACATCGAGTTCCGGCAATCCAACCGTTCGGCAGACTTCATAGCAGGAGTGGACGAAGCAGAGTCCAGCCAGCGCTTCATCAACCGGGGACGTTTGCTGCATACCCTATTCTCTGCCATCGAAACGGAAAAAGACATTGACAATGCCATCAGCCAGCTCGTCTTTGAAGGTGTGATTGGACGGAGTGAGACGGAAGAAGAAATACGCAACCTCACCCAACGCGCTTTCTCCCTGCCTCAAGTCAAGGACTGGTATTCAGGAACGTGGCAGCTATTCAATGAATGCGACATCATCTGGCAGGAAAACGGTGAACTGCGGACACGCCGCCCGGACCGCGTGATGATGCGTGGCGAAGAAATCGTAGTGGTGGACTTCAAGTTCGGAAAGCCGAACAAGAAGTACAACAAGCAGGTGCAGGGATACATGCAACTGCTGGTCCGCATGGGGTATGTCGCAGAAAATATACGAGGTTACTTGTGGTATGTAGAGGAGAACAACATAGAACCGGTATAACTCACTCCCCATCCACTATTAATTATCAATTATCAACTAAATCATGGAAACATTCCTCCAACTGGTCGCCCGCGACCTTTACGCCAAAATAGGAAACGACCTCTCGCGCACCGCCATCGTTTTCCCCAACAAACGTGCCAGTCTGTTCTTCAACGAATATCTGGCAGCTGAAACGGACCGCCCTTTGTGGTCGCCTGCCTACGTCAGCATCAGCGAACTGTTCCGGCAACTCTCTCCATTGAAGTCCGGTGACCCTATCCGTCTGGTATGCGAATTGTATAAGGTATTCCGCGAAGAGACCCGCAGCGAAGAAACTCTGGATGACTTCTACTTCTGGGGAGAACTGCTCATCAGCGATTTCGATGACGTAGACAAAAACCTTGTAGATGCCGACAAACTCTTCAGCAACCTGCAAGAACTGAAGAACATTATGGACAATTACGACTTCCTCGACCAAGAACAAGAAGAAGCCATCCGCCAGTTCTTCCAGAACTTTTCCATAGAAAAGCGCACGGAGCTGAAAGCCAAATTCATCTCCCTCTGGGATAAACTGGGCGACATCTACCGCCACTACCGCCGCAATCTTACAGAACTGGGCATCGCCTACGAAGGCATGATGTACCGCAATGTCATGGAGCAACTCGACACCGACCGACTGCGCTACGACCGCTATGTATTTGTCGGCTTCAACGTGCTGAATAGAGTAGAAACCCGTTTCTTCCAGCTCTTGCAGGATGCCGGGAAAGCAATGTTCTATTGGGATTACGACGTGTTCTACACCCGTCTTCCCCTTGAGCAAAAGCCGCCCTATACCCACGAAGCAGGCGAATTCATCCTCCGCAACCTAAAGCTGTTTCCCAACCAACTGCCCGAAACTTCTTTTGATGTACTGCGGAAACCCAAGAACGTACGCTTTATCTCCGCTTCTACCGAAAATGCACAAGCCCGCTACTTGCCGCAATGGATTAGGGGGAATGAAGAATTAAGAACCCCTTCTTCATTCAAAGACACTGCCGTTGTCCTTTGCAACGAATCCCTACTGCTTCCCGTCCTCCACTCCATTCCGGCAGAGGTAAAGAACGTCAACATCACAATGGGATTTCCCCTTGCCCAAACTCCGGTGTACAGTTTTATCAACGCCCTTGTAGAGCTACAGACTACCGGCTACCATGCAGGTACCGGACGATACATCTACGAAACCGTAATCACGCTGCTGAAACACCCTTACACCCGGCAACTTTCCCCCAATGCCGAAACACTGGAAAAACAGCTTACCCGGGACAACCGCTTCTATCCCCTTCCCTCGGAGCTGAAGCAGGACGCATTCCTTGAACAAGTCTTTACACCACAGAACGGCATCGCCGCCCTATGCAGCTACCTCACCGAACTGCTTCGCGAAGTGGCCGTCCTCTACCGCCAGGAAAAAGACGTGGAAGACATCTTCAACCAGCTGTACCGCGAGTCTCTGTTCAAAAGCTACACCCTCGTCAACCGCCTGCTCAGCCTGATAGAGACCGGCGAATTGAGTGGTGTGCGCACAGACACGCTGAAGCGACTGCTGAACCGCTTGCTTACCTCTGCCAACATTCCCTTCCACGGAGAACCCGCCATCGGCATGCAAGTAATGGGGGTGCTGGAAACGCGTAACCTCGATTTCCGTAACCTCATCATGCTCTCCCTCAACGAAGGGCAATTGCCCAAAGCCGGAGGCGACTCCTCCTTCATTCCCTACAACCTGAGGAAGGCCTTCGGCATGACCACCATAGAACACAAGAATGCCGTCTATGCCTACTACTTCTACCGCCTCATCCAACGGGCAGAAAACGTCACCTTATTATATAACATCTCTTCGGACGGACTGAACCGCGGGGAGATGTCCCGCTTCATGCTGCAATTCCTGGTAGAGTCGCCGCACAACATCTCCCTTGAGTACCTTGAAGCCGGACAATCTCCACAACAAGCCCTGGAAATTGAGATTCACAAGACACCGGAGATGTTGCAACAGATGTTCGACGCCTACGACATCCACCGACGTCCCAAAGCGTTCTTCTCCCCCTCTGCCCTCAATGCCTATCTGGACTGCCGGCTGAAATTCTACTACCGATACGTAGCCGGCCTGAAGGCTCTCGATGAAGTAAGCGCCGAAATAGACTCCGCCCTCTTCGGCACCATCTTCCACCGTTCTGCCGAACTGGTGTACAACGAACTGACAACCAACGGACGGGAAATACGTAAAGAAGACCTGGAACAGTTACTGAAAGACGATGTCCGCCTGCAAGCCTATGTGGACAATGCTTTTAAAGAAAAGTTCTTCCATGTGCCCCTTACGGAGCAACCGGAATATAACGGTACGCAGCTTATCCATTCCAAAGTCATTGCCTCTTACCTGCGCCAGCTTCTGCGCAATGACCTGCAATATGCCCCGTTCCGTATGGAGGGTATGGAACAGGACGTCAGAGAAATGATGGAAATAGATACTCCGCAAGGAAAGCTTGCCTTACAGATAGGCGGTACCATCGACCGCCTGGACAGCAAAGGAGACACGCTACGTATCGTGGACTACAAGACAGGCGGTACTCCCAAGACTCCTGAAAATATAGAACAACTGTTTACTCCCGCCGACAACCGTCCCAACTATATTTTCCAGACGTTTCTGTACGCCGCCATCCTCTGCCGCAAGCAATCGCTGAAGGTAGCCCCTTCCCTGCTCTACATCCACCGGGCAGCTTCCGAAAGCTACTCCCCGGTCATCGAAATGGGAGCGCCACGACAACCCAAGGTACCGGTCAACAACTTCGCTTTCTTCGAAGACGAGTTTCGCGAACGGCTGCACGGACTCCTGCAGGAGATATTCAGCCAAGAAGAAACATTCAGCCAAACAGAGGATACCCGGAAATGTGAATATTGCGATTTCCGCAGTCTGTGTAAGAGATAGAGATAAAAAAACAGACCATCCGTTCATAAGAAACAGATGGTCTGCACGACCGTAACAGACGGTCTATTTGAGTCTGACGGATGGTCTGTTTTACTTCAACGGACCATCCGTTCTATTTTCTTCGTTATCACTTCTTCACCGGAATAGAGAAGCTGAATATGGAGCCTTCGCCTTCCTTGGAAGTAAACCACAGTTTACCGCCATTCTTCACGACAAAATCCTTGCATAGCAACAAGCCCAGTCCCGAGCCTTCTTCGTTGTTCGTGCCGAACGTGCTGAAATGCGTATCAGTATGCAACAACTTCTTCTGCCCCTCCTCGCTGATGCCACAGCCATAATCCTGGACGCTGACAACTGCCATACCATCTACTTCCTCCATCTTCACCAGTACCTCTGAGTTCTCCTTACTGAACTTAATGGCATTACTCAACAAGTTACGGACCACTGTCTTCAGCATGTCAATATCAGCGTTGACCATCATTTTTTCCGGTTTCATCTCGCGGATTCTTATCTTCTTCAGGCTTGCCACCATACTGAAAATCTCAATGACACCGTCTGTCACTTCGACGAGGTCCACATCCTGATAAACCACGTTCAACTTACCGATTTGACTCTTTGTCCATTTCAGCAGGTTATCCAGCAATGAAAACACATCCTCCGTAGTCTGATTAGCCATCGTCAGAAGCTCGTACATTTCGGCGCCAATTTTCTCAGATGGCAAGTTCAATATCAGCATATTCAGCACCATTTTGATGGATCCCATCGGAGAACGTAAGTCATGGGCAATCACCGAATAAAGCTTGTCACGCCCGGCAATAGTACGTTGCAGTTCTTCCGTCTTACTCAAAATCAACCGTTTGGCAGCTACCAAAGATATTTGGTGGGTAACACGGATAATCAATTCCTCCTTATTGAAAGGCTTAGAGATGAAGTCATTCGCGCCAACCTGAAACCCCTTCACAATATCTGCCGTACTATTCAGTGCGGTCAGAAAGATGATTGGAATATCAGCTGTATTCGGATTTGACTTTAAATGTTGAGCTACTTCAAAACCACTCATGTCCGGCATCATTACGTCAAGCAAAACCAAATCAGGATTTTCCTTTTCCACCTGTTCCAACGCTTGCCGCCCGTTACTTGCAGTAGCAATCGCGAATTTCTCATTTGTCAAAAGCACTTTCAACAATAAAACGTTTGACATCACATCGTCAACGATGAGAATCTTGTATTCGGAAGGATTTATTTCCATGTTCATCTTTCTATATTGTTTTTCCCGTTATCAAAATTACTATTTAGTTAGGAACGATATTCCTTAAAATACTCTATTATATACTGTAAACCCTCTTCCAGCTCTATAGTCGGTTCCCAGCCCAACTTTTCCTTTGCCAGAGTGATGTCCGGCTGACGCTGTTTGGGATCATCATGAGGCAGTGGCTTGAAAATCAGTTTCGACTTGGAATTCGTCAGCCTAATGACCTTTTCCGCCAGTTCCAATATGGAGAATTCATTCGGATTTCCCAAGTTTACCGGACCGATAAAATCGTCCTCCGTGTTCATCATCCGCACCATACCTTCTATACAGTCATCTACATATTGGAAACTTCGCGTCTGATTACCCGAACCGTATATTGTAATATCCTGGTTCTGCAATGCTTGAACCACGAAATTGGAAACCACCCGTCCGTCATTCGGCAACATCCGAGGACCGTACGTATTGAATATACGGATAATCTTGATCCGCACTCCATTCTGGCGGTGATAGTCCATAAACAATGTCTCGGCACAACGCTTCCCTTCATCATAACAAGAACGGAGGCCAATTGGATTTACATTTCCCCAATAACTTTCCACTTGGGGATGAATAACGGGGTCACCGTACACTTCGCTGGTAGAAGCCTGCAATATCTTGGCATTCGTCTTTTTGGCCAGTCCCAGCATATTGATGGCGCCCAATACAGAAGTCTTGATGGTTTTAATGGCATCATATTGGTAGTGGATGGGAGAAGCAGGACAAGCCAGATTATAGATTTCGTCCACATCTGCCTCATAAGGGGTTTCCACATCATGCAGTACAAATTCAAAGCGGGGATTGCTCTTCAGATGAGTGATATTTCCTTCCGAACCGGTGAAAAGATTATCCAGACAAATCACCTGATGCCCGTCGTTTATCAATCGGGTACAAAGATGAGAACCTATAAAACCAGCACCGCCACTAACCAAAATTTTCTTCATGTAATGTTTTTTATAGTGCCTTAAAGCACATAGGACCTATTCTGTTTGTTTTGATGCTGACAAATGTAGGCGATTTGACTAAATTATGCAAGTTTGCAACGAAATATTTCACTTGTTAATGAATATAAAGAGGCAGATTAAAAAATCCACCCCTGAAATATTCATTTATTTATCCGCCACATACTCTTCTTTCTTATCCGGAATGCTGAAGTTCTTGTTCGCAAACAAGTCTGCCAGACCCGAAATTTGCTTTAAACGCAACACTTCGTCGCGATCCATTCCGATATTCTTCATTATCCATTCATCAGACATACCGGCTCTGTCCAATTCCGCAACAATATGGCACATCAACTCGATATTATGCGTACCACGGGCACGATTATGACGGATAGTGGACGCCATACGGTTGGAAAGTTCCTTGTCAATCACGACCACGGGAAGCAACCCGTTTTCGCGCTGATAAATTCTTTTGGATGTCTTCAACACCTGATAACGGTGGTAACCGTCCACCAGGATGTAGTTATCCTCTTCCTCATCATAGTAACAGACACAAGGCATGGTGAAACCATCTTCCCAGATGGAAAGCTCCAGAAGCTTCATTTCGGGCGGTGCCACTACATTCGGATTGTAATCGTTTGCTTGTATTTTCTCTATTGGAATTGCCCTTACGTTATATACCGGACTTTTATCTACGCTCATAACATCATATTTTTGAATTGTTCCATTATCTTGTCTCTTTTGTATGCCTCTTCCTTGTTCAAGGCAAAACCCATGTACTTGCAGGCATGGTCATTCTTCAGGATGCATATGCACATCCGCTTATAAGTGGGAATTTCCCGGAATTCCGCGATGTCAATATCATCCAGATAATCCATGCGCACCGGCTTCTTGTTTGTCTTGTAATTCGTGGTATTTATCACTTCAATGGACACTCCTGCATCCCTCAGCTTCTGGATGGTCTCGTCAGCCAGACACCCCCCTTTTGTACGCCAGAATTCAATGCTGACGGTAAGCTTTTTCAAGTAGTTCCTCCGGGTCTCTTCCGGCAAGGTGGAAAGCAGGAACTGCATAAAGCCTTTCCACGTATACCCTTCGGGCAGTCGGACCGTCTGCCACCCCATAGCACGCGTCCCTCCGTAAATACCGGTAAAGTTCACCCCGTTGACCCGCCCTATCATTCTTCCCCAAGTATTCGGGTCGATGACACGATACAGCTTCAGGCTCTCTTGTGCCTCACAAAGAAAAGGGCTTGCCACACGCTGGCGTTCGATATTGACTCCGGCTTTATAATATAGGTCATACAAATGGTTATAGTCAAAGCCGAATTTGCCATTGGCCGTCCAGATATCCGTCGTCTTCCAATCATAAATGGGATAAGCATTGAAAATGTCATTGCCTATCTTCGAGGTCCAGCGGTAATTGTGGTACATCTGATACTTCCGGTTCAGATGGATGCTGCGCCAGCGGTTAAAACTCTCTTGCGTACGGATGCCTATGAGAAAGCAGGCACGCACTCCATCCTTCTTCTCATGCAGCCATTTGGCAAAGTGCATCTGGAACTCATAATCCCACATTTCGGGAGTGTAGAAAGGAAACGTCTCTTTAGTGAGGCAGCCTTTCGGCATCTTCCTTACCCAAATGTCCTCCAAATCCTCCTGCCACGGACGCCAGTAACTCTGGTACATCGACGTACAAGTCGTTACACGGAAAGGCACACAAACACGATACACCTCCAATATATCCTTATTCGCCTCCAATACCCGGTCCACATAATCAATGGTCATGCTGTACTGTATCTCATAGTCCATATGGAATACACACAGTTTACGGTTCAGCCGGTTCCGGCGGATATAGTCTATGCACAAATTCAGCAACACTCCACTATCTTTTCCTCCCGAAAAAGAGACGCATATCGTGTCAAATTCCCTAAAAATCACATCAAGACGTTCTTGCGCCAGTTCATACACATTTTTGGGTGTAGCCATAATTATCTGTTTTTCTTCATTTTCACATAACGGGTCCATACCTTGTCTTCCAAAAAGCCCAGCTCGCTGAAGACATCCCTATCTTCAACAAAGCTAACAGCCGTCAGACTACTCTCCTCGCCCTGCTTCTCAAGTACCTTTTCCAGAAGCAATTTTAGCGTGTCAACATTCCTTTCCTTAATATAATAGTTGTTGATGACACATTCATACTTCTTGTGCTCCACCGGCACAAAACCTACAACATGTTTATTATCCAGAGCAACAAACCACTCGTACTCTTCCGATGTCCGGAAAGGGTAATTGTAGTTCTGTTTCAGCACTTCCGGGCTCATAACCAAAGGGGCTACAAGCTCGTACAGCTTTTTATCCGTACCATGTAATTGCACTATCTGTATCATATCTACATTTATATTATTTGTAATTACGTGTTAAAGATAAAGCTTATTTACGACGGAATATTCTCCTTTTAAATAGATTTAAGAATATAGCCCTGTAATATAAAATATTAATAAATAAATATTATCCCCCTAATTTGTATATGTTGATTAATTTGGGTTTCTTTGCAAAAGAAAGTCACCCGAAGAGAAATAATGAAATATTTACTGCTTTTTATGACCTTTGCCAAGATAGGAATGTTCACTATCGGTGGCGGATACGCTATGATACCTCTCATTGAACGGGAAATCGTAAAAAAGAGATGGATGAGTAAAGAAGATTTCATGGAAATGTTTGCGTTGACCCAGTCACTTCCCGGTGTTTTTGCTGTCAATATATCCATATTCGTCGGCTACAAGCTGCATAAAGTAAAAGGTAGCCTGGTGTGTGCACTTGCCACAATCCTCCCCTCTTTTGTCATCATGATGCTGATAGCCATGTTCTTCGCTCATTTTCAGGACAACCAGGTGATGATACGCATCTTTAACGGTATCCGTCCGGCAGTAGTCGCACTGATTGTGATACCCTGCATTTCGGCTGCACGGGCACTGAAGCTGAAGTATTGGCAACTGGTGCTTCCAGCCATCACCACCATACTCATCTGGCAATTCGGGCTATCCCCCGTATACATTGTCCTTGCAGGAATTGCAGGAGGAATGCTTTATACATTATGGTTAAAAGATAAACTGAGAAAATTACAGATATGATTTATTGGCAGCTGATATTGGTATATCTAAAAATCGGAATGTTCGGTTTCGGAGGCGGTTACGCCATGTTGTCCCTCATCCAATATGAGGTGGTGGACCACCATCACTGGCTCACCCTGCAACAATTCACGGACGTAGTGGCCATCTCGCAGATGACGCCTGGTCCGATAGGCATCAACAGTGCCACCTATGTGGGCTATGCAGTTACTCAAAGCGTGTGGGGAGCTGTCGTGACCACCATTGCAGTATGTCTTCCCTCGTTCATCCTGGTATTGCTCATCTCTTACTTCTTCGTGAAATGCAAGGACAACAAATACATCAAGGCGGCAATGTCGGGACTGCTGCCCATGTCCGTATCATTGATAGCTGCTGCTGCCCTATTGCTGATGAACAAGGAAAATTTCATAGATTACAAAAGCATACTTATCTTTGCAGCCGCTTTCGGCGTGACGTGGAAGTGGAACCTCCACCCTATCTTACTGATAATCCTTGCCGGAGTCGCAGGCTTCCTTCTATATTGAAGAAGCGGTAGAGACGGACACCATCTTGCGGGCATATGCCCACACCACGCAATAGGCAACCAGCGGTACGATGAACGCCCACACCATCGTCGTATGGTCTGCCACCAGTCCCATCAACAGCGGACCTACCACGCCTCCCACGGGAGACATCATCAGGAAAGAGGAAGCCCTCTTGGTATGGTTGCCCAGCCCGCGCAAGGAAAGTGCAAAAATCGTGGGAAACATAATAGCCTCAAATGCATATCCGCACAACAGAGCTGCAAGCGACACCATTCCTACATCCAGCAACACCAACAAGGTAGTCATCACAGTGCCCGTAGCACAAACCAGCAACATCTTCTCGGCACGCACACGTCCCATAATCCAGCTACCGGCAAAACGTCCTAACATAAATAATCCCAGTCCACCGAAAGAAAGCACTACGGAAGCTTCGCGGGCATTCATCCAATTCTGCTCCACCACGTAGTTGATGAAGAAGCTGTTGATGGAAATCTCGCCGACCTCATAGGCAAACAAGGCTATCAGCCCGAAAATGAAAAGCCGGTGTGACCACAATCCGACCTTATTACCAGCTTCGTCCACCTCCACACTATGTTCAATCTCGGGCAACTTGATTCTTGAAAAGACCAACGCTACCAGCAACACAATTACCCCCATGCAGATATAGGGCAATGCGACATTACCCGAGCCCGTCTGCCCATCCTTCGAGAAGAGCAGCAGTCCAGCCAGTACTGGTGCACAGATACATCCCAGACCGTTGAAGGATTGCGCGAAATTCAGCCGGCTGGCAGCAGTTTCCTTTGCGCCCAATTCTGTGGCATAAGGATTGGCGGCAGTTTCAAGAAACGTCAGTCCACAGCCTATCACGAACAATGCAAACAAGAAAAGATTAAAAGACAGATAATGCTGCCCGGGGATAAAGAGCAGCGAACCGACGCCGTAAAGCAACAGACCGAATACCACACCCCGGCGGTATCCGAAGCGACTGATGAAAAATCCTGCAGGAATGGCCATAATGAAGTATCCCATATACATCGTCATCTGTATAAAGGCCGAATGTGTCTTCGTGATATCCAGTATCTCTTGAAAGTGCTTGTTCAGTACATTCAGAATGGCATGGGCAAATCCCCACAAAAAGAAAAGAGAGGTAATCAAAATGAAGGGCACAAGGTATTGTCTGCCCACCAATGGTATTCGTTTCTGTTTCATAATATGATAATTCCAGACAATCGTTGCAAGGCGATTGATAATTGCGGGTGCAAAGATAAACAAAACTCCCGGTCTTTACCCAACATTTTCCTATTCGCTATTGTACGGAGCAGCTTTTTCTCTAACTTTACTGCCATCATACAATGTTAAGCCATGAAAAATGCCATCCCACGATACAATTTCTACAAAACTAAGTACGGAAGCGAACTTCTGATAGATGTCGTTGATTTGCAGTATACCCGGAAATTCTTGACCCAGGGAAAAGTACATATTCTGACCTACTATGACATCACCTTCATCACAGAAGGAGAAGGAGAATTCACTATCGGTAACCGGACACACTTGGCAGCTCCCGGTGATGTATTCTTCTCCAAACCAGGTGAGGTGCGCAGTTGGGACACAGACCGTATCGGCAACGGTCATGCTCTAATTTTTGAGGATACCTTTTTGACCTCTTTCTTCAAAGACCCACTATTCGTGCAGCACCTCCCGTTCTTCCGAATGGGAAAAATGGTAGACAAACTCCAACTGCCGAACGGGCTCTATGCACGAATACTCCAACTTCTGCACGACATAAAGGTCGAAATCGACTCTTTCCACCCACACGATACGGGCATATTACGCGCCTTACTTTACGAAGTCCTCATGCTACTCAACCGTGCCTACTGCACCTCTATCCCTCCGGAGACGGGTAAGGAGCCACATAAAGATATCAGCAGCTTCCACCTCAGCCGATTCTTCGAATTGGTTGGGGAGCACTTCCGGGAGCAGCATTCTGTACAATTCTATGCCGATAAACTATGCATCACTCCCAACTATCTGAACGAAATCCTCTCTTCGGCCATAAACATCAACGCCAAGCAGTACATACTCAACAAGGTTACAGACGAAGCCCAGCGTCTGCTCACCTACACCGACCTCCCCATTTCAGAAATAGCCTCCGAACTCCATTTCTCAACCGTCTCCTACTTTGTACGTAGTTTCCGACAATGTATAGGGTATACTCCCCTCGCCTACCGGAAAATGGAGAAACCGTGAAAAGTGACATATCCTCCTTCTTTTTTATTGTACAAAAGTTCCACTTACCGGCTATCTTTGCCCTTGAAACAATAACCCATAAAAAAAACAAACAATGAGAGATGCAGAAAAAACAGTAGGAAACATGATTGACAAGGAAAAAACCATCTTTGTCGGTTCGGTGGATGCCGAAGGCTTTCCCAACATTAAGGCCATGTTGCAAACCCGCAAAAGGGAAGGGCTCAAACACATTTACCTATCAACGAACACCTCGTCGATGCGCGTTTCGCAATTTCTCAAAAATAACCGGGCATGCCTTTACGTCTGCAACACACGCTTCTTCAAGGGCGTAATGCTGCGCGGCACGATGGAGATACTGACGGACAGCACCAGTAAGGAAATGATATGGCAGGAAGGCGACACTATGTACTATCCCGAAGGAGTGACTGATCCCGATTATTGTGTCCTGAAGTTCACCGCCTTCTCCGGTAGGTATTACAGCGGATTTAAATCAGAAGACTTCACGATAGAATAAACGGGCCATCCGTTCCAGTCCATCAGCAAGCAGAGCCCGGGGACAAGCGATATTCAGCCGGATAAAGCCCTCTCCACCGGGACCGTACATCGTACCGGAATTGACCATCAGATGCTGTTGTTCTTGCAAACGCAAGGCGACAACATCTGAGCTGATACCGGAAGCACGGCAGTCTATCCAAACCAAATAAGTTCCTTCGAGTGGCAGCACGGGATATTGTGGTAACCGTTCCTTGAAAAAGCAGCAGAGGTATTCGTAATTCCCCCGCAGATATTTCCGCAAGGCATCGAGCCATTCCCCACCTTCGTTGTAAGCTGCCATTGTGGCGATTACGCCGAACGGATTGACGTCGCATACCTCGTTGATGTTAATGGCTCTGTCAATACGGCGGCGCACCTCTTCATCGGCTGCGATGATATTGGCGATTTGCAACCCGGCAAGGTTGAACGCCTTACTCGGCGAAACGCAAGTGACGGAATTTTGCAAAAAGCGTTCGGACAAGGAGGCAAAGGGTGTGTAGTCATATCCTTCGTAAGTCAGTTCACAATGAATCTCATCCGCCACGACAAACACCTCATTCCGTAAACAAATATCACCTATATGCTGCAGTTCTTCCGGAGTCCAGACCCGTCCGACCGGATTGTGAGGATTGCACAGCAGCAGGATTTTTGCTTTCGGATCGGAAGCTTTCCTTTCAAGATCGGCAAAGTCGATTACGTAGCGGCCATCCTGATAAACGAGATTATTGGCAAACAACTCGCATCCGTCATTACGGATAGATGAGTAGAAACAATTATAGGCAGGAGTCTGAACGATGACTTTATCACCCGGCATGGCCAAGGCTTTGATAATGGCTGACAGAGCCGGCACGACACCACTCGTATAGATAATCCACCGGGAATCAACCTGCCAGCGATGCCGGTCATCGAACCACCGGACGACCGCATCATAATAGGCTTCGGGTACTTTTGTATAACCGAAAATACCGTGCGCCACCCGCTTTTGTAAGGCATCGATAATAGCGGGTGCTGTACGGAAATCCATATCTGCCACCCACATGGGCAGTACATTCTCCTCTTCGGGAGTATCCCATTTATAAGAATTCGTCCCGCGACGCGGGATGATTGTATCGAAATCGTATTTCATAATTTATCTTTTTATTCGCAACTTATAAATCCAGTTACCACTCCAAAGCCTGACAAGAAAAATCGCTCCCCGGAAACAAAGCTCAATACACATGGCAAGCCATACGCCCCGTAGCCCCATCGTAGGGGCAAGCCATGCTGCCAGTGTCAGCCGGACACCCCAGATACTGCCAAAATTCATCAGACTGGGAACAAATGTATTGCCCGCACCCACAAATACACCGTAGGCGACGATAGATGCCGCAAACATCGGCTCCGCAAAAGCTTCTATCCGCAGAATCCCGATTCCCAACATGCGGATTTCCTCCACAGGCGTCATCACTCCAATGATCTGAGGGGCTGCCACATACATCAGCACTCCCATGACTCCCATAATCAGCATCCCTGACCAAACGGTAATGTTGGCAAAACGCTTGAGTAACCGGATACGGTTTGCTCCAAGACTCTGGCCTACCAACGTCGTGGCAGCCTCCGATATACCGTAGCCGGGCATATAACAAAGGCTTTCAGCGATGATGGCAAATGAGTTGGCGGCAATGGCGACGATGCCGAGCGGTGCGACGATAACCGTCGTCATAATCTGCGCTCCGCAAATGGCAATATGCTCGAATCCCATTGGCAGGGAGATGCGGACAGCCTGGCGCAGCGTCTCTTTCCAGGGAAGAAAACTGCCCTGCCCCCCGGATAGTCTCAGCATGGACGAGCGACGGCAAAGATACCACATCATCCCACCGGCAGTGATAAGTTCGGCCAACACGGTTCCCAATACCGCACCTTCCACACCTAAACCTACGCCGGGAACGATGAACTCCCATCCCCACCAGTCTACCTGCCATGTCGGGAAAATAAGGAAGAAGTTGAACACGACATCCCAAAAACACATCAGTACATTAAGCATACTGGGTACACGCATATTCCCACTACACCGCAACATGCCGCCCGCAAGGAAATTCAACTGTAAGGCGGGTAAGAAAAGTGAAAATATCCGGAAATAGAAGGATGAATCGCTCCGTATCATTTCATCACCACCCAGCCAGCCGGGAAGCACACCACTGATAGAAATGCCGACAACCGCCAACAAAGAACTGAAAACAAGTGTAGCCGTAACCGATTGGCAGAGTATTTTTTTCGCTCCTGCAAAATCTCCGGCCCCAATCCGGTGTGCCACTTGGACAGAAAATCCCGTTGCAGCGGCGGCACACAATCCCCAGAACAGCCATGTCGTGGTTGAAACCAATCCAATGGAAGCCGCTGCATTCGCACCCAGGCTACCAACCATCGAAGCATCGATATACTGCATGGCGATGGAGGACACCTGTGCCATAATAGCAGGGACACTGAGGTATGCAGTCAGGCGTAACTGCTGCCCCAGCGTCATACTCTTCCCTTCGCGGATAAGCGACAACAAGTAATCGGTCTTTCCCTTTTTTATTCCCATCAGGCTATTTGCAAAGGCATCAGTCGGTGAAACAAGTTTTCTCGTCCCAAAGCTTCAACTCACAGTCGGCAGGTGCCTTTATATTTTCATCGAGAATGATTTCCCCATAGCTTTCGGCAGTGATACTGCCTGTCCGTGGATTCTTCACCCCACCTATAGCCCCCTTGATGGTTGCCTGCACCGAACTGTATTCGAAAGCCCGGTCGCAGTCGGGACCAAAGGTACAATTCTCCAATACGAGGTCGTGGGCATAGCAGAGCGGTTGCTCACCGGTTATATGGCAGTTCACCAACCGGAGATTGTGCGAATGCCAGCCGAGATATTCGCCATTGAGTTCGGAATCGTAGATTGTCACATTCTCCACCTCCCAGAAAGCATCCTTTGTAGTGACTTTGGCATTGCGCAACTCTACATTCTTCACATACTGGAAAACGTATTTGCTGTCGCTCTCCAATCCGTCTATGCGGATGTCGCTACTGAACATGAACGGATAAGTTCCTCCATGCAACTTCAGATTTCTGATGTTCAGATTCTGGCAACGCCAGAATACTTCATCGGCATCGTTCATCTCTACATTCTCAATTTCGATGTCGTGCATCTCGCGGAACATTTTGGGTGCGTCGATACGCGTATCGGTCATTTTCAGATGGTCGGAATACCACAGTGCCGAACGCCCGCCGACATCGAAAAAATAACGGTCGATTACAAACCCGTGAACATACCAGAAGGGGTAATTCCCTTCGAATCGACAATTGACAGCTTCGATGTTGCTGCATTCCTTGATGGCTGATTCTCCGGCATGGATAATTACATTCTCCAAACGTAAGTCATGTGATTCAAACAAAGGTCTTTCTCCGCCGAATGCTGTATTTGATATTATTCTCATCTTGTTTTCAATGTTATAATTATTACTCTATTCTCTTTATCAATTTCGCGGGGACACCGCCTACTATTGTATTCGCTTCCACATCTTTCGTCACAACCGCTCCAGCTCCCACCACAGCATTGTCACCGATTGTCACTCCTGGAAGAATCGTCGCATTAGAACCTACCCAGACATTCCTACCCAATACAATCGGTGCCGGATAGGTAGTTTGGCGTTCTTCCGGAGGCAAACCATGATTGAGCGTTGCAAAGACTACATTATGCCCGATTTGGCATCCGTCACCGATTATCACACCACCATGGTCCTGAAAATGACAGCAGGCATTAATAAATACGCCTTCGCCCACTGTAATATTCTTCCCGAAATCGGTATAGAACGGTGGGAATACCCGGAACGATGACGGGACTTGATAACCGAACAATTCGGAGAGTAACCCACGTACCTCGTCCGGTGTATGATATGCCGTGTTCAGCCGGAAAGTGATGCGTCTGGCTTCATTGCTCATTTTGTCCATAAAGCGATGTATCTCCTCCGTATCAAGCGCTTGACGCGTCTTTACATATTCCTTGAATTCGTTCGTAGTCATAGTGCCCTTATTAATCCATTCTTATCTTCTTTCAAATCTCACAAGTATATCTCCAGGCACACTCAACATTTCAATGCCATTGCCATCAACACGACCGATTTTAATCAAAGTATCACTATAAGACCCATTCTTACAAAAAATTGCCACATTTCCCCATGGGGCATAGATGGTTATATCACCGGCAATAGGAGCACAGCCACGCGTAACACCTTCAATTGCCAGAGCCGGAGAGGGATAGAAGATTTTTTCTGTAGTATTATTGTAATCATTCAACGTAACCTCCAATGGCAGACGAGCAAGAAAATCCTGTGTGGCGGCATTGTCCTCCATAGTGGCAGTAATGGTACGATTGCTAACCATGATATTTACCTGCAATGAAGATACATCCGGAACTTCGGATTCATTCTCATCTTCCCCACCCGATGGTCCGGAAAGTTCAGGATGTTCGGGTGTAAACGGTTCATCACCTGAATCTTCGCAGGCTGCCATTGCCAGAACGGTCATCAGCATCATAGAAATTAATAGTAATTTTTTCATATTCATCTTTCTGTTGATTTTATAATTATCTTTAGGATTATTAATGATGATGCAAAAATAGGCAGTATCCGTCATATGCCGTGTAGACAAATCCCCGGTATCTATACCCAAATTACGGATTATGCTTTTCCTCCGGCTACTAAATCATGGTCCTATAAAGCAAAAACTCCCGCAATCGTTTAAATTACAGGAGTTTGGATGGTATTACTTAAGTTTATCGTATTCTTCATCCGTCACCGGTTCCAGCCACTCATTAGAAGTATCCTCACCGGGAACTTCGAAAGCAAGATGGGCAAACCAACCATCAGAAGCGGCACCGTGCCAATGCTTCACATTTGCAGGGATATGGATAACCGTACCGGGTAGAATCTCTACTGCCTGCTTGCCTTCTTCTTGATACCATCCACGACCGGCAACACCGATAAGCATCTGCCCACCGCCTTTAGTAGCGCGGTGTATGTGCCAGTTATTGCGACAACGAGGCTCGAAAGTGACGTTAGAGATGGAAACCTGCTCGCGTGAAACGGGAGCAAGATAACTGTTGCCTATGAAGTACTGTGCATATGCAGTGTTCGGTTCCCCAATGGGGAAAATCATTTCACGCTGGAATGCGGCTTTGGCATCTTCACCGGCAGTGTCCTCTGCCCATACACCTTTGGCCAGATTAAACGCTGCCCACGCTTTGGGCCAACCGGCATAAAAACCGATATGGGTGATGATTTCGGCAATCTCCGTACGGGTAATACCGTTCTTCTTTGCCGACTGAAGGTGGAACACGAGCGAATTATCCGTGATACCCTGACTGATAAGAGAGGTAATGGTTACTAAACTACGGTCACGCAGACCGAGTTTGTCGGTGCGGCTCCAGACCTCGCCAAAGAGGACATCGTCGTTTAGTTCCGCAAATTTAGGAGCAAACTCACCCAACTGGGTGCGTCCTGCTGTCTGTACTATCTTTTCTTGTGCCATAACATTGAGTGTTAAAATGCTGAATACTGAAATTAAAAAAATCTTGTTCATAGTCGTTCTATTTATTGCATGAAGTTATTGAGCTTGTTAGCCGGATTAAGTGGCGTCTGGTCAGACAAGACCAATGATTTGACCATGCGCAACGTTCCTTGCTTGTATTTCTGAAAGTGTTCTGATGCAATATGTTTTACATAAGCCGCATGGCTCGCATAGGTTTCGAGAATAGTCACCTTGCAGGGATTCTCCTTCTCGCCGACCGCATACATAGTCAGCACGCCCGATTCGGTACGCAGAGAGATTTCGCCTACTTCGGTTGCGTATTTCATATACTCGTCGAGATACTGCGGATAAACCTCGATTTTCGACAACCGCACGATACCGTCAGCACTCATCGGCTCTTTGGCGCACATACCCGGCCGCTTATCCAGATTCAGGCATTTGCCGATAATCTCTCCCGTGGCAAGGTAGGAATAGGTCGGAAATTCAAACAATACGGGTTTCAGCTTCGTATAGTCAAGTTTCCCGTTATTATCAAGCACTTCAGGAGCAGCGTATGTATTGACTATCGCACAAATGAAATTGTCGAAACCTTCAGTTTCATAGATGTCTACCACCTCACACTCCATGGTGAGGGGTGATGCGTCTATAACGGGGGTACCGTTTTCGCCAATATGGTAGGCAAACACCTCCGACTTATCGACCGTCGCACCGCTTACACTTCCCACATAGTCAGCTTTCGGCAATATTTCACGACTCACTAGATTGACGGAAAGTCGTTTTGAGTCCTTTATCCCTTGATTAGTGTAATGGCTTTTACTCATGCTGATGAGTATCCGGTCATGTCCAATAACACCCGTATGCCCTACCACTAGCCAGTTTACTTTCCCTTCAACCTCTGCCCCGACAACCGTCATCGGCTTGGGATAGAGCGCCAACAGATTTCCGAGATTTTTCTTGTTCGTTTCCATTATATTGGGTTGAACGGTGTTCTCCTTTACGGGAATACTGCACGACATTATGACAAGCAGTGACAGAACTCCTAAAATTGTTTTTGTCATACGTTATATTACTCTATTTTTCTTGCTAAACTTCTGATGACAAAGGTACCGCGATAGCACAAGCGAAGGTGTATATGATTTACGGATATTTGTACCCGAATTCCCGATTATACCGCAAGAAAGTTCAAGTTCATCAGATGAGTATAGTAAGACTGGCAGAAATCCCACGAATAATCCCACGCATGATTTGTTTTTAATCGTTATTCTTGCCGATACAGAAAAAAAAAAAGCTCTGAAATCCTTGAATTTCAGAGCTTTGCTTTAATTTATTATTTACTTTCGCGGTGCGTACGGGACTCGAACCCGTGACCCCATGCGTGACAGGCATGTATTCTAACCAACTGAACTAACGCACCATTATTTCATTCTTTCGTTGCTATCTCTCTCGATTGCGGTTGCAAAGGTAGACAAAATTCTTATATCTGCAATAGCTTGAAAGAAAAAAAATCATCTTTTTTTTAACATAGCTTGATTATAAGAGATTTATGTTACCTTTGCAAAACTAAATTAATATTGAAATCATGAGAAATACTCCTATTGAACGTAAGTTGATAGATGAAACTATCGCAGATTTTCATATCACAGACTTTGCCAAAGCAACCATCCGTGAAGTAAAAGCCATTGCAGCCAATGCCGAAGCGGCATCGGGTGTGGAATTCATAAAAATGGAAATGGGTGTACCCGGACTCCCCCCCTCAGCCGTCGGCGTAAAGGCCGAGGTGGAGGCATTGCAGAATGGTATTGCCAGCCTCTACCCGGACATTAACGGACTTCCCGCCTTGAAAGAGGAAGCATCACGTTTTATCAAAGCCTTTATCAATGTAGATGTAGCCCCCGAAGGTTGTGTACCAGTTACCGGCTCCATGCAAGGAACTTTCGCTTCATTCCTCACATGTAGCCAGTGCGATGAGAAAAAGGATACCATTCTCTTCATCGATCCCGGTTTCCCGGTACAGAAGCAGCAGCTGGTCGTGATGGGACAGAAATATGAAACCTTTGACGTATATGACTACCGTGGCGACAAGTTGAAAGCGAAGCTGGAAAGTTACCTCAGCAAAGGCAATATCTCTGCCATCGTCTATTCCAATCCCAACAACCCCAGCTGGATTTGCCTGAAAGAAGAAGAGTTGCGCATCATCGGCGAACTGGCAACCCAATATGACGTCATTGTGTTGGAAGACCTCGCCTACTTTGCCATGGACTTCCGCCAAGACTTGAGCAAACCGTTCCAAGCGCCTTACCAACCTTCTGTGGCACACTATACGGACTATTACGTGCTGCTCATTTCCGGTTCCAAAGCTTTCAGCTATGCCGGTCAACGTATCGGTGTCAGCTGCATTTCGGACAAACTGTATCACCGGGCCTATCCCGGGCTGACACAACGCTACGGCGGCGGCACCTTCGGCACAGTATTCATCCACCGCGTACTCTATGCACTCTCCTCCGGCACCAGCCACTCTGCTCAGTATGCTCTTGCCGCCATGCTTAAAGCAGCTAATGAAGATCAATACAACTT
This sequence comes from Bacteroides sp. 4_1_36, assembly GCF_003466325.1. Classification (NCBI taxonomy): domain Bacteria; kingdom Pseudomonadati; phylum Bacteroidota; class Bacteroidia; order Bacteroidales; family Bacteroidaceae; genus Bacteroides; species Bacteroides sp. 4_1_36. The sequence continues at coordinate 216,351 of NZ_QSOX01000001.1, forward strand.
TCTTGATGAAGTGAAAGTATACGGTGAACGTGCCCGCCGCCTGAAAGAAATCTTCTTGCGCCACGGTTTCCACTTGGTATACGACAATGATTTGGGTGATCCCGTTGCCGACGGTTTCTATTTCACCATCGGTTACCCGGGCATGAGTAGCGGAGAACTTGCGCGGGAACTAATGTACTACGGTGTAAGCGCCATTTCACTGGTGACCACCGGAAGCCATCAGGAAGGATTACGTGCCTGCACTTCCTTTATCCAAGACCATCAGTACGACCAGTTGGACGAACGTATGGCAATTTTTGCCGAGAATCACCCCATCCAATAAAAAATATCCCTATATAATAAGGTATCTCTACCAGTTGATGCCGGTATCCCACCACAATCGGGTACCGGCATTGTCATCTCCACCCAGTGCCTCTACCAAAGCGGCATACTGCTCGGCATTCTCCGTCTTCAGTCCGCCGGGAAAGTTCAGACGGCGAATCATTGTCTCAGTATCTATACACCCGTCTTTACTGTGATTAAAGCGCACGGGGAATAGCCGGGGATACCCCGTCCGGCGCTGTTCCGCCCAAGCTTCACACCCTTCGGGAAACATGGCAATCCATTTTTGGGTAATAATCTTCTCCAGTTTCGTATCCCTATCCGCTGACTCCAGCCAGCGTGGCGAAACCTGACAACGGGCGGTAATATCATTCTCCATATCGTAGGTATCCACAAAATCGGCAGGCAACAAGTCGCTCTCCAGATAAGCATCGGACTGCAAGATGCCATACTGACGGAAAGAAGCCATTACCCCTTCTTCATAGCAGGTTTTCACCGACTCATCGGTCCATCCCCGTAGGGCAGCCTCGGCACGCAGGAACCAGACTTCTGCTGCCGGCATCAACACTGCATCAGTCTGCTGGGTAACTTTCAATTTTGAGAGTGTATTATAATAGTTATGTGCAAAGCATGTACCCTGACGAATGCCGCGATACTCGCCTGCAAACTGTTCATCCTGGCAAGTGGCAAAATAGATTTCACGACGGGGATCTTCATATCCGTTCAGTATGGACTCCATCGGCGCTCCCATATAAGCTTCATTCCAAACAAGGTTTATCTCGCCCAACGGATTGGTATATCCACTCGCCGTGGAAACCGCCACCGACTCGTCCGCCTCCCGAATGACTCCGTATTCATTATCCATCGCTTTACGGAATTCCGTTTTTGCCTTCTCCGGACTGGCTACCGCAATGCGCATGGCAAGCCGCATCCTCAACGAGTTGGCAAACTTTATCCAAGAGTCATAATCACCGTCCAACAACATATCGAAACGCGCAAACTCCGAAGCTCCCGGATGCTCGACAATATAATCGGAAAGTACAGCTACAGCCGTATCGAGTTCACAGAAAAATGCATTATAGACCTCTTTCTGCGTGTCGGGCATATAACGGGCTTCGAGATCGGCAAAATGACTATACACAATAGGGCCGTAATAGTCCGTGACACGGTGCATCACTTCCACCTTCAGTATCTTGGTAATGCCGAAAAAGGCAGGCATGCGATCACGTGTGGCATTCTCCGACTGATATATCTGCGGGAAAACATACTCATAGGTATGTCCCCACATGGCGCTGTTCCATCCATCCTGCAAGTTGTAGTCCGAATTGTGCGAACCTCCATTCAGAGGCTTGGCATCGTGCATGTAACCGCTGAACATATCGGCATTCAAATTCTGGGTCAACTGAAAAGGCCAGTTCTTCCCCTTTCCGTAGTCGTAATTGAAATAGATGCCTTGCTGGATGATTCCAAGACGGATGCCATGTTCGTTATAGTCGGCCTGCAAGTTCTCGTCCGTCACACCGGACTTGTCCGTATTGATTTCCTTAAAGTCTCCCGTACAAGCCAGAAACACGAAAACCATGCCAATCAGTACTATAATCCTCTTCATATCAAGTCTCCCCCCCCTCTTAAAATTCACACTTCAAAGAAAATCCCCAACTACGCGTGGTAGGCATACCGTAGACTTCAATTCCCTGGTTATCATTGCCCGTAGAGAGTACCAGGTCAGGGTCGAAAGGCGCCTTTTTGTAGAAGAAGAACAAGTTGCGTCCCGAAAAGGACAGTTGTGCCCGCTTGAGGACTTTGGTCTTTTCCATCCAGGCTGCAGGCAGTTGGTAGCCCACGGACAGCTCACGCAGCCTGATGTTCGTGGCATCATACATATAATATTCCGTCACCCCGGCCCGTCCGCCTACAACATTCTTATAAAATCCTTTCACATTATCTATCCGGTTACCTTCAAGCATTACATAACCTTTGTCTCTGGCCCGGGCCGTGACTTCAGAAACGCCATACATATCCATATCCGCCTGCGTCTGGGACAAAATATCGCCTCCAAAGCGACAATCCACCAGAAAATAGAAAGAAAAATTCTTGTAAGACAGCATATGATTCCAGCCCAGCATCAGTTTTGGATTGGCATTGCCCACTTTCACCGTATTGCCATCACCTTCCACCAAAGGCATGCCGGTATTGTCTCCTTCCGTGCCGTAAACGATATTGCCCGCATCGTCACGTACAAAAGCTTTTCCGTAGATGTCACCGATAGAGCCCCCTTTCACCAATTTCATGGCATAACTGGACGAGAAGCTGGTAGGACCGTAAAGAAACTCCTTCAGCGCTTCGTGCAGTGAAATTATCTTGTTGCGGTTGGTGGAGAAGTTTACCTCTGTTTTCCACTTGAAATGGTTTGTCAGCAAAGGAACGGCATCCAATGAAACCTCCCACCCCACATTCTGTATATTACCCGCATTGACATAACGGTAGGCATATTTATCGCCCGACAGAGTGGGAAGCTTGAAGAACTGGTTCCGGGTATTCGTCTTATAGAAAGTGGCATTCAAACCAATGCGGTTCTTTAAAAAACGCGCTTCTATACCCGCCTCAAAGGAATGCGTCATCTCCGGTTCCATATCCTTGAACGGCGCGGCATCACTTGCCAGGAACTCTCCACCCGCCGTGATATGCGAGGAAGGATTTGTGATGAACATGGGAATATCATTGCCCACCATGCTGTATGCCCCCCTTATCTTTGCCAGTGACACCCATCGGGGTAAAGTCATCAGCTTATTGAATATCAGCGAAAATCCCACGGAGGGATAGAAGAACCCGCTTTTCTCATGAGATGTATAAGCCAGCGTGGAGGACCAGTCATTACGGGCCGACAAATCAAGATAGACAAACTCGTTGTAGCCCAGTTGTGCCGTCGCAAACAAGGACTGCAATTGGCGCCGCGCATCAATCTTCTGGTCCAGCCCAGCGGAACCATTCATGATGATATTGGCCAGATTGAACACATTGGCATATTTCAGCGAAGCTGTTTTAGAGTCATAGCGGGTGGAGTTCACTGTCTTGTCATTGATACTGGCACCGAGCGCCGCGTTGAGAGAGAATGCATCCCACTGCTTTTTCATCATCAGTATGGCGTCTCCGTAATATTGGGTTTCCTGATAGTTCATCTCGATATAACGCCCATTGGCTCCCGCTAACGCCGGAGCGGTAGAGGCATAGAACTGCTGGCGCACCTTGTCGTTAATATAGTCTACATTGCCACGGGTCTGCAGGCTTAACCAATCGTTTATCTTCAGATTGGCAGATAAGGAGACTATGACATGCATACGGTTCTCCTTGCTCAATATGCGATTGGTAATCCAGTAGGGATTCTGCTCAAAATCCTCGTAGGAGGTATGCCAATTCTGTATGTTCAGGTTTCTACCCTCATCATAAACCTCGAAGTTCTCCTTATAATAAGAAATATCCTCACCCCGTGGAAAACGGTAGAGCCCCACCAAAGGATTCATGTAGAAACCACCCACGGTAGGCTTGTTCTTCACCACCTGGCGCATCAGGTTCATACTGCCATCTAACTTCAGACGGGAATTCAACAGAACGGAAGTCTCTCTGAAAGTGAGGTTGTGCTTCGAAAGGTTATGTTTCCCAATGATGCCATGCCCCGTAGTATTGGCATAGGAGAAATAGTTCTGCAACTTCTCATTGCCGTGACTCAAGGAGATGGAAGTTATGGAGGTGACACCAGTAGAGAAGAAGTCTCTCAGATTATCATATTCGGGAAGGTTTGCCCGTTCTCCCCAACTGTCCACACCGTCACTTACTCCATAGCGGTTCTGCATCTTGGGTAGTGCAAAAGCATTGTCGAACATCAGGCTCGTCGAGAAAGAAACACTGCGCTGCCCGTGCGACTGCCCCTTCTTTGTAGTAATCAGTATCACCCCATTGGCGGCCTGACTACCATACAAAGCTGCCGCTGGAGCTCCTTTCAGGATACTGATACTCTCTATATCCTCAGGATTCAGATTGGAAATGCCATCTCCTCCGTCACGGTTGCCGGCATTGGCCGTTCCGCCTATGGCAGAGTATGCTTGCTCGGAAGTGGAGTTCAGAATGGGAACACCTTCTATCACATACAGCGGTTGGTTGTCACTCGCCACCGAGCGGATTCCACGGATACTGACTTTGGCTGAGGCTCCCAGACCGGAAGAAACCTGATTGACACGCACACCTGCCGACTTGCCGGTCAACGAAGTAATTAAGTTGGGCATTTTTACTCGCGTCAACTCCTCGTTTTTTATTAAATCTGTGGTGTAAGAAAGAGAATTTTCTTTCTTTTCGATACCCAAAGCGGTAACAATAACGTTATCCAGCTCTATCATATCTTCTCTTAGCGTGATATGAAAGGTCGAACGTCCTTCCACCTCAATATCCTGGGAAATGTAGCCGATAAACGAAACACGAAGCACTGCATTATCGGCAACCACCAGAGTGAATTTTCCTTCCGAATCCGCTATCGCACCATTGGCAGTTTCTTTCTCTTGAATAGTGGCACCGGCCAGCGGAAACCCGCTTTCATCCAGCACACGGCCACTTATCGTCACTTTAGAAAGCTGTATTTCAGAATGTCCCGGACGCTGCATACGCTCCATAAAATCCTCCGGGCAATCCGTCCATCCTATAGAAAACAGCCCTAAAATTAACGTATATAATGTAGTATATTTCATTGCATTAAATTGCCAATTACTTGCAAACTTAAGTATTTTCTCCGAATAAAAAAAGCCATAAAATCTGAGAAAAGAAACTTTTAAAATGAAAAACAGCGAAGAACTTTTGTTTATTGTGGAATATTATGTATATTAGGGGCATGTATAGCAATATAAATCTATTCAAGATAGAAACAAACCATGTGGTTCCTGCCCAGGGAAAGGTCTTGATTTCCGAACCCTTTTTGTGTGACCATATGTTTGGGCGATCCGTCATTCTACTGGTGGACCATACACATGACGGCACAATGGGACTGGTTCTGAACAAACCGCTCCCCCTATTCTTGAATGATGTGCTGAAAGACTTCGACTGCCCGGAAAACATACCTATCTATAAAGGAGGACCGCTCAGCACAGATACGTTGTTCTATCTACACACGCTCGAGGGCATTACCGGAGCATTGTCCATCGGCAAAGGCTTCTACCTGAACGGTGATTTTGAAGCCATTAAAGACTACATCATGCAGGGAAATCCCGTTAAAGGCAGAATCAGATTTTTTTTGGGATACTCCGGCTGGGAGTACGAACAGCTGGGCCGGGAAATTGAAGAAAACACCTGGCTGGTAGGCAAAGAAAACATCAGTTCGCTAATGGACGAGGCGGCCAGCGGCACACTCTGGAAGAAGGCATTGTGCAAGCTGGGAGCAAAATATGAAATATGGTCGCGCTTCCCCCAGATTCCAACGTTCAATTAGTGCTGCGGAGAAGTTGCAACAGTACGACATCCTTATAGCACCCTCCTACGCGCCACCACTCCCTCAAAAGCCCACAACGCACAAAACCGCAGGATTCAAAAAGGCAGATACTTGCCTCATTATCCACCGAGATATGGACTATCAACTGTTTCAGATATAGGAAACTGAAAACATAGTCGCACAGCAAACGCAGCGCTTCCTTGGCATAACCATTGCCCTGATACTCCTTCCGTATGGCAATACCCACCTCTCCCCGGGCATGCATGGGAGAAAACTCTGTAATATCGATGGTGCCTATCACCGCATCATCCTCTACACGTATAATCATCATACGCAGCTGGCGGTCGGCAAACATATCGCATTCGGAATTCTCAATATATTGTTTCAAGACAAATCTGGAATAGGGTACGGTGAAGTTCGTCACATCCCAAGTCTGGGAATCATTCTCCATAGCATACATCACTTCCAGGTCTTCCGGCTCCATAGCACGGAGACGCACCCTTTCACTGCAGAAATAGGATTTATTCATATTTTCCAGTCGGTTACATTTCTTCTTCTTTATTGATATGCAGTTCTTTACGCAGGCGTCCCTCACCCGGCAGGCAGAACAGAGAAGCCGTCAGTCCTATCAGTGCACACAGTGCACCCGTACTGCTCAACATGATATAATAGGTGAAAAAGCCTACAAGCACCGGTATGGCAAGCAATGCCAGCCGCACGCCACTCCACAGCGCATAGAGGCGGAGGGCTTCGGGAAGCGTCACTACATCTATTTTCCGGATTAATACCCATGAAAAGAGTTTCAGGGCTATGGGTACGCAAGAGGCAGCCAGCAGAATGGTTACCGTCTCAGCCATATAGGTGGCACGTACATCTCCGGCATACATACCTACCAATCCGCCTCCGGTTTCTCCAAGTAGAACGAGCAGGATGGGAAGCATCCAGAAATAGGCAAAAGTTGTTCGGACACGCGCTGCGGTCTTCTTTATTTGTTCTTCCATTTAGTAAATTGATAGTGGATAATGAATAATTGATAATGGCCCCAAACAATCAGGCAGTTCCGGAAAATGGAGTGCGGTTCACAATACTGCGTCCCAGAGTCACTTCATCCGTATACTCCAATTCGTCACCGATGGAAATGCCACGGGCTATGACGGAGAGCTTCACGCCCAGTTTTTCCAGCTTGCGGTAGATATAAAAGTTGGTGGTATCTCCCTCCATCGTCGTGCTCAGCGCAAGAATCACTTCATTGATGCCGCCGGCGGCTACCCGCCGCACAAGGCTTTCTATCTGCAAGTCTCCGGGGCCAATGCCATCCATCGGCGAGATGACGCCTCCCAGCACGTGATACAAACCACGGAACTGTTGTGTGGCTTCCACAGCCATCACATCGCGGATGTTCTCTACCACACAAACCACAGAGGCGTCCCGTTGCGGACTGGAACAGATACGGCACGTCTCCGTATCTGATATATTATGGCATACCTTGCAATATTTCACTTCATGCTTCAGCGTCACGATGGCATTGCCGAACGCTTCCACCACTGCCGTATCCTGGCGGAGCAGGTGAAGAACCAGCCTCATAGCCGTCTTGCGTCCCACTCCGGGCAACTTGGCAAACTCATTTACCGCCTTCTCCAATAATGTAGAGGGAAACTGTCCATTCATACTTAAAATTCTCCTATTGGCCACAAAGATAGTGCAAACCGAATGCAGAATAAAATGAACTCGTTCATTTTTTATGCTGAAGTGCAGCCTATCTTCGCTTTCTGGGCAAAGATAGTGCAAACTTATGAAATTAGTGCTACCTTTGCCACACGTAAAACCCCAAAAAGGCAACAAAATGGATATTACAAACGCTGAATTCGTCATCAGTAACACAGACGTGCGGAAATGCCCCACAGGTACATTTCCCGAATATGCTTTCATAGGACGCTCCAACGTAGGAAAATCCAGTCTCATCAATATGCTGACCGGGAGAAAAGGGCTCGCCATGACCTCTGCCACACCGGGAAAGACCATGCTCATCAACCATTTCCTCATCAACAAGAGCTGGTACATTGTAGACCTTCCGGGATACGGCTACGCCAAACGGGGACAGAAAGGGCAGGAACAAATCAAACGTATTATAGAAAGTTATATACTGCAACGCGAACAGATGACTTGTCTGTTTGTTCTTATAGATAGCCGGCTGGCTCCCCAAGCCATCGACCTCGAGTTTACGGAATGGCTGGGCGAGAACGGTGTACCCTTTGCCATCGTCTTCACAAAGGCCGACAAACTGAAAGGCGGCAGACTGAACACCCACATCAACGAATACCTGGAACAGTTGAAGGAACAATGGGAAGAGCTGCCCCCCTACTTCATCACCTCTTCTGAAAACCGCATGGGACGGAAAGAACTGCTGGACTATATCGAAAGTATCAACAAAAGCCTGAATAGCAAACAATAGAAATAAGTAAAATGAAAAGATTAGTTTTTTGGCAACTGTTTGTTGCCGCACTACTGCTGACCAGCAATAGTCATGCACAATCCATCAAGGATTTGTTCAACAAAGAAAATATAGAGAAGGCGGTAAATGCCGTGACCGGCAAGTCAACAGCGGATATGACCGGCACTTGGTCGTATACCGGCTCCGCCATTGAATTCGAATCGGACAATCTGCTGCAGAAAGCCGGCGGTGCCGTTGCCGCCACAGCCGCAGAAAAGAAACTGGACGAACAGCTTGCCAAAGTAGGCATCAAAGCCGGGCAAATGTCATTCACATTCAACGCCGACAGCACATTCAGCGCCAAAGTAGGGCAAAAGAGCATGAAGGGAAGCTACTCCTACGATGCATCCACCCAAAAGGTCAACTTGAAATTCGCCAAGCTGATAGGTATGAATGCCAAGGTCAACGCTACCTCCACAACTATGGACCTGCTGTTCGAATCGGACAAGCTACTGAAACTGATAACCTTCCTCTCCAGCAAAAGCAGCAACTCCACTCTGAAGAGTATCGGCTCGCTGGCCAACAGCTACGACGGAATGATGCTCGGATTCTCATTACAGAAACTGTAACAACAACTTCCATACAACAAAAAAATCCCGCAAGCACCGAACAATGCTTGCGGGATTTTTTTATCTGAAAAGAGCGGAAAACGAGACTCGAACTCGCGACCCTAACCTTGGCAAGGTTATGCTCTACCAACTGAGCTATTTCCGCATGGGATGACTCTCCTTTTTTGAGGAGTAAAGTGCCCAGAACAGGACTCGAACCTGCATGCCTCTCGACACACGCACCTGAAACGTGCGCGTCTACCAATTCCGCCACCTGGGCATAAGTCATCTTCAATACATCTGAAAGAGCGGAAAACGAGACTCGAACTCGCGACCCTAACCTTGGCAAGGTTATGCTCTACCAACTGAGCTATTTCCGCAATGGATAAAAGCGTGAAGAGAAGGAGACTCGAACTCCCACGACATAATTGTCACTACCCCCTCAAAGTAGCGCGTCTACCAATTCCGCCACCTCTCCAACTTACTTTCAACAATTCAAAGAACCGACTGCTTTACCTTGGTGCCCAGAACAGGACTCGAACCTGCATGCCTCTCGACACACGCACCTGAAACGTGCGCGTCTACCAATTCCGCCACCTGGGCATAGGTAATCTTCAATACATCTGAAAGAGCGGAAAACGAGACTCGAACTCGCGACCCTAACCTTGGCAAGGTTATGCTCTACCAACTGAGCTATTTCCGCAATGGATAAAAGCGTGAAGAGAAGGAGACTCGAACTCCCACGACATAATTGTCACTACCCCCTCAAAGTAGCGCGTCTACCAATTCCGCCACCTCTCCAACTTACTTTCAACAATTCAAAGAACCGACTGCTTTACCTTGGTGCCCAGAACAGGACTCGAACCTGCATGCCTCTCGACACACGCACCTGAAACGTGCGCGTCTACCAATTCCGCCACCTGGGCATAGGTAATTGCAATCTAAACTGCGTTGAGCGGAAAACGAGACTCGAACTCGCGACCCTAACCTTGGCAAGGTTATGCTCTACCAACTGAGCTATTTCCGCGATTGCGGATGCAAAGGTAGATATTTTCCTTAAACCTGCAAACATTCCGCAGACTTTTTTCACACAGAAAAGTGTACATTTTCGCCAGGCATACAAGCAGACTTTTGATTATCAACTCATTCGCCCACGATAATCTTCATAAGAAAATTGCTTGAAAACTTCAGCTTTTCCTTCTTTTGTCCACATTGCAATGGCCGGATGGTGAATTCCATTGAACATATTCGTCTTTACAGTGGTGTAATGTATCATGTCCTCAAAGACGATTCTCTCCCCTATCTGCAGCTCATGGTCGAAACTCCACAGTCCCATATAGTCGCCGCTCAAGCAGGAGTTTCCTCCAAGGCGATAGACGTAAGGGCCCGCATCGCCCATCTCCGCTCCACGCACTGCAGGCTGATAGGGCATCTCCAGACAATCCGGCATGTGGCACGTAAAGCTAACGTTGAGAATGGCGGTACGAATGCCGCGGTTTTCCACGATGTCCACTATCTCCGAGCTCAGCACACCGGTCTGCCAAGTAAAAGCGGAACCGGGCTCAAGAATGATTTGAAGATGTGGATAGCGCCCCTTCAAGCCCTGCAACAGACGGACAAGATGCTCTACATCATAATCCTTACGCGTCATCAGATGCCCGCCTCCTAAATTCAACCACTTAATCTGTGAGAACCAGCGGGAGAATTTTCCTTCCAAGTGCTCCAATGTGTGTTCCAGCTCGTAGGAAGAAGACTCGCAGTGACAATGACAGTGAAAACCTTCAATACCCGCCGGAAGTTCTTCGGGAAGCTGGTCGGCCATTACACCGAAGCGAGTACCGGGTGCGCAGGGATTATAAAGCTCCGTTTCCACCTCAGAGTATTCAGGATTGATACGGATACCGCAGGAAATGCCGCTTCCCTCCGCCACCACTACCGGATAAAAGCGGTGGAACTGCGAAAGCGAATTGAAAGTAATATGGCTGCTGCACCGCATTATCTCCGGAAAATCGACCTCGGTATAGGCAGGCGAGTACGTATGTGCCTTACTTCCGAACTCCTCCAATGCCAGACGGGCTTCGTAGACGGAACTTGCCGTAGAGTGGTCTATATACTCCCTGAAAATGGGAAAGGAACGCCACATGGCAAATGATTTGAAAGCGAGGATTATCTCCACACCTGCGCGGTCGGCCACACTTTTTATCAGTGCGAGGTTCTTTCTCAGCAATCCTTCTTCCATAATATAGCAGGGAGAAGGGAAAAGGGAAAAGTCTTTATTTGTCATTCTTCTATCTATATTTACTATTCTAAATTGTCCGTATGTATCGTTCTAACTGTCTTTTTTTAAGATACCACGGTCCTACACTTATACCATCATCCTCTTACAAATATCCCGTTTTTGTGTGAGACAAAAGATGCGACTATCCTATGACAGCACTTTGAAACGCGCGAAGCGCAGCAAAAGTTGTTTGTCTCCCGCATTCTTGAAGCGGATGGTGGCTTTCGCATTGTCTCCTTCGCCCTCCACTTTCAAAACTTCACCCAGGCCGAAACGTTCGTGCTCTATCAGTTGTCCCTGCTGTACACGATTGGCAGACCCGCCGGCAGAAGGCGATGTACTTGCCGTATTTGCAGAAGGCGCCACCCGTTTCAGATTACGTGGAACGGTCGGCGCAATAATCTGCTGTTTCGGTCGTACAGACACACGCTCTTTTCCTCCATACGGAGCATCTTCCCTATCAGGCGCAAAACCTCTGGCGTTCTCCCTGCGGAAAGCGGCGGCTTCCTCCTCTACCCTGCGGAACATTCCCGCATCCTGAGGCAGACGCAGGAAACGTATATCTATATCCTTCAGGAAACGGCTGGGACTGCCAAACTCCATCTTGCCATATCGGAAACGCGTCTTTGCATACGATAGGAAACAGTGTTCTTCAGCACGTGTGATGGCTACATAGAACAGCCGCCGTTCTTCCTCCAATGCCCGGGGAGAGTCACCCACCATGCCGCTGGGAAAAAGATTCTCCTCCATCCCCACTACAAACACATTCTTGAACTCCAATCCCTTGGCCGAATGTACAGTCATCAAGGTTATCTTCTCATCGTCCCCATCCTTATCCGAATCCTGGTCGGTAAGAAGGGAAACTTCCGAAAGGAAGTCACCCAACAACACGTTCGGGTTTCCTTCCTCCTGCCGTTGGGCACAAAAATCACTCATACCGTTCACCAGCTCCTCTATATTCTCCTTACGGCTCAGATTCTCGGGAGAGTTGTCCTGACACACATCATTGATGATGCCCGATTGGCGAATAATGTCGGCACCGATCTCGTAGGCATTCTTCTCCGCAGCATCTGTGATAAAGGCAGATATAAGTTCGCGGAATGCCTGCAACTTTCCCACCGTACCTTTATTGAAGTTCAAGCCATACGCCAACGGCTCACAAAGCACGGTCCACAAACTTACATTGTGCCCGGTGGCGGCAGCAATGATTTTTCCCACTGTCGTATCTCCGATACCCCGTGCAGGATAATTGATAATACGTTTGAAAGCCTCTTCATCATTGGGATTCACTATCAGACGGAAGTAAGCAATAACATCTTTGATTTCCTTGCGTTGATAGAACGATAAGCCTCCGTAAATACGGTAAGGCATACTGCGTTTGCGCATGGCTTCCTCAAAGATACGGCTCTGCGCATTGGTACGGTAGAGTATCGCAAAATCAGAGTAGGCATAGCGCTTTTCACGCCGCAGTTCAGCTATCTTATTCACCACAATATCCCCTTCTTCCACATCACTGTATGCCTGGTACACACCAATGGCCTCTCCCTTCTCCTTTTCCGAGAACACTTCCTTGCGTATCTGCCACTGGTTCTTTTCTATCAGGCTGTTGGCCGCGCGGACAATGGTCTGGGTGGAACGGTAATTCTGCTCCAGCTTGAAGACCTTCGTATCGGGATATACTTTCGTAAAGTAGAGAATATTGTCAATATCGGCACCACGGAAGGAGTAGATACTCTGTGCATCATCCCCCACCACACAGACATGCTGATGGTTCTTGGCAAGTTGCAGCACAATGCTGTGCTGTGTAAAATTGGTATCCTGATACTCATCTACCAGAATGTAACGGAACTGGTCCTGATAACGCGCCAACACCTCGGGGTGGTCCCGGAACAGCAGGAATGTGTAGAACAGCAAATCGTCGAAGTCCATCGCATCTGCCTGCCGGCAACGCTCCCAATATCTCTGGTAGATGTCGCGAAGCGCCGGAACCTTGGCTGCACGGTCTCCTTCGTAAGCCTCCTTGTTGTTGGCATAGCCTGCCGGAGAAACCAGATGATTCTTGGCATTCGAGATACGCGCCTGCACCATCCCCGGCTTGTACACTTTCTCATCCAGCCCCATTTCCTTGATAATGGAACGTATCAAGCTTTTACTGTCTGCCGTATCGTAAATGGTAAACTGCGAAGTGAAGCCGATATACCCGGCCTCGACATGCAGAATGCGCAGGAACATGGAGTGAAAGGTTCCCATCCACAGATGGCGCGCCCTCTCCGGCCCCACCTGACGGGCTATACGCTCCTTCATTTCGCGCGCCGCCTTGTTGGTAAAGGTCAATGCCAGAATGTTCCAAGGCTGGTAGCCATTCTCCAGCAGATAAGCAATCTTGTAGGTCAGCACGCGCGTCTTTCCCGAACCGGCACCGGCTATCACCAGTGACGGACCGTCATTGTATAACACCGCGTTCCGTTGTCCTTCGTTCAGTTCCTCTATATAATCGGGCATATCCGTATAATCTTAAAATGATGATATTTTTTCTTCCTTTGTTTTTACGGAGGCAAAGATAAAAAAAGCTTCGGAGACGTACGAACATTTCTATAGGTTATAGTGTTTATATAGTAAAGTTCCAAAATTAAATAATTGAAACTTATGAATACAATATTAACGATTTTAATGATAACAGTTATGACTTACGAAATGCCAAAACTTCCCTACACCAACAATGCACTGGAACCTGTAATCAGTCAGCAAACCATAGATTACCACTACGGTAAACATCTGCAAACCTATGTGAACAACCTCAACAACCTCGTTCCGGGAACGGAATTTGAAGGCAAAGACCTGGTAACCATTGTTGCCACAGCACCGGACGGTGCCATCTTCAACAATGCAGGACAAGTGTTGAACCACACATTATACTTCTTACAGTTTGCTCCGAAGCCTGCCCACAGCGAGCCTACCGGCAAGCTGGCAGAAGCCATCAAACGCGACTTCGGCAGCTTTGAGAATTTCAAGAAGGAATTCAACGCGGCAGCTGTCGGCTTGTTCGGCTCCGGATGGGCTTGGTTGTCTGCCGACAAGAACGGCAAACTCCACATCACCAAAGAAGCCAACGGTAGCAATCCGGTACGCGCCGGTCTTGTTCCGCTACTCGGATTCGACGTGTGGGAACATGCCTACTATCTTGATTACCAGAACCGCCGTGCCGACCATGTGAACGAACTGTGGAGCATCATCGACTGGGATGTAGTAGGTAAAAGACTGAAATAAGTAACAAGGTCCCACTAAACATGTTAATGACGCATTCTTGAGCAACTAAGGTTCAAGAATGCGTTTTCTTGTTTAAAATAGCCATCTAACATATTTTAAAGAAATTCTTTGGCTTCTACCATAAGTATTCATTAACTTTGCTAAACTTAAAAGTTAAACAAAAGAAATGAAACTCATCGTAGTAACAGCACCCACATTTTTTGTGGAAGAAGACAAGATTATCACGGCACTATTCGAAGAGGGGCTGGATATTCTACATCTGAGGAAGCCGGAAACTCCCGCCATGTATTCAGAACGGCTTTTAACGCTGATACCCGAAAAATACCATAAGCGCATCATTACCCATGAGCACTTCTACCTGCAGGAAGAGTTCAGCCTGATGGGGATTCATCTAAACACCCGCAATCCCAAAGAGCCCCACGACTATTCGGGCCACATCAGTTGCACCTGCCATTCACTGGACGAAGTGCAGAACAAGAAGCATTTCTATGACTATCTGTTCCTAAGCCCGATATATAATTGCATCACAAAGTCCGGAGTCACGTCCGGCTTCACAGCCGAAGAGTTGCGGCAAGCAGGAAAAAGTAAGGTCATAGACAGTAGAGTCATGGCTTTGGGAGGCATTACTCCCGACAACATACTGGAGATTAAGGATTACGGATTCGGTGGTGCCGTTGTAATGGGTGACTTATGGAATAAATTCAATGCCTGCACCGACCGCGATTATCTGGAAGTAATCCGCCACTTCAAGAAGTTGAAGAAAATGGCTGATTGAGCCTTCTTGGACTGGCAAATCAAAATTTACCGTACTCTTTGTATTCAATACCGGCAGGCAACGTGAAATAGAAGGTGGAGCCTTCCCCTTTCTTAGACTCCACACCGATACCTCCCCCATAGTGCTCCACAATAGATTTGGTGATGGAAAGCCCCAACCCCGTACCTTTGATATTGTAGTTCATCTTCACAAACCGTTCAAAGATGGCATGTCTTCCCACTTCATCGATACCACAGCCTGTATCTGCCACATAAAAATAGAAGTTATGGTTGCTCAATCTCCTGCAACCGATTTTCACACTGCCCATCTCCGTAAACTTCAAGGCGTTCCTCACCAAGTTACCTATGACTTGGGCAAAACGCACGCGGTCCACCACCAAACGGCATTGAGGCAACCGTTCTACAAACTCCACCTGAATGCCCGTGGGATGCGAGCGCATATTCTCCGTCGTACAGACTTCATCAATCAGCGCGTTTACATCCACTTCTCCATCGTTATATTCCAGAGTATTTGCCTCAATCTTCGAATAGTCCAGCAAGTCATTGACCAGTTGCAGCAGCGAGTCCTTGTTATCATTAATCTCCTTCAGAAAAGCCATACGGGTTTCTCTGTCCAGATCATCCATTTCGGCAAGCATAGTTGTAAAGCCTACAATGGCATTCAAAGGAGTACGAATTTCGTGAGTCATATTAGCGATGAAAGCATTCTTCAGCTGGTTGGATTCTTCGGCAACCTCATTGATGCGCTGCAACGTCTTCAACCTTTTGCTCTTGCTGATGGAAATGATTATCATGATGACCAAAAGCAGAATGACAATTATCCCAAAACTATATACCAATGCTTCATTATTCTGATAGAAGTCATTCGTCCAAACATCGTATGCTGCCGTAATTGTCAATATCATCGTTTTTTGCTTGCTTATTGGAAACTATAAAATTATGGGAAGCAAATATACTAAAGAAAATACAAATAAATTAATAGAAACTACAGTTTTTTCCAACAAAATAGGCCGCATGCCATTACCAAGTAAAGCATGCAGCCCATAAATGTCATTATTCAGTATTATTGAAATCAGCCTTCAATGGCAGCCTGCGCCGCAGCCAGACGTGCAATAGGCACACGGAACGGAGAACAGCTGACATAATTCAAGCCAACTTTGTGGCAGAACTTCACAGAAGAAGGCTCACCGCCATGTTCGCCGCAGATACCGCACTTCAAATCCGGACGGATAGCACGTCCCTTTTCAGTAGCCATGCGCACCAACTGTCCTACACCATTCTGGTCGAGTACCTGGAACGGGTCTACTTTCAGAATCTTCTTCTCCAGATAAATCGGGAGGAAGGAAGCGATATCGTCGCGTGAATAACCAAATGTCATCTGAGTCAAGTCGTTCGTACCGAATGAGAAGAACTCGGCAGAGGAAGCAATGCGGTCGGCAGTCAAGGCGGCACGCGGAATCTCAATCATTGTACCTACCTTGAAGTCGATGCTGTCACCCACTTCTTCAAACAACTGGGCAGCCTCAGCACGAATCACTTCTTCCTGCTGCTTGAACTCATACAAGATACCGGTCAGAGGCACCATGATTTCAGGATGGGTTTCAACACCTTCCTTCTTCAATTCCAAAGCAGCACCCAGGATGGCACGCGTCTGCATCTGTGTAATTTCAGGATATGTATTTCCCAAACGGCAACCACGATGACCCAACATCGGATTATGCTCACAAAGTGCCTCAACACGTTGCTGGATATACTGGAGGCTTACGCCCATCGTATCTGCCATTTCCTGCTGTCCCTTCAGGTCATGGGGAACAAACTCATGCAAAGGAGGGTCGAGCAGACGTACAGTCACCGGACAACCGGCCATTGCTTTGAAGATGCCCTTGAAGTCAGCTTGCTGGTAAGGAAGAATCTTAGCCAGAGCCTTGCGACGTCCTTCGGCGTTTTCTGCCAGAATCATCTCGCGCATGGCTTTAATCTTCTCGCCTTCGAAGAACATGTGTTCCGTACGGCAAAGGCCGATACCCACCGCACCAAAATTGCGTGCCACTTCTGCATCGTGAGGAGTATCCGCATTGGTACGAACCTGCAGCTTCGTATATTTGTCTGCTAAATCCATCAGTTCCGCAAAGTCACCGGACAGCTCAGCCGCTTTTGTCTCCACCTTGTCTTTATATACTTCACCGGTGCTTCCGTTCAAGGAGATATAGTCACCTTCTTTCAACAGTACACCATCCACTTCCACTGTACGCGCCTTGTAGTCGATGTTCAAGGCACCTGCACCAGACACACAGCACTTACCCATACCACGAGCAACCACTGCCGCATGCGAAGTCATACCACCGCGGGCAGTCAGGATACCTTCGGCAACTGCCATACCTGCCAAATCTTCCGGAGAAGTCTCGATACGTACCATCACCACACGCTTGCCGGCAGCATGCCATTCGGCAGCATCATCGGCAAAGAATACGATTTGTCCCGTAGCGGCACCCGGAGAAGCGGGAAGACCACGAGTCAACACCTTAGCTTGTTTCAGAGCTGTCTTATCAAATACCGGGTGGAGCAGTTCGTCCAACTTATTGGGCTCACAACGCATCAATGCAGTCTTTTCGTCAATCATACCTTGATGGAGCAAGTCCATGGCAATCTTCACCATAGCGGCTCCGGTACGCTTACCGTTACGGGTCTGGAGGAACCAGAGTTTACCCTCTTGTACTGTAAACTCCATATCCTGCATATCACGGTAGTGATTTTCGAGTTTTGTCTGCAAAGCATCCAGTTCCTTATAGATTTCCGGCATAGCCTCCTCCATGGAAGGATATTTGCTGACACGTTCTTCTTCGCTTACACCGGCTAATTCAGCCCAACGTTGAGAACCGATTTTTGTAATCTGTTGCGGAGTACGGATACCGGCAACCACGTCTTCACCTTGTGCATTAATCAAATACTCGCCATTGAAAAGGTCCTCACCGGTAGCAGCATCGCGGCTGAAGCAAACACCCGTAGCAGAGCTCTCGCCCATATTACCGAATACCATAGCCTGAACGCTTACGGCAGTACCCCATTCGTCAGGAATTCCCTCCATCTTACGATACAAGATGGCGCGTTCGTTCATCCAGGAGTTGAATACGGCACAAACGGCACCCCACAACTGCTCGTAGGCACAAGTCGGGAAGTCTTTTCCGGTTTGTTCTTTCACCGCAGCCTTGAACTTCTTCACGAGTTCCTTAAGGTCTTCCACCTCAAGCTCGTTATCCAGCTTCACGCCTTTAGCATGTTTCACATCTTCTATAATAGCCTCGAACGGGTCTACATCTTCCTTGTTCACCGGCTTCATACCCAGCACCACGTCGCCATACATCTGCACGAAACGACGGTAAGAGTCCCATGCAAAGCGTGCATTGCCCGTCTTGCGCGTCAGGCCTTCCACCACTTCGTCATTCAAGCCAAGATTCAGGATAGTGTCCATCATGCCCGGCATGGAAGCGCGTGCACCCGAACGAACGGAAACCAGCAACGGATTCTCCACATCACCGAATTTGGAACGCATCAGCGTCTCCACATGGGCAATGGCCTGTTCAACTTCGTTCTTCAACAGAGCAACGACTTTATCCTGCCCCATTTCATAATATTCCGTACAAACTTCTGTCGTTATTGTAAAGCCCGGAGGAACCGGAACCCCTATAAGGTTCATTTCTGCAAGGTTGGCACCTTTCCCACCCAAAAGGTTTCTCATATCGGCCTTTCCTTCTGCCTGGCCGTTACCAAAGGTATAAACTCTTTTTTTGTCCATAATATAAATTTAAAGTTTTTGATAGTGATTTCTCTTTTCTGTTCGCAAATCTAAGTATATTTCGCAGACTAGAAAACTTTTTCAGAAAAAACTTTATGCTAAAATGCAATTTCGACATTGCAATCTTTAATATTTCATTTCATAGAGAGAAATCCCGAAAAAATGTCTATTTTTGCCGAAGAATTTATTAGATTGGTGTAAAAGTGGCAAGAAAGAGAAAAGAACTTCCCCTACTGGAGAAGGTGACAATTACGGATGTGGCTGCCGAAGGAAAAGCCATCGCAAAAGTCAATGATTTGGTGATTTTCGTACCATATGTCGTCCCCGGCGATGTAGTTGACCTGCAAATTAAGAGAAAAAAGCATCATTATGCTGAAGCCGAGGCTGTGAAATTCCATGAATATTCGGCAGTACGGGCAGTTCCATTCTGCCAACATTATGGTGTATGCGGCGGTTGTAAATGGCAGGTTCTCCCCTATTCCGAGCAAATCAAGTATAAGCAAAAACAAGTAACGGACAACCTCACCCGCATCGGCAAAATCGAATTGCCGGAAATCTCTCCGATATTAGGTTCAGAAAAAACTCAGTTCTACCGGAATAAACTGGAGTACACTTTTTCCAACAAACGTTGGCTGACGACAGAAGAGGTTCAGCAGAATGTAGTGTACGAACAGATGAATGCCGTAGGCTTCCATATTCCCAATGCTTTCGATAAAGTGCTTGCCATAGAGAAGTGCTGGTTGCAGGACGATATATCCAACCGCATCCGCAATGCGGTACGCGACTATGCCTACCAGCACAACTATTCCTTCATCAACCTGCGTACGCATGAAGGAATGCTACGCAATATGATTGTGCGTACCTCTACCACCGGCGAACTGATGGTAATCCTCATCTGCAAGATAGAGAAAGAGGAGGAAATGGCTCTGTTCAAGCAAATGCTGCAATACATAGCAGATACATTCCCCGAAATCACTTCCCTGCTATACATTATTAATAATAAGTGCAACGATACCATCACCGACCTCGAGGTACACACCTTCAAGGGGAAAGACCACATCTTCGAGGAAATGGAGGGACTGCGCTTCAAGGTAGGTCCCAAATCTTTCTATCAAACCAACTCCGAACAAGCCTACAACCTCTACAAAGTAGCGCGCAACTTTGCCGGACTGACCGGTAACGAGCTTGTTTATGACCTTTATACCGGCACGGGTACCATTGCCAATTTCGTATCCAAGCACGCACGCCAGGTAATCGGCATAGAATATGTGCCCGAAGCCATTGAAGACGCCAAGGTCAATGCCGAGATTAACGGAATTAAAAATACATTGTTCTTTGCCGGAGATATGAAAGACATGCTGACACAAGACTTCATCAACCAATACGGCCGTCCCGATGTCATCATCACCGACCCTCCCCGTGCCGGAATGCACCAGGATGTAGTGGATGTCATTCTGTTTGCCGAACCCAAACGCATCGTATACGTCAGCTGTAATCCGGCTACGCAGGCGCGCGACCTGCAACTGCTCGATGCGAAATATAAAGTGAAGGCCGTTCAACCGGTAGACATGTTCCCGCACACCCACCATGTGGAAAACGTAGTATTATTGGAATTAAAAGATTGAAAGTACAAGTAGTTTTCAATCGTAAATTGTAAATTGTCTAATCGTAAATTAAAACCAGTCGTGGCAAAAGAAAAAATTACAGCAAGAGCCCGCACACAATATACGGACTACATGGTGAAGGAACCGATGGAGCTCATGGAGTTTCTGGCAGCTAAAATGCCGGACGCCAGCCGCACCAAGCTGAAATCATTGCTAAGCAAACGCATTATATATGTGGACAGCGTTATCACTACACAATACAATTTTCCCCTGAAACCGGGTATGAAAGTACAAATCAGCCGTGAGAAGGGACGTAAAGAGTTCAACCATAAACTGATGAAGATTGTATACGAGGATGCCTATATCATCGTGATAGAGAAGATGCAGGGTTTGCTGTCCGTCAACACTGACCGGCAAAAGGAACGTACCGCCTATACCATCTTGAATGAATACGTGCAACGCTCGGGCAAGCAGCACCGTGTACACATCGTGCACCGCCTGGACCGTGACACCTCCGGCTTGATGATGTTTGCCAAAGACGAGAAGACCCAACGTACACTACGCGATAACTGGCATGACATTGTAACAGACCGGCGATACGTAGCCGTAGTGGTCGGCGAGATGGAAAAAGATGCAGGAACCGTGGTTTCTTGGTTGACAGACCGCAAGCTGTATGTATATTCAAGTCCGACAGATGACGGGGGACAAGAATCCATTACGCATTACCGTACCATCAAACGAGCCAATGGATACTCTCTCGTTGAACTGAACCTGGAAACGGGACGAAAAAACCAGATACGTGTACACATGCAGGATTTGGGGCATCCCATTATCGGCGACGGACGCTATGGACTGGAAGACGTAAATCCTATCGGACGCTTGGCCCTGCATGCTTTCAAACTCTGTTTCTATCATCCCGTCACGGGAGAGCTGATGCGGTTTGAAACACCTTATCCGGGAGAGTTCAAGAAATTGGTTTTGAAGAATAAGTAAAAAGCTGACATACAATAAAAAACGGAGCAATTGATTTGCTCCGTTTTTTATTGATAAGCATGTCGTCATTGCCGACGCATACGAAAAGGCTGTCCGTGAATATTATCTTGATATTCCCTCCAGCTATTATACCAAGTACCACTGAAAGAATAAGAATCAGCCATGGCTCCTTCAATGTAAGCCATGCTGCCACCATCATAGAATTCCAATTCCATCAGATTGTAAGCCCCACTAACCCAATTCCATCTGAAAAGCAAATAATTCGGGTCGCCATATGAACCAATAGTACCTTGGTTGCGCGCGTTAAAGGTCATAATCGTCCCCCTACCCCAAGTATATGCCCCGAAATCTATTTCTTCAGATGTATACCATTCACCGGGCAGATTATATTCCGTTTCTTCCTCACTATCACATGATGTCAATCCTAATACAAGGACAAACAACAATAACATTTTTGTGTATTTCAACATATTATTCATAAGCCATACTTTATTTATAATTAGCATCTACCATCATAACAACCACTCCATCCAGTTTACCGGATAAATAATGTTCGCGCACCCATACATTATCAAAGTACTTGATTTCACCGGCACCATAATTCAGAGTCAACCCCTCCATAGACTTATCCATCCATTTCCAAGTAAAAGTACGTGAAGTCGTTTCATAGGGACGGGACTCGCCTCCGCGATAATACTCCCAAATTTCCTGTCCAGAATTATCAACTTTGGCAAACTTCAGCTGATGACTGCATAACACTTCAACTCCATCTTTGTTTTCCGTCTGATATTCTTCTATCCACGTCTTTCCACACAATTTGTCGTCACTATTCTGCATAGTATAATACACATCATCCCCACAAGACGCCAGCCCAATCGTAAATACACACAACAGCAATATCTTCACATAATTCAAAGTCTTCATAAGTTATCGAGTTTAGTTAATACTTGCGGACAAACATACACAAAAAAAATGAAACACTTAATACTTCGCCTGAAATTTCTTGTAGAAGACAAGGAATAAAATAAATCCCATCAGTGCAAACGGCACGCCTGCCAATGCAGGATAACGGTATCCTCCACTCAAGGCAAGGCCTCCGATATAGGCTCCGATAGCATTCCCAAAATTGAAAGCCATCTGCACACAAGCGCCTCCCAACATTTCTCCTCCAGGAGCCACACGAATCATCAACACCTGCTCCGGACTGGAGACGGCAAACAAACCTGCCGTACAAAGCGTCATCAATATTGCCGAACACCACGGATGGGGAGAGAGTAAAAATATCAATAATAAAATAACACATATCATCCCTTGCACCACCGTGCCGACCTTCCCCGGAGTGTACCGGTCGGACATGCGCCCACTGACCAGATTGCCGACAACCATTCCGAATCCTGCCAGTACCATCAGTGCCGTAATGCTGTCCGCACTAAAACCGGAAACCTCAGTCAGCAACGGAGTGATATAGCTATACCAGCAGAATACACCACCGTTGCCCAAAGCTGTAGCTCCCAATATGAGCCACGGCGCCGGCTTTTTCAAAAAACGGAACTGTCCTTTAAATCCCGTGTCTTTCAGTCCTTCGACCTGCGGTACCCAACGCCAAATGTAGTACAGTGTTATCAATCCCCAGGCACCTACCAGCAGAAACGTGGCACGCCAAGACAGTGTATGGCTCAACGAAGTACCCAACGGCACCCCAAACAGATTGGCCACAGTCATTCCCGCTATCATAATTGAAACCGCCTCCGAGCTTCTCCCTTTATCAGCCAATTTTCCCGCAACAATGGAAGCTACTCCAAAATAAGCGCCATGAGGAAGCCCGGAAACAAAACGTCCCAACAGCAAGACCCAATAATTGGGTGCCATAGACGCACAAATATTACCCACAATCATTAATGACATCAAGACCAGCAGAATCTGCTTCAACGGGCGTTTACGGGCCAGGAGCAGCATGGGCGCACCAAAACAAACACCCAACGCATACGCAGAAATGAAATGACCGGCCACGGGAATGCTGATTCCCAAATCAGTAGCCACATAGGGCAAAATACCCATCATCGTAAATTCGGCAATCCCCAGCCCCAATGTACCGAACGCCAATGCAATAAGACTCTTCTTCATACCTTAAAAAACAACCTATATTTTTTACCGGGCGCAAAGATAATGACATTGCATTCTCCAAATAAAAAGGATACCGAATTATTTTCAGTATCCTTCTTCATTTTTTATCTTATATCAATTGTATACCCACCATTAAAGACTTCTCCCGGCGCCAAGTGCTGCATCCAGTCCTTATCCTTATATTCATCCTTATAATGGGCACGGTCACAACGCCCGTACCACGGCTCGATGCAGACAAACGGAGCATTCTTGGCCGGAGGCGACCACAACCCCACCACCGGAGTGTCGAAATACAGACTGAGATAGGGTTTCTTCTCCTTATTATATAATGTAACTTCTTTCACTTGACTGTTTTCCAGAATCAGGGCATCTTTATCAAAGGAGTGGATGTCCAAAGGCAGCAGGCCATCTGTCAACTCAAGCAAATATTCCTTATCCGGAGCGGCACATCCTTTCTCGGAGATAAGGATATAGTGCAAACCTTCCGTCTTATCAAAGCCGAAATATCCACGGTCCGTTGTCTCCGTATCATAGTCCGGGTAATAGAAAGCCGGATGGGCTCCTATCTGGAAGTGCATTTCGCATGTTCCGGTATTGATGACTTTCCAAAGCACCTCAATCTTCTTTCCCTCTATCCGATAGCCTATCTCAAGGCAAAACGGGAAAGGATATTTCTTGCGTGTTTCCTCACTGTCAACCAGTCGATAGCGTACCTCATCTTCCTGTTCAAATATCAATTCAAAATCCATATCGCGGGCAAAACCGTGTTGCGTCAATGCATAGGAAACACCTTCGTGACGGTATTCATTCTCCCAAACGCTGCCTACAATGGGAAAAAGCACCGGAGAATGCCGTTTCCAGAAAGCAGGGTCTGCCTGCCAAAGATATTCTTTTCCATCACGCAAGATACTGCATAACTCGGCCCCATGCGGGGAGACTTTAATTGTCAGTTCTGAATTAGAAAGTGTTTTCATATCATATATCATTTTGTTATTTTCTCATATAGTGTGGCATCTCTCCGGGTATTTCCATCGAAATCTCCACCAGACCACCGACCACTCCGTCCTGCTTCCATGCTGTCTGATAAATCATTTTCTTAACGCCGTTCTTCTCAATGGTGTAGGCATTCACTCCCCCCGTTTCCAGCAGTTCGCGTATCTTGGCTTGCGATTGCGGGTTGTGGCAATCAAAGAGATTCTTGCCTATCAGGTCACCGTGTTTGGCAAACGTACGGCATGCTTTCTCGTTCATATATAGGATGATTCCCTTTGTGTCGCATACAGTTACGGCACAGTTCATTTCATTGGCCCATTCGTACATAATTCTTTATTTTTAATTGGCTATTTTCTATGCACTTGAAATACATTTACAGAAAACTCTTCAAAGTCAAATGTCCTTTTCTCTATCGAATTATTATTGCATTAATCCTCCTTCTATGAAGAAAACGACTTCATTCAATCGTTCTTTATTCGATTCTTCATCTTTGAAAATAGCTGGAGTGAAGATTATCCTATCTTGAATCAGATTATCTACCAAATCCCACATGACTTCATGGTACAGCATCACCATTGCCACTTTTTCATTGTCAATACCATATTGGCTTGCTAAGGAGCCACAATTATTCTTTAGTTCCGCACTGATAGAGTTTACCAATTTTTCAGTTATTTGATGAAAGCGGTCTTGCCGTTTCTTTATAATAGGAAATAATACATCTCCATTATCATCTACCAGCCCATAAGGTTTTAACTGAGAAACGAGTTTGGCATCTGTTACTTTTCCGAACTGTGCTATTTCATCAGCACAATGGTCCATAATGTCGTTGTCAGGAGCAATGCCGCTATTGATGTAAGTCAAAATCAAATTCTGTTCTCCGAAACCATTCGTACCGCATGCAAAGCCATTTCTTGATTCGTATAATACCCAGTAACAGCCACTCCAGCTTGTATAATTGTCAACATCCTCAAACAAGACTAACTTTGTCCACATTTTTCCATCCAGAAGGTATGAAAAAACAAGTGAGAGTACATTGTTCTTGAATCCCATTTCACTGATAGTTTGTGCCAATGATATAAAGTCTGCCTTTGTTTTGACATACATGGATTCAGCAATCTCCTTACTTAAGCTTCTTAGAGAATTGGTCTGTTCTTTGTCGAGAATGGGTATAGTAGCTTTCCATTTTCCTTTTGTTTTACTGACAAGTCCACCTACTTCCAATAACAATAATTGGCTATCAGAGCATTTAATACCCATTTCACGAAGTTCGGCTTGAGTACGTGGAGTCCGTAAATTGTATAGTATTTCCCAATTATTATCTGGCGTTACATAGTCTTCGGGCTGATGTCCGTTCACTGCAACAAACTGGGTTGCTTCCCATTCGCTATAAGGTCTTATCGATATTTGTGCTTTAATCATTGTGGTAACGGACAATAAGGTAAACAACAATAATAAGTCCGGATAATATTTCATATATCGCTTAATTTTAGTTTTGTTCATCATTCATGCACTTCTCTTATGTAACAAAGATAACGTTTTTTTCAATTCCTCTCTCAAACCTATAACAAAAAACTTCCCGACTACCAATAAAAAACTTCCTAACTACTAATAGTAAAGTTTGCAAGTATAGAGATAAAGAATTACCTTCGCCCTTGGGGATTTCTATCCCAAGCCTTGGGATAGAAATCCCCAACCTTGGCATACACATCCGCAACCTTGGGACAAACTCTGTAAGCCCCAATAAACAAACGAACCTCATAACAACGCTACCATCATGGCAGAATACAACATGCAGGAACTGAACCTGCCGGGAGAAGACGGCAAACGCATCCTCTACCCACGAATGAAACTATACGGGCAGGTGAACTTGGAAACCATCACCGAAAAGATAGCATACGCCTCATCCTTCACACGAGGAGACATCATCGGACTGATGCAAGCCATCACCGACGAAATAGCCTACCAAATGGGGCAAGGTTACTCCGTGAAGATTGACAACTTAGGAGTATTCACCCCTGCCCTCGGTCTGCGGCAAGACCGTGAACGGGAGACGGGCGAAGAAGGAGACACCAAGCGAAACGCCGTCAGCATCTGCCTGAAGGACATACATTTCAAGGTGGACAAAGAACTACTGTACCGTACCGCTCGCCATTGCCACCTGAAACGTTCCACCGACAAATTCCAACGCTCCTCACAAGTGTTTTCTCCGCAGGAACGGCTGGAACGGGCAAAAAAATACCTGGAAAAGAACAGCTTCATGACCCAAGCCGACTATTGCCAACTGACCGGCTTATTGAAGTCCGCCGCCTCCCGCGAGTTGCGCGAATGGATAGCCAATCCCGAATCGGGCATCGACTACAAAGGACGAGGAACACACAAGATTTATATTCTAAGGAAACCATAACCCACATCCATTGAAGTAACAAAAACAATGAAGATACTACATACCAGCGACTGGCACCTGGGACACACCCTCTACAACTACGACCGCACCGTCGAACAGCAGGCCTTCCTACGGCAACTCACCCGCATAGTAACCGAAGAGCAGCCCGACGCCATGGTGGTAAGCGGAGATATCTACCACTACTCCTCTCCCGCTGCCGCCACGCAGAAGATGTACACCGACGCCATGCTGAACATTCACCAAGCCTGCCCCGAAATGACCATCGTAGTCACCGCCGGAAACCACGACAGCAGCTCCAAATTGGAGATAGACAGCAACCTCTGGCAGCACTTCGGCTTGAACGTTGTGGGAAACATCGAACGTACAGCCGAGGAAGTGAATTTGGACAAGCACATCATCGAGATAAACAATGAAAAAAAGACAAAAGGCTACGTCATTGCCGTGCCCCACGTCTATCCGCAAAACTTCCCCCTGCTGGACACTGAAACACCGCGCGACCAACGGCAGGCACGCTTCTTCCAAGCACTGCTGGACGAAGTGAAGAAACGGAATACGGCACAGCTTCCCGTCGTCCTCATGGCCCATCTCTCCATTGAAGGCAGCGACCGTAGCGGGCACGATGAGAGTATCGGCGGAATAGAGTATGTTCCCCTCAGCGCTATGGGAGAAGGGTACGACTACCTGGCACTCGGACACATCCATTGCCCTCAGGACATCAAAGGCAGTCATCACCACGCACGCTATTGCGGCACTCCCCTCCCCGTCAGCTTCGACGAAACCTATCCGCACTCCGTCTCCATCATCGAGTTGGAGAAAGGGGCAGAGCCACAAATCAGTACAAGGGAAATTGAAAATCCGATTCCGCTCGTCACACTTCCCCATGACCCGACACCTTTCGAAGACGCCTTGAAACTGCTGGAAGAATATCCGGAAGAGAAACCTGCATACCTCCGTCTGAATGTGCTGACAAAAGGCTACCTGCCCCCCGACTGCAACGAAAAAGCCTCGAACGCCGCCAAAGGCAAGGCATGCAAATATTGCTACATCAAGACTACCCGAGAGCGGCAGGCCGACACTGACGAGAGCAAGCCTATCTCCATCCAAGAGATGCAGGAAATGTCTCCCCTGGAAATAGCCAGACTCTACTACCGCGAAACCGAAGGAGAAGAGATGGACCCAGAACTTTGCCAGCTGATGGAGACTGTCATGCAAAAAGTGAAAAGCAAGAACAACTCCTAATCATTTGTCCGGAACATGAAACTCCAGAAACTCACCATAAAGAACCTTGCCTCCATAGAAGATGCCGTCATCGACTTTGAGAACGGACCGCTAAGCGAGGAATCCCTTTTCCTTATCTGCGGTGAGACGGGTGCAGGGAAGACAACCATTCTCGACGCCATCTGCCTGGCACTCTACAACGAAACGCCCCGCATGGACCATGCCGAGAACGAAAAATACAAAGACCTGAGCCAGACTTTCTCTGCCAAAAAGGAAGATGTTGCCATCAACGACAGCAGGCAACTGATGCGCCGTAACACCAGTGAAGCATGGACGGAGCTGGAGTTTACCGGCTCGAACGAAACGCCCTACACCGCCCGATGGTACGTGGCACGGGCACACCGCAAGATTTCAGGAGCCGTGCAAGATGTGCGCTGGACACTGGAAAACAAGAAAAGCGGCGCACAGCTCAACAAAAAGAATGAGATAAAGGCAGAAATACAAGCTGCAGTGGGGTTGACCTTCGAACAATTCTGCCGCACCACCATGCTGGCGCAAGGCGACTTCACCAAGTTCCTGCAAAGCAAGGAAAGCGAAAAATCGGATATTCTGGAAAAGCTGACCGGTACAAGTATCTACTCCGAAATAGGTGCCGAAATATATGCCGCCACCAAGGAAAGACGGACGGAATACGAAAACCAGAACCGGAAGCTGGAAGGCATCCACATCCTGGCAGAAGAAGAAGTCTCCACAATCAAGGAAGCCATAGCCACGCAAAATGCCGGAGTCAAGGAAGCCAATGAGCAGAAAACCACCGCCCTCGCAAAAAGGGACTGGCTGAAAAAATACTCCGAACTCCTCCTCACCCGTGAACAGCAAAAGAAGATGTGGGAAGGGAAGCAAGCGCAACTGCAATCGGACGAATTCAAACAGAAAGAACTGCTGATTAAGGAATGGAACGCCACCGCCGATGCCCGCAACTGGCTCTCTACCTTGAAACAGCAGCAACAGCAACAACAACAGAACTATGCACAAGCCGGGATACTGAGAGCATCCTTTGCCCGGCTGGACGGAGGAAGCAAGTGGCTATGCGGTTTCCTGAAAGAGCAAGAAGACAAGCTGCATCGTGCCGAGAAGTACTTGCAAGAGCATTCGCCCTTACTGCCCATGTTCGAGCAAAGCCAATCCATCATTACCGGCCTAAAATCCGCACTCGATGCCCAAACACGCATCGGCACCTACAACGCGCACCTTGAAAGACTTGCCGCGCAACAACCCGTAAAAGTCAAGGAGCGTACCGACAAGGAAGCTGCCCTCACCCGGAAAGAACAAGAGAACCATACATTGCAAAACGAAATAAACCTCCGGAACAAGCAGCTTGAAACCATGGACCGCCCTGCCCTGCAAGACAAGAAAAACAAACTCGATGCCGGACGGGAGAACCTGCTGCAAGCATTGAGCGCCTTGTCTTTACTGGCTGAAACGGAAAGGACACTGAACGAGGCGAAGGAAAACGAAAAGGCTTTGAACGCCAAAGTGGAGGCGTGCCAAAAGCAATACGTCCTCCTGCAAACGGCATTCGACAGCAAGAAAACAAGTTATGATGACATCCGCACCCTCTACGACAAGCAAAAGGAAGCCGTAGAAGAGTGGGCAAAGGAAACACGCTCCCGGCTTGTCGTCGGGGATACTTGCCCCGTGTGCGGACAAGAAATAAAATCGCTTTGCAAAGATGAAGATTTCCAGTCTGTCCTTGCTCCCATACGCACCTCCCTGGAAACAAAAGAGAAAGAATACAAGGAAACCGAGCAGGCATTGAACAACAACCGGACAGAATCCAATACCTACGGAACGCTGGCAGAGAATGCCCGTCAGTCCACAGCAAGAGCGCTCCGGAGCTACAACCTTGCCCACACTGACGCACAGGCCAAATGCGCCCAATGCAACGGCGTTGGCCTCTCCACAACCACCGGCGAAACCCTGAAGAAGCTACTGGAAGAGAACAAGCTGGAAGCAGACAAACTGAACGAAAAGCTCACGGAAGTTCAAAAGCTCAGCGCACAAATCATAGCTCTGCAACGGCAAAAGGACGAATGCCAGAAAAGCGTGGACGCTGCACGCCAAGCCTTCAACTCTGCCGACAAAGTGCTGAATGAGCTGAAAAACAGCATCGTCAATTACGAGTCGCTCGCCGCCAACGAAAAGGAGAACATACGTGCCACCATGAACCGCGTCACTCCCCTCATCCTCTGGGAGGGATGGAGCACGGAATGGGAAAACTCCCCCCTCTCCTTTATTGACCGCCTGACGCAAGCTACGCGCAACTACCGGCTGGCGCAGGAAAAACAAAGAGAACTGAAATCCGCCATTGCCCTTATCCACAAAGAGCTGGAAGGGATAAACATCAACAAGGAAAGCATCGATGCCGCATTCCCCGACTGGCGCAACGCACCTGCAGCAACACAGGAAATGGAAATCAAGGACCTGGGGATTGCCTGGAATAATCTGAATACACAAGCAAGCGGACTGAAACAAAGCATATCCTCCACCGCAGACCAAATGGCAAGGCTGCAAAAGGATTTAACCGGGTTCTATGCCGCTAACCCCACTCTCGACGAGGAGCGTATCACCGTCCTATCCGCTTGGTCCGGCTCCCGAATAGAAGCATTACGTGCCTCATTGCAGACACTTAAAGAGGAAGAAGTAGCTGCATCGACCGCCTTTCATCTGGCCACCGAACAAATGGAAGAGCACATCGGCCGGAAGCCCGAAATAGAAGAAAACGAGAACTTCGAAACCCTGGATGCACTCATCGCAAATCTCGAAGAAAAGATAACCGCCGGCAACCAATCCATCGGCCAGCAGAAGTTACGCCTGGAAGAAAACACTCGCAACATCGACCGGATAAAGGAAGAAAAGGAACGTGCCGACCGGCTGCGCGAAGAGTATCTGAAGTGGGATCGCCTCTGCCGCCACTTCGGTGACGAACGGGGAAAAAATTTCCGCAACATCGCCCAAAGCTTCGTCTTGAAAGAACTGCTGGCAGGCGCCAATTTCTATCTGCAACGCTTGACCGACCGCTACGAACTGGAATGCCAGGCCGGTTCGCTCACCATCCTGCTGCGCGACTTCCATCAAGGAGGTGCGGCACGTCCGGCATGCACCTTATCGGGCGGCGAAAGCTTCCTAGTATCTCTGTCACTTGCCCTCGGACTTTCTTCCCTCAGCCGCCAGAGCCTCTCGGTAGACACACTGTTCATCGACGAAGGTTTCGGCACACTGAGCAGCGACTACCTGAACACCGTTATGGACACATTGGAAAAACTGCACCAGATGGGCGGCAAGAAGGTAGGCATCATCAGTCACGTGGAAGGACTGAAAGAGCGCATAAAGACCCAGATACAAGTACGGAGGATAGACAGTTCAAGAAGCGAAATAGAAGTGGTGAATACCCTCTAAGCTGGCATCGGGATAAAGAAAACGAATGTTTTTTCGGCTCTTGATAGTACAAGCACCTGCATTATTGTGTATTTTTGCAGTCTCATAAAAAAGAAAAGACAATGAAAAAGTTCATGAAAGGAGCCCGGTTTACTCCTAAAAACTATTCCGACGAAGTAGAAGCCAAAATTCAACATTATAAGAAAGAAGGATATAAACTGCCGATGCGAAGCGCACTCCGTACCGAGGAGCAGTTAGCCGGTATCCGTGCAAGCGCCAAAATCAACACGGCCCTGCTGGATTATCTCTCCGAGAACATTCGCGAAGGCATGTCCACAGCTGAAATTGACCATATGGTGTATTGCTTCACCACAGACCACGACGCCATCCCCGCCCCCTTCATGTACGAAGGCTTCCCAAAAAGTGTGTGCACCAGCATCAACGATGTAGTGTGCCACGGCATTCCCAGCACCAGGGAATTCCTGAAAAGCGGTGATATTGTAAATGTCGATGTATCCACCATTTACAAAGGTTACTTTGCCGACGCATCACGCATGTTCATGATTGGCGAAGTCAGCCCCGACATGCAGAGACTGGTACAGGTCACCAAAGAATGCCGTGACATAGGCATACAGACCGCACAGCCCTGGGCACGCCTCGGTGACGTAGGCGCCGCCATCCAGGAGCATGCGGAAAAGAACGGATACAGCGTGGTACGCGACCTCTGCGGACATGGCTGCGGCGTCAAGTTCCACGAAGAACCGGATGTGGAACACTTCGGCAAACGTGGTACGGGCATGCTGATAGTGCCGGGCATGACGTTCACCATCGAACCGATGATTAACATGGGAAGCTACGAAGTCTTTATCGACGAAGCCGACGGATGGACCGTCTGCACAGACGACGGACTGCCTTCTGCCCAATGGGAAAGCCAAATCCTGATTACTGAAGACGGAAACGAAATATTGACACAATAAGGCGGACACTTCAAAACACTTATGGAGATAGTATTACTGATTATAGGGATAATCATCGGAACCGTAGTCGGCTATCTGGCGGCAGACCGCAAGTCTGCCGCACTGAGGGCAGAAATCAGCGGGACAAAGAAGGAAATAGAATTATTGAAGCTGCAGAAGGAAGAAGCCGAAGCGTTGCACAAGCGCATGAACACCGAGTTCGAGAATCTCTCCAACCGTATCTTCCAGAGCAAAGCCGAAGACTTTACCAGGCTGAATACCGAACACCTGGGCAATCTGCTCCGTCCGCTGGGCGATAACCTGAAGGACTTCCGCCAAAAGGTGGAACAAGTATACAGCACCGAAGCCAAAGAACGCTTCTCGCTGGGTGAACGCATCAAGGAACTGGTGGAACTGAACAACCGCCTCAGCGAAGATGCCAACAACCTGACCCGTGCCCTGAAAGGAGACTCCAAAATGCAAGGCAACTGGGGCGAAATGATTCTGGAACGTTTGTTGCAAGCCTCCGGACTGATTGAAGGCGAACACTACTTCCGCCAGGAGTTTCTAAAAGACGAACGGGGCGAAGCCATCATCAACGAGGAAAGCGGGCAGAAGATGCAGCCCGACATCATCGTGAAATACCCCGACGAACGGGAAATGATTATCGACTCCAAAGTGTCGCTGACTGCCTATGCTGCCTACACCTCTGCCGAAAGCAAGGAGGAGCAGGCACACTTCCTGAAAGCACACCTGCAATCTGTCCGCTCCCACATCGACGAGCTCAGCCATAAAGACTACTCGCATTACGACGCCCAATCACCGGATTTCGTTATGATGTTCATCCCCACCGAAGGTGCCTACCTCCTCGCCATCCAAAGCGATGCCCACCTCTGGGAATATGCCTACAACAAAAAGGTGGTACTAATGAGCCCCACCAACCTGATTAGCGCCCTGCGCCTCTCGCTCGACCTTTGGAAGAAGGAGAACCAGGTAAAGAATGTGCAGGCCATCATCAAGCGCGGCACCATCTTATATGAAAAGATTGCAGGCTTTACCGACACCTTCCTCGGTATCGGCGACCGGCTGGCCAGCCTGCAAAGGGATTACGACAAAGCCTTCAACCAGCTCTCGGACGGTAACGGCAGTGTAGTACGCCAGGCCGAAATGCTGAAAGGCATGAGCCTCACTCCCAAGAAACGCATTTCTCCAAGATTTCTGCCCAAAGATACCATTCAAGAAGAAACAGAAGAGGAAAACGATAACATTCAATAAAACATCCAACATGAAAACTCTGAAAGACCGCATTCTCCTTCACCAAGAACCATTCATACGAGGTCTGTGTCAACAGGAATTACCACCGGAGAAGTAACAGCCATTCTGGCAAATGCACCGATTCATATCAAGGAATAAAGAAAAAGCGACGAAGAATCCACTCCACTTTCTTTCAATAGAGAGGAAATGCCCCGAACAAAAAACTCCGGCAAAGCCCTGAAGGACAAGCCGGAGTTTTTTTATCTCAAGACGGACAAGGAAGATTATCCGCCAAAGTTATCGAACATCAGGTTCTGAGCCGGAACGCCGAGGTCGTCGAGCATCTTCTCAACAGCCTTCGACATCGGGCCGGGACCACACATGTAGTATTCGATGTCTTCGGGAGCTTCGTGGTCTTTCAAGTAAGTCTCGTAAATTACGTTGTGTACGAAGCCCGGAGTGTACTTCACGCCCGCTGCATCGGCTGCCGGATCGGGACGGTCCAGTGCAAGATGGAACTTGAAGTTGGGGAAATCCTTTTCAATCTGCAGGAAGTCTTCCAGATAGAACACTTCATTCAATGCACGTGCACCGTAGAAGTAATTCATCACGCGATCTGTAGTGTGCAGTGTCTTCGTCATATGCATAATCTGTGCACGCAACGGAGCCATACCGGCACCACCGCCGACCCACATCATCTCCTTCTTGGAGTCGAATATCGGATGGAAGTCTCCGTAAGGGCCACTCATGGTTACCTTATCACCCGGTTTCAGGGTAAAGATATAAGAAGAAGCGATACCCGGCATTACATCCATGAAGCCCGGGCCCTGGTCTTTCGGCTTGAACGGAGGCGTGGCGATACGTACCGTCAGCATAATGCGGTCGCCTTCGGCAGGATAGTTGGCCATAGAATAGGCACGGATGGTTTCTTCGTCATTGCGGCACTTCAAGCCCAGCAGACCGAATTTCTCCCATGCAGGCAGATACTCATCACCGATAAGGCTCTTGTCGATGTCCTTATCATAATCCATCGAATATTTAGGAATCTTAATCTGCGCATAAGAACCCGGAACGAAATCCATGTGCTCGCCTTTGGGCAATGCAACGATGAACTCTTTGATGAACGTAGCCACATTCTTGTTGGAGATAACCTCGCACTCCCACTCTTTTACGCCCAGTACGCTTTCGGGAACCTTGATGGCCATATCGCCTTTCACTTTCACCTGGCAACCCAGACGCCAGTGATCTTGTATTTGCTTACGGCTGAAGTGCGGAGTCTCAGAAGGCAAGATTTCACCCCCACCTTCCATTACCTGGCATTTGCACTGTCCGCAGGAACCTTTACCACCGCAAGCGGAGGAAAGGAACACACCGTTTACAGACAGCGTATTCAGCAATGTAGAACCGGAAGCTACGTCCAGTTCCTTGTCGCCATTGATAGTCAGTTTTACATTACCCGAAGGCACCAAGAAATTCTTGGCAACCAGCAGGATAACAACAAGCAGGATG
Organism: Bacteroides sp. 4_1_36; assembly: GCF_003466325.1. Taxonomy (NCBI): domain Bacteria; kingdom Pseudomonadati; phylum Bacteroidota; class Bacteroidia; order Bacteroidales; family Bacteroidaceae; genus Bacteroides; species Bacteroides sp. 4_1_36. The sequence continues at coordinate 251,786 of NZ_QSOX01000001.1, forward strand.
ACAACCACGAGGAATACTCCAATGCTTGCTAATATCATATTCATATCCATTGTTTTATTCCTTTCTTTTAGATGTTCAAACCAGAGAAACACATAAATGCCATTGCCATCAGACCTACAGTGATAAACGTGATGCCCAGTCCTTTCAGTGGAGCCGGAACGTCAGAATAGGCCATTTTCTCACGGATGGCAGCCAAGCCTACGATAGCCAGCAACCAACCGATACCGGAGCCCAACGCATAAGAGACAGCATCAGCAATGCCACCGATGAATTTCGGGTCACTCTCGCCCAACGTGATGCGCTGCTGCATGAAAAGAGAAGCACCCATAATGGCACAGTTTACAGCAATCAGCGGCAGGAAGATACCCAGTGAGGCATACAGCGAAGGGCTGAAACGCTCTACAATCATTTCCACCAACTGAACGATAGCTGCGATTACAGCAATGAAAAGAATAAAGCTCAGGAAGCTGAGGTCAACGCCTTCAATGATTGCGTTGGCAGCCAGCACCTTGGTCTGCAATAAATAGTTGACCGGAAGCGTAACTACCAACACGAAAGTTACGGCGATACCCAGTCCCACGGCAGTCTTCACATTCTTCGATACGGCAAGGTAAGAACACATACCGAGGAAGAACGCGAATATCATGTTGTCCACAAAGATAGAGCGGACGAATAAACTTATTAAATGTTCCATATCTCTTCGATAAATTAAGAATTAAAGAATTAAAGAATTAAAGCAATGAGAACTTGTACTGCAGCAGAGCAGCCCATTTTTCATTCTTTCATTTTTCATTCTTCATTTATTTATTACTGCTTTTCCTGCAATTCTTTGTGACGTGCACGCTGATACCAGATGATGCAAGCGCAGAGAATCAACGCCATTGGCGGCATCAGCATCAAGCCGTTGTTCACATAGCCCAACTTCTGCAGAGGTTCATAGTTCAAGATGTTGAAACCGAGCAGCGTTCCCGAACCCAGAAGCTCGCGGAAGAAGGCTACGATTACCAGAATCTTGGCATATCCCAAACCATTACCCACACCGTCAAGGAAAGATTCCCAGGGACCGTTCTGCATGGCAAATGCTTCCAAGCGTCCCATCAGGATACAGTTGGTAATAATCAGACCTACATATACAGAAAGCTGCACACTTACATCGTAAGCAAAAGCTTTCAGAATCTCACTTACAATAGTTACCAACGCGGCAACAACCACCAGCTGAACGATGATACGGATACGGTTGGGTATCGTCTTGCGCAGCAGTGAAATCACTACATTGGAGAATGCTGTAATCACCGTCACTGAAAGACCCATCACAATGGCAGGCTCCAGTTTGGCAGTAACAGCCAAAGCAGAACAGATACCCAATACCTGCACGGTAACGGGGTTGTTCAGTCCCAGCGGAGTAGAGAATACTTCTTTATTCTTCTTTGAAAACAATTGTCCCATATTCTTATTCCTCCTCATTATTATTAGTTAAAAAGTTCTTGTAGCTGCTCAGACAAGCCTTCAACATGGCATCCACACCTACAGAAGTGATGGTACCACCGGAAATGCCGTCCACCTGATAGTCAGGTTTCTCTACCTTGCCGTTCTTCACAACACCGAGGACTACCTCACCGTTCTCCAACGTTTTCTTGCCGGGGAACTCTCCCTGGAAGTGCGCACTGGCAATTTCGGCACCCAGACCCGGAGTCTCACTGGCATGGGAGAAGTAAACACCGTAAACGGTATCCTTGTCGCTGTTCAGTGCAACATATCCCCAAATAGCGCCCCAAAGACCGGCACCGTAAACGGGAAATACATATTTCTTCTCACCGTCAACCTCTGCCACGAATACGTGCAGACGGTTATTTTCTTTGGCTTCCTTCTCGTAAGCGGTAGCAAATGCACCGGTATTCTCTGTCAGAGTACCGTCAACGTTCATCAGCATATCGCCCTTTACATATTTATTATATTCAGCTTCGGCATCCTTCACGTCCTTGATGTTGAGTGCAGCAAGAATCTGCTTCTTCGTGTCAAGTTCCACATTCTTGTTCTGCGTCTCGCGCAAGGAAGAACTTACGAATGCCAGCAGGAATGCAACGATAACAACCATTACCGAAGCATAAATGATAGTATAACTATTACTATTGGTATTCATTTCTTTTCCGGTATTTAATTGTTAGACTTGATTGCACGTTTTTCGCGACGGCTGATGTTACCCTGTACCACACAGTAGTCAATCAGCGGAGCGAAGATATTCATCAGCAGGATGGCAAGCATCATACCTTCGGGGTAACCGGGATTGAGCACACGGATAATGATAGCCATGGCACCAATCAGGAATCCGAAGATGTACTTACCAGTCTCTGTACGTGCCGATGTAACGGGGTCGGTAGCCATGAACACGGCACCGAAGCAGAAACCGCCCAGCACGAGGTGTTCGTACCAAGGCATCTGTGCCATCGGAGTGTCGGGACCGATTGCATTGAACACCCATGCCATGAAGGCACCGCCTACGAATACGGAGAACATCGTTTTCCAGCTTGCAATGCCCGTCCACAACAGCAGAATGGCACCCAGAGCGATGGCGATAACGCTTGTCTCACCGATAGAACCCGGAATAAGGCCGGTCACCATGTCCCAGGAGAACTCCGGAACGGCGCCCGAGGTAGCGGCTGCACCCAACGGAGTAGCTACCGTCAGACCATCTACCGACTGTCCCAGACCGAAGATACTGTCGCCCGATACCCAAACGGCATCACCGGACATCTTCGTAGGATAGGCGAAGAATAAGAATGCACGGGTAATCAAAGCTACGTTGAACACGTTCATACCCGTACCACCGAATACTTCCTTAGCAAAAATTACAGAGAATGCAGTAGCCACCGCCAGAATCCACAACGGGCAGTCTACCGGAACAATCATCGGAATCAAGATACCGGAAACCAAGAAGCCTTCCTGAATCTCCTCCTTCTTCCACTGAGCCACTACGAACTCAATGCCGAGACCTACTACATAAGATACAATGATTTTTGGCAATACAGCCAGAAAACCGTAGATGAACATTTCCCAGAAGCCTCCGGCAGCACCGGTAGCGTGGAAATGCTGGTAACCTACGTTATACATACCGAACAGCAGCGCCGGTACTAACGCAATGACCACCATCGACATGATGCGTTTGCTGTCAATGGAGTCGTGAATATGCGTTCCCGATTTCGAAGTGGCATTGGGCACGAACAGGAATGTTTCGAAGCCATCAAACACCGAACGAAATGCGTGGAATTTGCCGCCTTCCTCAAAGTTCGGCTTTATCTTGTCGAGATAATTTCTTAACGCTTTCATTAATATATTTACGATTTTACGATTTACAATTTACGATTTGCCATACGCCCCGATTATGCCATTTCGGCACGAAGCATATCGAGCCCTGCACGTACGATGCGCTGCACTTCCACTTTGGAAGAACATACGAATTCGCAGAGAGCGAAGTCTTCGGGAGCTACTTCGTAGATGCCCAGAGCCTCCATACGGTCGATGTCACCTGCAATGATTGCTTTCACCAAGTATTCGGGGAAGATGTCCATCGGAAATACGCGGTCGTATTCGTTGGACATAATCATGTGACGTTCACCACCCTTGATACGGGCATCTATCACATATTCCTTCTTGCCCATCAACCAGCTGAAGTAAGAGCGGTTGACGCTGAACTGATTGAAACGCGGCATAATCCAACCCAACATTTCATGGATTTCATCTCCTTCGGGAATAACGGTCAATTGGCTGTCGAAAGAGCCGAGGAAGCCGTTCGGAGAAACTTTCTTACCGGTCAGCACGTTGCCGCTGATGTAGCGGAGGTCTTTGTCGGTAGTCACGTTACCTTTGAAAACGTTCGTCAACAGAGCGCCGACTTTCAGCTTGCAATAAGCGGGTTTCAACACTTCGGAACCCGTTACAGCCACCGTACGGGTCATGTCCACACGACCGGTATTCATCAGACGTCCGATGAAGAGTACGGCTTCGGCACTGATGGTCCAGACCGTTTCACTCTTCACTACCGGAGAGATGTGGTTAATCTGTACACCCACGTTGCCTGCCGGATGTGGTCCGTCAAAAGCTGTTACGGTAACGTTCTTTGCCTGCACAAGAGCAGCAGACTTTTGTTTTACACTAATACCCAGATACGTCTTTGCCATCTTTGACAAAGCGTCGAGTCCCGTCTGGAAGTTTGCTTCTTCTCCCTTCAGCGCGAATTCAAAATCGGGAGCCAGCGGATTGCTGTCGAAAGCCGAAATGAAGATAGCTTTCGGAGTTACCGTCGGATCAGCGATAACGTCGTACGGACGTTGGCGGATGAAAGCGAACATACCTGCTTGCAAAAGAGCTTCTTTTACTTGCTGGCCGCTCATCTTGGACGGGTCCATCTTGCCGAATTCCTCATAGTCTTGCTCAGTGGCAGCCTCTACGACGATGTTCAGCACCTTGCGGCGTGCACCACGCTCCACGCTTGTCACTACGCCGCTAACGGGCGAAACAAATTTCAATTCAGGATGATTCTTGTCGATAAACAAGGGTCCCCCGGCCATCACATATTCCTGCTCTTTGACCACCACTTTCGGAGTGATGCCTGTATAGTCATCGGGAACCAGCGAATAGAATCCCGGTTCCTTAACAGACACAAGTTCCTGGGCAGCAGCGCCTTTCAGGTTGATGTCAAGGCCTTTACGTAACTTAATTACATTTGCCATGCGTTTATTTAAAATAATGGTTTCATTAATTTGCCGCAAAAGTAGCAAAAAAGAACGTGAATAAAGAGTAAAAAAGAAAGGAATTACGGAGAAATTTCCGTAATCCCTTTCGTTAACGAACACGAGAACAAGGATTAGGGGTTAAGAATTAGGGATTAATACCCTGCGGAATCATAGTGCAGCCCACTAATCCTTAATCCTTAATCCCTAACCCCTAATCCTTATCATCACTTTTCTTCAGCGAACATCGGGTCCCATGCCGGCAGGCAGACGGGCTTTTGTTTAAACAGTTCCATCACTTTGGCGGGAACATACTTTGTCTCCACTACCAGACGGAACATGTATTCATTGAACCACTCGTCGGTCATGATGAGATGTCCCTGATAACCGGAAGCGGCTCCCCAACTGTTCTCTACCATCCATTTTACGGGCTTTCCGTCTTTGTTCAAGTCAACGGCCATCAAGGTCATGGCGTGGGAAGAGCCACTGGAGAAAGTCTGGATACGTTGCTTCTTGTCCATCCCGAAGGTGGTGCCCATCAGTGATTCGTAGTCATAGTTTTTCACATCGAGCAGACCGCGTTCGGAGTTCAGGAACTTGCCCACATCGCAAGAGAAGTACATCATGGTGCTGTCCTTCAAGGAGGCAATGGCCATCTCTTTGATGTCCTCTACGGGCAGGTTGACATAAGTCCAGTTCTTGCCGTCGTAACGGTGGCGGTCATAGTCTATTTCATAGCACTTGTAATACTCGCGACTGGGGTCGTTCATCAGCATTACGTAGTTGGTCAGCAGTTGTTTGTCTCCATATTTCTCAAGGAAAGACATGGGAGTGTGATGCTCTGTCTCCACAGGATTACCCTTGGCATCGTGGCGGACATAGTCGAACTCCGTGGGAGGTACACCGAGGTTCAGCACCAGCATGCGGTAGATGGTTCCGAGCATCGTAGTTTTCTCCTTCTCCAGAGCTTCGGGCTTGGCACCGGCGGCAGCCATGTCACGCAGTTGCAGACCATACTCTTTCAGCTTCAGAGAGATGAGGTTGGCCATGCGGGAGGTATTTTCACTGCTGTTTGTTTCGGGCATGGCATCTTTGGGAACAAGGCCGTATTTGGAAACAATGTCGGCCACACCGGTAAAGGTACCCCCATCGCTCAGCGGATGCTGGAAGAGCCATTCTACGGTCTTATCAGTCAGGGGACTCTTGGAGGTGTCGATGATGCCTTGCAAGAAGAGGTTTGCCTTCTCCAACTGGTCCCAGAAGAAGGGATAGACTTCGGAGAACTCGAAAGACTGGAAACCGTATTCGGCAAGAGTCTTGGCACGCATCACATTCAGCCCCGTAAACAGCCAGCAGCGGCCAGACGACTTCTGGTCGGTGATGCCTTTGGATTCTACCTTGATGGAGAAGTGGGTATCCATGCCCTGCATATTCTCCTGGTTGAGTGCCAGTTTACGGATGTCATTATTGCCTATGGCATTGCGGAGCGCCTTGTCGGCAGCCGTGCCTTGATAACTTTGCTTGATTTGTCCAAGCATTTCGGGGCTGACACCCCCTTTTCCCTCTTGTGCCTGCACAGAGAACAGTGCGGCACTCAGAACAATTACAGATAAAAATCGTTTCTTCATTCAGATTATGTGTTTTTAGTTATTGATGTCTTGCTTCGTGAAGCAGACAAAAGTAATGTCTTTTTTGATAATTTTAGTGACATCTTTAGATTTATTATCTATTACAGTGAAAACTATTCGGGATAAAATAGTTTCCTTTGCACCCACATTTCGTACGACATGAAAAGATATATACTAAGCATTATCGCACTGGTGCTGTTCGCCACCACCTTTTATGCCCAGGAACAGACTGCGGCCGCCACAAACGACAGCGTTCCTGCACTGACCAAAAAAGAACTACGCAAGCAAAAGGTAGCGCGTCGGAATCTGCATTACAATATTCTGGGCGGACCCAGCTACACCCCCGACTTCGGTGCCGTGCTGGGAGGAAGCGCCCTAATGACCTTCCGTATGAACCCCAGCGACACCACGCAGCTGCGCTCCGTAGTGCCCATGGCCATCGCCTTCATGTTCAACGGTGGCATCAATCTCTTCTCCAAACCGCAACTCTTCTTTAAGGGCGACCGTTTCCGTATCTTCGGAAAGTTCAGCTATAAAAATACGGAAGAAAACTTTTACGGCATCGGCTATAATACCAATAAAGATTATGTACGAAGCGACAGTACCAGCAAATACCGGTACAGCGGCGTGCAAATCAACCCCTGGTTCCTTTTCCGACTGGGCAACAGCAATATCTTTGCCGGACCTCAAATCGACATCAATTACGACCACTTGACGGAGCCCGGCAAGTTCTTGGTGGACGAACCCTCGTACAAAGAGGCAGGCGGTACGGCTAATGGCTATAACAACTTCAACTCCGGCCTCGGTTTCCTGCTGACATACGACAGCCGTGACGTCCCTGCCAACGCCTACCGTGGTATGTATCTGGATTTCCGCGGCATGATGTACGCCAAGTTCATCGGCAGCGACCAGACCTTCTACCGCCTAGAGATAGACTACCGCCAATACAAGTCACTGGGCAAGCGCAGGGTGCTCGCGTGGACGGCACAGACCAAGAACGTGTTCGGTGACGTCCCTCTGACGCAATATGCCCTCACCGGAACGCCTTTCGACCTGCGCGGCTACTACATGGGGCAATATCGCGACAAGTCCTCGCATGTGGTCATGGCAGAGTACAGACAGATGCTCAATACCGACCGCAGCACTTGGGTGAAGCGGATGCTCAACCACATAGGTTTTGTAGCCTGGACCGGCTGCGGCTTCATGGGCCCCACTCCCGGCAAGATAGAGGGTGTACTGCCCAACTATGGTGTAGGTCTACGCATTGAGGTACAGCCACGCATGAACGTCCGCCTGGATTTAGGCAAAAACACGGTAAACAACCAGATGTTGTTTTACTTCAATATGACAGAAGCGTTTTGAGTAACGCCCTGCCTACCTGCCCATCCCTTTCCTATGGAGAATGATGATTGAAAGCCTTTAATCGCCTCTCACTCACAAGGTTATTCAAGCTCACCTCTATAGGAAGCCCACTTCCTTATAACATCGGAACACCTTGAGAAACAAACATTTTATTTTTCTTTTATTTTTCTTGCATCGGTAAAAGATTATCCATACTTTTGGCAATCACATTTCTTTTTATCAAAAAAGAAAGCAAACGAGCGGATACATGAAAGCCCTTGAAGTACTCTTCTGGATAAGTTTATTCATAGTGTTCTATACCTATATAGGTTATGGTATACTATTATATATCCTGGTCAAGATAAAAGAATGTTTCCGCAAGCCTACGCCCCGTCCGATGCCTGCCGACGATGCTTTGCCCCCATTGACGCTGTTTATCGCCGCCTACAACGAAGAAGATGTAGTGGACGAAAAGATGCGCAACTGCCTGGAGCTGGACTATCCCACCGACAAGCTACACATCCTCTGGGTGACCGACGGCAGCAACGACCATACCAACGAACGCCTCTCTCACTGGCCGCAAGCCACCGTCCTCCACCAACCCCAACGCCAAGGCAAGACAGCCGCCCTGAACCGCGGTATACATTTCGTAGAAACGCCCCTTGTCGTGTTCACCGATGCCAATACTCACCTCAACCGCGAAGCCCTGCGGGAGATAGTGCACGCCTTCACCGACCCTAAAGTGGGATGCGTGGCAGGCGAAAAACGTATCGCCGTGCAAAGCAAGGACAATGCTGCCTCGGGGGGAGAAGGACTATACTGGAAATACGAATCCACCCTCAAAGCGCTCGACGCACGCCTCTATTCGGCAGTAGGCGCAGCGGGTGAGTTGTTTGCCATGCGCCGCGAGCTGTTCGAGGAAATGCGGACAGACACGCTGCTCGACGACTTCATACTCTCCCTGCGCATCGTCATGCAGGGACACGCCATTGCCTATTGCGCCAATGCCTATGCCGTAGAAAGCGGCTCGGCAGACATGCGCGAGGAAGAAAAGCGCAAGGTGCGCATCGCTGCCGGCGGCTTGCAGTCCATCTGGCGGCTGCGTCCGCTGCTCAACCCGTTCCGTTACGGCACATTCTGTTTCCAATATATTTCCCACCGGGTGCTGCGCTGGTCGCTCACTCCTATCCTATTGTTTCTACTGCTTCCCCTCAACACAATTCTCATCTTTACGACAAGCACGCCATTACTGTATGCCGTCATCTGGCTGTTACAAACTCTTTTCTACCTCATGGGAAGTTGGGGGCATTACCTTTCAACGAAGCATATAAAAAACAAAATACTTTTCATCCCCTACTATTTCCTCTTCATGAACGTCAACGTCATACGAGGATTCAACTACCTGTGCAAACGCAAAGGCAATGCAAGCGGCGCATGGGAGAAGGCCAGAAGGGCATGAAACTAATACTATAAGAATGAAAAACATTTTGAAACAAGCTGAAAACGCCGAGAGACTGTTGAAGCTGACGTCAGATACCATGCTCCTTCTGAACCGGGACGGCATTTGCATGGACATCGCAGTGCACAATGTAAACCTTTGGTTCATGAAGGAAGAAAAGCTGCTGGGCAAGAATCTGTTCCAACTGATACCGCCGTCCACTTACTACCAAGTATATCCGGAGTTCAAGAAGGTACTGACGCAAAAGGTACGTTCAGTCCATAATTACGAAATGACACTGGGTCACACTACCTATTACTTTAAATGCATCATGTACCCGTACGACGGCATGGTCCTCTGCCAGTACCGCGACATCACAGAACGCAGCCAGCGCAAACTGGAACTCGAAAAGAAAAACCACGAGCTCAACGAAATACAAAAGGCCGCCCTCATCGGAAACTGGCAATACGATACCCAGACCCGCATATTCTGTTATGCAGGTCATACGGGTATCATGTGTTCGGAAGAGGTGCAGCACATCAATATGGACAATTATCTGGAACTTATCCTTCCTGAAGACCGGAAAAGCTTTACCGGCTGGATGAAAGAGAATCTGAAAGGCAAGATGGAAAACAGCGTGGACTACCGCATCTTCCTCAAAGGAAACATTTTCTATATCCGCCTCAAAGCGTTTGCCCGCGAACGGCAGAAAGACGGGAATGTCACTATAGAAGGATACATACAGAACATTACCGACATACAGAAACGGCGCAACGACATCAATCTGCTGACACATGCCATCAACAACTCCACCGAGGACATTTATTCGGCACACGAAGACGGCACGCTGATATTCTGCAACCGTTGCTTCAAGGAACGGCATGGCATCGGTAATGGCCAAGACCTCACCCGGATGAAGATATACGACCTGCCCTCATACGGCAGGGATGAAACATCCTGGAAAGAGTTTGCCAACCGTGTCAAACGTGGAGAGACGAACCACGGATACATCGTCTACCATCCGCTGCCCAAGCGTCCGGAAGTACTCGCCATTGAAGGAAACGCTTATTGGGTGACAAGCGACAAAGGGGAAGGAACCATCTGGACATTCGGAAGAGACGTATCGACACGCATCCGGCATGAGCAGCAAATCAAACAGTTCAACCAGATTTTGGACAAAATCATCGAAAACCTCCCGGCAGGCATTGTTGTGAAGGACATCAACAACAACTTCAAATACCTCTACCGCAACCGCGAATCATATAACCGCGAAATCCCCATACAAGAGGCATTGGAAAAGGATGACTTTGACTTTTATCCCCTGGATACTGCCCAGGAAAAGAGGGCGCAAGACATCGAAATAGCCAGAACCGGCAAAGAGATGCACTGGATTGCGGAAGAACGCGACGGAAACGGAAATCCCATCTATCTGGACAAACGGAAGATGAAGATTGAAAGCAACGACTTCTCCCCCATCCTGCTGAACATCGAATGGGACATCACGGAAATGGAACAGATGAAACGGGAACTGCTCGTAGCCAAGGAGAAAGCCGAGACCTCCGACCGGCTCAAATCTGCCTTTCTCGCCAACATGAGCCACGAGATACGCACACCGCTCAATGCCATTGTAGGCTTCTCACGAATTATTGCCGAAAGTACCGACGAGGAAGAACGGCTAGGCTATTACGAAATAGTGGAATCGAACAACGAACGCCTGCTCCAGCTCATTAACGAAATCCTCGACTTATCAAAAATAGAATCGGGCATCGTGGAGTTCACCATCACGCCCGTACGCCTCCATCCACTCTGCAAGGAGATACACGACGCACATATTTTCCGCTGTCCCGAAGGAGTGGAACTGATATACGAACCCTCTGACGAGAATATCGTGATTGACGGAGACAAGAACCGGATTTTCCAGGTCATTTCCAATCTGATAGGCAATGCCTTCAAGTTCACCACCACCGGGCACATCAGTTACGGGTATCGCCAGGAAGGCAAGTATGTAGCATTCCACGTCACCGATACGGGTATGGGCATTGCACCGGACAAGGTGGACCGGGTATTCGAACGTTTCGTCAAGGTGAACAACTTTGCCCAGGGCACCGGATTGGGACTTTCTATCTGCAAAACCATCATCGAACGTCTGGGTGGCAACATATCCGTCACTTCAGAGGTGGGTAAAGGCACCACATTTACTTTTGTTCTCCCGCTGGAATCCACCAGCAAAACAGAGGCGGAAAAGAAAGAAGAGGACAACCAGGAAACGACAGCAGAGACACACTCCACAGAGCAGAGGGGCAAAAATGCAGCCCCCGGAGATTCCCCGAAGAATGAAGAGGTCGGAGCACTCCCTACCCCTCCTTCCAAGACCATCCTGATTGCCGAAGATACAGAAAGCAACTTCATCCTAATTAACGCCATTTTAGGCCGACTCTATCGGCTGAAACATGCCAAAGACGGCATGGAAGCCGTAACGATGTTCGAGGAAGTCCACCCCGACCTCATCTTGATGGACATGAAAATGCCCAACCTTGGCGGAATCGACGCCACTCGCATCATCCGTGAACTGGTACCGGACATCCCCATCATCGCCCTTACGGCCTATGCCTACGAGCACGACAAGCAAGCTGCCCTGGAAGCAGGTTGCAACGACTTCCTTACCAAACCCTTCACTCAAGAAGTGCTGAAGGAAACCATCAAGAAATGGCTGGATGATAAAGGATGACTGAAAAACAGTCATCCTCCACTTTATGCAAAAATATCACTTCGCTGGATATAAGCAATCACATCCCCTTTATTGACCACATCCCCTTGCTTGGCACAGACTTCCACCACACGTCCGGTAAATCCGGTCCATATCTTCTCGTATTCGCCCCACGGCGTAGAGATGTAGCAGAACACCTCATCATGCTGGTACTTGCGTCCGATGAAAGGAGCAGAAGAAGGACCTTCGACGGAAACCTCCCAAAGCACTTGCCCCTTGGAAGGCGCGATTATCGGGTCTGCCTTGGCACGCTTCAGCTTCTTGATTTCCTCTTCCGAGTATCCGTTTTTGGCCATCGCCGCATCCTTGGCACGCTGCAGGTCATCCTCAAAACGTTTCTTGGCAACGCCGGATTTATAGTCGCGATACTGCCGGTCGTGCATGGCAAGCTCGAAGAGTTCCTCGTCATCATCGCCATATTCCCAACCGTTTTCGTCCATCTCTTTCCGGTATGTATCCAGAGCATCCGGGTAGTTCAGCTGCGGGTCCGTATCCACGAATTCAAAGCCTTTGGACTTGGCCAGTTCCACTATCTCGGGCGCTAAAGTACCGGGGAGGCGTCCGCTCTTGCCCAAAATCATGTCCCACGTATGGTTGTCTATCATCGTCCAACGCTCCTCTCCCTTTACCTGCTGCATGAGGTTCATCAAAGCCACATTCTTCACATACTGGCTGAAAGGAGTCACCAAAGGAGGATAACCCAGCTTGGGCCATACATATTCCACTTCGTCGAACAGCATGACGAGCAGGTCGTCCAGACTGAGTTCCGGCTCGTTCTTACCGCGCAGTATCATGTTGATGCCGGAATGCACTCCCTTCAAGTCGGCCATCATGGAGCCCATCATGCCACCCGGCAAACCGCACTTCAGCAAGAGTGAGGACATATGTTTATTGGTGGGGTCCATGAAATAACCCAAGAACTCGTCAATGAACTCCTGCGTCATGGCACGGGCTTTCATGTAGGCTTTCATGTTTATGTCGGGCACTTGGAAACCCAGGTCTTTCAGCATGGCCTGCACGGAGATGATGTCCGGATGAACCTTGCCCCACGACATGGGTTCCATCGCCACATCGATGATGTCGGCACCGTTCTCACAGACTTCGAGAATGGAAGCCATGGAAAGTCCGGGACCGCTATGCCCGTGGTATTGTATCAGCACATCGGGGTGCTTCTCCTTAATGGTTCTGACAAGCTGTCCCAGCATACCCGGACGTCCGATGCCCGCCATATCCTTCAAGCAGATTTCAGGTGCCCCGGCTTCAATCAACCGGTCGGCAATACTGGCATAGTATTCCACCGTATGGACGGGAGAATACGTGATGCAGAGCGTAGCCTGCGGTATCATGCCCGCTTCCAGAGCATATTTGATAGAAGGAATTATATTCCGCGTCTCGTTCAATCCGCAGAAGATACGGGTAATGTCCACACCCTGGGCATGCTTCACCTTGTACATCAGCCGGCGCACATCTGCCGGAACGGGATACATGCGCAGTGCATTTAGCCCGCGGTCGAGCATATGCGTCTGTATGCCTGCTTCCCTAAAAGGTGCGGTAAAGGCGCGTACAGCCTTGTTGGGATTTTCACCATACAGAAGGTTTACCTGCTCAAAAGCTCCTCCGTTTGTTTCAACGCGTGCAAAACAACCCATTTCAACTATCAACGGAGCAATACGTACCAACTGGTCTACCCGGGGTTGATACTTACCGGACGACTGCCACATGTCCCGGTAAACAAGACTGAATTTAATTTCCTTTTTCATCATAGTCAATAATAAGAGATTTTCCTTCGGTTAACTTAACATATACAAATATAAAGGATTATTCTGACATATAGTCAAGAATAACCCTTAAAAATTCATCATAAGCAATATGTTATATATCATATTGCTACTATCAAATTATTATCAGATGAAATCTTTCAATTCATCCTGCAACTTCTGGCGCGTAAAGAAGATGCGGCTTTTCACCGTTCCGAGCGGAAGGCCGAGGCGTTCGGCAATCTCGCGGTACTTGAAACCGGACACATGCATGGAGAAAGGGACTTTATAGTCGCGTGGAAGGGCATTGACGATGCGATGCATTTCTTTCAGGTCGTAGGCACCCTCGGTACTGGCAAAACCAGAGTCCTGGGGCATGCTGAGGTGATACTGATTGTCCGTCTGGTCCACAAAAGTCTGTTCGCGAACTATTTTCCGGTAATTATTGATAAAGATGTTGCGCATAATGGTATACATCCAACCTCTGAAATTGGTGTCGGGTTCAAATTTGTCTTCGTTATCCAAAGCCTTGAGAGATGTCTCTTGCAACAAATCATTCGCTTCTTCCCGGTCGGCTGTCAACTTGTATGCAAAGCGAAGCAGTTCTTCTTGCACTGCAAGCAAATCTTTTCTAAAACTGTAAGTATTCATACTTTGCTCAATTTTTAAATAGTTAATAATGGTTTAGGTTTTACGATTGCAAGTATAAGGAAAATTTGAAGCCCCGGGGGACGGAATACGGTTTTTATTAGGGGTGAAAACTATCATTTGACAGTTTACACCCCCCTCTCTGATAGTTTACGGGTGATATTATATGCTGAAAACCATCATTTTTCCGAAGATTTCGTAAATGTTACGTGATTTTTTTATAGCTTTGCCTACATATAGGAAAACACTTTTATTACATAAAAACACTTTATTTTATGAAATCATTTCAATTTAAGTCACTTCTTCTGCTGACTACCCTTATCATTTCCCTGCCCTCCTTCGGACAAGGACTGAAGGCGTTCAAGCTGAAGAACGGTCTTTCCGTATATATATGGGAAGATGAATCCAAATCGGACGTGTTCGGACTGGTAGGCGTACGTGCCGGTTCCATCAACGACCCCGAAGAGTACACGGGACTTGCACACTACCTGGAGCACGTCATGTTTAAAGGAACAGACAAGATAGGCGCGCTGAACTGGACGGAAGAAGAACCGATCTACAAGGAAATCATCGCCAAGTACGACCAGATGGCCGAAGAAGCCGACCCGGCAAAAAAAGAAGCCATCAGCAAGGAAATCAATGAGCTGACCGTCAAAGCTGGAAAATTGGGACTTCCCAACGAATACTCCAACCTGATGGAAAGCATGGGTGCCAAAGGGGTGAATGCAGGCACCTACTATGACTGGACCTTCTATCACAGCTCCTTCCCTGCCTATCAGATAAACAAATGGCTGGAAATCTCCTCACAACGTTTCCTGCATCCCGTATTCCGTTCCTTCCAGTCGGAGCTGGAAAACGTGTACGAAGAATATAACCGTTCACAAGATGACCAGGGACGTGCACAGAACCAGTTCGTGATGGAGAAAGCTTTTGAGGGACATCCTTACTCCCGTTCCATCATCGGCCTGCCCGAACATCTGAAGAATCCCCGCTTGAGCAAGCTGATTGAATTTTACGAACAATGGTATGTCCCCGAAAACATGGTACTGGTACTCGTAGGAAACATCAAAGCCCAACAAATCAGCGGACGCATCAATGCCGCCTTTGGACGTCTGGCTGCTAAGCCCGCACCCGAGCGCAAGGTCTACCAGAACCTCGAAATAAAGGGCCGCAAACAGTATTCGGCTAAAGTAGGATTCTACCCGCAAGTGGCAATGGTATTCAATGGAGTACCTGCCGGACATCCCGACGAAGACGCTCTGGACATCGCCCTGGCACTGCTGAACAACAACAGTCAGACCGGAACTATGGACAAGCTGGTACTGGACGGTGAACTGACCAGCGCCGGAGCCTACACCCGTACTTTCCGCGAACAAGGACGCGCCATCGTAGCGGCCATTCCACTCTACGACGAAAACCAGCGCCGTTTCGAGTCTACCAAGAGCGCCGAAAAGAAAGCCTTGAAAGCCATCCAGCAAATCGCCAACGGAGAATTCGAGGACTGGAAAATTGATGCCATCAAAGCCGAGAAATGCCGCCAGTTCGACCTGGAAATGGAGTCGAACGAGGACAAGGCCATGATACTGATGAACGCCTTCTACAACGAGCAGGACTTGGGCGACATACTCAATTACAAGGACAAGATTATGGCCATCACCACTGACGACATCAAGCGAGTAGCCAAGAAATATCTGTCAGACAATTACCTGGCCCTATATATCGAAAAAGGAAAGCCTGACAAGAACGCCAAGATTGAGAAGCCGGGTTACAAACCCGTAGAACCTCCGATAGGAAAAGAATCGCTCTATGCAACACAATTCAAAAACCTGCCCATCGGACAGATGGAGGAGAAATTCGCAGACTACGGCGAAGTGCAAATCAAGCAACTGAACGACCGTTCAAAGATGTACTACACACCCAACAAGGAGAATAACGTATTCCAGTTGGTTGTACAATACGGAGCCGGTGAACGCGAATTCCCAAAACTTGGCTATGCCGCCCAGTTGATGAACAACGCAGGCATCATGGGGGCCTACGAACCGCAAGAGTTGAAAGAAGAACTCAGCAAGCTGAACGCAACCTGCCACGTGACAGCCGATGACGACAACCTCTACATCATCATGGAGGGCTACGAAGCCACCCTGCCGCAAGCCTGTCAGCTACTTTCACGCCAGATTTTGATGCCAAAACTGGACGAAAAGCAACTGGCACGTCTGAAAGGTTCGGCAATGGGTATGCGCCAGCAGCGCAAAGACAACGTCAGCATCCTGAACGAAGCACTGCGGCAGTACATGCTCTACGGAGAGAAATCAGACTACATCAAGGAACTGACCGACAAGGAGATTTACGAATTACAGATTTCAGAACTGACGGGCGACATCAACCGCGCCTCCAACTACGAGGCAAAGGTGTTCTTCACCGGAACACTCCCCTTCGACCAAGTATACGATATCCTGAGCAAGAACCTCCCATTGGTGGCCAACGAACGCCCGTCCAACTCCCCACAGGCAAAGGACATGATGCCGGTGACCGAAAACACCGTCTACTTCCTGCCTAACAACGATGCAGAACAAGCCCAAATCCACCTCTACATCCCGATGCAGAAGGCTGACAAAAAGGACGACGTGCTGCGTAGCGCATTCAACCAATACTTCGGTCTTGACTTCACCGGCATCGTTCTGAACGAAATCCGCGAAAAACGCTCCATGGCCTATACAGCCTACGCATTCGTCGGCACGCAAGGCATAGCCGGAAAAGCAAGCTATCTGCGCGGCTACATCGGTACCCAGAACGACAAGGCAAACGATGCATTGGACGTACTGATGGGTCTCGTCAACGACATGCCGAAAAATCCGGAACGTATCGACAACATCAAGAGCTACCTCCGCCAAGCCATGCTGACCAGTCACCCCAGCTTCCGCAACAAAGCCATGGAACTGGTAGACTTGGGCTACAGAGGCTACACAGACGACCCAGCAAAGGAAAACCTGCCGAAAGTAGATGCACTGACCTTTGACGACATCGTGAAATTCTACGAAGAGAACATCAAAGACAAACCTTACTGCATTTCCATCATGGGCAACCCAAAGAACATTGACCTGAAGCGACTGGAAAAATTCGGCAAGGTAGTGAAACTGAACGAACGCAAACTTTTCAACACGAAGGATGCATTGTTCTAACCTTGTTTTATCCCTTTAGCAATCCCATCCTCCTTCCCCCTTATCAAGGGAACGAGGAATATGAAAGATTCCCCGACATTTCGGTTGCAAATGCCGGGGAATCTTATTTTTAACACCTGAAGTTCTTTTGCACATTGCCCGGAATTTCACCGGAGAATCCCGGAGGTTCTCAGGCAACGGATAACGGACTACCCTTCCTGCTCCTCTTCATTGCCCGAAAGGATAGGCAGGCAAATCCTATACTTCACCGCCAGTATGCGGGTAACGAACACCGTCACACCGCCCACAATCTGACACACGAAAGACTCCATCCCCAGAAGATGGCACATCCAGTAGAAGGTTCCTCCCACCACACAAGCCATCGCATAAATCTCCTTCCGGAATATCAGCGGAATTTCGTTGATGAATACGTCACGTATCACACCTCCCGCAGCCCCGGTGATGCTGCCCATAATGATGGCCACCCAGAAGGGATAGCCCAGCGCGATGCTCTTGCCCACGCCGACCACCGTGAACAGTGCCAGGCCGATACTGTCGAATATGAAGAACGTATTGTGCAGATGGATGAGATGTTTACCGAAGAGGATGACCCACAACAAGGCCAGTCCGGTACAAATCAAGTAAATGGGATCCGTCATCCAGCCCGGGGTGACGTCCAGCAACAGGTCGCGTATCGTACCGCCGCCAATGGCCGTCACAAAACCCACCACATACGCTCCAAACCAGTCGAACCGCTTGGCCGAGGCCAGGCGTATGCCACTGATGGCAAAGGCAAATGTGCCAATGAAATCGAGTATCTGAACAAATGTTGGCATTGTCATACTGAAATTAAGAATGAATAATTAAAACACTGCTATTTTCAAGAAGTACTCAAAATAATAGGCAAAGTAACAAATAATTTCCCTAAGAAAACGTATTTTTGTCGTATCATTTTTCACCAACTACGACAATGAGAATAACAATCGTATCGGGCGCACGCCCCAACTTCATGAAAATAGCCCCCATCTGCCGCGCCATCGACGCCGCCAGAGAGGCAGGAAAGAACATCTCCTACCGCATCGTCTACACCGGTCCGCAGGATGACACCAGCCTGGATGCCTCGCTCTTCTCCGACCTTTCCATGAGGAAACCGGATGCCTACCTCGGTGTCACCGGACACAACCACTCGCAGGTGGCAGCCTCCATCATGCTCGCCTTCGAGCGGGAGTTGGACGGGCATCCGGCACAAGTCGTACTGGTGGTAGATGACATGACCGCCACTATGAGCTGCTCCATCGTCGCCAAGAAGCGCGGACTGAAGGTGGCGCACGTCATAGCCGGCACACGCTCTTTCGACATGAACATGCCCCGCGAGGTGAACCGCACCATCGTGGACGCCATTTCCGACTATCTCTTCACCGCCGGCATGGTGGCCAACCGCAACCTCAACCAGGAGGGCATGATACCCGAATATATCCACTACGTGGGCAACATACTGATTGACACCATCCGTTTCAACCGCCACCGCCTGGTGCAGCCCATGTGGTTCTCCAGCCTCGGCCTGCGGAAAGGGAACTACCTGCTGCTCACCCTCAACCGCCGCGACCTGCTGGAGAAGAAAGCCGTACTGCACTCCCTGCTCCAGACCGTCATCGAGAAGGCCGGCGGCATGCCTATCGTCGCCCCGCTACACCCCTACGTGCAAAAGGCGGTGAAGTCGCTGGAAGTGAATGCTCCCAACCTGCACATCCTGCCTCCGCAGAGTTACCTGCACTTCGGATTCCTCATCAACCAGGCACGGGGCATCGTCACCGACTCGGGAAACATCGCCGAAGAAGCTACCTTCCTCGACGTCCCCTGCATCACCCTCAATACCTATGCCGAGCATCCCGAAACCTGGCGCATCGGTACCAACGAGCTGGTAGGCGAAAATTCCTTCGCTCTCTCCGCCTCGCTCGACAAGCTGCTGCACGGAGAATGGAAGCACACCACCCTGCCCGACCGCTGGGACGGACGAACGGCGGAACGCATCGTACAGACACTACTGAACGGCAACAATTCATAATCCTCCATAAACTCTATCCCAAGCTTGCAAACGTCTATCCCAAACCTACGGACGCTTATCCCAAGCTTGGGTCTTTCTATCCCAAGGCTTGGGATAGAACTTTATCCATACGTTGTGCAACTTTATCCTTTATATCCGGCAACTTTTCTATAAGGCTTCTGTACGTTTTTTATCTGTATCCGGTAAACAAGACATACGACTTTCACGTTCATTTAACCATATCTCCCGTTTCTTTAGTCTATATTTGCTTCTTGATTAACCTTAATTTGTTAACTTTGCGCCCGAATTATCTGTAACTTATGAAGCAAAGATATACAATTTACGCCCTTTTCCTGCTGTCACTGTTCGTCTCCATCAGCGCATCCGCCCAGATAAAGGGTGTCATCACAGACTCCCTCACGAACGAACCGCTGATGTACATCACCGTACAGTATGAAGGGAAAGGTGTAGGCGGCATCTCCAACGCAAACGGTGAATACCAGGTGGAAACCCGCAAAGGCTGGGATGAGCTGACGTTCTCCGCCGTAGGCTATATCACCAAGAAAGTAAAACTGAAACCCGGCACCCGGGTGCTGAACGTCAAACTGCAATCGGATGACATCATGCTCTCCGAGGTCGTGGTGAAGCCCCAAAAGGAGAAATATTCCCGCAAGAACAACCCCGCCGTGGAGTTCATGAAGAAGGTCATCGAGAACAAGAAGGCGCTGAAACTGGAAGAGAACGACTACTACCAGTACCAGAAGTACGAAAAGATGAAGATGTCGCTCAACGACGTCACCCCTGACAAAATGGAAAAAGGCATCTACAAGAAATTCTCCTTCTTCAAAGACCAGGTGGAGGTATCACCCAAGACCAACAAAATGATTCTACCCATCTCCATCAAGGAGACGGCCAGCAAGACCATTTTCCGTAAAAGCCCCAAAAGCGAAAAGACCATCATCGAAGGTATGAACTCCACCGGTATCGAAGAGTTCTTCAACACCGGAGACATGCTGGGGACCATCCTTACGGACGTATTTTCCGACATCAACATCTATGACGACGACATCCGCCTGCTGCAACGCCGCTTCGTCAGCCCCATCGGCCGCGGAGCCATCAGCTTCTACAAATACTACTTGATGGACACGCTCATGGTGGATAGGCAGGAGTGCGTGCACCTCACCTTCGTTCCCCAGAACCCACAGGACTTCGGTTTCACGGGGCACCTCTACGTGGTGAAGGACTCCACCTATGCCGTGAAGAAATGTACCATGAACCTGCCCAAGAAGACGGGTGTCAACTTCGTGGAAAACCTCGACATCGTGCAGCAGTTCGAACAACTGCCCGACGGAAACTGGGTGCTGACCGATGACGACATGACCGTGGAACTGCACTTTGTGAAAGGCATCCAAGGCCTGGAAGTGCAACGGACCACCAAATACAGCGACTATCAGTTCACGGAGATAGAACCCCGCCTCTTCCGCCTGAAAGGAAATGTCATCAAGGAGGCGAACATGCTTGCCAAGAGCGACGAGTATTGGGCGAAAGTGCGCCAAGTGCCCCTCACCAAGAAGGAGAGCACGATGGACGTATTCATGAACCGCATCGAACAGATTCCCGGCTTCAAGTACGTCATCTTCGGGGCGAAAGCCTTGATTGAGAACTTCGTGGAGACGGGCAGCAAGAACCATCCCAGCAAGTTCGACTTCGGCCCTATCAATACAATGATAACCAGCAACTACGTCAACGGCACGCGCTTCCGTCTGAGCGGCATGACGACCGGTAACCTCGACCCGCATTGGAGCCTAAGCGGTTACGGTGCCTACGGAACCAAGGACAAGAAATGGTTCTACTCCGGGCAGGTGGCCTATTCCTTCAACAAACGAGAATACGTATTGTGGGAGTTCCCGAAGCACTACATCGCCTTCAAGTACACCTACGACGTGATGTCTCCCATGGACAAGTACCTCGCCACGGACAAGGACAACTTGTTTGTCGGTTGGAAATGGACTACGGTAGACCAAATGTCCTACATGCGCGACGCCACGCTGACCTACGAGCTGGAGACCAATACCGGCTTCTCCGTACAGGCCATGGCACGCCACCGCAACGACCAGCCTGCGGGGCAACTGCAATACTGGAAGAACAACGGAGAAACACCCGGACAGTGGGATGAAAAGAATACGCTGGTGCACGACATCACCACTACCGAGCTGGGTGTGACCCTGCGTTACGCTCCTGGTGAAACCTTCGTCAACACCAAACAGCGCCGCGTGCCCGTATCGTTGGATGCGCCCACCTTCACCCTCTCCCACACCGCCGGATTCAAGGGCGTGCTGGGTGGAGAGTACAACTTCAACTTGACGGAAGCCAGCATCCGGAAGCGCTTCTGGCTCGGCTCGTGGGGCAAGCTGGACGTAACGGCACGTGCCGGTGCGCAATGGAACACCGTTCCCTTCCCCCTGCTGAACCTACCGATGGCGAACCTCTCGTACATTACGCAGAACAACGAGTCCTTCAACCTCATCAACAACATGGAGTTCCTGAACGACCGTTACGCCTCCCTCAACCTAAGCTACGACATGAACGGAAAACTCTTCAACCGCATCCCGCTCATCAAGAAGCTGAAGTGGCGCGAGATGTTCCGCATCCGTGGTCTGTGGGGCACGCTGACGGACAAGAACAACCCATACAAGAGCAACAATCCCGACTTGTTCCTCTTCCCCATGCGCGACGGTGTACCCACCAGCCACGTCATGGGCAAGACTCCCTATGTGGAAGCCAGTGTAGGTATCTACAATATCTTCAAGCTGCTCCACATAGAATATGTACGCCGACTGACCTATACGGATATACCGGGAGTGAAGAAGGGCGGTATACGCTTCATGATATTAATGATTTTTTAAGAGTTACATACTATGCAACCATTAGCAGAACGGCTTAGACCAAGAACATTAGATGAATATATCGGTCAGAAACATTTAGTGGGACCGGGTGCAGTGCTGCGTAAGATGATTGATGCAGGACGTATCTCTTCGTTTATCTTATGGGGCCCTCCGGGAGTGGGAAAGACAACCCTGGCACAGATTATCGCCAACAAGCTGGAAACCCCTTTCTATACACTTAGTGCCGTGACCAGCGGTGTGAAGGATGTACGCGACGTGATAGAGCGTGCCAAGAGCAACCGCTTCTTCTCGCAAGCCAGTCCCATCCTCTTCATCGACGAGATACACCGTTTCAGCAAGTCGCAGCAAGACTCGCTGTTGGGAGCCGTGGAGCAAGGCACCGTGACGCTGATAGGCGCCACCACGGAGAACCCTTCGTTCGAGGTCATCCGCCCGCTACTATCCCGCTGCCAGCTCTATACCCTGAAGTCACTGGAGAAGGACGACCTGCTGGAACTGCTGCAACGCGCCATCACCACGGACACCGTGCTGAAGGAACGGAAAATAGAACTGAAAGAAACCACTGCCATGCTCCGCTTCAGCGGAGGAGACGCCCGCAAGCTGCTCAACATCCTCGAACTGGTGATAGATTCCGAAGCCACCGACCCTGTCCTCATCACGGATGACATGGTGACCGAACGCCTTCAACAGAACCCTCTTGCTTACGATAAGGATGGCGAGATGCACTACGACATCATCTCCGCCTTCATCAAATCCATTCGCGGCAGCGACCCGGATGGCGCCATTTACTGGCTGGCACGCATGGTAGAAGGCGGTGAAGACCCTGCCTTCATAGCTCGCCGCCTCGTCATCTCCGCTTCCGAAGACATCGGACTGGCCAACCCCAACGCGCTGCTGCTTGCCAACGCCTGCTTCGACACGTTGATGAAAGTGGGATGGCCCGAAGGACGTATCCCCCTGGCAGAAGCCACCATATACCTTGCCACCAGCCCCAAGAGTAATTCAGCCTATATGGCCATCAACAATGCCCTGGAACTGGTACGCGAAACGGGCAACCTCCCCGTCCCCCTGCACCTGCGCAATGCGCCCACCAAGCTGATGAAGCAGTTGGGCTACGGCGAGAAGTACAAGTACGCCCACGACTACCCCGGCAACTTCGTCAAGCAGCAATTCCTGCCCGACGAATTGAAAGACCGCCGTATCTGGGAGCCACAACTCAACCCTGCCGAGCAGAAGCACAAGGAACGGATGCAGCAACTCTGGGGAGAGGAAAAGAAATGGTAAACTATCAATTAAAATTAAAAATTAAAAGTTAGAGATTAAAAGTCGGATACAGAAAATCCCCACAACAAATAACTTATAACTCATAACTCCATGAATATAGTAGTATTAGACGGCTATGCCGCCAACCCCGGTGACCTTTGCTGGGACGAATTGCAAGCCTTGGGCGAGTGCACCATCTACGACCGCACCGCCCCTGCGGAAGTATTGGAACGCGCCGCTGGTGCAGAAATCCTGCTGACCAACAAAACCGTGCTCACCGCCGAGCACATGGCGGCACTGCCCGAACTGAAATACATCGGTGTGCTGGCTACCGGATACAACATCGTAGACACCGCCGCTGCCAAAGAACGCGGCATCATTGTCACCAATATTCCCGCCTACAGCACCGACTCCGTTGCCCAGATGGTCTTTGCCCATATTCTGAACATCACCCAGCAAGTGCAACACCACTCTGAAGAGGTGCACCGGGGCCGCTGGACAGCAAGCAAGGACTTCTGCTTCTGGGACACGCCTCTCATCGAACTGCGCGAAAAGAAGCTTGGAATCGTAGGCCTGGGCCACACCGGCTTCACCACCGCCCGCATCGCCATCGGCTTCGGTATGAAGGTATGTGCCTACACCTCCAAGACCAACTTCCAGCTTCCTCCCGAAATCCGCAAGATGGAGCTGGACGAGTTGTTCCGCGAATGTGACATCATCAGTCTGCACTGTCCCCTCACCGACTCCACCCGCGAGATGGTGAATGCAGAACGGCTTCGGTTGATGAAGCCCACCGCCATTCTCATCAATACCGGACGCGGCCCGCTCATCAACGAACAAGACCTTGCCGACGCACTTAACAACGGTACCATCTATGCCGCCGGCGTAGACGTACTCTCGCAAGAACCTCCCCGTGCCGACAATCCGTTGCTCTCCGCCCGCAACTGCTACATCACTCCGCACATTGCCTGGGCAAGCACCGCCGCGCGCGAACGCCTCATGCAGATTATGCTCGAGAACATCAAGGCCTACCAAGACGGCAAGCCGGTGAACGTAGTGAATAAATAAGCAAACAACATGGGAAAGTCCGCCGTAAAAGGTCTGTTCTACATCTGTCTGATAGCAGCGACATTCGTCTTGGCCACCATCACCATAATGGCAGCCTTCTCAGGAAATGTAGCTCCGGTCGATTCCGTCATCATGCCATTACTGGGGCTGGCAGTGCCCGTACTCCTGATTGTCAATCTGATAACGGCACTCTGCTGGGCATTGGCCCGTAAGCGCTGGGCACTGGTTCCGCTGGTGGCATTCTTCTGCAACTGGGGATATCTGACGTCTGTCTTCCAGCTCCACCTGCCGAAAGACAAAACCCCGGCAGGCAAGTATCTGAAGATAGCCACCTACAACATACACAACTTCGGAGGTGAGATTACCGGTTATTCCTGCAAGGAGATAGCCCGGTACATGCAGCAGGAAGGCGTGGATGTGCTGTGCTTCCAGGAGTTCGGAGACAACAGCGATTTCCCCACAGACAGCATACGGCGCGTACTCTCGCATTGGTCACACGCGCTCATCCCTTCTGAAGACTCCGTCAAGGGCGTACTGCCTATCGCCGTATTCAGCCGCTATCCATTGGCGAACCACCGTTTCATCACTTACCAGCACAGCTCCAACTGTAGCATGATGTGCGATGTAGTGATGGGTACGGATACCATACGTCTGATAAACAACCACCTGCAGACCACCAGCGTTAGCCAGAAGCGCAGGAAGTGGGAACGCGAGCTGGCCACCGACGACACCCGCCGCGAAGTCCAGGCAGCCAAAGATGCCGCAGGCACCCTGCACGAAAACTTCATGAAGCGGGCCACGCAGACTTACGTCATCAGCCACTACGCTAAGACCAGCCCCTATCCCGTGCTGCTATGCGGCGACTTCAACTCAATACCTTCCTCCTACACCTACCATCATTTGAGGAAAACCCTCAAAGACGGATTCCGCACTGCCGGAAACGGATACATGTACACCTACCGCTATGCCAAACGCATGTTGCGTATTGATTACATCTTCCACTCCCCTAGCTTGAAGGGTATCGAATACTACTCTCCGGACCTGGATTTGTGCAGCGACCACAATCCAGTGATTATGGAGGTTGAAATACAATAAAGTAAAGAAAGCCAAAAATAATAAGGGCTGTCCCGGAAATCCCGGAACAGCCCTTGCCTTATCATATTCTGCCATTCAACGGAGGTTATCTGCACCCGATTAGTTGAACACGTAACGGATACCGACTTGCAACTTCCAGCATTCGCTGTAGTTCTGATAGGTGTCGTAAGTCTTGGTAGGATATTCACCGTTCACCTTATACATGGAGAATACCGGAGTCAGGTCAGTGGCGCTCTTCACCCCTTCATACTTCAGGATTCGGTTGCTGTTGGAAACGGTATTGGTCTTGGAGATACCCCATTTGGAGTTGATGAGGTTACCCACGTTCATGATGTCAAAACTCAACTGGAAGCAATGCTTGGTCTTGCCAATCTTGAATTCGAAATCCTCCAGCAGACGGAAGTCAAAGCGGTGCACCCACGGAGCGCGGGCAGCATAAGCCTCGGCATACTGTCCTTTGTGATTCTTCAAGTACGAATCCTGCTCTACGAATTTCCAGAAGGCAACGCGGTCTTCCTCTGTCTTGAAGTTGATTTCACTATCGTCCTTCGGAATGTACATCAAGTCGTTGTTGATACCATCGCCGTTCATGTCGTTGGTGTAGCAGAAGCTGTAACCGCCGGAAGAATAGCCGGAATAGAACAGATTCAGGTGTGTGCCGCGAAGCAGGCCTTTGTGTCTGAAGGGGATGTAGTAGCCCACAGAAGCAATCACCTTATCGGGAACCACATACTGTGACCGTTGTGCATCCACATAATTGGAACCATCAATCGTGTTCAATCCCTGCCAAGTGGAGATAGGGTCGCTGCCCGGAAGACCGGAAACTTCTTTGGACTCCGTGTGCGTATAGGCCAGCATCAGCATCAAGTCATCCACCGGCTGGGCATTCACCGTGATGTTTGCCGTATAGCCGTAGCCTTTGGATGTATTGTCGAGTACCACGGCATTCTTGCCATTGTAATGCACGAAGTCGCCTGCATATTTCACATTCTTGTCGGGGTTGTCATAAAGAGAATAAGAGTACACCATGCGGTTATCCGCACCATTGAAACGTTGCATACCCGTATGCAACAGTTCCGTAGTTGTCACGTCTTTTCCATCAGCGCCCTTGACGGTGGTCAGCTTATTGTACTTCCATTCGTCGGGGTTCTTGATATTGATGTTGTTGATGGTAACGGCATTCACATTCTTCGTGAACATGAACTCTCCCGTCACGGTCAAGGGGAAAGATACGGGTACCTGATAGTCCACCGCGATAGACGACTTCCACACCTGCGGCATCTTGAAGTCCTGAGCCACACCGGAAATCTTGCTTCCCGCCACGTGTTTCTCAATCGTGGTGGGGAGGTTGAACTTGTCGATTATCTGGTTCATGTCCGTAATCATGCCGCCTGCCAACTGGTCCAGACGGGAATCATGGCCCACCACCTTTCCATTGTCATATTGGGTCTTAAAGGTAACGGAGTTCTGTACCATAGAAGCATTGGTCGGCATATTGGTGAAGAAAACCAACGGCAGACGTCCGGTAAACACACCCGTACCTCCACGTACTTTCAGC
Source organism: Bacteroides sp. 4_1_36 (assembly GCF_003466325.1). Lineage (NCBI taxonomy): Bacteria > Pseudomonadati > Bacteroidota > Bacteroidia > Bacteroidales > Bacteroidaceae > Bacteroides > Bacteroides sp. 4_1_36. The sequence goes on from NZ_QSOX01000001.1 coordinate 279,184, forward strand.
GACTTGTCCTTGAACACGTCCCAAACGAAACCTATACGGGGAGAAATCTGCCATCTGGAATCCGGCCACTTGCCAGTGTCGATGTGCTGCCCGTCGAAGTCAAGCTCATAGATGGCATCGTTTCTCTGGAGGTCGTCGTTGTCGAACATCAAGTTGTCGAAACGGATACCGTAGGTCAGTTTCAGACTGTTGCCGAGGTTCCATTCATCCTGGGCATAGAAACCAAGCTGGTTGAAGGTAACCTGAGCATTGGGGTTGGCCACACCGTTGAAGCCATAAGTCAAAGCGAATGATTCGGGAGCTGCGCCACTCAGGAAATCTTCCAGACTGTTATAGCGGTAATATCCCGTACCGTTACGCATATAGGCGTTGTTGGCAAACTGGTGCTCATAGCTAAGACCTGCCGTCAGCTTGTGGTTACCGGTGAAGAAGGTGAAGTTATCGGTAATGTTCGTAATCTTGTTCTTCACACCGTTGTTGTAGGTGAACAACTCGTAACCGGCGCTCATGTACGGTTCCAGAATCTGGTTTCCATTCTCGTCCTTGCCTGCCATGATGTCGATGAAGGGGAAAGGAGAAGAATTGGTGCCGCGCATGTCCTCTATATTGGTGTAGGTGAACAGCAACTGATTGGAAATCTTATCGGTGAAGCGGCTGTTCAAATCTGTCGCCCAAGACTGCACCTTGTTGTCCATGGAATACATGCTGTTGGCAAACGCCATAGACTGCGTACCTACGCGATAAGTATTGTTCAAGCGATATCCCGTATCGGAAGAGTTACCGTTCGGGGCATTCCAAGCCGTATTCTTCGTATTGTTGTAGCGGAGGCTCAAGCGATGGCGGTCCGTGATGTTCCAGTCGATGCGGGCCAGAATCTTGGTGTTCTCCTCGTCAGCAGGAAAACTTGTGTAAGAGCCTGCGTCGTAGCCGTACTTGTCCTTCAGATGGTTGTACACCTTCTCCATATCCGACTTCAGCGTACGGGACACCATACCTTTTGCCTCTTCACCGTCCTCACGCGCGCGATACTTTATAACCTCTCCCGGAGTCTTCTCCTTTTCGTAGTTTACGAAGAAGAACAGTTTGTTCTTGATGATAGGACCGCCCAGCGTGAAGCCGTAGGTAGTCTTGGACTCGTCGGAACGTGCTCCCAGGTCCTCGCCGTTGATGCGGTTACCGCGCATGTCCTGGTTGCGGTAATAGGTATAGGCAGTACCTCTGAACGTGTTCGTACCACTCTTGGTAATGGCGTTGATGCCGCCGCCTATGAAGTTCGTCTGGCGCACGTCGAAGGGAGCCACCACTACCTGCACCTCTTCGATGGCATCCATGGAGATGGGGTTGCCGCCGCCGGGGAGGTTGGAACTAAGTCCGAAGTTATTGTTGAAGTTGGCACCGTCGATAGTGAAGTTCGTGGAACGTCCGTCACCGCCGGCAAAACTCATGCCGTTGGCATAGGGAGAAAGGCGGGCAATGTCACTGATGCTGCGGTTCACGGTGGGAAGCTGCGTTATCTGTGCAGAAGAGATGTTGGTAGTGGCACCCGTCTTTTCAGCAGTGAACTTGGTCTTGGCAGCCGTCACAATCACTTCGTTCAGCAACTCGGAAGATTCACTCATCTCTACGTTCAGGTTGTATACCTCACCCAGCTGAAGGGTGATGTCCTTATAAATAACCGTCTGATAGCCGATATAGGAAATCTCCACCCGGTAGGGACCACCAGTGCGCATACCCTGGATAGAATAGCGTCCATCGACGTTGGTCACGGTTCCGTAGCGCGAACCGGAAGGCTGATGAACAGCCTGTACAGTGGCGCCGATAATGGGCTCATTACTTGCATCCGTCACCTTACCTGCCATAGAGGCGGTGGTGACCTGCGCATTTACACCTACGGCAGCCAGTAGCAGTAACGCTGTCAGTGCAATTCTTACTCTCTTTAACATAATGTCTTTTAAATTAGTTCCTAAAACGTTATATTTCTTAAAACACTGGCAAAGATACGCAAAATTATATATAAGAACATTACAATATGATTACATTTTTTTAAGGATTTATTCAATACAAGGCAGCACCACCGTGAAACGGCTTCCACGACCTTCCTCGGAGCGGAGTTCGATGCGTCCTCCCATCTTTTCGACGATGAGCACACAGATGGACAAGCCTAGCCCGACGCCTTGGGAAAACTCGCTACGCTTGTAGAAACGCTCAAAAATCATCTTCTGCTCGCTGTGCGGAATGCCTATGCCGGTATCTTCCACATAAAGATGTACCTCGCTCATGCCGGACGGACAACAATACCCCAGCTGGATGCTGCCTTCTTTCGTAAACTTGTTGGCATTGTTCAGGAAGTTGGTGAGTACCTGTGTCAGTCGCATGGGATCTACATTCACCTGCACATCTTCGGGAGGGAAATCCTTGAGGAACTGCAACGGCGGCTGGATAAGCAGGCTATGCGTCTGATAGACGTCATCGAGCAGCTGGCGCACACTCTCCCGCTGAAAGATGAACGAGAGGTTACCCGACTCGATGCGCGACAGTTCCAGCACATCGCCCACCAGTTTCAGCAGCAGTTTGGTATTGGTGTTGATAATGTCCACAAACTCCTGCCGCTCTTCGTCGGAGAACTCCGGCTCGTTAGCCAGCATGTCCGAGAAGCCGACAATGGCATTGAGCGGAGTGCGTATTTCGTGACTCATGTTATTGAGGAACGACTGTTTCAGTTCGGCTTGCTCCGCAAGCTCGCGGGATTCTATCAGCTCCTGCTCGTGGTCTTTCAGTTCCTGGATGTTCTGCAGCAGTCCGGCTATGATGGGTGCGTGTCCGGGGGTGTGGATGGTATTGTAGCTGAACTCCCACCACTGGAACTCGCCGGTGAAGTTACAGCGGTACTGTCCCTTGTGGTGCGTACGTTCGTGCCTTGACGCTATGTTCTTGCGGAAAACGGGTAAGTCGCCGGGATGGATGTAGGGAGTGATTTCATTGAGCAGAAGACGACCGGAGCGGTGGTGAATAAGCTCGCAGAACTGCGAGTCGCAGGACACGGAATCTCCCTCCAGTCGCCAGGCGTAGGTAGAATTTCCTTCGATGGCCAGGCAGAGGGTCTCATGCTCGTAGAGGAGGTTTCGCAGTGCCTCACGCTTGCGTCTGCGTTCGCGCAGCAGGCTGAAGGAGAGCAAGACTATCACCGTCAGCACGAAGACTGCGCCCAAGATGGAACCGATAAGTATAGGATAGCGGTAGCGCTCCGAAAAAGGGATATACATCACAGTGTACTCTGCCGGAATGCTCTCGAGCGGGATGCCATACTTCTGCAGCACATGCCAGTTCAGCACGTACTGCTTGGCGCATTCCGTCACCTGCTGCCGGGGCATCCGCCCTTCGAGGCGTTCCTTGATACCGGTCGCCATGTATCTTATCTGGCTTTCCAGTGGAGTGAAATATCCTCCCAGCAAGTAGTCGGCAAAGCCGAAGCCCTCGTTGATGGTCTGAAACGTGGGATTGTCGAAGAGCATGCCCACACGCTTGGTGGTATAGTCTCGCTTGGTGTAGAGCAGCAACGTATTGTCGCCGCGTCCCAGCCACATCAGATGGCGTATCGCTATGGAGTCGCTCGTCATGCGCACAATCTTCGTGGTGTCCAGCAACACGTCTATGTTCTGCCGTTTCAGTATAGGGCTGATAGTCTCCCTCTCGCGCACACGGTGATAGGAGGAACCGGCAAAGTAAGCACCCTCGGTAGAGGTCACGATGGCGAACCCCTGCCCACGACACTGCTCATTCAACGCATGCCATATCTTGCGGTCCAGAAACACTTGTCCGTTCATCAGGCAGATGCGCGACTTTCCCATGATACTCTCTATCATGCGTATGGTACGCAAGTAATCGGGCGTGTCGGCATAGCCCGTGATGTTGGGGTATTGCAGGAGCAGAGATATGTTGGGATAGTTCACACCGCTGAACACAACGGGTATTTCATGCGCCAACGGGTGTCTGCATGCCATCAGCGCATAGGCAGCCTGGTCGTCGAGCACGGCTATCAACTCGGCTCCCCAGGCAGAGAGGTCGTCCACGAAACCGGCCATACGGAGGTTTTCTGCCTCCTCCATGTAGCGGTCGCAGTCCAGATAGTATTCGCGTACATCGCAGTCCAAGCCGAGAAGGCTGAACTCTTTTTGCAACAGTTCCAGAGCCTTCGCAGCAGGCGGATAGCCCGGCTCGAAAGAGTGTATCAGCGCAATACGCCGTGTCTCCGCATGGGCAGGGTGTGCACACACGAGGCAGAGAGAAAGAATCAATATGTATCCGGCAACTGCCTTTATGTGCTTCATATCCGGAAGGTCCTTTTCGACTTGTACCAGCAAAGATACGAATGTTTTTTAAGAATAATGGACTATTTCTTCTGTTTCTGTAACAAAGAATACGTTTTCTTAAATCATTGACACATCCCAACTTATCTTTCAGAGGATTTACCGAATATCCCTAAAGAACCGATTCTTCGTCCAGTATTCCAAAGTGGAGGTCTATTTGTCCTTGACCTTCGGCAACACCGCATTCAGTACCATATATCCCAACATACCGGCAACAATCGTTCCCAGCAATACACCAAACTTCGCCTGGTTCAGCAGATCCGGATATTCTCCTGCAAAAGAAAGGTTGGCTATAAATAAAGATACCGTAAAACCAATCCCCCCCAACAAGGATACTCCGGCAACACTTCTCCAATTCATTCCCGGAGGCATTGAGGACAAACCACTCTTGACCGCCAGCCAGGTAAACAGAAAAATACCGATAAACTTGCCAAGAAGCAATCCTGCAGCCACCGCTATACTAACAGCTCCAACAACGCCACCGCCTCCACTGAACACCACACCGGCATTGGCAAAGGCAAAGAGCGGCAGTATCACAAAGTTTACCGCACCATGCAAATTGTCTTCCAGGGATTGCAAAGGACTAATTACATGATCAGAAGCGCGCTCCACTTGTTTTAGAGTGGCAATCTGCTCATTGGTCAATATAATATTATCTGATTTGGTAACCGGAAAATCACCGATAATGTCGCGGATGCGTTTAATGTATTTCCCGGCATCCAAACGGGGACGGGCCGGTATTACAAAGGCCAGTATCACTCCGGAAATAGTGCTGTGAATGCCCGACTGAAGGAACAAATACCAAATAATTACCCCGATAAGCAGGAAGAATATCTTCTGTGTCATACCGAATTTCCCCATATAGTAAAGGAAGAAATAAAGGACAGCAGCTACAATAAGATATCCGTATGCCACTTCGGAACTATAGAAAATGGCAATAACCAGAATACCGCCAATATCATCAACTACTGCAAATGCCGTCAGAAAAATTTTCAGACTCAGAGGCACCCGCTTACCCAGCAGACTGAGTACCCCCAATGAAAAAGCAATATCCGTAGCCATCGGTATAGCCATGCCGCGCGTTTCCGGAGTGCCCTGAACGACCAGAAGTGAATAGACAATGACCGGCACCAGCATACCGCCACACGCCGCTACAAAAGGTAAAGAGGCTTTACGAAAGGAAGAAAGTTCACCCACCAGCAGTTCCCGCTTTATCTCCAACCCCACAGCCAGAAAGAAAACAGTCATCAGGCAGTCGTTTATAAACTCAATCATTTTCAACGGATGACCGCCATGGGAGAACAAGTTGAAGTCTCCGATACGCAGATGCAGTTCCTGCAAAAGAAAGCCCTGATACAGCGGAGCCATCGGCGAATTAGCAATAACGGCCGCCAAAATAGCCATCAAAAACAGCAAGATGCTCGCCGCTATATTCAGCGACGAGAAGTTTTTCACAGTACGTAAAATAATCATAAAGAAGTATATTTGATTTAAGATTTCATCCTTTCGACATCAATCCAGCTTCAAGACTGCCAGGAACGCTTTCTGAGGTACCTCCACATTACCAATCTGTTTCATACGCTTCTTACCTCTCTTCTGTTTCTCAAGCAATTTTCGTTTACGGCTCACGTCACCTCCATAACATTTGGCCGTTACGTCCTTACGCACAGCCTTAATCGTTTCCCGGGAAATAATCTTGGCACCGATAGCAGCCTGAATGGCGATATCGAACTGCTGTCTCGGAATCAGGTCTTTCAACTTCTCGCACATCCGGCGTCCCAATTCGTAGGCATTGTCAAAGTGTGTCAAGGTAGAAAGAGCATCCACCGGCTCACCGTTCAGCAAAATATCCAGCTTCACCAGTTTGGAAGGACGAAAACCGTTGGGATGATAGTCAAAAGAGGCATATCCCTTAGAGATACTCTTCAATTTATCATAGAAATCGATAACTATTTCGCCAAGAGGCATGTCATAGTATATTTCTACGCGGTTACCTGAAATATATTCCTGCTTCACCAGCTCGCCACGCTTGCCCAGACAAAGAGTCATGATAGGGCCGATGTAATCAGTAGTGGTAATCACCGAGGCGCGGATATAAGGCTCCTCAATACGGTCTATCATGGTAGGGTCGGGCATGCTGCCGGGGTTATGCACTTCAGTCATATTTCCCTGCTTGTCATAGATATTGTAGGAAACGTTGGGCACGGTGGTGATAACGTTCATGTCAAATTCACGGTCAAGGCGTTCCTGCACAATCTCCATATGGAGCAGCCCAAGGAAACCGCAACGGAAACCAAAGCCCAAAGCCAATGAAGACTCAGGCTGGAAAGTCAGCGAAGCATCATTCAACTGCAACTTCTCCAAAGAAGAACGCAAGTCCTCAAAATCTTCTGCCTCGATGGGGTACACACCAGCAAAAACCATCGGCTTTACCTCCTCAAAACCGGCGATGGCCTCTTCGCAAGGACGGGCAATATGCGTAATCGTATCACCTACTTTCACTTCCTTAGAGGTTTTGATACCCGAGATGATATAGCCCACATCCCCCGTACGCAACTCCGGACGTGGCATCATTTCCATTTTGAGCACTCCGATTTCATCCGCATCATATTCCTTGCCTGTATTGAAGAATTTCACTTTATCCCCTTTACGAATCACACCGTTCACTATCTTGAAATATGCAATGATACCACGGAAAGAATTGAAGACAGAATCGAAAATCAACGCCTGCAACGGAGCTTCCTCGTCACCCTCCGGGTGAGGGATACGCTCAATGACCGCAGCCAGAATCTCTTCCACTCCCATGCCTGTTTTGCCAGAAGCACGGATAATTTCATCACGCTTGCAGCCCAACAGTTCGACGATTTCGTCCTCCACTTCCTCGGGCATGGCGCTTGCCATGTCACATTTGTTGATGACGGGAATAATCTCCAAATCATGCTCAATCGCCATATAGAGGTTTGAAATGGTCTGCGCCTGCACTCCTTGCGAAGCATCTACAATAAGCAAGGCTCCTTCACAAGCGGCAATGGAACGTGACACCTCGTACGAGAAGTCCACGTGTCCCGGAGTGTCTATCAAGTTCAGAATATACTTTTCACCTTTATAGGTATACTCCATTTGTATGGCATGGCTCTTGATGGTGATACCTCTTTCCTTCTCAAGGTCCATGTCATCCAGCATCTGTCCGTTAGTTACTTGTATAGTATTGGTAAATTCCAGCAGACGGTCTGCCAAAGTTGATTTACCGTGGTCGATATGGGCAATAATGCAAAAATTTCGTATATTCTTCATTGTCAATAACTATCTATTAATTGGGTGCGCAAAGATAGTGAAAACAGAGCAAATAAAAAAAATGCGTTGATAACATATTCATGTACCAACGCATCTTTTTATAACATTCCAATCAATTCCTCGCTTAGTTCAGCTTTACAAACAATTCGCCTTCCACTTCAGAAGTAGAGACCTTGTCTTCTCTTAACAACCAGCCCAATCCCAGGAAGAAGTCCTTGTCGATCAGTTTAGTTGCTTTCTTGATTTGCTTGTGAGTCAAGCCATCTGTGCCATTCAGTGCAGTCCAAATCTGTCCTGCAACATTACCAGCTTTTTCTTTTAACATTTCTATTTGCTTTTAGTTAAACGTTATCCTCATCTCCAAAGATAGAGATGTCGGTGTTTTTATATCGCTGCAAAGATAGGTATATTTATGTTATACAACACGTTATTAGGCACTTTTTTTCTTACTAAGGGGTAAAAAAGTTCTTTTTTCTTACTTTGAGGACATTTTTTCCAGGTATTCGGTCCAAATTTGGGCAGCTACCTCTACCATCCTGGCACACGGGCGTTTAGCATAATACTGCTCGGTACGGGCTTCCGGAACGGACGAACCTTCCGGTTTTCTCAACCCCAACAATTCAGCACATATCAAAGAGCCGTTTCGTTTCTTGAACTCAGCAGCCAGCTCCTGCACCAACGCATAGTTTGCCGCCTTACCTTCACGGTCCTTGCCTTCCACAGCTCCTTTTTCCAATCCGGCCAATAGGAACATGCCGCATGCAGCACCGCATGTCTGCCTCATACGACCTATGCCACCACCAAAAGAGGCGGACATCCGGAAAGCCTGCTCTTCTGTAAAACCATACATATCTGCAAAAGCTCCCACTACCGATTGCGAACAGTTATAGCCACTCTTGAAAAGCTCCACAGCTTTTTCGATTCTGTCTTTTGTTTCCATCATCATTATTCTGTAATTTCCAACAACATCGGACAATGGTCCGAATGAACAACGTCACCCAATATTCTCGCCTCCTTCAACATCGGACGCACCGGTTCACTCACCATGCAATAATCAATGCGCCACCCTTTGTTCTTGGCACGTGAATTAAAGCGATAGCTCCACCACGTATATTCCTGCTTGTCGGGATGAAGCCAACGGAAGGAATCTATGAATCCCGCATTGAGAAAGCGCGTCATCCACTCCCGCTCTTCAGGCAGGAAGCCACTGTTGGTGGCATTCCTGATAGGGTCGTGAATGTCTATTGCCTCATGGCAGATATTATAATCGCCGCAAAGAATGAGTTTAGGACGCGTACGTTCCAGCTCCAATACATATTCCTGGAATTTCTCCAACCAGACCATCTTAAAGGCCTGGCGTTCATCACCGCTGGTACCGGAAGGATGATAAACACTCACAACGGACACATCGCCGAAGTCGGCACGGATAAAGCGCCCTTCGTTATCGTATTCTTCAATACCCATACCATATTCCACATGGTCCGGTTCTTGCTTGCTCAGAATAGCGACTCCGCTATACCCCTTCTTCTGTGCAGAATATAGGTAATGCTTATACCCCAAAGCATCCAGCGCCTCTGCCGGATACTGTTCCGGTTGCAGCTTTGTTTCCTGCAAACAAAGCACATCCGGCTGCTCTTGTGCCAGCCACTCGGGAAAACCTTTTGTCACGGCAGCCCGTAGCCCATTTACGTTATATGTAATAATCTTCATACTTATTTGATTTCTTAGAAATGAATTATTCAAGATGTCAACTCGGATACCAGCAGCATGATATTCAGCACAGTGACCACCGCAGCAATGGCATAAAGTACAAATGTACTCCATTTGCTGTTTACATACTGCCCCATCACTTTGCGTGAAGAAGTCAGTCCCACTTGCAGGAAAACCGTAAACGGCAGCTGGATGCTCAGTATCATCTGTGAAATCAGCAGTCCTTTGAACGGGTCTCCGATAAAGAAAATCAGCAGCAGTGCAATACCCAGCGACAGAATCACCCCCACCTGCGAGTGACTGTCTTTGATATGATAGGATTCTCCGAAAATACCGGCAAAGATAGAACCTGCCGCCATACCGCTGGTTATCGTGGAAGATATACCCGCCATCAGTAATGCCAATGCAAAAACCACGGCAGCACTGTTCCCCAGCAACGGCTCCAGCAAGGATTTGGCCTGCTGCAACTCTTCCACCTGAATACCGCTTTTAAAGAAAGTTGCCGCAGCCAGCAGTATCATGGCACTGTTGATGGCCCATCCCACAATCATAGAGAACAGCGTGTCGAACAATTCATATTTCAACACCTTGCGGATGGACGCATCATCTTTCTTATTATATTCATGGCTCTGTATCACTTCCGAGTGCAGAAACAGATTATGCGGCATCACCACCGCACCGAGCACACTCATGATAATCAGCATACTCCCATGCGGGAACGAAGGTGTCACCCACCCTTGTGCGGCCAGCGGCCAATCTATCTTCACCAGAAACAGCTCATAGATAAAGGAGAGCCCGATGACCGAAACAAAAGCAATGATGGAACGTTCTATCTTCTTGTAGGAATTAGTGAAAAGCATGACGACTACAAATACGGTAGTCAAGACAGAGCCCCATATGATGGGAATGTCAAACAGCATCTGCAAAGCGATGGCACCTCCCAATATCTCTGCCAGCGAAGTCGAGATGGAAGCCAGCACTGCTGTACCCAATATGGGACGCGACACCCAGGAAGGAGTATATTTGGTAGCGGCTTCGGACAAGCACAAGCCGGTTACAATTCCCAGATGCGCCACATTATGCTGCAATACAATCAACATGATAGTGGATAAAGTCACGACCCACAGCAATGAATAGCCAAATTCAGACCCTGCCGCAAAATTAGATGCCCAGTTCCCCGGGTCAATAAAGCCCACAGTCACCAGCAGTCCGGGACCTATATATTTAAAAACGTCCAGACCGCCCAGATAGCGTTTGTGGTCTCTCCGTTTCAAGTCTTTAAAAATATTCTTCATTGTGTCTGTTCAATTAAGAGTGTAAAAATACTCAAATAATAACAAATACCTCCATGTTAGGTTCAAAAAAAGCCCCTGGCATCTTTCAATGTCAGGGGCTCTCATCCATTCTTTCAAGCAGGAGGCTCAATACCCCATCTCGTGCAATGCCTTGCACAATTGGTCGGGGCAGGAAGTGGAACGTCTTCCGCAGCGAATTCCTTCCAAACGGGCAATCACCGCATCTACCGGCATGCCTTTCACCAAACGTGAAAGTCCTTGCAGGTTTCCATTACATCCACCCCAAAATGCCACTTCTTTCACAATACCATCTTCCACATCCAGTTCGATGTTACTGCTACACGTACCTTGCGTCTTGTATGTATATGTCATTATTCTCCGCCTTCTTCCGGTTTCATGTTAGTATAAACCGTCTGTACATCATCAAACTCTTCGAGACGCTCTATCATTTTGTCGATGGTTTCGCGTTGCTCGGGAGTCACATCCTTCATATCGTTCGGGATATAGGTAAACTCACCGCCGACATCTTCAAAACCGCACTCTTCCAAATGTTTCTGGATAGCTGCATAGCTTTTCGGGTCACCATAAATAGTGATAGTACCTTCTTCTTCATCCTCTTCGTAGTCTTCCTCTACGTCATAGTCTATCAAGTCAAGAATGAGTTCTTCCATATCGATACCGTCTTTCTTCTTGAAAGTGAACACGCACTTGTGGTCAAACAAGAAAGCCAGTGAACCCATTGTTCCCAAGTTACCGCCGAACTTGTTGAACACGGAACGCACATCGGCTACTGTACGGGTAGTATTATCGGTCAGTGTATCCACAAAAACAGCTACACCGTGAGGACCGTATCCTTCATAAGTCATACCCTTATAGTCGCTCTGGTCCTTACCCATCGCATTCTTGATAGCACGTTCAATATTATCCTTCGGCATGTTTTCACGCTTACAAGTAGCGATTACCGAACGCAGTGTCGGGTTGTTTTCCGGTTCCGGACCGCCGGCCTTCACCGCAATAGCAATTTGTTTACCCAGTCTTGTAAAGGTCTTTGCCATGTGACCCCATCTTTTCAATTTGGCAGCTTTTCTATATTCAAACGCTCTTCCCATTGGAACTGTATTTTAAATTATGAATTATAAATTCTGAATAATGAATCAACGCAGCTTGGCATTCAATTTGTCCTCCAGGTTCTTCACTAGTTTGGACATAATCTTGTCAATCTGCTTATCGTTCAACGTGGCATTCTCATCCTGCAGCAGGAAGCTCACCGCGTAACTCTTCTTACCGGCTTCCAGATTCTTACCCTCGTAAACGTCGAAGAGAGAAACCTCCTTCAGCAGCTTTTTCTCCGTCTCGTAGGCAATCTTCTCAATTTCCGCAAACTGCACTTTCTTGTCGAGCAGTAATGCCAAGTCGCGTTTCACGGCAGGGAACTTGGAGATTTCCGTATAGCTCACCTTCACATTGCGGATGGCCTTCAACAATTCTTTCCAGTTGAAATCGGCATAGTAAACCTCGTTGTCAATATCGAATGCCTTCAGCAGCTTCTTTGTTACAATACCGAAAGTAGCCAACCGCTTTCCACCCCTTGTCTGTACGGATAAACCGGCAGCATAGATGTCATCAGTCAGATTGCCGACAACCAAATCATGCATGTGCAGCCCCAATCTGGCAAAGACATTCTCAACGTATGCCTTCAGCTCATATACCGAGCTGTTCTCATCCGGATGAGCCCATGAGTTTACAACCCTCTTGCCAGTCACCCACAAACCAAGATGATAGTCTTCGGAATAAGCGGCAAGCACCTTTTCCGGATTCTTCTTTTCTTCGTTGAAGTGATAACAATTACCGAATTCAAAGAATTTCAGGTCTGCATTCTTACGGTTGGCGTTGTGCGAGATGCTTTCCAATCCACCGAAAAGCAGTGTCTGACGCATGGCATTCAAGTCTGCACTCAACGGATTCAGCAACATTACCAGATTCTTCGACGGATAAGACTCCAAGTTGTCATAGTAAGCGGCACGCGTCAACGAGTTGTTCAGAATCTCATTGAAACCACAGCCCACCAGCTGCTCGGCAACCAGGTTCTGCAGTTTGTTGGATTTATCATATTCACCCTTGGTAGTCAGACAAGACTTCAAGGTAGTCGGAATCTCCACATTATTATATCCGTAGATACGCAGAATATCCTCTATTACATCGCAATCGCGCTGCACGTCCACACGGTAAGGAGGAACATCCAGTGTAAGCCCTTCGGCTGTCTTGTCTACAATCTTCATTTCCAGACTTGTCACGATGCTCTTGATGGTATCCACCGGAATAACTTTACCAATCAGTGAGTTCACTTTCTCATAGGCAAGTTCCACACGGAAATCCTTGGCAGGAGCGGCGCACACATCTTTTATTTCAGAAGAAATGGTACCTCCGGCAAGTTCCTTTACCATCAAAGCTGCCAGCTTCAGGCAGTAAATAGTGGCATTCGGGTCAATACCTCTTTCAAAACGGAAAGAAGCATCTGTGTTCAATCCATGACGACGGGCTGTCTTGCGCACCCATGTGGGATGGAAGTAAGCACTTTCAAGGAACACATCCTTGGTGGTTTCCGTAGAACCGGAATCCAGACCGCCGAACACACCGGCAATACACATCGCCTCTTCCTTGTTGCAAATCATCAGGTCGCGTTCGTTCAATTTACGCTCCACGCCATCAAGAGTTACAAACGGAGTACCTTCCGGCATGGTCTTTACAATCACCTCACCGCCTTTAATCTTATCCGCATCGAAGCAGTGCAGCGGCTGGCCGAAAGCATGGACGATATAGTTGGTAATATCCACCACATTATTGATAGGACGCAGGCCGATAATACGCAACTTGTTCTGCAACCATTCGGGGCTTTCTTTCACTGTAACCCCTTTCACCGTAACGCCGGCATATCGGGGACATGCCTCGCTGTTCTCTACAGTTACTTTAATATCCAAGTCGTGATTTTCTACCGCAAAAGCGTCTACCGAAGGTTTCTTTAAAGTAGCCGGCTTACCGTTCTGTATCAAGTAGGCATACAAGTCGCGTGCCACCCCATAATGTGAGCAAGCATCGGCACGGTTGGGAGTGATGTCCACTTCCAGCACGTAATCGCTCTTGATGTTATAGTAGTCCTTGGCAAGCGTACCCGGAACAGCTGTCTCCGGCAGTACGATGATGCCTGCGTGGTCCGTACCGATACCGATTTCATCCTCAGCACAAATCATGCCGACAGATTCCACGCCACGCAGCTTTGATTTCTTGATGGTAAAGCATTCGTCACCGTCATACAGTTTTGTACCCAACGTGGCTACTACCACTTTCTGTCCGGCAGCTACATTCGGAGCGCCGCATACAATCTGCACGGGTTCACCTTGTCCCAGGTTCACCGTAGTGACGTGCATATGGTCTGAGTTAGGATGAGCTTCGCATGTCAGCACTTCGCCGATGACCAGTCCTTCCAGTCCGCCTTTAATGGTTTGCACCTCTTCCACACTTCCCGTTTCCAGTCCGATGGAGGTCAGTGCCGCAGCAACTTCATCCGGTGTCAAATCGAAATCGACATACTCTTTCAACCAATTATAAGAGATATTCATATCATTATATTTTTATTGTTTCCAAAAGTGACCTGCAAAGGTAATAAGATTTTTTGGTTGGCAGGGAATTATAAATGAAGAAAATAACAAAAAGGCGATGAAGTGCTTTTCCTTCACCGCCTTTCTCCTAATATTACTACATGAATCTACAATTTATACATTCATTGCATTGGCACCTAAAGCTCCCAATATGGCAGAAGCAACAGCTATCACTACCTTCAAAATCTTGTCCCAAACGTTCTTTTTCATAGTTTTAATCTTTCTAAATTAGTAAATACATCTTATCCTAATGGGTTCTCGCCTTGGTCACCGTCAGAACCACCACCGGAATTGCCACCATCACCGGCATCATCCTTACCGTCAGTCACCACTCCCGTCCATTTCTCAAACTCCACACCCTGAATCAGGGCACGCGTAGTGCCGATAGCAGCCGGGCGCGTGTATTCCGGAGTAAACTGGCAGCGTAGAGCAGTCACCTGATTGGGATTCACGTCTTCAGATTTTGCCACTCCCTTACCTCGCGTACGGGCCTTCATGGTGAATGTGCCCAGGCCATCCAGACGCACCGTACGGCTGTTCAGCAACTGGCTCCTCATTACCGTCATCAGGTTACGGATTACATTATGTACGTCACCCGGAGTCAGGGAAGACTTCTCGGCAATCACCTCAGCCAATTGTTGTGCATCTACGGCTCTTCCCACTTTCTTCAAACTCAGATGCCAAAGTTTGGCACCCTCTTTCGTCGCCAGAGACGACTGTCTTGCATAATAAAATAAAGGCATACTTTCTTTCTCCTTTTTACATTTTTAATTCAACATGGTTTTTCATCTCGTTTTGTTGTTCAACAATGCAAAGGTGAGGATATATTTGCCTGTAAACAAAGAAAACAGCCTCGCTGAAGCTGTTTTCTGAGATAAGTTCATAAAGTATTGATTTACAAGTTATCAGTTCAAGTAAGCCAACTTAATCAAGATATGCTTTCAAGAAAAGATTTAGGAGACGTAATACTTATTTGTGAAAAATAAAAATCCTTTTCATTCCTTGTCACAATAACATCAGCTTGTATATTGGCTGCAGAAAAATATTGCAATGCATCTTCAAAGTCAGTAGCTTGTAACATTAGAGCCGATTCAACATTATCAGCTGTCAAACTAACAACAGAAAAGAATGTCTTCAGTTTATTTAAAGCATTATATAGTGCTATTCCTTTAAATTTCTTTCTAAGAATATATGCAATATTTGCCATAGTCAATGATGACAAAAACAAAGAACATTTCTGCTCTTTTTGACACAACAGAATAGTGGCAGCATCTTGACATCCGTCTCTTTCCAATAACAAGTCTATTAAGACATTTGTATCAATAAAAGCTTTTATCATTTGTTCAATAGATAATTAAGACGTTCATCTTCTGCATCTTCTATCCCCGAAGCTATACCTATTAATTCCTGAATATCCTTGGGCAACACAAAATCATTTTTCTCAGTCTTCACTTTTCCAACATGTACATGCCGCCTACTGCCATTATTTAATAAACTTTCCGACAGTTTATTTATAATGCGCAATTTCATCTCATCACTTAGTGACAATAATTTATCCAAATAATTATCTGACAAATTAATAGAAGTATCCATATTACTTTCTCCTTTCAATGACAAAGATAATATTAATTCCTACAATCATCAAGAAAAGGAAAGCTTATTTCAAATTGATTGATGTAATCCAAAATACCTCTTCATGAAACAGACATAAATAAGACTTAACAAGAGGATGGTACATAGCAGATACCAGTAACCTGAATCCAAACACATTATATATCCTACGATGATGATTGCCTGTACTGCCATATAGGTCAAAGATACTATGACATGGGGAATCTTCAGCTCATTCGCCATAATCTGATAAGATGTTTGCGATGCGGTAGTCCGATATTCTCATGAAGCATCAGGCGGTGAATATTTGGCACGCTTGCAGAAATTGAAGAAGCAGAAGACTAGAACGGAACAGACAACGGTATAGATGAAATCCGCATTGACAAACGTATTGGCAACCGACAGCGTTGTCAAGGTCGTAGTTAAAAAAAGCTGTATTTTCATCTATTATTTTACTATGGCCTCTTTTATACACTCCACGATATAATATACATCTTCATCAGTCACCCACGGCCCGGCAGGAAGACACATACCGATTTTAAAAATAGCTTCGGATACCCCATTGATATAAGCCGGAGTATCCTTATAGACTGGCTGCTTGTGCATCGGTTTCCAAACCGGGCGCGCCTCTATTTTTTTGCCAAGCATAAAAGCACGCAAAGCCTCCACATTCTCGTTGGGCTGGCAATCTGTTGTAGCACAATCTACGGCATGAATCACACCTGCAGCACCACCTACGGCAGTCCTGACAACATCCTTATAAGCATTTTCCTGCCCTTTGATGCGAAGTGAAGAATCCAGAGTGATTGTACAAAGCCAGAAATTAGAGTCATAATCAGCCGAAGGAGCTTCATGCAGCAATACCCCCTCCACATCCTTAAGCAGTTCCTTATAGAGAGCCTGCACATGTCGGTGATGTGCAATATGCTTATCGGCAACGGTCATTTGACCACGACCAATACCTGCACATATATTACTCATGCGATAGTTATACCCTATCGCCTCGTGCTGGTAATAAGGATAAGCCTCACGAGCCTGCGTGGCATACCACATGATTTGATTCTTGCTTTCGGCATCTTTACAAATCAACGCACCACCGCCACTGGTAGTAATCATCTTGTTACCGTTAAAGCTCAGCACCCCGAACTTGCCGAACGTCCCCAGTACCTGTCCCTTAAAACGGGAGCCAAAACCTTCGGCAGCATCTTCCACCACTGGAATAGCATACCTATCGGCTATCTCCATGATACGTGTACAGTCATAGGGCATGCCGTACAATGCCACAGGAACAATAGCTTTTGGCTTTTTTCCAGTCTTGGCAATGCGGTCCTTGATGGCTTCTTCCAACAGTTCCGGAGACATGTTCCAAGTTTCTTTCTCAGAATCCACAAATACCGGAACAGCCCCCAGATAAGTGACCGGATGCGAAGACGCACAGAATGTGAAGCTTTGTACAATCACTTCGTCACCCTGTCCCACTCCGCAAGCCAACAGAGCCAAATGTACTGCCGCCGTACCGGCCGAAAGTGCCACCACTTCCTTGCCTTCGCCTACAAAACGTTTCAAATCCTCTTCAAAAGCATTCACATTAGGACCGAGAGGAACCACCCAGTTCGTATCGAAGGCTTCTTTTACATATTTCTGTTCAATACCCTCCTCGCTCATATGGGCAAGGCAGAGATAAATGGTTTTATCCATAAATATATATGTGATTATTTAATGATCAGACTTCGGATTCCTCACATAGTGGGGAATAAAAAGAAAGGAAACGGCTTTATAAATCCTTTCCAGATATCGGAATAATTTACTCATAAATGTTTCCATGACCGGGATACAGACTGCAATCCTTTGTTAATTCCATGATACGTTCTTTCGAGATCCGTGCATCTTCCCTATCGCTATTAGGGAATGAGGCAATGACTTTAACACCCGGGATATATGAATCACCCGAGAAAACATTGTTCTCGACTTTATAGGTAAGGCAGCTTTTATCATGTCCGGGAGTTTTAAACACTTCCACGAAAATTCCCGGAAATATTTCCACTTTATCATTCTCATGTAAAACCGTCACATTATCTCCCATCCATATTACAGGATCATTGTGATAACGGGAAAAATTAAGTTTATCCGAACCTAAAGCCTCCTTACCGAAAGAGGAAGTGTAAACTGTGCAATCAGGATACAATCGTAATAAATCTTTTATACCATAAATATGGTCGTAATGAGTATGAGTCAGAAACAAGGCTTGTACCGTTCCGCACTTTTCCTGAACACACTGCTTTATAGGAGCAATATCCCCAATATCTATCAATACATGCCCATCTTTCCCCTCAACAGACAGTATATAAGTATTGGAGGTGAAAACAGAATTGACAATCTGATGGATGTTCATTTCAGTTATGACCGTTGAAAGCCTCGGTGGTAGCATTACCTTCCTTATTGATCCCTTCTCTAACGAACACTTTCTTTATGGTTAGCAGAATAATCTTCACGTCCAGCCAGAAAGAAATATGATCCACGTACCACACATCCAGTTCAAACTTACGTTTCCAACTGATATCATTCCGTCCGTTTACCTGTGCCCACCCCGTAATTCCCGGACGTACTTCATGGCGACGGAACTGTTTCTCTGAATATAAAGGAAGATACTTCGGCAATAAAGGACGGGGGCCAACCAATGCCATATCCCCCTTTAATACATTAATTAATTGTGGCAATTCATCTATGGAAAGAGAACGGACTATTTTACCAATCTTTGTCAGGCGTTCAGCATCCGGCAACAAGTTTCCTCCAGAATCCCGCTCATCTGTCATTGTCTTAAACTTTATGGCTTTGAATATCCGAGCATTTTTTCCAGGGCGATCCTGGGTGAAAAAGACACCGGCACCCTTATTGGTGAAATGGAGGAAAATTATCAGAAGAAGTAATATGGGCCAGATAACCAACAGAACTATAAAAACAATTACAAAGTCTAACCCACGCTTTAATCCTCTTTTATACATAAGCCTATAATTCTATTAACGGTTGTTTACTCCAATTGATTTCCTTTGCAGCCTGCCCTACATTGCAAAAAACATAAGTTTGCAGCAGGACTTCTAATTTATTCAAAGCCCCTCCTTTACCTATATTTGCCTTAGCATAACGAATTATACGATTTTTTAATGTTCCAACTTCCTTAAAGTACTCCTCAAATTCTGCCTTAGTCATAAACTTTGAATTTTGCTCTATCAAATCATTGATATGAAAATAAAACATCACATAATCCATACGTTCAATAAAGTTTTTCTGTAACCATAATGGAACTAGCCTAAAATATCCTCCTCCTGAAAAAGTTACACTCTTACCCATTAGTGTAACTGGACAAATAGGAAATTCCTTTATTGTATATACTCCTTTCTTTATTAGCGCAGGTATGGATGAAGTAAAATGAGGAAATCCCCCTAAGTCGCGATTGGCCGGAAATATAGAGCAGTCATATTCTATACCGTTTTCCGCCAATACATCAAAAGCCCAGTCGTTGTTTTTCCCTATGGAAAATGCAGGGGCACGAAAACTTTTTACTTTCCTCCCTATAAGATTTTCTATCTCTCCTATTGCAATACGTGTGTCTTCGGCAAATTCTTGTCGAGTCATTTTATTTACCCACAAATGCTTATTTGAATGACTTCCTATTTCATGTCCTGCATTCGCTATTTTTTTCAATACATCAGGAAACTCAACTGCCAATTGTCCTACACAAAAGAAGGTCGCTTTGGTATTATTCTTTTCGAGAGTATTCAAAATCCAATCCAGCAATTCGTCATACTGCCGATATTTTTCTTTTCTCCCTCCCTTAAAATGTTTCTCAATATACCACTCCTCGGTATCAAAAGTCAATATTTTCATAAATAATATACAAAATCCAAATCTGAATCTGCAGATGTAATCAACAAAGGGCACTCTTTATTTATATGTGGGATAGTAGTGCCACCGTATAATTTTTTACTTGTCCGCAATATAACAGGAAAGAAGTTAAATACTTTTCTCTTCAATGAGGACAATGTTAAATAAAAGCCGATATGGTTTATTTTAGCAATTTCAGAAACAGCCTTATCTATGCTACTCATATAGTCCTTTTTTCTATATCGAAAGTCAACTAATGAAATTACATCAAATCCTTTATAGTGTGCCAAACGTACCACAAAGTAGCAAACTAAATTTCCACACAAATGGCCTTCATAAACAACATACTTTTTATAAATATTAAAAAAGCGCTTTTCAAAGAATGATTTATCACGTGTTATTTCAATATCATCATTTTGCCAGAAGCCGTCAGAAGTAAAAGACATTTGTTCCAATTTATCTATTCGATAAAACATCATGCCTCTTACCGCCATTTTCAGTGGATAAAACACATCCTCTATTCCTCGTCTGTAGTGTAAACACCTCCTATACAAACTGTTTAAGAAGAAACGGTTTACAGATAAATACACATAAACCGGATTAATAGGCCGAAAACAAGGAATAATCTTAGGCTGTATATTGTATGCGGCATCAGTAAGACCAACTACACATCTATCCGAAAACCTCCCCATTTGTTCATAAATCATTCGCCCCACTCCTTTACCGCGATAAGCTTTCAAAACAATGGTATTACCTTCCCAATAAAAATCTTGCTTTTTACCATGTATCTTTATCTCATTCCAATTAGCAGTAGTGCAAGCTATTATCTTACCTTTATCTTCTACTAGAAAAGTACGGTTCAAAAGATTTTTTTCACACGAATATTGCTTTAACCACCAATCAAAATACCTTTTGTCCCTATTAGGAAAACTCTCAATAAGAAACAACATTAGTTGTTCATATAAATCGGGAGTATAAGGAATGATTTCCATATTATATACCTGCTTTTGATTTACGAAAAGAAGAAGAGCACATCTTTTTCAAACCGGAAAAAAGAGAAAAAAAGATTGCCCCACTTTCTTGATAATACAAATTCCGGGAAAAGAATATGAACCAAGAAGGAATACAAGAAAAACGTCTATTTGATGATATAAACCACATAATATCAAGTCCTAAATATCGTAATTGCTTATTAGGAACATAAGCATAAGGGGAGATTTTTATACCCAGCATATCATTGACTATCAAAGCCGGGAAATTAATACCTGAAACTTCTGCTGCACGAATAGAAGCAGGAACACGAGGATTAATCTCTATAATCTTGAAATCTCCATCTTTAGTTTGCAAAATATCAAAATCGGCAAAACCTGTCCAATTCAAAACCTCCAATGTCTTCGTACAAATTTCAGATAGTTCTTTCGATTCTACAGTCCTGCAAAAAGAGCTACTTCCTCCTTTTATTGGATAATATCTGATAATCTCTATAATCACAGTGTTGATTATATTCCCTTTTGCATTTCTGTACATCATCACATTATAATAGGGTGCACCAGAATTATCAATGTATTCCTGTAGAGTACATTCACCGTATTTTCTTAATATTCCATCATACTTATCTTGTAAATCAGACAAAGAATAGACCATTGTAATACCTCTTGCTCCCACTGAAATATTAGGTTTTATCAAAGCTGGAAATCCTATGGCATCTGCCGCTTCCTGTAAGTTACTTGAGGTCAACAACTGTGTTTGAGGATGAGGAATAAAATTTTCCTTACATAAAGCTAAAAGTTGCCACTTATCATTTGCCTTTTGAAAAATATCATAATTAGGGATTGCGCACTTAAGATGGTATTCATGTTCTAATTCCACTTTATTTATACTTAAAAACTCAGCAGTTACATCACTTAAAGGAATAATTACAGAAATAGCATGTACTTGCAAAACACGATGTACAGAAGACAAATACTCCTCTTTGTGTGTTGGAGTTATATCAATAGTATAAAGTTTATCTATATATTTTGATTTTGTCGAAATATCTCCTCTATGCAACAAGGCAATGACACTATACCTTTCTTTTTTTAAAGAGCGGGCTACAGATAATGCTTGGAGTCCACCACCAACAATCAAAATATTCATACTATAACCCAATTATATCAGGCACAATCATAGGTTTCGTCTTCATCCACATTGTCCCCCAGCTTAATCCAAGCCCAAAAGAGGACATCAACAAGGTAGTCTCTTCCTGCATCAGCCGTTCACGCAAGCGGCTCACCATTAATGAAGGAATAGAAGCTCCACCCAAGTTTCCAAACTCCTCCAGGTTATAAGGAACCTTCTCTTTGGGCAACTTCAACTTCTTCACAATACGATCCACAATCATCTTGTTCGCCTGGTGAATCAAGAAATAGTCTATATCCGTTTCACGATTAATTTTATAATCATCCAAAAAGGCCTCGACGGATTTAGGAGGACGGGATATCGCGAAAGAAAAGACATTCATTCCATTTATCAATGTATGAATGGGAGCACGCACAATGCCATTGCCAAAATCTTCATATTCAAAGGAAGCAGGTGTAGCCGGATGGCGGAAACCACCATGAGGGGTCATCAAAGCTTCATATCCCTTGCCATAAGTATGAAAATCAACCACAATATCACTGGCAGTCTCATCATATTCCAAAGCTATGGCTGTACCGCAGTCACCGAATAAAGGTACACGGCTTTTGTCTTTCATGGACCCCATCCGCAAAGCCGTATCACCTACAAGCAACAAGGCACGTTTTACATTACCTGCCGTCAACAGGTTACCGGCAACTGTTATGGCATACATACACCCACAACAACCCATTGGAATATCCATACAGAAACAATTTTCCGACAAGCCAAGCCTGTCTTGCAATATGCAGGAAGTAGGAGGAGTACGATAATCACCCGTAACAGACTCAAACAACAATACATCAATACTGTCCTTCTCCCAACCCAGCTCTTCAAGCAGTTTCTCGGCAGCAGCCTGGCACATATCCGAGGCGCACATTGTGTCCGGAGCGATATGCCTTTCTTTTATACCGACTGTATTATCGAATACATCAGCTTCCTCTTGGGAAAGAAGTCCCAGTTCGGAAGTTTTTACCACATTCTCCGGAACGGTCATAGCCACTCCCTTCATGCCGACATTCTTAATTTCCCATCTTGCCATTATCTTGACCCTTAAAGTTCAACTTCGTATTTTTTCAATATCTCACGTCCCTTTCCATAGGAAGTAAATTCCATGATATCCTCTGGGTCAAACATTACGTCAAAGGACTCTTCCAGCAATGCGATTATATTCAGTTGGTGAACAGAATCCCAGGATTCCACACTGTCTTTTGAAAAACTATCGTTCAACACTGCACTATCCACCCCAAACACTTCTACAAAAGCGTCATTATACTTTTCAATATTCGTCATCGTTCCTATCTTTTTTATGAATTCAACTTACTATACAATATTTTTCCCGCCTCATTCTTAGGTATGTCAGCAATCACTTTTACCTCAAAAGCCGAGGCTACCAGTTTGGTCTTTTCAACCAGTATCTCCTTTACAGCCACCGCATGTTTTTCATCGGTCAAATAGACGGTCATCTTATCGTCTGTACCCACACAAGCACACTCTATCGGATATTTCCCTTTGATTATCTGCTCGCACTCATCCAGACCGATGCGCATGCCAAACAGCTTCAAAAAACGTCCCATACGCCCCACAATGTAATAACAACCGTCCTCATCCCTGTAAGCCAAGTCACCGGTACGCATAAAGCCATTACGTTCATCGCCCAGCAGCAAATCTTCCCGACTGCAGGCATATCCCATTGTCACATTCCTGCCACGATAGCACATTTCACCTTCCGTGTGAGAACCTTCTATCACATTTCCGTCACTATCTATCAAGGACAGTTCCGCATTGGGAACTGCCCAGCCTATACTTCCGCACTTGGATATTGCATATTCAGCAGGAAGATAGGCCATGCGGGCAGTACCTTCAGACTGGCCGTAAGTAGCTATCCAGCGTTTGCCAGTATCACGGCAATATTCAGCAAACTTCAGATTCAGCTGGCGAGGCATCTTACCGCCACCCTGAGTAAGCAAAGACAAATCAGGCAAATCCATACGGAAGAAACGCATCAGATTCAAAATTTCAAAGCTGTAGGGCACTCCTGTAAAACTGGTGGCCCGCTGTTCCTTCATGAAACTCCAGAAAGCCTTGTCCGTCATGCTTTGGTGGGTTATCAATATAGTGGCACCCACATATAGGTGGCTAAATACTACGGACAGCCCCATTGTATAATACAATGGCAGCACCAGCAATGGACGGTCAGCGGAGGTCAGTCCAAAGAAAGTGGAGATATTCAGGGCTGCCGCCTCTATATTCTCATATTTATGACGAACCAATTTGGGACTTCCCGTAGAGCCGGAAGTCGGCAGCAGATGGGACAAGTCATCATGTACCCTACATGGTTCCATTCCGGTACATAGTAAAGTATAGCCATAATACTCATACACAGACTCATATTGCAGTGTGTCTGCCATCGATGATGGTACACACACATAAGGAGGACGGTAAATCTCAAACAAATTATGAAAAAGCCCTTCCTCAATATGAGCATTCAATATCAAGGGGACATTACCGGAATTAATGCTACCGATACTCCATGCTATCCCACCAACATTATTTTCTGTCAACAAGAACAACAGGGAACGCTGAGGAAGTAAAGCACCGATTTTCTCCGAAAATGCCGACAACTCCCCGTACTTCAAGACAGCCCCCGAAGCATCTATTGTGGCAACCGCCTCTTGTGGTCGCTCGTTCAAACTTAATATCATCTTATTTTTATCTTAAATGGAAGCGCAACCGTCAACCCCCAATATCTGTCCCGATATATAGGATGAACGGTCTGATGCCAGAAAGGCACAGGCATTGGCCACGTCCAAGGGAGTCCCCAAACGACCCAATGCGATTCTCTGGATACGGTTGTCAATTTTCTCACCGCTCTCTTCGTAAAGTTCGGAAAAACGCTCCGTCTTTACAATGCCCGGAGCCACCGCATTCACACGGATTCCTTGAGATGCCAGTTCCTTGGCAGCAGACTTGGTGAAAGCTATGATCGCCCCCTTGGTTGCTGAATAGGCAGACTGGCCGGGAGAGCCGAGTACAGCTGTCACCGAAGCTATATTCACAATGGAGCCGCCATGTCCTCTGGCCATCAGCCGGGAAACCAGCTGTACCATTTCTATCACAGCTATGACATTCACCCTAAACATAAGCTCGGTCTCCGGACGAAGTATCATGCCGATCTTCTTGTTGAACACAACACCCGCATTGTTCACCAATACATCAATCCGTCTTTCCTGCTTGAATACAGACATAAAGGCTGATTTTACAGCCACAGCATCAGTCACGTCAAAATACAAAGGACACACACGTGTGCCGTATTTCTCCGAACAAGCTTTCGCCCATTCATCCATAACTCCCTCTACACGGTCACAGGCATAAACCAAAGCACCATCCGAAGCAAAACGTTCGGCTATCGATTTACCAATGCCTTGTGCAGCACCGGTAATGATACATACCTTATTCTCTAAAAATCTTTCCATATCAATCATTTCAGGCTACGCCCACCATCGATTACCAGATTAGTTCCGGTAACCCATGATGCGGCATCCGACAACAAATAGATGATGGCATAAGCCACCTCACTTGGTTCTCCGTAACGTTTCAAAGGATATTGTTCTACATCTTTGGCTACATCTTCTTCTGTCAACATCCGATTGGATATCAAAGGGGTATTTATTCTTCCAGGATGTACAGCATTACATCGAATCCCCTTTCCAGCCAACTCTAAAGCTGCATATTTCATATAAGCACTCAATGCACTTTTAGAAGTTCCATAAATACCATTAGCTGGAGCAACATTATTGTAACCAGAAATTGAAGCAGTAAACACCACAGAAGAATTATTTTTAAGCCTCTTTCTCTTCACCAACAGTTTTAATAAAAGCATTGGAGAAAAACAATTTATCCGAAACACCTCATCTAATACCTCCAAAGAATAAAATTGTAAAGGAAGCATCTTTCCTATTCCGGCATTACTGACAAACCCGTCCAACAAAGGAAGCCGAGAAACCAAATCTTCACAAGCTTCTTCATTCGTCAAATCAGCAACAAGAATAGAATGACCATTGCCTAAATCTGCCAATTGTTCCTTGGTTTCTTGTAAGGCTTTCTCATTTCGACCGGTTAAAACCAACGCAGCCCCCAATCTTGAACATTCTATAGCAGTAGCACGTCCAATACCAGATGAAGCACCTGTTACAAGTATTGTCTTGCCTCTCAAAGAGAAAGGATTATACATCTACTTTTTATCCATTATTCTGTTAAACAAATCACTGATAGTTTGAGAACTACGAATATCCTCACCATTTATGGTTATCCCATAAACCTCATCCACCATTGCAATGACTGACAAAGCAATTAATGAAGACCATTCATCCAGTTCTCTAAACTTAGTTCCAGCACCCAACATTTCAACTGTTGTATCATCAAACTGTTCCGCAAAATTTTCAATAAAATCTTTGATTTCCATAACTATATATATTTAAACTAATTTCTTAGCAGGATTACCGAATACGGTTGTACCAGCTTTAACTCTTCTAATAACAAAACTACATGCACCTACATGGACATTATCTTCGACTATCACTTTATGATTAATGACCGCAGAAGTATGAATTGTTGTCTCGTTTCCTATTTGAATTCCTCCGACACAAGTAACATGAGTATCTATTCTGTTAAAATCACCAATCTTAGCATCATGCCCTATCACTGTGTACGATTGAATCATGTTGTAACTACCTATGCTACAATCAGCTCCCAAAGAGGTAAAAGCACCTATCACATTACCTTCGCCCATGCGAACATTTGACCCTATTCGAGCTGTACTGTGAACGATATTGATAAACTTGGCATTCCGTTCCATCAAGTACTCAATACAAACCCTTCTTGATTCGCCACCAATAGAGAACGTAAAGACATCATCCACTTCGGGCAAATAATGGGATATTGTCCCCAACATAGGAGGATAATCCTCAAAACCATCCAGTGCAGATAAGTTGTCGTCTATGAATCCCTTGATAGTATACTCTATGCCATAACCTATACTCTCACGAGCTACGTCAAAAATGGTGCGTCCCATACCACCAGCACCGATTATTACTAAATTCTTCATTATATCAATCAAAAAATGTGGGCATAAAATCATCATAGTAGAGCCGAGTATCCATATAACACTGCCTATTGTGTTCTTTCTCTAAAATAGACAAAGACCGCAATGAATACTCATCTATCAAATCATCTTCGAATGAGAAAATTATATAGCCCCTTGCTCTGTAGTAATTAAGCAACATATTATCATTTCGCAAAAAAACTTTCACGCCATTTCTCAATAGCTGGATAATATTACCTGATGCCTCTTGACGTCGCTGTCCGAAGATGGCAACATCCACTTTTTCAAGTAATCTGAAATACTCTTCCTTCGGTAAATAAGTAGTTATCGGAGAAAATGAATTTCCAAACAACTTATCACCCATCTTAACGACACCCCGTTTCACCCAACTACTACCATAAGATAATGGTACTATCACATCGTATTGCTTGGTGCAATTAAGCTCTTTAAGCCTACGAAATACAGTTTTATGATTACCGAAAGCTGAAGCCTGATGGTTTACCATTATTGTTGCAGTCTGCCTATCTTTCAGGTCAAAAAGATAAGGTGGTGCTTCTCCTCGCTTACTGGCTGAGTAAGCAAATAACTTATACTTTATAGGAACATTAAAGTATTTCTTCAACAAATCATAATCATCCTTAAACCAAAAACAGAAATAATCTATATGAGGAAGCATTTCCATCACTACTGACGGCAAATAACGTCTACACAACTTACGAATGAGCTTACTACATGCATTGGGCACATAATAAGAAGATATTTTAAAAGGCGAAAAAGGTTCATCCAATAATTTATAGTTCTTTTCATACCCCAACGTCTGATAAAGTTCATATCCCCAGAACAGCCAGTACACAGTAAACTTTCTTTTCGTCTGGAGGAATTTCAAGATTGATGCAAACTTAATCGAACACCCATGAAACACTATCTTATCAATATCATTGTCAACGCATAGCTTCCAAAGTTTCCCAAAGTTTCGTTCATCATAAAGATTCAATATAACAAAATTCTCTGGATGTTTGATTATTCTCAATGCGCCTGTTTTCTTTAGGATAACGAAAGTATTCGTATTGGGATAATACTCCTCAAACACACGCCTTGAATGTTCTATAAAGTTATGGTCAAAACCTATATGTAAAGCCGACATAATTTATTTGTTTTCTAACTTCAAAATGGGTAAACTCAATATAAAAAGGTAGAGCCATATTGGTTTCAAAGGATAATCACGGATTAAGTTACCTACGATGAATACTATCAAGAAGCCCAAAGTCCAAATAGAGCGATAATTCCAATAATAAGCCACCAGAAACAGCAGTAACAACACTGTACCCAATACCCCTCGGATAAAGAAATATCGTTTGTAACCAGCACATCCAATCGTAATGTTTTGATTGGCATTTTTCTCACTACCAAATGCGTCTCTTCCCATACCCGTCCACACTTTACTACTAGATAGGTATTTGTCAAATTCCGCATCGAAGTACATGGATGTTCTATTATTACCCACCATCTCACCATCTTCAAACTCTATACGATGGAAAATCATCTGATAAAGTACGTTATCTCCATTATTGTAGAAATAAGATATTATACCAACTGTAGCAAAAAGACTTCCAAATACAATAATCCAAATAATTTTTCTCATTTGGATGAAATATATTATCACTGCCCCGACCAACAAACCATACGCTGCAAGTGACAAAGAGAACAACACCCCTGCCAGCAAGATTTTATTTCCAAATTCACGCAAACGAAAGCGGTTTATACAAAGTAAGAACACACACATCGTGCCCAAATGTCCTGGTTCTAAAAAAAATCCGGCAAAGCGGGGTACAAGTTGTAGGTCTGGATCACCATTCAGATTGAATAAATAATAGATAGTGTGATAGTAATATGGGTCTGAAGCATCCGTATAATGAGGCAATGGAAACTTCAACAAGAACAATATCCAACCGACCAATGAAATACCTACACAAAACTGAATCACCTTTATGACAAAGTTTAGTATCTGCCTTTTGAACTGAACAGGAATAAGTATCAGTATTTCGGTACAAAACAGCGTTGACATAGAAGCTAGGATAGCTATCGGATTCAAGTCGGATACGCACAAAGTTTCATATGCGAACAAGAAAAGAAGCAAAGCCATACTATGAAATACACTAATATATGTATATCTAAAATGATTGACATACAATCTTAAGTGAAACAAAAAAACAGCTATGCCAAAAACAACAATAATAATCTCGGGTATTGGTCTTACCCACAGAATACGTTGAGACTTGAACATCAGCAACAGCACGGCAAAAGCCAACACAAAGATGTCAAATTTTGGCTTTGTAATAGCTACTTTACTTTCGTACAGGAATTCAGTCATTCTCAGAAAAATAATTGTATAGTAGTTTGATTAACGGCTTATGTATATCGTTATACCCATCAATATATTCTGATGCACTACCGCTGCATATAATGACAAAGCCCATTTGATGCTTAGGGTCGAATATCATTGCACTTTTCAGTCCAAATCCGCCCCCAGTCTGTCCGTACAATGTTGTATTGGGAACTAAACCACGATACTGCCGAAATGCAAAACCGTAATTGTTCTTTCCTACATAATTCTCACGCATCATCATTTCACTTCTTAATGACAGTATGGTAGCCTGCCTAAGAGTACCACCTTTCATGTGCATCATCATATACTTGGCCAAATCTGTAGTAGTTATTTTCATACCAGAATCGGGATAAACCAACCCTATAGATTTACCTAATGTATAATGAGTCTGAATTTGATATCTATAAGGACGATAGGCTTCATCGTCCTCTCTAAACGCCCCCGATTCCTTATTATAACGATAGAGCCTAACAAACTTGGTTGAATCTAACAAATTGCAATTAAAACCACCTTGAATATCAAGCGGCTTCATTATTCTACTATCAATCTCAGTGTCAAATCTATTTCCAGTAGCCCCCTCTATCACCGCACCGAGTAGCAAATAATTGTAATTGCAATATTTGTACTCCATACCAGGTTTAGTTTCAGAAAAGCACTTAGCATAGTTGTCAGAAATAATAGGATTGATTATGTCAAGCGACCACCAACGTTGTGAATCATTAATGCTTGATGTGTGAGTAAGCAACATCCTTACAGTTATGGGCTTATCTCTATAGGAAGGATTTCGCAAAGGGAATTTGAGAAATTTCTGAACATCATCATCCAAGTTCAAAACACCTTCTTCTACAAGTTGCAATATGGTGGTAGCCACAAAGGTTTTTGATACAGAAGCAATACGAAATAGGTCATCATTCTTCAAAAGTATTCCTTGATTGTTAACTGTTGGTACTTCTTTATATCCCCAAGAATGAACATAAACAATAGAATCTCCTTTGACAACCGCAATTCCCAGACCTGTCATTTTCATCTTGTTAAAAATGGCCTCTATCTGAGCCTCAAGAGATGAATGATTCTCATTATCAGAAGCTACACCAGAAAATGCACATTCCAACAAGACAAAAATAAATAATATCGTTTTACAGCCTACTCGCAGCATAACTATTCCTTA
The DNA here is from genome assembly GCF_003466325.1 of Bacteroides sp. 4_1_36. Classification (NCBI taxonomy): domain Bacteria; kingdom Pseudomonadati; phylum Bacteroidota; class Bacteroidia; order Bacteroidales; family Bacteroidaceae; genus Bacteroides; species Bacteroides sp. 4_1_36. Next base: position 309,811 of record NZ_QSOX01000001.1, read on the forward strand.
AATGTCTCACCTTCTTGGCAAATACGGACAATGAATAATCGCCACGCTCCATCCATTCCTCATAGTCTGCCCTCAAAAGAGAATATACACACTGATCATGGTACTTCCCATCCTTATAGATGGCTTCACGATATATTCCTTCCAACTTATATCCACTAGCTTCCATAATTACTCTTGAAGCAATATGTTCTGATAAACATTTACCTTCGTAGCGATTGATATTAAGATGATTAAACACCAATTCTCGGATAAGCATTCCTACCTCATACCTAATGATACCATCTTGATAAAGAGGGTCTATTACTATCCCCCCACCCACGGCTGTACGGTTGAGATAATCTATATTATTGACCGAGACATATCCTACCATCTTCCGGCTATCGTCATTCAAACAAATAGCTAAATAAATATCTTTTCGGTTATCCATCATTTTTGATTTAACCCACTCCTTTTCAATTTCCAATGAAACATATTTAAACGAAGTGGAAACTAATTTCTGGATTTCAAAATCATTTCTCCACTTATTGATAAGAAGAGCATCTTCTATCTCAAACCCCCTCAAAAAAATACTATTTCCCATCAAGCTAAAAGTTTTATTATATAATCCATTTCCTCTCTTCCATATCTTTGATCTATAGGCAATGCTATTATATTATTAGTCAATTCATATTCCAACATATCTTCCGAACACCATTTCAAAACATTCGGCCAATATGTAGCTATATATATTCTGTTATCTATTAATTTTTTACGTAATGTTTTATCATCCACATAATAAGGATAAACCATAGGACATTCAAACAAGTCCAAAGAATCTATATTCAGTAAATTGTTCCTTAATAGAGCCTCATGAAGAATATTGAAATTATCTATTCGTTTCTTCTTTATATGTTCATAATCTATTCCACATAAAATGTTACAAGTCAATCGTGACATTTTAGAAATTGGAATATAATCAAGAGCATCATCATTATATCTAAAAGAAATATAACCCTGCTCAGCTCCTTCATCAATCCGTTGTAACAAATGCTGCATCCGCATATAAGAATAATGATAAGTAATATCTCGGTTTAAGCAACAGTCTGTGTATAAATATCCTCCGTCAGATACTCCTAAGAATTTTCGAGGAGAATAAAAAGTGTCTATACCATCTATACGAGAAGCAAAAAATGCTTGTGCATTATCAACAATCAGTTGTGTCCCATAAATGGTAACCAACTTTTCCACACAACTCTGCTTTAATCCAAAATAGTTGGTATAAAGAAATGCTTCTTCCGGAAGTAGTTTTGTTATACCAATAGGTTCCAACAACTCATTTATAGAATAAAACTCGTAAGAAATATGATGTTTCTCCAAAGGTTGCAACATCACTTCACATGTATAATAAGGTATATAAACTTTTTTGTAATTACGAGCTAATAATATATATTCAAAACAGTTACGAGCTGTATTCAGTGAAATAGCATCTTTATGATACTCCTCTCCTTTATGTAATTCCAACTCAAAGTATCCCCCTATTGCTTCCATTATCTCACATTCACCTTCAACCATTGACGTTGTGTAGCCAAAGCATGTTCCAATTCTTTCAAAGAATCAAATTTCAAAATCAACATTCCTATAGCATTGTTCGCTCCTTCAAAGCTCTCTACTTCATCCCCGACCTCTACCCACAAATCTTCTTCAACAATTTCTGCCGAAAAGCTCTTTGATATTTCAAGCCCCATAAAACGCCCTGCATTATCAGCATGAAGTACAATTTCTGCCCAATATCCTTGGTAAGTTTTTTGCTTTATTTCTCCAATAGTATCTCCTACTGAGGCACACACAGCAGCAGTAATAAGATCCACTCCTGTAGCATAACGAATCATTTCTGAAAGCCGATTACCTCCTCCACGTGGAGAAACTTCCATAATATAAGGCTTGCCATCCACACCAATCCGTGTTTCTATATTATACACAGAAGTATTCATATTCAAAAGTTTAAGCAATCGTTGTAGTTCAAAACTAAGTTCTGACTCTTGCTGTATAGTCATAGTAGAAGGCCATGAGTATGCAGCTGGAACGAATGTACTTGCCGCATACTCATCAAAACGCTGGGCAGAAAATGAGACAAACTTAAGTTCTCCGTTTATTGAAAAACAATCGCTGTCCGAAGAACAACCTTCTTTCTCTATAAACTGTTCTACAATGATTTTATTCTTGATTGAATGGGCAAAAGCATGCAATAAAGCTTCTTTCAAATTCTTTTCTTTATCTACACGAGTCACCCCCTTAGAACCTGCTGAATCTGTAGGCTTTACTATAAGAGGGTAAGAAAATATAGCAAGATCCGACAAAGCATCCTCTAAAGAGGAAAAAGCCAAACTCCAAGGTACATTAAATCCATGAATAGCTAAAAACTCTCTGAACTTATCTTTATTCTGAAGAATCTCTACAGATTCGTACGGACCAAAAGAAGGAAGAGACATTTTGTTCTGCACATAAGAAGCCGCCACAACTCCAGGATCAACACCAAACGACATAATACCATCTATTTCTTTCTCACACGCAACCTTCAATACTGCCTCTTTATCAACAATACTCACATTTACGTATTCATCACTATATCTATGTGCAATATTATCGGGCAAATAATCCGCTGTAATCACATAATAGCCTTGTTTATGAGCTGCATCTATCACGGGAAGAAGGTAACGAATACCTCCTAAAAGCATGAGTTTCTTCTGTTTCATTTTTTACCTCACAATTAACTCTAAAGTTCTTTGGATATCTGAATCATTCAGATTATGATACATCGGCAAGCAAATCACACTATCGGCTACTTTAGAGGCAACCGGTAAATTTTCGGGTTGAGCAGATTCCAGTCCGCGATAAGCAGAAAATTCACTAATCAAAGGATAGAAATAACGACGTCCCAACACATTCTGTCCTTTCATCTTGAAATAGAGTTCATCACGTGTCATTCCATATTTTTCCGCATCAATAAAAATCGGAAAATAGGAATAGTTATGACGTACGCCAGGCATATCCTCCATAAAACTGATACCCTCCACACCACGTAATGCTTCACGGTATTTTACAGCTGTCCGATGGCGAGATTCAATAGCTGCATCCACCTGCTTCAGATTTAGCAAACCATAGGCACTGCGCACTTCATCCATCTTGCCATTTATGCCAGGAGCCACAATCGTAGTTTCATCTGCAAAACCAAAATTCTTCAAATAGTCGATACGCCTTTTCGTTTTTTCATCTTTGCATATCAAAGCACCACCTTCAATGGTATTATAAACTTTTGTTGCGTGAAAACTTAAAGTGGACATATCACCGGCCTCCAAAATAGACTTACCGTTCACTTCTACTCCGAAGGCATGGGCAGCATCATAAATTACTTTCAATCCATATTTGTCAGCTATTTCTTGAATACGTGACGTATCACAAGGCTTACCATAAACATGGACAGGCATTATAGCCGTAGTTTTTGGAGTAATGGCAGCCTCTATTTTATCCGGATCAATATTACAAGTGACAGGGTCGATATCCACAAACACAGGCTTGATGCCGTTCCACCACAAGGAATGTGTAGTAGCCACAAAACTATAAGGAGTAGTAATTACTTCACCGGTAATGCGCAATGCCTGCAATGCACATATCAAAGGTAATGTACCATTTGTAAAAAGACTGACATAAGGTACTTTCAAATACTCACACAAGGCTTTTTCCAGTTCTTTATGATAATACCCATTATTTGTCAACCACTTACGATTCCAAATATCTTCCAAATAAGGTATAAAATCTTCCAAGGAAGGAAGTAACGGAGAAGTTACTGTAATAACTTTATTTTCCATTTTTATTTAAGTATATGATTTCCGCTTTAAGAGAGAAAGAGTCACTTGTCTTAATTCAAGATATTCCGGAAGAGCAGTCCTTTCATAAACCAGATAAGCAAGAGAAACTCCTAACAGTAATTGTAAAGGAAGAAGCAGGTAAACGGACAATCTAAAAAAAGACAATCCCCACATGGCAGCAGCCACAGCTATAGATACACAAAATGTAGGTAGTATGTCCTTTATCTGTTTCACAGTAGGATAGTTTATCAAATCGGCAGAATAATAACTATTCAAGAAATAAGCAACAAAAGAATTAAGTACACTACCCCACAACATACATTCTATCCCCCCAAATACCCCCAATGCAATAGGACCTATGGCAAGAATCTTTTTTATTATTTCCAATTTCAAGAATAAATCCGAACGCCCTTTGACTTTCAGGATATTCAGATTGATGGCATGAAGCGGATAAAGCATGCCCGAAAAGCAAATAATCTGCAAATAGCCAGCAGCAGGTAGCCACTTCTCTCCTATAAGAATTATAATTAACGGCTTTGCCATCGCTGCTAATCCAAGCATACATGCAAACGTCACCAACATCGTTGATTTTATGACTTTCCTATAAGCTCCGCACAAACGCTCCGGCTCATTTTGAATGGAACTAAGCACAGGATAGCTGACCCGTTGGACAACAGTGGTCAGATTACTAGAAAATATAGTATTAAATTGTTTGGCCCGGGTATATTGCCCCAATACAAATGAAGTAAAGAAACGACCTATGACCAAATAATAAATATCCTTATAAATAGTATCCAACAATCCGGAAACAAGTAGTTTGGAACCAAAACCAAACATTTCCTTGAAACTCTTGGCAGAAAACTCAAAAACAGGCTTCCACTTACAATACCCCCACAAAAAAACCGTATTCAACAGCTGACGGGACAATTGCTGTCCAACCAAACTCCAGACTCCCATTCCAGATAAAGCCATCCCTATGCCGACAACACCACTACTGATGGAAGCTATCAAAGAAACTTTAGTTTGTGTCTTAAAGTTTATATTCCGAATAAATATGGTACGGGGAATAATAGCCAATGCATTTACAATCAGCACAAAACCTATGACCCTCATAACATCAACCAAAACAGGCTCTCTGAAAAAAGCGCTAATAGCAGGAGAAACAAAAAATAAAAGAATATAGAGTGAAATACTAACTATAAGATTAAAATAGAAGACAGTATTATAATCAATACGTTCAATATCCACCTTACGTATCAACGCATTGGAAAAGCCACTGTCTATAATCGAATCGGACACCGCTATAAAAATAGCAATCATGGCCATAACCCCATACTCTTCCGGTGTCAATAAACGTGCCAAGACAAGCCCTACCAGAAAGGTTATGCCCGAGTTGGCTATGTTGTCAATAAAACTCCACCCTACTCCACGGGCGGTCTTATCTCTCAAAGATCCCTGCATGCAATAGACAGAATTATCACCTTAAACCTTCGGAATATTTTTCTTCCTCATGCTATACAACAAATCCTTTCCCATAAGAATCCAGCCAATACATCCCATCCCTGTCAGAAAAATGACTCCTATCAGAATCATAGCCTTACTCGGTTTTGACGCCTTTACAGGAATAGTAGCAGGCTCAACAATTGTATAAACAGGGGTTATCTCCTGCACCTTTGCCTCTGCTATCTGCAATTGCTGTGCAACGGATGTATAGACTTGATAAGCAAGATTCATCTCATTTTCTAGACGCACTTGTTCGGCACGATAACTCTGGAGGATGATATTTTTGTTGGCATCGGCAAACTTGGCATAATTCTCCTGCGCCATCTCATATTCTTTCTTCTTACGTTCAAAAAGCTTTTCTTGAAAATGAAAATCCTTACGGGCTTTATTAGTACGATAATCAATAATGTAAGACTGCAACCTATTTACAACAGTATCTGTCAGACATGCTGAAATACGGGGATCCTGCATCGTGACAGAAATTGTAGTAACCCCGGTCTTTTTATCTACCGAAACACCTATATGATCACTCAGTGCTTTCACAATATCAGTCTGCTCTTTTGTCAGCTGAAAAGGATCTAATTTTTCCACCTCTTCTTCTGATTCCTTAAACAGAGAAACAATCCAGCCTAAAGCCTTGAATGGGGCAGATATGATATACGACCACCATGGCACACGCTGGTATTCGTCCATATAATCATAAAGTGTGGTGTTTATCTCCCCATCCATATCCCGGATAGGGACATCAAACAACCCTGTCACAAAAGGAGTGGAACTCACAATATCCGGATATAAATCAGGATAAATCGCATCAGACCCAGAAGATGTATTCAGACTAATGCCTGCCAAACTTGCCAGTGAGGAAAGGCTTCCTCCCTTATTATCAGAAGCTTCCGGAGCAATCATTACACTTGCTGTATATTCCTTGGGAATACTAAAAGCAATCACCAGTCCCACAATCACTGCATAGCCGCAACACTTCAATATCCACCTGCGCTCTGCCCAGACCTTCAAAGCAAGCTCAAGCAAATCAATCTCCTCTTCCTGTGGATGTTTATTCTGTTGTCCGTCATTCATATCAGCATCCTTTCTTTTTATATCTTCCACTTGTTTCTTATTTAAAAGCATTAGTCAACGTAGCCACCATCGCCGCAATCGTCGCAGTCATGGAGCTCATACCCATAATCTCGGAAAGCTGGAGACGCTTCCTCTCAGACTTCGTGGGAACCACAATCTCACAACCCGGCTGGATTAAATCACTGTCACTCTTCTTAGCACGGGCTACCGTACCATTCAGATAAATGATGTATGCTTTCTTCTTTTTCGCATTTTCGCCATAACCACCTGCCATATTGATATAATGTTTCAGCTTGGCATCTTTCTCCCAGGTTACTGTATTAGGATACATCACTGAACCGCTGATCTTCACCGTATTGACGTATTCAGGAATATAAACGATATCTCCCTCACGCAGGACAATATCATAGTCACTTCCCGGATTAAACAGAGCCTTTTCCATATCGATGCCTACTGCGTAAGTCTCAGAGATGGCAAGCTTGTTCACTGCAATGCTATCGGAACCTTCACCGCCCTGTGCCATGCGAAGCACATCCGTCTCACGCCGACGTTCCTCATCATTGCGCTTGCGAATCAAACGTCCCCCCTTTATATATGCCGCCGGAGTAATTCCGCCTGCACGACCTATCACATCACTCAGACGTTCATTCTTTTTCAACAACGAATAGCTGCCGCTGAAAAGCACCTCACCCGCAACCGTCACCATGCGCTGAACTTGGTAGGCAGGACTGCGACGAACCTGGACTACATCGAAAGGTTGCAGGTAGAAACTACCGGCACCCGTCAGAAGACCGTCCTTGATGTCAAAGGTGAATGTCTCCGCAAGCTTGCTGCTGTAGGCAGTACTCTTGGGATCCTTGATGCGGCGCGTCACGCTCACACAGGTAGTGGCGGCAGCCTCAGTAAGACCTCCCGCCTGGACAATCATATCCTCTATCGTTAAGTTGTCGGAGTATAGGAAAGTACCGGGATTGAGCACCTCACCATAAATGGAGACCGTCTCGCTCTCCTTCAGGTCGTGGATACCGGGAACATACAGATGATCGTTCTTCTGAAGGGGTATATCAGAAACCGTACCGTTCATAATACCCTCCAGATCAACGGCAACCATTTCGTGCGTAAGATCTTCACGCTCACGGTCCAGAAGGACCCGGGCAAGGAAAGCATCTCCCCGGAGTCCCTCAGCCTTCTTTATCAGCTGCTTCACCGTATTCACCTCACCGTCCAACTGATAAAGCCCCGGACGATAGACGGCACCACTGACCTCAACCTTGTTCTCAAAACGGTCGAGTACGGCGTCAACCGTCATTAAGTCACCGTCGTCTAAACGGAATACGGAATAGTCCATCTCATCCACATTATATACTTGATGTTCACGTCCGCTTTTACGGATGATGCGTACAGCCTTCTTATAGGCATCTCCCATAAAGCCACCCGCATACTTCAGTAAGGAAGCAACCGTCTCGGCAGGCTTCATTTCATAATACATGGGACGTTTCACCTTACCTACTATCTCGACCAACGACTGGTAGGGACTCACGATAATCACATCGCCCTCCTGCAGACGGACATCGTCATTCATCTTGCCCTGCATGATGAACTCATAGACGTCCAAATGCTCTATCGTCTCTCCGTTACGAACCAGACGGATGTCACGCAAGCTACCGATATTATTCACACCACCGGCACGGTACAAGGCATGGAAAACCGTAGAAAAGGCCGAAAGTGTATAAGTACCCGGCACCGTGACCTCACCCATAATATGAATCTGAATGGTACGTATATCGCCTAAAGTCAGACGGATCTGTGAATTGGGATCCCCCCCTCCGATACCGGAATAGATCTTGGACAGTTCCCGTTGCAGATAAGCGTTGGCTTCTTTAACAGTCATGCCGTTCAGATAAACGGGACCGAGATCTTTCACCTGGATACTACCCTCGGGACTGATGGTCTGGCGGATGGTATTCTCGGAAGCTCCCCAAATATCTATGATCACCTCGTCACCGGGCCCCAGCCGATAATTTGCCGGAGTAGCCAGATTCACACTAGGTTCAAAGGAGAGATTACGGTTCTGGAACAGATTATGACCGAAAATCTGTATGCCGGCAGCCTCAGGGGCGGACTGGCTTTCAAGTCTCTCATCAACAACCGCTTTCTGGTCATCCAGTTCGGCAGCCTCGTAGGATTCTCCCACAGCAACCGAACGCTTGCGCATCTGTGAGGGAGCTTCGGAACCCGGGACAGCAACACCCGAGTTCTCATATTTATCCTTGATGCGGAGCACCTGTTCGCGGGTCACACCACGGCGCAACAGTTCGGCAGTCATCTGCTTCTGAGATTTTCCGGCTGCCTGTGCTTGTTTCACATATTCAACCACTTGCTCGTCGGACATGCGCTGGGCATAGGCAGAACCGAAGAAAATAAAAAGACATAAAATCAGAAATAAGATTCGACGCATAATTTAATGTTTGTTAGATTCTTATATGTCACACACTGAAAAAATCAAACTAATCCGGGAAGGTGGAACCAAAGGTGATTTATATTTATTACTTCGCGTAGTAATGAAAGAGTTAGTACCACGCTTCCCGGATATTCAATAGATATTGGGCATCTACTAAAGGGGGGATAACCCACTTTGAGTTATATTTTTAATCAAATAATAAGTTATTTTACTATATTCATTGGCAGAAATGCCATATAATCCGTTTCTCTGGAGGCTATTTTTCGTAATACAATGCGTGGAATCCTTTTCACTCATTACATGAATATATCACTTGTATGTTTAGCTCTATATGTCTTTAACTTTTCCCGTGTCTCTTACATTCTCCACTCCATTTTTTTTTGCCTTGCGAGAAAACTTTCACCTGTTTTAGTCCTCAAGATATTCCCACGGATAGGGATTGTCAACTACATTCCGGAATTCCTCGACAGCTTCCTGCTGTTCGGCAGTGAGCGATGCGGAGTCCCAGGAAGAAATAATCTTCCGGGCTTCGTCGACCAGGAGCTCATCGAACACTTCTCCATAACAGGCAGTAAGCAGACGGAGTTTCAACAGCGAAGCGGGAAGGGTATCAAGGAGATTCCAACAACGGTTTAATATCTCCTGGAGGTGATCCTGCTTCTCGCCATGGTCAATGAACGATGCGTTATAACCCATCAAGAGAGCAAGACAGACGTTTGCCTGTCCTTCCGTAGTAGTACCTCGAGCACTGGAACCATACAAAGCCGCAGTCAAGCGGTAAACCTCACCGTTGCGGCGGGAAAGGTCATCACTATAGATAGGACTACCGTCCATACCTAAATACATCAGTTCGTGCGCAGCACGCTGGAGATTAATTGCTTCTTCGAAAAGGGAGGAGGACATTTTTTGAATTATGAATTGTAAACTATGAGTTGTAAATTATGAATTATAATTCAGCCGATCACTTCTATAAGGTCCGGATGGATGGTAGCCATGGCAACAGCAATGACACCTTGTATCTCTATAACCACACGACGGTCACGTGCACCCTTTACTTTCAGAAAAATACCCTCCTGACCTGCAAAGTCACCACCCGTAATACGGACTCTAGTTCCTTTCGACAGATTCAACTCTTCGGGCTGGAAATAAAGCAAATGGTCGTTATAGGTTCCGGCAACGGCGACGAAGCGCTGCATCTCATGGTCGGGAATAATTATCTTCTGACCACTGCGAGTATCGGTTATATATTGCAAATAAGTAATTTGAGACTTAACACGCTGTACGTCGGAAGGACGTGCATGGACAAAAACCAGATTACGGATGACGGGAACCAAAGTACGGACTTTCTTACCCTTACGGATACTTACCTTATATTGCATGGGGACAAAACAGCCGAGGTTCTCCTTCTCGAGAAGATGCACCGCATCAAGCTCTCTGCGGTATGTGGCACGCATGGCATGCCAGACTTCAACCTCGTTATCCGTTTCCATTTTCGTTGTTTTGTTCACAAAAGAGTGTTCCTCTAGGGCTTTGAACCCTCGGTATATACCTGGTATCCAATCATTTGCGAGCACCTTATGTAAAATACAGCAAGCATTGTGCCCTTCTTGCCAACAGTTTTTTTGCAGTTCGTCATTACCTTCTGGTAAGAGACTATAAACGAACGGATTACAAACAAAAAGCGTTTTTTAAACGTTCGTTTAATGGACGTCAAATTTCAGGAAATGAAATAGGGAATGAGTTAATAAAAGGGAATGGAAATTTTAAATATTAAATAAGATACTTAATATACTGAATTACTGTAGATTAAACTGATATACGATGGGTTTTCCAAAATATTTTTATTAAACATTTTGAGGATATAAAAAACAGTCTTATCTTTGCGTCCATTAAACGAACGTTTAAAAAACACTTCCAAATCAAAGTCATTTCCATTTATATATCAACGCATTAACCCATCATAAAGATAAAACCCAGCTTTTTATCTCCATCCTTACTCCACAAAAACAAAAAACTTGATATACCTTTGCATTTATTTTACAAACTACAGTAATTTTAATTATTAACCCAAAAACATTAGAAAATGAAGGCAAAAGAAACACTCCAAAGTAAGGAAAAAAAACAAAAAGAGACACCCTTAAAACGGATGTAAAGCACGGCATATCAGCTCCTAAAGCAGGAGTAGGACGTCCCTCAAGCGGGGAGGTTATAGGAATACTGCCACAATATAGGAAAGAAGTCATTAAAGACATCATCCTATGGAAAAAATCAAGATACTTTATAGAAGAAAAGCCGACAAGCAACAAGGCATTGGCACAATGGGCATACTCACATTTCGACTTTAGAACGCCAGACTATAAAAGACTGTCAGAAAACACTATAATACAAGAGTTCGGTGAAGTGTGGCGGGAAATGAAGGTAGCAGGAAAGATATAGGGAATAAAACAAAAAAGGGCAGAAACCACGAAACTTATTGACAATAATTAAATATAAACAACTTAAGGAATAAACCACTTATCTTTGCCGCCACTTTGGTAAGGATGAAGCCACACCGCCTATAGATGCCGCTTTCTCAACGAATGCGGCATCTTTTTTTATATACAAGCGTACCTCCTGCCAAACTAATACAATTATTAATTTTAAAGACAACAAGATGAGAAAGTCGACAAAGAACGCTTCACTTCACGAAGCACTGAGAAACCTATGGAAAATACGTATCATGCTGGAAAAGAACTACACGGAAACATGCGCCACATGGATGGCCCGACGGATAGAAAGCCTGATAGACCACATGCAATACGGCCACGCACTCATAGCCTACCACAAGCAGGACGGGACATTCAGGCTGGCGAAAGCCACCTTACTGCCCTACAAGGCAGACTTCAGAAGAGATTATGACATCACAAGAGTGACAAGCACCATAGCCTTTTGGGACGTGGAACTGCAGGCATGGAAAACCTTCCAGCTGGAAAACTTCCTCGAATGGAGCCCCATATGCTAACCATTAACCATTAATCACTAATCATTAAACACTAAAAACAATGGCCATGATGTACGGGGGAATGCTATACTTCCCCCTCAAAGTAAATCTATTCGAAGAGATAGCAGTGGAACTGGTGGAAGCCAGGTTCGGACTGAAAGGAACGGCGGCGGTAATGAAACTGCTGTGCAAGATACACAAGGAAAACGGATATTACCTGAAATGGAACGCGGAGCAATGCACACTGTTCACAAACAAGGCGGGAAAGGACATCAACGAGCAGGAGATGCAGGGAATCGTGGACATCCTGGTGGAGAAAGCCTTTTTCGACCCCAAAACCTATAAGGAGCAAGGGGTGCTGACCTCTACCGAGATACAGAAAATATGGCTGGAAGCCACCAAAAGAAGAAAAAGGGACCTCACCACCCTACCCTATCTGCTGGTAGAGACGGAGGAAGATAAACCGGACAAGGACGAGACTTGTACGCAAAAACGGGAAAATTGTACGCAGGATGCGGACATTTTCCCCGAAAATGCATACAATTCCAAACAAAGCAAAGTAGAAGAAAGTAAAGCAAAAGAAAGTAAAGCACTTCCCCCTCTTACTCCCCCGGGGGAAAGCGGAGGAGCGCAGGGGAATCCTGATCTGGACATTCCCGGATATGCCTACAACAGGAATACGCACAACCTGGAATGCCTCATGCTGAATCTGGAAAAGCTCTACATCACCGACCGGGAGGAAATCAGGAAGATACTGAAGTTATCGGACTACGGCAGGCTGGGAAACTACGTCTGGAAAATATTCAATGGGACGAACTGGAGCAAGGTGAACAGCAAGGGAGGGTACATCATCTCGGTACTGGCAAGAGAGAAGCGGAGTACGGGAAGCTGATTCCACAGGGCACAAGCTATCAATAACATGTCATGCAGGAAATCAATAACGTGTGATACAAAAAACAAATATCGTGCCGGCAGGAAATTAATTCCTTGCCGACACGATATGAATTTCTTCTTCGTCCTTAAAACTGTACCTTATAATTATGCCGGTATTCAGTGCAAAACCTCTGCAATTCAATAAAAAATGGCTGGAACACAGCAAACAGTTCCTCATCGTGCTCTTCAAGGTAACGAATAGCCTTGTCTACGGATATATCAATATGATGATATTCCACCATGATGTTCAAAGACTCTCTTATTCCGTTCAGAGTGGCGTATTTCCGCAAACGGTCGGTCAGGATAAAATGCCAGATGAAACGTTTGAACCGTACCGGAAGATAGCGGTAATTGATGAGGAGGGAAAGATAGAAAGTCCGGGTATACCTCCTCAAGGAAACTCCGGAGAACGACTCGAAACGGGAAGCCAGCAAATAATCGAAATAAATATCCAGCAATACCCCCGAATAGCGTCCGAATTCAGGTTGAAGCCTATGTACCACCTCGCAGACAGCCGGATGACGGTCGGTATAGTCGTCAATAGCGCGGTGAAGCTGAATACCCTTGGCTATATCCGGCGGATAATTCTTATAGGAGCTTCCCTTTACGGCATCGCCTACAAAATTGCCCAACTGTACTTTTCTGTTCGAACCGGAAAGGAATATATGTGCCAGGTAGTTCATGACAAAAGATTTACCAGCTCCTTGCAAAGACACTCCTTCACCTCTTCCATCGGCACCTCGTGTCCCAGCTCTTTCTGCAAAGAAGTGACACCCTTGTCTATGAATCCGCAGGGATTGATATAGCTGAAATAACGTAAATCGGTATTCACATTCAGTGCCAATCCATGCATGGTGACAAAATGGCTGCTGCGCACGCCGATGGCACAAATCTTACGGGCACGGGAAGTATCGCCCTCCAGCCATACGCCCGTTGCCTTCTCCAGGCGTCCGGCCGCGATGCCAAACGAAGCACAAACACGGATTACCGCCTCTTCCAGCAGATGCACATACTCCTTCAACCCCAAAGAAAAGTCGTCAAGGTTCAGAATAGGATAGCAGACCAACTGTCCCGGGCCATGATACGTAATGTCTCCGCCACGGTCAATATGATAGAGCGTAGCCCCTATCCTGCGCAGTTGTTCTTCTCCCAGCAACATATTCCCTTCTTTTCCGCTACGCCCCAATGTATAGACATGGGGATGCTCGCAGAGCACAATATGATTGACATAGCACTCTCCTGCCTGCTTGGCGTGTACAAGTGCGTCAAACCATTCCGTCTGCCGGCTCCATGCTCCGGCATAAGGAATCATGTCCCAATCTGATATTTCCAGTTTCATGCAAGCAAATATAGCACTTTTTTGAATTCACTCCCCGAATTTATCTTAAATATGTAGCATCAATTCATAAAAATACACCTTGATAATCTGATAATATCTCACGTACTTTGCAAACATTCTGATATAACTATTCACAAAAAGACAGACTTATGAAAAAAAGAATTCTAATAACGCTATTCGCAGCGTTACTGTTCAGCTTTTCCATATCTGCACAGATATTGAAGGGGCACGTATATGATGCAACGACCAATGAACCGCTTGCAGGGGCATCGGTCACCTACAAGCTGAAAGACACGCAAGGCGTAGTGACCGACATAAACGGTGCATACGAAGTACACCTGCCGGCGGGAGGTGTAGATTTGGTATTCAGCTACGTGGGATATGAGGATGTGCCAATGCCCATCGTCATCAGCAAAGGAGACATTATGCAGAAAGACGTGTACATGAAGGAAAGCACCAACCTGCTGGAAGATGTCGTGGTCTCGGCCGGACGGTTTGAACAGAAGCTGAGCGATGTGACGGTCTCCATGGATTTGATAAAGGCCAGTGACATTGCCCGCCAGGCTCCCACAGACATCACCTCGACACTGCAGACCATTCCGGGGGTGGATATCATCGACAAGCAACCCAGCATTCGAGGCGGTGGCGGCTGGACTTACAGCGTAGGTGCCCGCAGCCTGGTACTGGTAGACGGGATGAGCGTGCTCAGCCCCCAAAACGGAGTCATCAACTGGAACAGCGTACCTCTGGAAAATGTGCAGCAGGTAGAGGTCATCAAAGGAGCCTCCAGCGTGCTCTATGGTTCGTCGGCCCTGAACGGCATCATCAACATACGCACCGCACGGCCGGGACTGACCCCTCAGACCCGTTTCAGTGCCTATGTAGGAATCTATGACGACCCCGACAACAGCGATTACCAATGGAGTGACAAATCTTTCTGGAAAGAGGACAAATATCCGGTAAAGCCCTTGTTGCGCAACAGCCTTTTCAGCGGTGTACGCAATCCGCTCTACGAAGGTTTCGACCTCACCCACTCCCGCCGCATCGGTAACTTTGACGTCAGCGGCGGACTGAATCTCTTTACCGACGAGGGCTACCGCCAACAAGGTTACAACAAACGTTTCCACATCAACGGAAACCTCACCTACTATCAGCCGGATATGGGTATGAAACTGATGAACTACGGTTTCAACGTGGATTTCCTTTCCAACAAGTACGGGGATTTCTTCATCTGGCGCTCGCCCGGCGAGGCCTACCGCCCCTCTCCCTTTACTAATATGGGACGTGAGTCCAACAACTTCCGCATTGACCCTTTCTTCAACTTCACCAATCCTGAAAGAGGTACTTCACACAAAGTAAAGGGCCGTTTCTACTACAGTGCGGACAATGTGGTACGCCCTACACAATCCGCCTCCATTACGGATATTCTGGGCAACATGGGCACCGACGCACAAGTCATCCAGAACATTGCCAATGGAGACTACACAGCCCTCCAGCCACTGATGACCGGAGTTATCAAATGGCTGGGAAGCAACAAGCTGAGTGATTTGATGGACGGTGTCTTCGGCTCTCTGGACAACATATTCCCCAATGCCACCACTGCCGACTATTGCGACCTCATCTCCTGGGTAATGAGCAACGGCCTGCCGTCTGACATGGGAGGACTGCTTGAAGGGAAACTACCCAGCGACCTGGTTCCCTGGCTATCCGGTGTACTCAATCCGAAGCGCAATCAATCACCAACACGGACGGACAAGAATTACGACTATTATCTGGACTATCAGTTCAACAAGAAATGGGACGGCGGCGCACAAATCACCACGGGTCTGACTTACGAACATATCCGCACCTTCTCCGGCGAAACGGAAGAAGTACATCAAAGTGACAATGTTGCCGCCTATATGCAATACGACCAGCGCTTCTGGGACCGCCTCAGCGTATCGGCCGGTGTACGTGCCGAATACTACCGGATAGACAAGCACTACCGGGAAGCCGACACAAAGGTTTTCGGGAGCAAGATTCCTTTCCGCCCCGTGTTCCGTGCCGGGCTGAACTACCAGCTAGCCGATTACAGCTTCCTGCGTACCAGCTTCGGCCAGGGTTACCGTAATCCCTCCATCACCGAGAAATACCTTCGCAAAGACATCGGAGGTGTAGGTGTATATCCCAACTACAACGTACAGCCGGAAAAAGGATTCAATGCCGAGCTGGGATTCAAGCAAGGGTACAAGGCAGGCAATTTACAAGGATTTGCAGATGTCGCCGCTTTCTATACCCAATACAAGGATATGGTGGAATTCCAGTTCGGCCTATTCAACAATGCGGACCTGAGCATGATAAACAGCGTTACAGACGCCATACAAATGCTGAAGAACGGCAAGGGTTTCGGCATCGGGGCACAGTTCCACAACGTGTCCAAAGCACAGATTTATGGAATGGAAATCAGCACCAACGGCATGTACACCTTCAACAAAAACGCCAAGCTGCTCTATAACCTGGGATATGTATATACCGAACCGAGGGATGCCGACTACAAGAAACGCAATGCCCTGGAGAACACCTATACCGACCCGCTTCAGATGAAGGAGAAAAGCAATGACGGCAAGTACTTGAAATATCGTCCGAAACACAGTTTCAAGGCCACGCTGGACTTTCAGTGGAAACGCATCAACATAGGTGCCAACGTAAACTGGAAAAGCAAGATACTTGCCGTGGACTATATTATGCTGGACGAACGCAGCAAAAGTGAACCTGACCTGCTGGACTACGTGCGCGGCATCCTCTTCGGCTCGTCCAACGGGGAAACCCTGGCATCCTATTGGAAAAAGCATAATACGGACTATGCCACAGTGGACATGCGCTTCGGGGTGAAAGCCACCAAGGAAGTAGCTTTCCAGTTCATGATAAACAACCTGCTGAACAAGGAGTACAGCTATCGTCCCATGGCAGTGGGCGCGCCACGTACTTTCGTCGTAAAGATGGACGTTACATTTTAAAAAAAGAACATTTCATTTTAAAAACAGAATGTCTTCCGTTACTTTTTCCCGGAAAAGAATTACCTTTGTGCGAACTCTAAACGACAAAGCGTATGGAATTTCCTCAAGTCGACCTGCCAGTAGACATGATTGCATGGACTGAAGTAACGGAAGACATTCTAAACATATACAAACAGTCGTGCCGCCTGAAAGCATGCATCTTTGCACTATGCATAGAAGGTTCCATCACGGTATCCATCAACTTGATGGATACGGAAATCAAGCAAGGGGATTTTATCACCCTGCTTCCCGGAACCATCATACAGTTTTACGAACAAAAGGAAAAAGTGTGCCTGGGATTCGTGGGGTTTTCTTCCCATTGCCTCAATGGAGTCAACCTCATCCAGTCTACATTGAGCTCCTTCTCCAACATACTGGAGTATCCGGTACTGGCTGTCAACCCTACCGTCGCCTCCTATTTCAAGGACTATTTTGCCTTATGGGCACGCATCACGACCGGTCCCTATCCTCCCGATACAAAAATGGCTCAAAGCACATTGAACTTGCTCCTCAGCGGCATAGACAGAATGTATTGCCACCGTCCGCAGATGCAAAAAGGGAACAAGAGCCGGAAAGAGGAAATATGCCGCGAACTGGTGCAGCTCGTCATCGAAAACTATACCCGCGAACGCCGCGCGCAATTCTATGCCGACAAACTGGGCATCTCCCTGCAACACCTCAGCACCACCGTGAGGCAGGTGACCGGCAGAAATGTATTGGACATCATCGCCCACGTCGTCATCGTAGACGTGAAAGCCAAGCTGAAATCAACCAACATGACCATTCAGGAGATTGCCTATTCCCTGAACTTCCCCAGTGCTTCCTTCTTTGGAAAATACTTCAAGAGGCACATGGGCATGAGTCCGCTGGAGTATAGGAACAGCTGAGAATACAGCCGTCAGAACCTGGAACTCAGACGAAGGCTGCTCAAAGCCACGGATACACAGGAAAGAGCCATGGCAGCACCTGCCAGCGCAGGACTCAGCAGGATGTCATAGACGGGATAGAGTACTCCGGCCGCGACAAAGATACCCACTGTATTATAGATGAAAGCCCAGAACAGATTCCGGTACATGAGGCTCACAGTCTGGCGAGACAACCGGAAAACTTTGGGCAACAGCAGCAGGTCTGAAGTCCTGAGAGTAATCATGGCGGTGTCCATCAACGTATCGGTCCCCTTTCCCATGGCAATGCTTACATCAGCACAGCTCAAGGCTTGCGCATCGTTCACGCCGTCACCTACCATGGCGACCGTTTTACCCTGAAGCTGCAGCTTATGGATGAAATCCTCTTTGTCGTCGGGCATGGCATCAGCCACAAAACGCATGATACCCAAACTGCCGGCCACGGAAGAAGCTGTACGCTCACCGTCTCCCGTAAGCATGCATATCTCGATGTCCTGGATACGCAGTTCCCGGATAGCTTCCATAGAAGTCACCCGCAACTGGTCCTTGATGGCAATAACGGCAAGTAAATCGTTCTCACGCCCAAAGTAGACAATACTGTTTCCGTCCGATTCATATTGTGTCAGCATATCGGCCAGGATATCCGACAAATTGGCTTGATAATCTTTCAGCAGTTTATGGCTTCCTACCCAATATTCCGCACCCTGATAGACCACTCTGACACCTTTTCCGGTAATGTTTTCAAAACCGTCCAGGTGGGCAGGGATAACCTGCTCCTCCCCTTCCAGGGCCGTAACGATTGCTTCTGCCAGAGGATGGTCCGAAGTAGACTCGGCAGCAAGCAGTACATCTTTATAATGCTCCTCCTGCCCTTGCGCCCACAGCCAGCCTATTACCGTAGGATGTCCTTCTGTCAAGGTCCCGGTCTTGTCGAATACCACCACATCCACATTGCGCATCTGCTCTAAAGCGGAAGTGTCCCTGATAAGGATATGATTGCGGGCAGCTTTATTAAGGCCCGCCGCCAAAGCTACTGGAGTGGCCAGCCCTACCGCACACGGACAAGCCACCACCAATACGGACAAAGCGGCAAACAGACCGTGTGACACTACATCTATGCCTCCGAAGAACACCCATATAAAAAAGGTCAGCAGGGAAATGATGAGAATGACCGGGACAAAAAGCTCGGCAACGCGGTCGTCAATGCGTTGCTTCTCCGGCAGTACGCGGGCTGCGTTATGCTGCCAGCCTCCCAACCGGCAGATAGCCGCCGACACATTTCGCCGGGCACGTTCCTCCATAAACTCGCCAGTCAGGGAAAAAGCGATGATGACGGCGGCAACCCCATAATAGACATGCGGTTCCAGCCCGATGCCCAGCCAATAATCCGGGAAGAAAGTGTTGAACACACTGAACAGAAAAGCCACAGAGGTGGTAAGCGCCACCAGACGGTCTATATTGTTGCGGCCCGACCGGGTTCCCTTCCAGGCACCGGCATAAAAAGGAGCGCCGAAAAACAGCAGTACCGGAATTGCCAGTACCATCTGTATTTCACGGGTATAGGGTACATGCACAAAGACTGTAGAAAACAGTATCAGTACGATGGCAAAAAGCCATGCACCGACGACGCGCAATCCCGTGCTGTGCATATCCGGCACGGGATGTGCCTTAGTAATTATATTGCTCATTCGATTTATTTTTTAGATGGTTGTTGTTCCGCTTTAATAAAGCAACAACTGGAATGAGCAGTTTGTTCAATTACTTCTTATCGTCCTGCTTGGTTTCCTTGACAAACTCCGCTTCATAATGGAACTTTTGGAAACCTTCTTTCAACTTTTCCACATTGGTCTTGTCGGCATCATACGTGATGGTTACCGTCTTTGTCTTCAGGTCTGTGTGGAAGTCCTTCAGTCCCTTCTCAAAACGGATGTTATTGTTTATCTTCCTTACACAGTTCTCACACTTCATCTGTGCTACCTTGAACACGGCTGTACGGATGTCTTTCGCCATTGCGGCAGATGCACAGAAGAGTACAACTGCCAAAGTCATTAAAAATCTTCTTGTTTTCATTGTTTCGCTATTGATTTAATAAATAATATTATATTCTCGGCAAGTTAAAACGGACACCTACATAGGCTTTTGCCCCATGCATCGGTCCCCACACCATCGTAGCGTCAAAGTTGCTTCCCCAGGGATTGGAAGCATCAATGATGGGGTTTTTCTGCTTGAAGTTTGTCAGGTTCTCGCCACCGACGTATATAGACCAGCGACGGAAATAGCGCGTCACCTGGGCACTCAACTGCTCGAAGCCGCCATAGCGCCTTTCCCACGACCAGTTGCCGTCTGTCAGTTCGTATGGAGCCGGCATGCGCCCGCCACCGTTCAGTTGCAAAGTCACATCAAACTGCCACAATCCCAAAGGTGTCTGATAAGAAGCCGTCAGCAAACCTTTATACTTGCTGGTAAGGGGTTTCTCCATCAGCTCTCCGTTGTAATTCGTTTTGGCATCCGTCCAACGGTAAGCCGCGGTAAAGGTGAAACCCGGGAAGAACGGATAGCTTGCCTCCACCTGCACTACCTGCGAATAGGAACGGCCGTAAAGGTTGTAGAACAGAACGGCATGCGGGTCCGTATCCATATCCACCACCACCTGCTTGCGGAAATCCGTGTAATAGTATTCCGCATTCAGGTTCAAGGTTTTGCCGAACAAGGGAATATAGGCGGAAGCGCTTGCGCCATAGTTCCAGGCCTCATCCTGGTCAAGACGTTTGGCGATGTCTATCCGGCGGCTGCTTGCCAGCAGGTAGTTATTCTCGGCCAGCACATGGTTTGTGCGGTATCCCTTTCCTGCCGAAAGACGGAAATGTACATACTCGTTGGGATTGTACTTCACATGGAAACGCGGAGTGACGAAATAGCCGTACTCACTGCTATGGTCGCCGCGGATACCACCCATCAGCACCAGTTTATCGTCCCAGTTGTAGGTGTACTGCACGTAGGCGCCGGGGACGGCTTCTTTGGTGAATTTCTTCGTCAAAGGCTGTGCGGCGTCATTGTCCAGGCGATAGTGCTGGTCGTAGGAGTCATAGTTGAAGCTCAGTCCGGCAGAAAGGCTTTGACGCTTGGTCAGTTCCGTCTCGAACAGCAAGGAGGCATAAGCGTTGTGCTGGTCCACATCGTAGATTTTCCGTCCGTACAAGGCATCCTGCTTGTGCAGGGAGCCGGAAAGGATCAATGCCAGGTTGGTGTTCTTCTCCTTATTGAATATATAGGCGTTCTTGGTGAAGGCTTCGTAGCGGTCGGTACCTATACTTATCTTATAAGGGTCTGCCAGGGACGTTTTGCCATGGCTGACTTGCCCGCTGTTGCGGTCTTCCGTAAGCACTTTGATGCCTGCCTGGAAGACGTAGCGGTCGCCCATGTATGCCCAGCGGTTCCAGAGGTTGTACTGCTCCACACGGGGGATGTCGGCAAAGCCGTCGTCGTTGCTGTCGTGAGCTTTGGTCTCATTCTCGTAATGCGCCAGCAAAGAGGTGCTCCAACGTTTGGAGAGTTTCACCGTGGCATCGGCATTGGCTTCGTAGCGGTTGGTGCTGCTGGCAAAGAGGTTGGCGGAGAACCAATCGGCCTCGGGCAACTGGGGTTTCTTGAATTCCACATTAATTTGTCCCGTGATGGCCTCATAGCCGTTCTTCACGGACGAACTGCCCTTGCTCACCTGAATACTCTGCATCCATGGCCCGGGTACATAACCCAGTCCGTAGGGGGCGGCAGAGCCGCGGTAGTTGGGGATATTCTCCGTCATCATTTGCACATACGTACCGGACAAGCCGAGAAGCTTGATTTGCTTGGCACCGGTGGCGGCGTCAGAGTAGGTGACGTCCACCGAGGGATTGGTCACAAAACTCTCTCCCAGGTTACAGCAGGCGGCACGACTCAACTCGGCGCTACTTATCATATCTTCATTCATCACACTGTTGCGCAGCTTCATGGTGCCCAACTTACGGCTGACCACATTCACCTCGCTCAGTTCCACCCCTTCGCGCAAGACAATGTCGAGCGTCTCATTGCGGTTACTGACGTGTATCGTATCGTTCTCAAAACCGATAAAGCTGACTACAAGCATATGCTTGTCATTGGGTTTGGACAAGGAGAAAGTACCGTCCGCCGAAGTGGTGGTACCTTGGGTGGTTCTCTGCCAGAAGAGGTTGGCACCCGCAATCGGGTCGCCCAAATTATCCTTTACCGTTCCCTTTACCTGCGCCTGCAAGGCGGTGAAAGAGAACAGAAGAATGGCTATCAAACTATATTTCATTTCTGTTTTATACTTAAAGAAGTGATTAAAAAACAAACAGTTCCCTCCGGACAATTCATGTCATTGCCCCGTATAAAACAACACTAAATGAGAAGCGTGGAATAGAGCGCCAGATAATGACGCGAGCCGACGACATATGGCGGTGCTCCTGAAACAACTCTCGGAGTACAAGCCACCTGCGGCAAGGAGTGATCAAACAGCGGCAGTTGCTCGCAAAACAGTGTAAGGAATGGCACGAACGAAACAGACTCGTGTGCATGCTTCACGAAATCCACCTTGTAGTAGACGGCTGTACAGCCGGTATCCTTGCATGTTTGCCGTGAGGCACGATGTGCATTATGGCATTTGGAACAGCCGGAGGTGCAGCAACTTTGTGTCGTCTCGCATCCGGCACAGCAATACTGAACTACAGAAATCCCCACTCCGCTTATAATGATAAGGGAGGAAAAGAGTACAGCCAGTATGTAACGGAGTTCCTTCATAAGCGCTGCAAAGATAGAAAGTTTTAACCGTTTGCCGGAATTAATTTTTCCTTTTTTATGTGTGCAGTTCGTTAATAAGTTCTATATTTGTCGATAAAGTTTTTTGATTGATATGTTGATTTATAAACGAAACTCAATATGAAAAAGCAAACTGTCAGCCTACTTGTCCTTCTGCTTGCGGCAAGCGGCTTTTTCTTTTCCTGCGGTAACACCGTGAACAAAAACGCATACGCGTTGGAGTTCGACAGTATACAAGTAAACGAAACCGTACATCTCTTCGGAGACACAGCCAAGCCGGCCTGCAACCTCATCCTCAACGTTGCCTACGCCAGCCAGTCATCCGACGTAAGGCTGAAAGACAGTCTGAACACCTTCTTCCTCTCTGCCTGCTTCGGCGACAAGTACATGGCGATGACACCCGAAGAAGCTGTCAAGAAATATACGGAGAAATATGTCGGCGACTACCGCAATGACCTGGAGCCGATGTACAAGAAAGACGAGGAGGACAAGCAGGACGAGCAGAGCATAGGAGCCTGGTATTCCTATTATAAAGGAATCGAAAGCCATGTGCAGTTGTGCAATACCTTAGTACTGACCTACCGTATAGATTACAACGAATATACCGGCGGCGCACACGGCATCTATATGTCCACCTTCCTCAACCTCGACCTAAAGACCCTAAGCCCCATCCGCCTGGACGACCTCTTTGAAGGCGACTATAAGGAAGCGCTGACCGACTTGCTTTGGAAACAGCTGATGGCAGACAACAACGTCAGCACCCGCCAAGAGCTGGAGGACATGGGCTACGCCACCACCGGTGACCTGGAGCCTATCGAGAATTTCTACCTGGACCCAACGGGAATCACCTTCTATTATAATGTATATGAAATTGCCCCATACGTAATGGGAGCAACCAAAATCACGTTGTCTTATGAGGACATAGCCCCTCTGATGAACGGTAAATTCATTGTATTAAGCAGCGCTATAAAAACAGACGGCGAATAGGAACTGTAATCAATTGTCTATCAACATAAAATTCACAATGGATTTAATACTCAAATATTTCCCGGACCTGACGGAAGAACAGAAACGGCAGTTTGCCGCACTCTACGACCTCTATCTGGACTGGAACTCTAAGATTAATGTCATTTCACGCAAAGATATAGAGAACTTGTACGAACACCATGTGCTGCACTCTCTGGGCATAGCCAAGGTAATCAGGTTCAGACCGGGGACACAAATTATGGACCTCGGCACGGGAGGAGGCTTTCCGGGAATCCCGCTTGCCATCCTTTTCCCCGAAGTACAATTCCATCTGGTGGACAGCATCGGAAAGAAAGTACGCGTAGCCTCCGAAATAGCCAACAGCATCGGGCTGAAAAACGTCACCTTCCGCCATGCCCGCGCAGAAGAGGAAAAAGGGAAGTTCGACTTTGTGGTGAGCCGTGCCGTGATGCCACTGACAGACCTACTGAAGATTATCCGCAAGAACATCTCCTCCAAACAGCAGAATGCATTGCCCAACGGACTGATTTGCCTCAAGGGGGGCGAATTGGGAAACGAAACCATGCCCGTCAAGAACAAGACTACGCTGTGGGACCTGAAGGAGTTCTTTGAAGAGGAGTTCTTCGAGACAAAGAAAGTAGTATATGTAGGGGGATAAATCTAAATACATAATATGAAAATAAAGAGATTTGAGTTTAATATGTTCCCGGAGAACTGTTATGTGCTTTGGGACGAAACCAATGAAGCGGTCGTCATTGACCCGGGCTGTTTTTATGAAGAAGAAAAGCAGGCCTTGAAAAACTTCATCACCAAGAATGGGCTGAATGTGAAACATCTGCTGAATACCCATCTGCATCTGGACCATATCTTCGGCAATCCTTTCATGCTGAAAGAGTTCGGTCTGAAGGCCGAAGCCAACCAGGCCGATGAGTTCTGGATTGACGAAGCGCCGAAACAAAGCCGCATGTTCGGCTTCCAACTGCAGGAAGCCCCCGTGCCCCTGGGCACTTATCTGCACGATGGAGACATCATCACCTTCGGCAATACGAAACTGGAAGCCATCCATGTGCCGGGACACTCGCCGGGCAGCCTGGTGTACTATTGCGCGGCAGACCACTGCATGTTTTCGGGGGATGTGCTGTTTCAAGGCAGCATCGGCCGTGCCGACCTTGCCGGCGGCAACTTCGACGAACTGATAGAGCATATTTGCAGCCGTCTGTTCATCCTGCCCAACGACACGATTGTCTATCCCGGACACGGAGCACCGACTACCATAGGAATAGAAAAAGCGGAGAATCCGTTCTTCCGGTAAATATACAGCAAACTTTTAAATCATTACAGCCATGAAAAACGACCTATTGGCCTACCGCCACATCGGCATCAGCGAAAAAGACGAGGAGAAGATGCTCCAAAAAATAGGAGTGAAAAGCCTGGACGAGCTGATTGATAAAACCATTCCTGCCAACATCCGCCTGAAAGAACCGCTGGCTCTGCCCAAGACAATGACGGAGTACGAATTCGGACAGCACATTGCAGGACTGGCTGCCAAAAACAAACTTTACACAACCTATATCGGTATGGGATGGTACAATACCATCACTCCTGCCGTTATCCAACGGAATGTATTCGAGAACCCCGTTTGGTACACTTCCTATACCCCCTATCAGACCGAAGTCTCACAAGGACGCCTGGAAGCCCTAATGAACTTCCAGACTGCCGTATGTGACCTCACCGGCATGCCCCTTGCCAACTGCTCCCTGCTGGACGAAGCGACTGCCGCAGCCGAAGCCGTGACGATGATGTACGCCCTGCGTCCGCGCGACATGCAGAAATCGGGTGCCAACGTGGTATTTGTAGACGAAGCCGTCTTCCCGCAGACACTGGCGGTAATGACTACTCGCGCCATTCCGCAAGGTATCGAGCTGCGTATAGGAAAATACCATGAAATGGAATTCACGCCGGACATCTTCGCCTGCGTACTGCAATATCCCAACGCCGCCGGCAACGTGGAAGATTATCGCGCCTTCGTGGAAAAAGCCCATGCGGCCAACTGCAAAGTGGCCGTTGCAGCCGACATACTGAGCCTCACCCTGCTCACCCCTCCGGGAGAATGGGGAGCCGACATCGTCTTCGGAACCACACAACGGCTCGGTACCCCGATGTTCTATGGAGGGCCGTCGGCAGCCTACTTTGCCACCCGTGACGAGTACAAGCGCAATATGCCGGGACGCATCATCGGCTGGTCGAAAGACAAATACGGCAAGCTGTGCTACCGCATGGCGCTGCAAACCCGCGAGCAGCACATCAAGCGTGAAAAGGCGACTTCCAACATCTGTACCGCGCAGGCACTGCTGGCTACAATGGCAGGCTTTTATGCCGTATATCATGGTCCGGAAGGTATCCGCACCATTGCGGAACGCATCCACAGCATTGCCGTATTCCTGGAAAAGAGCATCAACAGACTGGGGTACAAGCAGGTCAATGCACAATATTTCGACACGCTCCGCTTTGCACTACCCGACACCATTTCGGCACAGCAGATACGTACCATCGCTCTAAGCAAGGAAGTGAACCTGCGTTATTTCAAGAATGGAGATGTAGGCATGAGCATTGACGAAACTACGGATATAGCTGCCGTCAATGTACTGCTCTCCATCTTTGCCATTGCCGCCGGAAGGGATTGGGAAAAGACAAGCGACGTACCCATGGCAAGTAGCATCAGCGCGGAGATGAAGCGCCAAAGTGCCTATCTGACACACGAAGTATTCAACAAATACCATACGGAAACGGAGATGATGCGCTACATCAAGCGCCTCGATCGTAAGGACATCTCACTGGCACACTCCATGATTTCCCTCGGCTCGTGCACCATGAAACTGAATGCCGCCGCAGAGATGCTGCCGCTCAGCCGTCCGGAATTCATGAACATGCATCCCCTGGTGCCCGAAGACCAGGCCGAAGGTTACCGCGAACTGATAAGCAACCTCAGTGAAGAGCTGAAAATAATTACCGGCTTTGCCGGCGTCAGCCTGCAACCAAACTCCGGTGCGGCAGGCGAATATGCCGGACTCCGCGTCATCCGCGCCTATCTGGAAAGCATCGGGCAAGGACACCGCAACAAGGTGCTGATACCGGCATCCGCACACGGCACCAACCCGGCATCCGCCATCCAAGCTGGCTTCACCACCGTGACCTGCGCCTGCGACGCACAAGGCAATGTGGATATGGCCGACTTGCGTGCCAAAGCGGAAGAAAACAAGGATGACCTCGCCGCCTTGATGATTACCTACCCTTCCACACACGGTATCTTTGAAACGGAAATAGTGGAAATCTGCCACATCATACATGCCTGCGGTGCGCAGGTATATATGGACGGCGCCAATATGAATGCCCAAGTGGGCTTGACGAATCCCGGCTTTATCGGTGCGGACGTCTGCCACTTGAATCTGCACAAAACGTTCGCCTCTCCTCACGGTGGCGGCGGACCGGGCGTAGGTCCCATCTGCGTGGCAGAGCATCTGGTTCCGTTCCTTCCGGGACACAAATTGTTCGGCAATGCAGCAAACCAGGTGTCCGGAGCTCCCTTCGGCAGCGCAGGTATCCTCCCCATTACTTACGGCTATATCCGCATGATGGGAACAGAAGGGCTGACGCGTGCCACGAAGATAGCTATCCTCAGCGCCAACTATCTGGCAGCCTGCCTCAAGGATACGTACGGCATTGTTTACCGCGGTGCTACCGGCTTCGTGGGACACGAAATGATATTGGAATGCCGCAAGGTGCACGAAGAGACGGGCATCAGTGAAAACGACATCGCCAAACGTCTGATGGACTACGGCTATCATGCCCCCACCCTCTCCTTCCCGGTACACGGCACACTGATGATTGAACCGACGGAGAGCGAAAGCCTTGCCGAACTGGATAACTTCGTGCAGGTGATGCTGACCATCTGGGACGAGATTCAAGAAGTGAAGAACGGCGAAGCCGACAAGACGGACAACGTGCTGGTGAATGCCCCGCATCCCGAATACGAAGTGGTAGCCGACACGTGGAAGCACAGCTATACCCGCCAAAAGGCAGCCTACCCGATAGAAAGCGTGCGCGAAAACAAGTTCTGGGTGAACGTGGCACGTGTAGACAACACGTTGGGAGACCGTAAACTGTTGCCCACATGCTATGGATGCTTCGACTGATGAAAAGAAAGCGTAACGGACTATTTTATAGTAAAAAAGAAGAAACCATCAATTCCATCTCCCATGGCATCGGCATTGCCATGGGAGTAATTGTAAGTACACTATTCCTGATAAAATGCTACCAGGCACAGAATCTTTGGGCAGCATGCGGCGTATGGCTCTATCTGTTCGGTATGGGCGGCTCCTATCTTGCCTCCACACTCTACCACTCCCTGAAACATCATAATCCGTGGAAACGACGCTTGCGGCATTGGGACCATGCAGCCATCTATTGGCACATTGCAGGCAGTTACTCCCCCATCACACTCATTGCATTGAGAGAGGACGGCGGTTGGGGCTGGGGACTGTTCGGCTTCGTCTGGCTATGCGCCATCATCGGCACTGTTGTCAGCTTCCGCAAGATGGAGGAGCACAGTTACGTGGAAACAGTGTGTTACATCCTGATGGGACTGTCCGTACTGGTAGTATTCAAGCAGCTTTTCGCCCTCTCCCCTACAGCCTGCTACTGGATTATTGCCGAAGGAGTATGCTACATCACGGGAGCTGCTTTCTACTCCTTGCGCAAGGCACGGTACATGCATTCGGTTTTCCATTTCTTTGTATTGGGCGGTTCAGCCTGCCACATGGTGGCTGTATGGGACATACTGGTGAAGATGCTGTAAGCAAACGGCAAGCGCACAACCGCTAAAAGAAGTTAATAAGTATCTCTTTCCCTTGCTTTTCTCCATAACTTACCCTACGTTTGCAGTGTTGTACATCGGTACAACACTAATAAAGTTATGATAACGATAGAGAACACAAGCTACGGATACAAGTCCAATCCACTTATTTTCAACAACATATCTTTGGAAATAGGAAACGGTATATATGGACTTCTGGGAGAAAACGGCGTAGGCAAAACGACGCTGATGCATCTCATCTGCGGACTACTCTTTCCCAAAAACGGAAAGTGCAGCATAGACGGAAGAAACACGGCAGAGAGACAGTCCGAAGGGTTGGCCCGTTACTTCTTCCTGCCCGAAGAGTTGCAGATGCCTACCGAAAGCATCGCCAGCTTCGCTGCACGCCATTCCGTATTCTATCCACATTTCAATCAGGAAGAATTCAAGCTGAACCTGGAAGAGCTGAAAATCAACCGGAAACAAAAACTCTCTTCCATCTCCTACGGACAACAGAAGAAGGCAATGCTGGCATACGCCTTTGCCCTGCATACTCCATACATCCTGCTCGACGAACCGACAAACGGGCTGGACATCACCTCCCGCCAAGCCTTGAAACGTATCATCAGCCGCAGCATGGACGATGAAAGCACGCTGCTCATCTCCACCCATCAGGCGCACGACTTCGAGAATCTGCTGGACCATCTCGTCATCCTTGGCAAAGGCGAAATATTACTGAACCGTTCGCTGGACGAAATCAGTAACCGGCTTCTCTTTGCCCGTACGGACATCCTGCCGGCAGAAAGCATCTACAGCGAACAAGACTTGTCGGGCCATTTCTCCATTCTCCCCAACGAGGACGGAGAAGAGAACACACCGGACATCGAACTGCTGTATAAAGCGGTGCTGCAACAACCGGAAAAGATAAAGAGCATGTTTCAATGAAAATCCATCATACAAACAGAACTATGAACGCAACTTTTAATCTGAAACGCTTCCTGCTACTGGAACAATATAAAAGGAATGAGACCGGCAGGCACCTGCTTTGGTCGGCAGCCGTCGTATCGTTCATCTGCATCCTGTGCATCCTCTACGACATAAACCGCGGTGGAAGTTACTACGGCAAACATACCTCTGCCACCGAATTCTCCCGCTACGTACTATGGTTTATCCTCATGGCCCCCTGCCTGCTGGAAACAAATTTCAGCAAACGCAGCTCCACTCTCGATATACTGCTGCCGGCATCGGCATTCGAGAAGTTCCTGCATGTCTGGATAAAATACCTGCTGCTGCTTCCCCTATTCTGCGGTCTACTGATAGCCTGCCTCAAAGGTCTGCTGTCCTTAAGCGGCAGCGAGTTCCTGCAGTATTTTGCAACGCACATCACGATGTTCCGGATACACAACACCCAGATACTGACCTATGTAATCCTGCATGCTTCCGCCTTCATCGGCTACTTCGCCTTCAGCCGGCAAGTCCTGCTGAAAAGCTTTACCATCTTTGTAGGCTCCATTGCCGTCTGCATAGGAATTGTAACTTTTGTGGCCTCCCTCATGCCCGAAGCCAGAGCGGACGGATACTGGATAGACAACATTGCCACATGGCCCAACACCAACTATCCGTTGTCGGCCGGTGCACAAGCCATCGTGACTTTCTGCAATTATGCGGCTCCCATCAGTGTGCTGCTCGGTTCATGGGTATCGAGCTACTTCCTGCTCAAAGAAAAACAACTGTAGCCTATGGACTTCAAGACCAACAAGCCGATATACCAGCAGATTGTAGACTTCTGTTTCAGCAAGATTCTCACCCGCGAATGGCGGGCAGAAGAGCGGGTGGTATCCGTGAGGGAGCTCTCCACACAACTGGCAGTGAACTCGCGCACCGTGCTGAAGGCCTATGAATACCTCCAGACGGAGGACATCATCTACCCGGAACGGGGAATGGGGTTCTACCTCTCCAAAGATGCGGTGAAGAAAGTGATGCGAATACAGAAGAAAGAGTTTTTTGACAACCAGCTTGCCGACATGTTCCGCAGCATGGAGCTACTCGGCATCAGTATAGAAGAAATAACAGAACGATATAACAAACTTAAAAAAGACGGTTCATGAAGAGATACGCAAAGACTGCATTATGGATTACCTTCGGACTCCTCTTCGGACTTACGATTGTCAAAGTTTCGACACTGATGTACGAGATTTATTCCTTCATGCATTCCTGACTTTCATCGGACAGACGAGGAAAGTATAAACAACTGACATACAAGCTTCAGCATCTTCCCTTAGCGGGAAGAGTGACTTTTACATCCCTATCCAACAGTAACAGACTAATACAAACGATTATGAAAACCCAACTTTTTTTACTATTGCTTGCCCTCTCCGTACTCAGTACGCAGGCACAGAGCCTCTCCATCAAAGGACGCGTCACGGACGCCTCGCAAGAAGCAGTTATAGCCGCCAATGTGTCATTATGGACCATAGACTCTACTTTGGTGACCGGAGTAACCTCGGATGCACAAGGCAAGTTCGCCCTCCCTAAAATCAAGGCAGGCGATTACCGCCTTTCCATCTCCTTCATCGGCCTCCAAAGTGAAAACATACTGCTGAAACTGAATAAAAGCCTCGACCTGGGCGATGTACAGTTGCAGGAAGATGCCGTAAGCCTCGGTGAAGTGACGGTATCCGCCAGCAATGTGCTGCAGCGGGTAGACCGGCAAATCATCCTGCCTTCCGAAAGCCAGCTGAAACGCTCGTTCGGTGCCTACGACCTGCTGAACAATCTCGGCATTGCCCGTCTGCAAGTGGACAATCTGAGCAACAGCATGAGCGTCAGCGGTGGCGGGTCCGTACAAACCCGTATCAACGGCATTAAAGTGACAGACAAGGAGATAGCGGCCGTCAGAGCCAAAGACGTACTGCGTGTGGAGTTCATCGAAGACCCCGGCAAGCAGTACGGAGACGATGAACTGGGCGCCGTAGTCAACATTATCCTGCGCCGCCGCGAAACGGGCGGTGTTGTGAACTTCCAACTCTCCGATTCGCCCCACACCCTATGGGGAGAGAATTTCCTGAGCGCGAAGTTCAATTACAAGAACTCCGAATGGGGCATCGACTACTTCAACAAGAACGGCAAGTATCACAGCCGCCTCGAATCCCATGAAACCTTCTATCTGGGCGACCGTACCATCGACCGCATCAAGGAAGGCATCGAAGACGAGTCTCCCTCCCTGAGCTTCATCAACAACCTGAATCTGACGTACAATCTGACGAAAGCGGACAAATATGTATTCAATGCCATTTTCCGTAACAACCTCAGCAATGCCCCCTACCAGAATGAACTCAACAAGATGTGGGCAGTGGGCAGCACGGAGTCCATCTATTCGTACGTCAACAACCACACATCCAGCTACTCTCCGGCGCTCGACCTTTACTTCCAGCATACCCTGCCCCATCAGCAGAGCATCCAGATGAATGTGACGGGAACGCTCATCCATACCAAGAACAACCGGAAATACAAAGAGTACAAGGACGAGAACGTACCGCTGGCGGACATCCAGACATTAGTGGACGGCGACAAGCGCTCCGTCATCGGCGAAGCCATTTATGAAAAGAGCTTCAAGGAGGTGAAGCTGAGCGGCGGTGCCCGCCACTATCAGATGCGGACAGAGAATGAGTATAAAGGTTCCAACCCTACCACTTCGAAGATGGACCAGTCGCAGACATCCGCTTTCTTCGAGGTGCAGGGCAAGGTAAAGGACTTCAGCTATGCGGGCAGCGTAGGCATGACGCGCGCCTGGTTCAAGGAGAGTGAGGAAGACCATGCCTACTATACCTTCACGCCCACCGTGCGGTTGAGCTATAATCTGAAGAAGGCGGGATTCCTGCGCTACCGGTTCAACATCAGTCCTGCCATACCGTCGCTCGGCTCGCTGACTGATGTGGAGCAGGCGATGGACACGATACAGATAGTCCGCGGAAACCCGTTGCTGAAAACGTATCAACAGTTCACGAACTCCTTGTCTTACAGCTATTCGAAGAAGCAGTTCAATGCCAATCTGAGCGTACGCCACCAGTATTATGACAATCCCATCATGGAAAGCATCTTCGTGGAGGACGGCAAACTGATACTGAAGGATGAAAACCAGCGGTCGTTCCAAAGCCTGAATACGGAACTGATGGCCGGCATAAATGGCGCTACACTGTTCGGACTGAAAGATTTCCTGACGCTTTATGCTTCGGGAGGATATACGCGCAGTTGGTCGGAAGGCCTGAACTATAGCCATATGTACGATGAATTCTATTACAGCGTGATGGCACAAGTGCAATATAAAGACTTCTCGCTGCTCGGGCAGTTCCGGAAAGTGCAGAACAATTTCTTCGGCGAAACCATCAAGAAGAACGAAAACCAGACGGCATTCATGGCAATGTACACCCGGCGTAACCTTCAGGCGGGAATCGGTATTATGTTTCCTTTCACCAATAACTATAAAGTGGGAAAAGAAAGAATCAGCAAAGTGGCTCCTTTCCGTTCCGAGACATTCGTCAGGGAGACGGGACAGATGGTCGTGCTGCGCGTGGGTTATACATTCGAGTTCGGACGCAAGCACAAGGCAGGCAACAAGGGGCTGAACAACAGTGATACGGACAGCGGCATCATCAATATGCAGCGATAACCCATTTCCTCTGTGAAGAGGAAGCCCAACGGAGAGTGGCGGAATTATACGTTATTTTGCTTCATGTATGATTAATTACCTGACCGCCACCTCTCCTGCGGGTATCTCTGTTTAGCGGATGATGGTCACCGTACCTTCCTTCACCTTTTTCTCCTTCACCGGAGCATCGGCGGGAGCATATCCCAGGGCTGCGCAGCCATATACCTTATGGCTCTCGGGTACACCCAGCTTTGTCAAGAAAGCGCGGACATCGGGGTCGTCGCAGGTCTGCCCCAACTGGTTAATCCAGCAGGAACCGATGCCGAGGGACTTGGCGGCAAGGAAAATGTTCTCCAAGGCGCAGGCACAATCCATACCGGCCCACCACTTGTCCGGCTCATTGGAGACAATGACCAACGTGGGGGCATGATAGTAGCAACAATAAGTCTGGCTGTGTCCACGCTCCCGTGTATGGAGGTCGTCATTCTTGGCAAAGGCACCTTTGATTTTATCGTTCAGCTCTTCCAGCACCTCCTTATTCTGGATGGCGGTAAAGTGCCACGTCTCCAAATGCATACCACTGGGAGCATAGGTAGCCGCCTCAAGGATAAGGTTCAAATCTTCTGCGGAAACTTGCTGTTCCGTATAGGCACGGACGCTGCGGCGTGCCTTGATGGTTTGTAATGTCTCGTTCATTTGTTTATTTGAGAATTGATAGTTGATAATGCACATCAGTACGTGTTCAGTGGGGCTGTTTCACCGTTTCACCAGCCCAATCTTTACATTCAGCTTGAAGTACCAGACGCCGTTCTCGCGCTCCAAGAAGCCGTATTTATCTTTCTCTACGGCACCTTTCTCCAAACGCGTATTCTGATAGAGGAAATCTGCAAAGACCTGCGGACGGGATTTGTGGTAGCAAAGTACCTGCCCGCTGCCGTCCGTCAGGAAGATGCCTTCGACGGCAGAGTCCGTACCGTTATAAATTTTGGCAGGGCGCATGCCGAGGGCAAGTGCCAGCAGGAACTGCTTCATCTTGAACTCGTAGAAGCGGTGCTTGTTTATCAACTCGTCCTTTATCTTCAACGGATTCATCTCCTTGATGCGCTCCGTCAATTCGCTGATGCGGGTGATGCCGTCCAAGTGCATCAAGCGTACCATCTCGGCAAGCATACGGGGGAAGTGGAGGTCTATCATCAGCAAGTTGCAGCGGAACACGCGGTCGGCAACGTCGGCATACTTCAGCACGCCGCCCAGTCGCTCAATCATCATCATGCGTTCTGCCACTTCCGTAGGAGATTCCGGCAGGGCATTCACCTTGTTCACCGTGGGCACGGCAAACTTGACACCGCTTTGCTCCAGCTTCAGATTCGCCGTACGCCCTCCGTCCAGCAACGGATTCATCGGGGCGAGACGACAACGGACATTGAAGCCCGTTAGCGGAGCTTCGGGATACCAGAAAGCTACGGAGAAATCGGTACGGTCCTCCGTCTTTGCTTCCAGGTCGAAGATATTGACTGCATCCAGAAAGGCTTCCAAGCCTTCAGTCACTTCCACTTCCTCGCCCGAAACGTTCTTCAGCAGATGCAGAACCAACTCTGCCGCATCACTAAAGTCTTCGCGGGGGAAACGCAGTTCCTCCTTCTCGCCCGGAACAAACGAACCGTCCTTCCCGGTAGTTCCGCTGACAACGCGTACTTCCTGCGCTTCGATATAGTAACGGCGCGTACCGTCATGCTCTTCCCTCTGTATCAAGGCAACGGGCCAGCGCAGGGTTTCGTCTTTTTCAGCTTTCGGTGTGCCCGGTGACACAGCGCCATCCGCCAGCAGGCGAAAGAAAGTGTAGAGCTCGCCCAGTT
Source organism: Bacteroides sp. 4_1_36 (assembly GCF_003466325.1). Lineage (NCBI taxonomy): Bacteria > Pseudomonadati > Bacteroidota > Bacteroidia > Bacteroidales > Bacteroidaceae > Bacteroides > Bacteroides sp. 4_1_36. Next base: position 345,047 of record NZ_QSOX01000001.1, read on the forward strand.
CTCTTTTTGTTGCACTAAATGCCATAAATTTTCTTTTGTTTAAAGGAGGGAGTCAGCCTTTCATAAGGAGTGATGCCGTTTCCGCAAAGAAAACAGTCTGTTCCTCATAGGAAAACAACTTGTTCCGTTAAAGGAAACGAACAACTTCCCTATTAAAAGGGGCTCTTATCCCATTTGTTGTATTATTCAAACCTTAATGTTTCTACTTTCTCCAACCGTGCCCGCAACTTCGGCATCATGGACTGACGAATGCGGAGCGTCATACGGCAGTCCATATCATACGACTGTTCCTGAATTTCCGGCTCCTCCTCCTTCACCACCCGCATCACATCGTTCATGAAGGGGTATTCGAAGAGGAAAGTCACCGCCTCATCTACCGTCTTTTCAATGATGGTGGCAGCGGCAATGGCTTCGGCAGCGGCAGCCTTATAGGCTACAATCAGTCCGCTCGTACCCAACTTGATACCGCCGAAGTAGCGCACTACGATGACGAGAATATCCGTCAGTTCGTTGGAATTGATTTGTCCCAGAATCGGCTTGCCTGCCGTACCCGATGGTTCGCCGTTGTCGTTGGCACGGAAGTCCTTCCGCTCATGGCCCAACATGTAGGCATAGCACACGTGGCGGGCGTCGTAGTATTTCTTCTGGTAAGTTTCCAGATGCGCCTTCACCTCCTCTACTGTACGCACCGGCAGGGCAATAGCAATGAACTTGCTGCGCTTTTCAGTGTAAATGCCCTCGGAAGGGGCAACGATGGTTTTATACGTATCTTCGCTCATGCTGCAAAGATAATGCAAACCGAAGAGAGAACTTTCATGCTTGCATGAAAAAGAAATGAAATTTTGTATATACCTTTGTAATTGTACAACTTGTCATCCGAAGCATGACGAAATTATAAAAGACCGCATTTATGAAAAAGATAGTGATTGCCCTTGATTCCTTTAAAGGATGTCTCACCTCGGCAGAAGCCGGAGAAGCTGCCGCCCAAGGGGTACATGCCGCATGTCCCGAATGCCGGACCATCGTGCTCCCCGTGGCCGACGGTGGAGAAGGCATGCTCGACGTCCTGCTTGCAGCCAGTAACGGAAAACGTATCACCGTCCGTGCCCACGACCCGTTGATGCAACCGTGCGATGCCAGTTACGGTATCTCCGGAGACGGCAATACCGCATTCGTAGAAATGGCTGCCATCAGCGGACTGCCACTGGTTCCTGCCGACAAAAGGAATCCGATGAAAACCACCACCTTCGGAACGGGTGAACTGATACGCGATGCCTTGGAACGGGGATGCCTCCGTTTCGTCATCGGACTTGGAGGGAGCGCCACGAACGATGCCGGTCTGGGAATGCTGCAAGCATTGGGATTCCGTTTCTTCGATAAAGAAGGACACGAAGTGGGAAGCATGGAAAAAGGCATCGCCCTATGCGGTGCCCTTCTATCGGAAATCAGCTCCATAGACAGCTCTTCTGCCCATCCCGCACTGAAAAAGGCATGTTTCACGGCGGCGTGTGATGTACGCAATCCTTTCTTCGGTCCCAATGGAGCAGCCCACGTATTCGCTCCCCAAAAAGGAGCAGACGCAGATATGGTAAAGGAACTGGATGTTGCTATGCAGCATCTTTCAGACGTCATATTCCACACTACCGGCAAAGACGTATCCTTGCATCCCGGTGCCGGTGCGGCAGGCGGCATGGGCGGCAGTCTCCACGCATTTTTGGATGCACAGTTGAAACCCGGCATAGAGCTTTTTTTGGAAACTCTGGACTTTGCAGAAAAGATTAAGGATGCCGACCTCATCATCACTGGAGAAGGGAAATCGGACCGGCAGACTCTTATGGGGAAAGTGCCTTCGGGCATCTTGCAGGAAGCAAGAAGGCAACATATTCCCGTCATCCTGCTGGCAGGAGCGATAGAGGATGCCGGGATACTGAATGCAGCCGGATTCCGGGGCGTATTCTCCATTACCCCCTCTCCCGTCTCTTTGGAGCAGGCCATGCAGCCTAAATTTGCTCAAGAAAATATCCGAAGGACAGTGGAGCAAATTTGCCGGATTTTCTTTTAACTCCCTCTAACTCCTTTAACATACCGATAGCACCAGATACCGACCACGTCAGCAATCAGCCAGCCGATGGGGATGGACCACCAGATGCCCGTCACCCCAATCTCAGGTATCGAAGCAAGCCAGTAAGAAAGAACTACACGGGTGCCCAGCGACAGCACGGTCAGCACAACAGACATGCCCGGCATACGGATGGCCCGATAGTATCCGTACAGCAAAAACAAGATGCCGATGCCACAGTAGAAAGCACCTTCGATGCGTAGGTACGCCACTCCCACCGCAATAATCTCCGTTTCGTCCGGACGGACAAAGATAAGCATCAACGGTTTGGCAAAGATGAAAACCAATACGGACACAAGGAGCGAAAAAACAACAGCCGTGACAAATGCACTGCGAACACCCCGGTGGATACGGTCGTAACGTCCGGCCCCGAAGTTCTGTGCAATAAAGGTGGAAAAGGCATTCCCAAATTCCTGCACGGGCATATAGGCGAAAGAGTCAATCTTCACAGCTGCCGCAAAAGCTGCCATTACCGCTGTTCCAAAGCTGTTGACAAGTCCCTGTATCATCAGGATTCCCAGATTCATCACCGACTGTTGGACGCAAGTCAGTGTAGAGAAGGAAGCTATTTCCTTCAAGCAAGTACGGTCAAAACACATATCTTCATGATGCCATCGCAGTTCCGGACGCCTTCTGTAAGTATAAATGATGATGCCCAGAGCAGCTACTCCTTGAGCGAGGACAGTGGCCGCAGCCGCACCCTGAATCCCCCAATCCAGTTGTAGGATAAAAAACAAGTCGAGCGCTATATTCAGAACGACAGAAACTGCCAGAAACCAAATCGGAGTGACAGAATCCCCTACTGCACGCAGCAGAGATGCGTAGAAGTTATAGATAAAGGTGAAAACTATACCGCAGAAGATTATCCACAAGTAGCTGCGCATCATGCCGTATATGTCTTGCGGAACCTGCAACAGCCGGAGAATAGGACCGAGCCAGATAAAAACGGCTACATTCAGTATCAGTGTCACGATACCTATCAGTACAAACGAACTGAATATGCTACGACGCAGTGCTACATGGTTTCCGGCACCATAATGTAAAGAGAACACAGTGCCACTGCCCATCGCCAGTCCCAGCAAAACGGATATAAGGAAAACCATCAATGTGTATGCCGAACCGACCGCCGCCAACGCCCCTGCACCAATGCATTGGCCTACAATGAGCGTATCTGCAATGTTGTAGCATTGCTGCAAAAAAGACCCTACCATCATGGGTAGGGTAAAATGTAATAAAGTACCGGTTATGCCTCCTTGAGTGAGGTCTCCTTTCCGTAGCATCCTGCTTTTGTTTTTAAGAGTTTCATTTCCGGGTACAAAGATACAAAACCCTCCAACAAATCATCTGGACTCGACGAAGAAAGAGGCATGTAATAAAAAAAGCAGAGGGTTAACCTCTGCTCTCCATACTGTTTTTGTCAGGATTCAGAATCTTTACGACCTGACGAACATCTCTCTTGTCTGCATTACCGTAAAGGCCAATCTGTTGTCCGGGTACTGTTCCCTTTTCATGTTCTGCCTGGGACAATGCTACTTTCGGGTCAATATGCCCTGCTTTCTTATCTATATTCATACCTATTGAGTTTTTCTAAATTCTTATATGAGAACAAGATAAAAAAGCAAATTGTTCAGCAGTGTCACGAGATATTTAGTAATTCCACTTCAAATATCAGTGTGGAATACGCCGGAATGGGTCCACTGGTACGTGTACCGTATCCCATGGTGTAAGGGATATATACAATCCAACGACTTCCGGGATGCATTCGTAGCAAGGCAATCTGCCAGCCCTCAATCACTTCATTCAGACGAAAAGCCTCCGGACAATTCCGTTTCCACGAATTATCGAACTCACGCCCATTAATAAGCGTGCCTTTATAATGCACAGATACTACACTGTTGAGACGTGGTGTCGGACCGTCTCTGCCTTCCTCCAATACCCGATAAAGTATGCCGCAAGGCAATTCCTTGATTCCTTCTGCCGTACGCAATTGCTCCAGAAACTGTTCGTTCTGCAATTTATATTCTTCTTTTCTACTCATATTGACTTTTTCAATACTTTACAATAATTTGTGCACTGCTTTCTTGCAGTTCCGCATATCCTTTTCCGTCAGCTCAGGATGCTTCTTAGTACCTCCCCTCTCAATGGTTTTCACAATCTTGAAACCACTCCATTTCAGAATCTCCCTGAAAGCTTTCACCACACCGTGCGTCTGATTATAGAGAATATTGAAAGGATAAGGGGTAGTACAAGTGCTTACCACAATCGCTTTCTTGCCCTTATGAAGCGGAAGGGGCATTCCCCAAGAGTTCTCCCCCATCATACCGTAAACCATACGGTCGAAAAGCACTTTCACTTCTCCCGGCATGTTTCCCCAATAGCAAGGGGCACCGATTATCACTGCATCGGCTTCTTTCATAGACTGCAACACTCTCTGTGCCCCATCCTCGGGCAGACAACACTTCAATGAACTGCGACACTTCATGCAACCGATGCAGGGATGTACCTGCAACTGTGGAACGTCTATATAAACTGTTCCAACTCCGCAGCCTTCAAGTTCCTGCTTCATCAGCTCCAACATTTTCGACATGTTGCCATGACGACGAGGACTACCGTTAAGAATCAATACCTTCATTGCATACTCTTAATTTTTCAGCAAAGGTCGGCATTTTCTACATAATAACCTTACTTCTTGTTCAGTTTTAGTTCTGTAATAAAAGCCACTATCAGTCCGATTCCACCAACACCCAGCACACAAGCCCCATAAATAAGGGAAACAGTCTCCCTATACATCCAGTCTCTGTCCGCAGTAAAGTAATTGGGAATCGTCGCATAGCAGATAAGATAACCCAGCAATAACCCAAGTCCCATACCAGCCAACAGACATCCTATTTTCAGGGCAGAGAACGAAAAGCTACTTCCACGTAATTTAGGCGTATCCATCTGAGGGAGTAGTCCTCGCTCGTCCATCTTCTCAATCAGCATGATTCTTTCCTTCTTACAAACAAACAGCTCAAACAATTTGTAAACTCCTAAAGTAATGATTGTCATCACCGCAGGCACCATAATAAAATCCATCATATTCGTTTCAATTTAAATTAGTAATTTCGTTTCTTTGTACCCTTTAGACGCGGCAGTTTACATGAGGTTACACTTTTCCGGAAAAATATTTTTTCTTCCGAAAATCTGTAACCAACCAAACAAACTTGCGTCTAACAGACAAAATGAAAGACGACGAGAGACATATCATCCAGCGCATCTTGAGGGGAGAGACTGCTCTTTACGAGCATTTTCTCAACACATACGGCCAGCAGGTATTCATCCTGGTGGCCCGCATCGTCTCCAACCAGGAAGATGCCGAAGAACTGACCCAGGATGTCTTTCTGAAAGCCTTCCAGCACCTCTCGTCTTTCAAGGGCACCAGTTCTTTTTCGACGTGGATTTATTCGATTGCATATAATACGGCCATCTCGAGTGCACGGAAAAAGAAATTTGATACCTTTGTCATGGATGATACACTGCTTGCCAACATATCCGATACACAAGTAGATGAAGCCTTAAATGATGAAGGGGAAGAGCAAATTGCCAAATTGAACAGAGCCATGGAGCAACTCGATTCCGAGGAACAGGCACTGATAAGCCTGTTCTATTATGAAGAAAAAACATTGAATGAGGTCGCTCTCATCCTGGGACTGACGGAAAGCAACGCAAAAGTGAAGCTACACCGTATACGTAAAAAGATTTATGTGTTGATGAAACAAGAAAAAGTATGAACGAAGAACTAAAAGATAGAGGATTGAAAAAGGCGGTAAGAGAACAGACTACTTTCCGCCTGCCGTCCAATTTTACCTACCGCACCATGCAGAAGGTAGAAGAAGCCATACGTCTGCGCGAGAAGAAATCAGAAAGAAGAATTCTGCTTGCAACTATTGCCGCTGCTATCTTCTTGATAGGTGTCAGTGGGACAGGATTGGTTCTGTACTTCGGAGACAGCATCCAGGAAGCCTTTACGCCCACCACCCTCCCACAGACAGAAAGTATCCAGATACCTTGCTTCTATCTCCTGCTGATTCTGGCAATTCCACTTTTTATCCTATTCGACCGGTGGATGAGAAAACAGTATTTCAGACATCATTCCTAAGGTTCCAAAGTTCTGAACGAAAAACGGGGATGTCTTTTAGTGGAAGACATCCCCGTTTCAGTTTATATCAATTCATTTAGTCCAGTTTATGAATCACCAATCCCGAACGCAATTTCGGCTCAAACCAAGTTGTCTTGGGAGGCATGATGTTGCCCGTATCGGCAATGTCCATCAGTTGCTTCATGGAAACGGGATAGAGGGCCAATGCCACTTTCATCTCACCGCTGTCCACCCGCTTCTTCAACTCTCCCAAGCCACGGATGCCACCTACAAAGTCGATACGCTTGTCGGAACGGAGGTCTTTGATGCCGAGCACTTCATCCAGTATCAGATTGGAGGAGATGGTTACATCCAGTACGCCAATGGGGTCGTTGTCATTGTAAGTACCCGGTTTGGCAGTAAGGCTGTACCACTTTCCGTCCAGATAGAGGGAGAAGTTATGCAGTCCGGACGGCTTATAGATGTCCTCACCTTTCTCCTCCACAATGAAATTCTTGCCCACAGCAGCCAGGAACTCTTCGGGAGTCATACCGTTCAAGTCCTTCACCACCCGGTTATAGTCAATAATAGTCAACTGGTTGGCTGGGAAGCACACGGCCATGAAGTAATTGTACTCTTCATCCCCACGGTGATTGGGGTTTTGCTTGGCTTTCTCCGCGCCCACCAAAGCGGCAGCGGCACTGCGATGATGCCCATCGGCAATGTAGAGGGCAGGCATCTTGGCAAACTCTTGGGTTATGGCATCGATGTCCTCCTGCTTGTCTATAATCCAGAAGGTATGACCGAAACCGTCACCCGGAGCGATAAAGTCGTATACCGGTTTCCCGACTGTATAACGGGAAATGACGGCATCCAGCGCAGCGTTATCGGGATAGGCAAAGAATACGGGCTCAATGTTGGCATTGTTCACGCGGACATGCTTCATACGGTCCTCCTCTTTATCACGACGAGTCAACTCGTGCTTCTTGATAACGCCGTTCATATAATCGGGAACATAGGCACCGACAACAAGACCGTACTGTGTCTTGCCGTTCATGGTCTGGGCATAGACGTAATAGTTTTCTTTATCGTCCTGCACCAGCCAGCCTTTCTCCTGGAACATACGGAAGTTCTCTGCAGCTTTCTGATAAACACGTTCGTCATGCTCATCCGTACCGACGGGAAAATCTATTTCCGGCTTGATAATATGATATAGGGATTTTTCATTACCTTCCGCTTCTATGCGGGCTTCCTCTGAATTGAGTACATCATACGGGCGGGAAGCTACTTGTTCTACTAAGTCTTGGGGAGGACGGACTCCTTTGAAAGGTTTAATGATTGCCATGGTAATTAGATGTTTTAATGGAATACTTAGGCGCAGATTACACGGAACTGTACGGAAAATAAAAACTCCGTGAAATCCGCGTAATCCGCGCCTACTAAAAATATTACTTGTTTACGCGGAACTTCTCGCAACCGTCTTTCAGGAAGCCTACAATCTGCTTGGCAGCGGCAATACCTGCGTTGATATTGGCTTCAGCAGTCTGGGCCCCCATCTTTTTCGGTGTAGAGAAATAACGTCCGGCAAACTTGGCTGCAAATGTTTCATTGGCAGCAGGCATAATGTCGGTCATGTATTTCAAGTCGGTGCGCTCTTCCATCAGCTGGATAAGCTCTGCTTCATTGATGACTTCCTTACGGGCTGTGTTCACCAGCAGTCCGCCCTTCGGCATCTTGTTCACCAATGCATAATTGATGGAATTCTTCGTTTCGGCAGTTGCAGGAATATGCAGGGAAACGACGTCGCAAGTAGAGTAAAGCTCTTCAGCAGAACCCACAGCCTTCACTCCATCCTTCTCGATTACTTCTTTCGGGCAGAAAGCGTCGAACGCATAAATCTCCATACCGAAGCCTTTGGCAATACGGGCTACGTTGCGGCCTACGTTACCATAAGCGTGGATACCCAGCTTCTTGCCCATCAGTTCAGTACCGGAAGTACCGTTATACATATTACGGACAGCCATCACCATCAAGCCGAAAGCCAACTCGGCCACAGCATTGGAGTTCTGTCCCGGAGTATTCATTACACATACATTGTGGGCAGTAGCTGCTTCCAGGTCCACATTATCATAACCGGCACCGGCACGCACCACAATCTTCAGTTCCTTGGCGGCATCCAGCACTTCAGCATCAATGATGTCACTGCGGATAATGATAGCGTTGGCATCTTTCACAGCCTCCAACAGCTTGGCTTTTTCACCATATTTTTCCAGCAGCACGAGTTCGTAACCTGCTGCTTCTATTTCTTTACGGATACCGTCTACTGCCACTTTGGCAAACGGTTTGTCTGTTGCAACTAATACTTTCATAATTTCATGATATTAAAAAGACTCACCACAGATGACACAGATTATCACAGAGTTTAATCATAAAAACAATCTGTGCAAATCTGCGTAATCTGTGGTGAAAAACAATATTATTAATGAAGTTTCTCAAATTCCTGCATGCAGTCAATCAAAGCCTGCACGCTTTCCTTCGGCATGGCATTATAGCAGGATGCACGGAATCCACCTACAGAACGGTGTCCCTTGATACCTACCATACCTCTTTCGGTAGCGAACTTCAGGAAGTCAGCTTCCAATTCCTTGTATTCGGGAGCCATCACAAAGCAGATGTTCATGCGTGAACGGTCTTCTTTGGCAGCCGTACCCACAAACATTTTGTTACGGTCAATTTCAGCATACAGCATATCGGCCTTTTCGATGGCACGGCGTTCCATTTCCTTCACGCCACCCTCTGCCTTAATCCAGCGCAATGTCTGCAGGGCTGCATAGATGGGGACAACGGGAGGAGTATTGAACATAGAGCCGCTATCCACATGCGTCTGATAGTTCAGCATGGTCGGGATATAGCGGGATACCTTACCCAGCGCGTCATTCTTCACGATGACGAATGTAACACCGGAAGGAGCCAGATTCTTCTGCGCACCACCATAGATACAGATATATTTGGATACGTCGATAGGACGGGAGAAAATATCAGAAGACATATCGGCCACCATCGGAACGTTTACGTCCAAATCCTCTTTCAGTTCCGTACCGTAGATTGTATTGTTGGTAGTGATGTGGAAATAGTCTGCATCAGCAGGCACTGTATAGTCCTTCGGAATATAAGTATAAGTAGATTCAGCGGAAGAAGCGACTTCAACTACTTCACCGAATGCCTTAGCTTCTTTCATGGCTTTTTTGGCCCATACACCCGTATTCAGGTAAGCAGCTTTCTTTTCAAGGAAGTTGAAGGGTACCATGCAGAATTCCAAACTGGCACCACCGCCCAAGAACAGTACCGAATATCCTTCGGGGATATTGAGCAATTCTTTGAATAATGCCACAGCTTCGTCCACAACGGGTTGGAAGTCTTTGGCACGGTGGCTGATTTCCATCAGTGAGAGGCCTGAGCCATTGAAATCAAGAATAGCCTGTGCCGTATTCTCAATCACCTCACGAGGAAGGATAGAAGGTCCTGCATTGAAATTATGCTTTTTCATTTGAAGTTTGTTTTGGTTATACAATTTCGTTCATTAATGTCTTTCGACTTTGCGAAATTACGGAAATATTTCTTCAAAACAAACCTTTCCTGATGAAATTCTATTTTTAAGCCGCATTTAGCTTACTTTTTAATGGTTTATACAAGATATATGCACCATTTTGTTATCTTTACTTATCAAGGATAATACTTTTAGAGAAACTAAAAGCAAGGCGGTTTCATTACTTCATATTCAAAAGAATAAGCGCAAATAAAATGAATATTTATAAGATAAATCACTTTGCTTCCTCGATAACAGTTTTCATTCCCTTGATTTTTTCACCGCGTACCAGCGTCAACAATTGTTTCATTTTACTGCGGCGCACGGCTACAAAGGCATAGTGTTCCTTTACATCCACCTGCCCGACATCTTCACGCGCCATTCCTCCTTTTTTATACAAGAAGCCGACAATATCTATCTTGTTCAACTTATCCTTTTTCCCTTTACCTATATATAAGGTAGCCCATCGGGGCTTGGCCGGTTTGGGAAGCGTCTCCGGAAACTCGTACGTTTCGATGTCTTCAGAAATGTACTCGGGTACCCGCTCCTCGACATGCAGAACAAGATATGCATTTCCCGATGCCTCCCAGCGGGCAGTACGTCCATTACGGTGTGTATAGGCTTCCTCGTTTACGGGAGGATGGTAATGCACCACATTCTCAATACCCGGAATATCCAGTCCGCGGGCGGCAAGGTCTGTAGATATCAGTACGGCGCAACTGCCATTGCGGAACTTGTAAAGCGCACGTTCGCGGTCGGGCTGCTCCATACCGCCATGGAACATGTCGCAAGGGAACTTCCTGGCTTGCAGGTACCCGGCAACACGCTCCACGCTTTCACGATAATTGCAGAATACCAAAGTGGAATGATAGCCGAGGGTACAAAGCAGGTTATAGAGGGTTTCCAGTTTGTCCTTCTCCGGAGAAACGACCTTATGCAGCCGCAGACGCGGAGCAAGGGCTTCCGGAGCAAGAAAATCAAGCTTCATGAGCCGGGAGCCGGAAGACGGGGAATCACCTCCTACTCCGGCAAATTGCGGTATTTCCTCTGCATCGGTGGCCGAGAGAAGCACACGCTTTTTCAGTGAGGGAAGCTGCCCGATAACCTCTGCCATCTCGTCATGGAAACCGAACTCAAGACACTTGTCGAATTCATCTATCACCAGAGTGACGACAGTGGCGGCATTGAAATTCTCTTTCCTCAAATGGTCGCTCATACGTCCCGGAGTACCGATAATGACGGCGGGATGAATGCCTTTCATTGTCCGGTGTTCTTCCATAGCAGGGCGTCCGCCATAGCAGCTCATAGCCTTGAAAGGAGTTCCCATAGACTTGAACACAGTTTCTATCTGCAAAGCCAATTCGCGTGAAGGTACTAGTACAAGAGCCTGCACACCTTGTATATCCGCTTTCAAGGTCTGTACCAGCGGAAGGAGAAAAGCCAGTGTCTTACCCGAACCGGTAGGCGAAAGAAGCACTAAATCTTGGGCTGATTGATAGGCTTCCTTAGCAGCCTCCTGCATCGGAGTAAGTTCTTGTATCTTCAAATTATGAAGTATATCCGAAAGTTCCATGAATATCTCTTTTTTTAATCAATATGCAAAGATACGGATAAGAAGTCAGTTTCCATCAAAACGAAAACAGCTTTTAAGAAAGCTACCTAAATCATGACATGCCCGTCATACTAAAAGGGGAGACTCTCCTTATAGTTTCTGAAGCTTTTACCAAGCCCAATCGTCAGCACTATAAGTAGCTTCTACAGTCTTCTCTATCTCATTAGGCAGGTTACAGAAGAAGTCGATACCAGTTTCGTACTCCAAATTTTTAATAGAAACGGCATAAACCATAAATTCATCTTTTCCAGGTTTTTCTGGCAATAATTCAGAATGAGGGACTAAAAAAGCGATAGTATGATAAACCCCTGCCTTCTCGCTCAACAGAGCCATGTAATAATAGCTGGGGCAAATGAGTCCGCCAAGTGTCAGCCCGTCGGCATTGGTGGTGGGATAAAGCCCGTCATTGGCTTTCTTCACACCTGTGAAATTGGTAAGCAAACGGTCAGTAGTACCACCTTTCACGACATAAAGTTTGTCGTATGTGCCATTGATGGTGGAACGTCCCCAAGTCTGCACCTGCTTCTCAAGAGCCGCCCAATACTTTTGATTGAAACTCCCTATCTGTGGCGAGATATTACTGTAGTAGAAGGTCTGCTTATTGGCACTTTTACTGTACACACGGTCTTCGCTGGCACAAAGATGCCCCTTGTCGTACCCATCGCTCTTATGCATGGATTCAGTCACCTCCACGCTGTTGTCAATATTGGGGTCGTCTTGATTCCACTCGTTGGCACGCTTCACGTTGTCTTGCGCAGTAATCGGGTCGAAACTGAATGCCACCCAAGCCGAATGCTTCTTGGAAGCGATGTATTCCAAAGAGAAATTGAGTACCTGCCCGGCACCTTCCTCATCAGACACGCCTGCATAGTATTCAATATATTGATTGGTTGCATTGAGAGCTGGGATTTCAAGATTGTCTGCTTTATTGTTATCAGCAATATTGGCATTTTTCACATCTATATCCTCAGAAGCCACATACTCTATGCCCACTTCATTACCGTGAATATAGGCCACGCGGAGCTTGCCCATCTGATAATGATTGTAGCGGTTGAAACGCACCCAATAGCACGTAGAGGGTTTCACCTCAACGCTTTCGCTGAAAGCATCGGCAGACGGAACAACAGTAAGCCCTTCCAGCGACTCACTATTAACAGGAGCAAATGCGTAATTACGCCCGGTAAAAGCTTTGGACTGGATATAGAAAGGGGTGCCGATAGCCTTGGGCTTATACACGTTGAAACCATTGTCGCTCGACTCATAGCCCTTCATCACGTAAGTATCCGAACCCTGCTCGGTAGGTATTATCTCGGGAATGAGCGAAGCCTCTGAAGAATCATCACATCCAGCCAGCCAAATTCCGACCAGCAAAAGAAATAAGTAAGACAGTTTTTTCATCTATGTTTCTAAATTTGATTTTACGATACTAAGAATGCAAATGTGGTAATGGACAGTAAAGTCCATTACCACATTGTCTATTGCACAACCTCAGGAATTATTCCTTCACCACAAAGTTACTCATGTAGAATGTAGGAGCAAATCCAGGGTCAGTATTACTTGCATAACGGAATGCCACATATACTTTCTTGCCCACATAGTCGGCCATGGAAGTACGCATTTCGATCTCTTTAGAGCTTGTAGGCCACTCGAACGACAACGGATCACTCCAAGCCGCTCCTTGCAATGCTGCAATCTTCTCTTCATCAGTAGCAGTAGAAGCCGCAGGGATATAATTTTCGGACACATGTACAGACACTGCGTTCTCAATTTTGCCTCCATACAAATAGTCTGCCGAAGCAGTGAATACCATCTGTGGGGCAATAGCTTCGGTAAGATCTACCTCACCGGTTACAAGCCATGCCTCCGTATCGCGGTTACGCTGATAATAACCGCTTGCCTTGATACGGGTATAACCTGCACCTGCACTCCATACATAATTCATGCCATCAAGCTTCACATTCACAATCTGGGCATCGTTATGAAGTTCACCAGCAAAGTCATTGCTATAATACTCTTTTGCTTCCATCCATTTGTCGTCAGTCTTCAGGAATGCCATTTCAGCAGTTTCCGTTTCGGTATTCTTCTTCACCCATGCAGTGCCATCGAAGCCATATTCATCGGCCATCACATCATACTCCTTATTTCCGAAATAAACTACTGCCTTGACATCCCCGCTCTGTGCGTAAGGGAATGCATTCTTCAGATAAACGGGCAATACGGCATCAGCATCGCTCAAATAGTCCGAACCGGTAGAAACATAATCGGCAGGTTGCATCACACGGATACCGATACTTGCGCTTTCTTCGTAGGCAGTCCAAGCCGAACCGTCATACTGGTAGAGAGCAGAAGCATTTGGCTTCACGTCTGATGCACGGGTAACGGCACGAGCAGGCATTTCAGCTTCTGATTCAGGAATCTCCTTATAAATATCCACACCCTCATAATACCCTGATACGGTACTTGTAAGTGACATATTCTTAAACTCTACAGTAGGCGCACACTCTGTAGTACTCTTATAACGGAAAGCAATGGCTATCTTCTTGCCCTCGTAAGCACTCAGGTCAATATCACCGGAATTTACATAATTCCAATTCTTGCCTTCCGGCCATTGAGGTACATTCAGAGTCTTCCATTCAGCAGTAGCCACATCATCCACATAATCTTCCGAAGCCAGCAATTCAATAAAATCAGCACGATTGTTACCATTCAAGAAATTAATGGCAATATCTACCTTAAGAAGAGGAGCCTTCGCTTTTGCTAAATCTATAATAGGAGAAACCACCCATGCTTCCGATTCAAAATCGCTATCTCCTACATGAGCACTACCCTTCCAACCATATTTACCATCCACCTTCCATACATTAGTTAACGTGCCGGTAAGTTTCACATTTTGAGTAGTGAAACCGCCCTCGTTTCCATTGAACGACTCATTCATATAAATGCCCAACGTAGCATTCGGATAAGAACCGTATGAATAAGAGTTTCCTTTTTCATAGAAATTCAGCTTGATGATTTTGTCCTTTTCCACATTTTTTACATCAAATGCCTTACGGTCATAGTTGTAAGCAAAGCTCCAATCCCCACCCTCGGGTATGGAAGTACCGATGTTGAAACTGTTAAACGTACCACTCTGATAGATGAACTTGCCATCCGGACGTTGCATAGTGAAACCTTTTTCCGTAGGAGTAAGTGTCATGATATGATTGGACACATCGCTGGTGATGAAACCATCCGCAATCTCTACCGGTTCACCCTCCATATAACCATACGTCTTATCCGGGTCTTTGAACTGACCGAAAGGAATCCAAGTATTGTCCTTCGTCGGAGCCACAATGACATAATTACCTCCTTCGGCATCAATAGAAGTTACTTTCTGGTATACCATTTTCACTGCACCGCCGCCTGTACTGGGCTCGGTCTCCGACCAAGCGTAATTCACTTGGCACACATCTCCCGTCTTCGGGTTCTTGATACCTTCCTTCAACAAAGCAGGAAGCTTCTTCAACGTAGAAGGGGTGAGATATTTCACTACCATGCTTTCCCCCCATACTGTAGCGTAATTGTCAGAAGTAAGATCGAAAGTCTGAGCTTCGTTTATCTTCGAGAGATATTCAGGTTGCTCCTTGCCGATATTGTACTGCACCAGCACCTTGGAACCATCTGACAGATATGCGTAGAGCGAATCGACAAATGCAGGCAGATAATCTTCAGGAGCTACCATATCAGTAAACATCTTGGTTTTACCCAGCTGGTTCAATGCCGTAAGATAAGTCTGCCCCTCGGGATCCTTGGCGAGAGCTATCCCTTGGTTCTTCGGCATAGAAGCTATTTTGCCATAATGGGCATCAGCCAATACGAGGGTATCGGTACTGACATCCGTGATGGTTTCTTTTTCATCAAATCCGGGGAAATTATCCTCGTTATAATCGCAGGCCCCGAGTGCAAACAGCGAAGCCAATGCGGTTCCTAATAATATATGTTTTTTCATAAATATGTTCGCTTAGAAATTCAACTTCAATCTTACAGTATAAGTACGTCCCCAACCATAGATAACACGTGTGGCCGTCTCCCAGTCATGGTTACTTCCATCGCGTGCATCGGCTATGTACTCTTGGTTGAACAAGTTGTTCACATTGCCGCTCAGTGTAGCACGAATCTTACCGAAGTCAAAGGTATATCCTGCACTTACATCAAATGTGCTCCATGAAGGAATCTCCCAAGGTTTTTCCACCACGTAAGCCTCTTTTTGAGTGGCTTGGCTCGCATCAATGTCATAATCGGCATAATTGCGTGCAAAGAAGTTCCAGTCTGCATTAAGACGCAAGCCTTTCATTGGGCGGAATGTCACTCCCAAAGCAGCTGTAGTCTGAGCAGAACCGCCCACCTGTACATTATCCATTTCAATGGTATACTTGTACTGATCTACATTACTCATATCTGTCACCACTTCACCACGGCTATTCGCCATAATCTGGCCTTCAGTATTCATCATGAAGCCTTTCGCTGTCCCATTCCAGCGCCAGTCTCCCCAAGAGAACATACCGTTAACTTCCATCCAGCGGAAAGGCTTGGCAATAAAGTCAAGCTCTATACCCATGTGGTTAGCCTGCGCACCGGTCATGTTCATTGTCCAACGCTGAGAAGCCCCGTTTACGTCTTCATAGGATCCGGTATCATATAAAGCCTTGTCTTTCCACATAGTATAATAGGCGTTTACATTGGCTGAGAAATACTGGCTACGATATCCATAACCTAATTCGAAAGAGTAAACTTTCTCATTCTTAGCATCAGGATTACGCTCATGTGAACTCTGAGAATTGATGAAGGTATTATCAAAAATAGGAGCACGGCTGATAAATCCGGTATTGAAGAATACGTTATTGTAATCATCAAGGTTGTAATTCAAACCAGCTTTCACATTGCCTCCCAAATAATGCTTCTTCGAAGACAGCTGTTTGTCACCACTATAATAGAAACGGTCTTTGCGCCAATAACTGGTATTTGTAAGACCACCTGAAACAAATGCACTCACTTTATCTTTATTATACTCCAATTGGGCAAAACCACCTTCGTACATCACAAAACCGTCGTAGTCACGACGAATCACATCTCCTACTCCCAACTTCTGGTTTACCCAGGAGGTGACTCCACCATTCACACTATTCTCAGCCAATACACTCTTACGGTTATAAGAGTCTACATAATACTGCCCTCCAAAAAGATCGGTAATGACATTCTTGTGCAAACCTTTATAATAGCGGAAGTCAATACCACCATAGAAATCAAAGTAATCACCAAACTTAGTGGTATAAGTAGAAATCAATCCTGTCCAGAAATGGTCGTTCGAGGCTTTGTTCATAATCATCAGCGAACCTTTATAACCGGGCATTCCACTCACATTCACCGGATTAGTATAGTTATCTGCATTGAGCTTATCCACAGCATCATAATCAAAAGTACCATCAGGACAACGGAACTGAGTGTTCACCGTACCATCACTGGCCGTACCGTACCAAGAGCTGGTGTACCCCGTTACCCCCGTACCACTATAGCCTGCACCAGTACCGATAGACATATAAGCTGCTGTACTGAGGCTTGACTTATGGTTGATTTGCCACAAATGATTAAGAGACATCTGGGGTTTATGGTATTCGTTACGTGAAGAGTTCATCACTTGTCCATTGCGATAACCGAAAGTAGAATTGTAACGATAGGGACTTTCCTCACCCATCCATTGTTTTACACGCTGATACTCCTTGATATTCAAGCCATTTGCCATATTACGCTGATTATGCCACTGAGGTGCTCCAAAAGCTGTAAATGAAAGTTGATGGTTGTCATTGATACGTTTTGCAATACTCATGAACCAAGTGTAGGCCTCGGATTCCGTACCTTGAATATAACCGTCGCGTTTATCTCTGGCACCCAATAAAGTAAAGGCCCAACCATCTTTTGTCAGACCGGAAGAGACACTGAACATCACTTTACTGTAGCCGTCATTACCCATGCCGTAAGAGATGAAGCCGCCTTTCTTGGCATCAGTAGTCTTGGTTATAATGTTTTGTGAGCCACCTACTGAAGGAGTTGACACCTTGCTGGCACCAAGTCCACGTTGTACCTGAATACTGCTGGCCACATCAATCAAACCACCCCAGTTACTCATGTATACTTTCTGGTTTTCCATTCCGTTCATGGGTACACCGTTAATCATCATAGCCACATATTCTGACTTAAAACCACGAATCTTTATGTTGGAATCACCAAAGCCACCTCCCTCATTAGAAGCATAAACACCCGGAGTAGATTTCAAGATTTGCGGTAACTCCTGAGAACCTATCTTATCTTCAATAAATACGGGGTCGACAGTAGATACAGCAACCGGAGTCTTGCGTGCCACAGCAATAGACGATGTAATCACTACGTCCTTCAGCATCACAGCATCCGGTTCCATTGGGATAGCACCCAAATCCACAGAAGCGCCCTTCTGCGTGATCTTCTTCTTCTGGTCTTTATAACCCACGTACTTGAATAGTAATGTCGCATTCGAAGCAACGCTTTGCTTGAAATACCCATCAATGTCGGTCACCGATCCTTGTGTAGTACCTTCCACCATGACGGCGGCACCCACTAACGGTTCACCTGTTTCTGAATCAACAAGCTGACCTCTCACTGTAGTCTGAGCAAATGCAGCGGCGCTAAATACCGACAACACTGCAACCAACAGGAATTGAATTAGATGTTTTCTCATAATTCTGTTTTTTGTTAATAGATAGTGTTAATTAAACATTAATTTATGTTTTAAGTCGCAAATATAACTAATAAAAACGAGATTAATGTTATATTTATGTTACATTTTTTGAAGGTAGAAAGGCTTTTTTGAGATATTTTTAAACAAAAAAAGCCCTGCATTCTACAGCAGGGCTTTCGTATTGTCAACAAGTAAAAGAATATACTTTCAAATTCGCACCGAAATCAATCATTCATGAGCTTTCTATAACGTACACGGGTGGGTTCTTCTTTCCCAAGACGTTTCTGTTTATTTTCCTCATATTCTGAATAAGAACCTTCAAAGAAGAACACATTGGAGTCTCCTTCGAAAGCGAGGATATGCGTACAGATACGGTCAAGGAACCAACGGTCGTGACTGATGACCACAGCACATCCGGCAAAGTCCTCCAAACCTTCTTCGAGGGCACGGAGCGTATTCACGTCGATGTCATTGGTGGGCTCGTCCAGCAACAGCACATTACCTTCCTCCTTCAGGCAGAGCGCCAGATGCAAGCGGTTGCGTTCACCACCGGAAAGCACCCCACAGAGCTTTTCCTGGTCGGCACCGGAGAAGTTAAAACGGGACAGATAGGCGCGTGCATTAATGTCGCGCCCTCCCATGCGAATCAGATCGTTTCCGCCGGAAATGACCTGATATACGCTCTTGTTGGGGTCGATATCCTTGTGCTGCTGGTCCACGTAGGCAACCTTTACGGTCTCCCCCACCTCGAATTCGCCTTTGTCTGCCTTTTCCAGTCCCATGATAAGACGGAAAAGCGTAGTCTTACCGGCACCGTTAGGGCCGATGATACCCACGATACCGTTGGGTGGAAGCATGAAGTTGAGGTCATCGAACAACAGTTTGTCACCGAACGCCTTTGCCACATGCTTGGCTTCAATCACCTTATTACCCAGACGGGGACCGTTCGGGATAAAGATTTCCAGCTTCTCTTCCTTCTCCTTCACATCCTCGTTCAGCAATTTGTCGTAGGAGTTCAGACGCGCCTTTCCCTTTGCCTGACGGGCCTTGGGAGCCATGCGCACCCACTCCAGCTCGCGTTCCAGCGTCTTGCGGCGCTTGCTGGCGGTCTTTTCCTCTTGCTCCATGCGCTTGGTCTTCTGTTCCAGCCAACTGGAGTAGTTACCTTTCCAGGGAATACCTTCGCCACGGTCCAGCTCAAGAATCCAGCCGGCAACATGGTCAAGGAAATAACGGTCGTGCGTCACGGCAATCACCGTACCCTCGTACTGCTGCAAGTGTTGTTCCAGCCAGTCGATGGATTCGGCATCAAGGTGGTTGGTGGGCTCGTCAAGAAGAAGCACGTCGGGCTTCTGCAACAATAGGCGGCAAAGGGCCACACGGCGGCGCTCACCACCGGAAAGATGTTCTACGGACTGGTCTTCGGGCGGACAACGGAGGGCGTCCATGGCGCGTTCCAGCTTGCTGTCAAGGTTCCAGGCATCGGTCGCGTCAATGATGTCCTGCAACTCGGCCTGGCGGGAGAAGAGCTTGTCCATCTTGTCCTGGTCCTCATAATATTCGGGCAAGCCAAACTTCTGGTTGATTTCCTCGTATTCTGCCAGCGCGTCCACAATGGGCTGCACGCCTTCCATTACAATTTCCTTTACGGTCTTGGTGGGGTCGAGGTACGGTTCCTGAGCCAGATATCCCACAGAATATCCCGGCGAGAACACCACTTCGCCCTGATAGGACTTATCCAATCCGGCGATAATCTTCAGCAGGGTCGATTTACCCGAACCGTTCAGACCGATGATACCGATTTTTGCCCCGTAGAAGAACGAGAGGTAAATGTTCTTCAGTACCTGCTTGTTGTTCTGCTGAATGGTTTTATTCAGCCCAACCATAGAAAAGATAATCTTTTTATCGTCTACTGTTGCCATGTATTTAATGATTAATGTTCAGTGATAATGATTAATATCAAGGATTAATGGGGACAAAGATAAGAAAAAAGATGATATTATTTTGCAATTTTCAAAAAAGTATCTATCTTTGCATCCGCTTAACAGCAATGAAGGATTGAATCGCTAGCTCAGCAGGTAGAGCACAACACTTTTAATGTTGGGGTCTTGGGTTCGAGCCCCAAGCGGTTCACATAGAAACAAAGTCAGAAGGCGACAAAAAGAAAAAAGTCCTACAATATCAATGTATTGTGGGACTTTTTTTATGTTTCCATCTTACCTGAAAGTCCCAAAAGGGTACGAAAAGAAAAGTTGGACATCCAAACAGTGGTACAATTGGTACAGTGGGTACAGCGCCTCTTCTGCTTCACACACATGTGCTTATGTACATTACTTCATAACGCGTACATTATTTATATACATGCGTGTGTGAGATAGAAGAGACGCTGTACCACTGTACCAACTGTACCCATCAACCTCACCTTTACGCCGCTCAAGTTCACCTTTACGCGGCTAAACCTCACCTTTATTCACGTCATTTCACCTCTTCCAGATAAAGCACACGGCTTGAATAGTCGTTCTGTTTGTGGTAGTCCACCTTATGTGTGTAAGGAATCTCCAACCCGTTTGCCATCAGATAGGCACCGCTGAAAGTCTTTCCTTCATAGTTCAAGGGAACATTATCTATACGGTTCAGTTCATGCACCCGGTATTGCTTGTCGGCACAGAGCCCTGCCATCTTCACACGCGGCAGGTGCTGGTTACAGAAATGTTCCGTCTTCCACCAATAGAAGACTGCCTTGTCCTTCTCCGGAGCCACGTACATCAGAGAAGCCACACCTTGCTTGTCATAAGGAGAGAGCAGGCGGTAAATGTCTCCCAACTGTACTACGGGACGAATGGTCTTGTACTCGGCAATGGCATTCTTGCAAAGAGCCTTTTCTTCTTCCGTCATATTTTTGGGCTGGATTTCCATACCCAAACGACCACTCATGGCAACGTCTATCCGATATTTCAGAGGGATGGTGCGGAACGTCTGATGATTGGGGGCAGCACTGATATGCGATGCCATAGCGATGGCGGGGAAGAAATAGGAAGTTCCCCACTGCATATAGACACGTTGCAGGGCATCGGTATTGTCGCTTACCCAGAACTCGTCGAAGTAAGGCAGCACTCCGTAGTTGGCACGACCGCCGCCACTGGCACATGCCTGGATGGTAAGGTCGGGATATTTGGCACGGATGCGCTGGCAGATTTTCTCGAAGCCGCGGTGGAATTCGATGTACATGTGGCTCTGATTATCCTTCGTCAGATATTGCGAACCGTGGTTCTGGACAGACATATTGGCGTCCCACTTGATGTAATCTATTTCAGGATAAGAGGTCATCAGGTTGTCTACCACACCGAAAACGAAGTCCTGCACGGCAGGATTGGCAAGGTCAAGCACTACCTGCGTGCCGCCGCGTCCCAACACAACGTCACGTTCGGAAGCCTTAAGTACCCAGTCGGGATGCTTCTCGTAGAGTTCGCTGGTAGTGTTCGCCATCTCCGGCTCAATCCAGATGCCAAACTTGACGCCATGTTTCTTGGCATCACTCAGCAAGCCTTCAATGCCGTTCGGAAGCTTGTTCTTGTCCACCACCCAGTCGCCGAGTGATGAGCTGTCGTTCTTACGGGGATACTTGTCGCCAAACCAGCCATCGTCCATCACGAACAACTCGCCACCCATGGAGGCAATGTCCGCCATCATTTGATCCATACCTTGCTGGTTGATGTCAAAGTACACGCCTTCCCAACTATTCAAAAGAATCTTGCGGGGGGTAGTGCCGTGCGCCAGTTTGTGCAGGCGTGCCCAGCGATGGAAGTTACGGCTGCCGCCACTCAAGCCTTCATTACTATAAGTCAGGACAAGTTCGGGAGTGCGGAAAAGCTCGTCCTTCTTCAAGGAATAAGTAGAGTTCTCTTCGTTGATTCCGGCAAAGAAATGGTGGTATTCATCATCGTGTGTCTCAATGCGGAGTTTGTAGTTGCCGCTGTAACAGAGGGCTGCACCAATCACGTTGCCCGTGTTCTCCTGCGGACGGCCGTCAAGGGAGAACATCACTTCGGCATGGTCAGTATGAGAATTGCGCACACCGTCCTTATTCTTGATAACCTTCATGCCCGGAGTGAGAGGTTCCTGCGTCAAAACCCCTTCATTGGCCCAGGAACCGGAGAGATGGGACAGCCATACATCGCCACGGCGGATGGGCAGATAGCCGGAAGCAAACTGATTGAGCACCACCGGCTTCTTCTCCTGATGGGAGATTTCAGTCCAGGATTCTATCACGTCGGCATCCTGCCAGGCACGGTAACAGACGTTGACGAAGAAGGGATACACCTTATCCTTCAGTGCCACGACAGTCGTCACGGCATTCCCTTCCTTTTCGGTAGTCACGTTCAATACTTCGAGCTGGAGGGTCATGTTACCGTCGGCATGCTTCACAGCGAGGGCCGTCTCCACGGGAGCATTCAATCCATATTCGGGATAGGCTGCATGGTTCGCTTCTGCCGCAGAGATATTCTGCAAGTCGGCTTCAGAAAGTCTGTTACCATAATACAAGTGTCTCAGTGTACCGCCTTCAGGAGCCGAAAGCACCAAAGAGGTTTTAGGAGTGGATACACATACGTTTTGAGCCAACAAACTGCCGGTCAGCAGCAGTGCTCCAAAGAGAAAATTTGTTCGTTTCTTGAAATTCATGCTTTTCTTGTTTAGATTCTATATTCATTTAGCTGTGCGCAAATGTAGGCGTTTCCCCGAAGATAAAATAGTATCATTTTATCATATCCTTATACAAATTCTATTTCCGGCTGACAATTGTCCCCGTGGCTTGGTTGGCAGGCATCACCAGCACTTCCGCAATCTGGATATGCTCGGGGACGGCAGCGGCGAAATAGACCACTTCGGCTATATCGTCGCCGGTCAGCGGGCGTATACCTTTATATACATTATCGGCCGCCTCCCGGTTACCACGGAAACGGACGACGGAGAAATTGGTTTCCACCAACCCCGGCTTGATATTCGTTACGCGTACCGGGGTATCCACCAGGTCGATGCGGAGTCCGTCGGAAAGGGCCTTGACGGCAGCCTTGCAGGCACAGTACACACTACCTCCCGGATAAGCGTAATCTCCGGCAATGGACCCCATATTGATAACGTGACCACGGCCGCGCTCCACCATACCGGGAACCACGAGGCGGGTCATGGCAAGCAAGGCTTTCACGTTAGTGTCGATGACAATGTCCCATTCATCCAGGTTGCCTTCATGTTCCTTGTCCACCCCAATGACGAGTCCGGCATTGTTCACCAGTATGTCTACCGCCTTCCATTCCTCCGGAAGGGATTCGAGGGCGGCATGGGCAGCCTGCCGGTCGCGGACATCGAAAGGAAGCAGATACACATCGGCTCCATATTTCTCCAACAATTCTTTCTTTACAGCATTCAGTTTCTCCACATTACGGCCATTGAGTATAAGCCGGTAACCGTTCATGGCAAATTTACGCGCGCAGCCTTCCCCTATTCCCGAGGAGGCTCCGGTGATGAGTACAATCTTCTTTTCCATCATGTTATTAAGTTTTAATATCAATACTGCCAACAAAGGTATTACTTATTATTTTAACTTCATAGGAATAATGAATTTTAGAGTAAGGCGAAAAATCCCGATAAATTATGTAACTTTGCACCCGCTTTTTGAAAGCCCGAGAAACTGTTTTGATTTTATTTCAGCTTTCTTCTGAGATTTGTTTAATTCGTTTGGATAAAGTAAAAGACGCTTATGCAAAAGTCCGATTGCATCATCGGTGTGGAGCACGTATCGAAATTTTTCGGAGATAAGGCCGTGCTGAATGATGTGAATTTGTCTGTCCGTAAGGGCGAGTTTGTAACAATACTGGGACCGTCCGGCTGCGGAAAGACAACTCTGTTGCGCCTCATTGCAGGCTTTCAGACAGCCTCGGAAGGAGTGATAACCATTGCCGGAAAGGACATCACACAGACACCGCCGCACAAGCGTCCGGTGAACACCGTGTTCCAGAAGTACGCTCTCTTCCCCCACCTCAACGTGTTCAACAACATTGCTTTCGGGTTGAAGCTGAAGAAGCTGCCCGGTGCCACCATCGAGAAGAAGGTAAAGCAAGCCCTGCGCATGGTGGGCATGACGGACTATGAGGACCGCGACGTAGACTCCCTCTCCGGCGGGCAGCAACAGCGCGTAGCCATTGCCCGAGCCATCGTCAACGAACCCGAAGTGCTGCTACTGGACGAACCCCTTGCCGCCCTGGACCTAAAAATGCGCAAGGACATGCAGATGGAGCTAAAGGAGATGCACCAGAAGCTGGGCATCACCTTCGTATATGTGACCCACGACCAGGAAGAGGCACTGACCTTGAGCGATACCATCGTCGTGATGAGCGAAGGACGCATCCAGCAAATAGGCGTGCCGACGGACATCTACAACGAACCCATCAACTCCTTCGTAGCAGACTTCATTGGTGAAAGCAACATCTTGAACGGAGTTATGATAAAGGATAAAGCCGTCACCTTCTGCGGACACGAATTTGAATGCGTGGACACGGGATTTGGCGAGCAGATGCAGGTAGACGTAGTGATTCGCCCCGAAGACATCTACATCTTCGATGTATCCGACGCCGCACAGCTGACGGGGACCGTAACCAGCTGCATCTTTAAAGGCGTACACTACGAAATGCTGGTGCAGACGCGCGAAGGCTACGAGCTGATGGTGCAGGACTACCATGCCTTCGAGGCAGGACGCGAAGTCGGCCTGCTGGTGAAACCCTTCGACATCCACGTGATGAAGAAGGAACGCACCTGCAACACCTTCGAGGGAAAGCTGGTGGACGAGACGCACGTAGACTTCCTGGGCTGTAACTTCGAGTGCCTCCCCGTGCAGGGCATCGAGCCGGGCAGCGCCGTGCAAGTGGAAGTAGACTTCCAGCACGTCATCCTCGAAGACAACGAAGAGGACGGCCGACTGACGGGTGAAGTGAAATTCATACTCTACAAAGGGAACCATTACCACTTGACCGTGTTTACGGACTGGGACGAAGACATCTTTGTCGACACCAACGACGTGTGGGACGACGGCGACCGCGTAGGTATCACCATCGCCCCTCAAAATATACGGATTGTTCAATCTCTTAATAAGGAAGGAAGTGCTCAATAAGTTATCCCATTTCTTCATGCGCCGGCGCAACTGGACGGTACCCTACGCGCTGTTTCTGCTTGTATTTGTCATAGTACCGCTGCTGCTCATCGTGCTCTATGCCTTTACGGACGAAGGGGGAGCGTTTACGCTGGCCAACTTCCGCAAGTTCATGATGCACCCCGAAGCGATGAACACGTTTGTCTACTCCATCGGAATAGCCGTTATCACCACGCTGGTCTGCCTGCTGCTGGGCTATCCGGCAGCGTATATCCTGAGCCAGAAGCAATTCAACACCTCACGCACCATGGTGGTGCTGTTCATCCTCCCCATGTGGGTGAATATCTTGATACGTACGCTTGCCACAGTGGCGCTGTTCGACTTCCTGAACCTGCCGCTGGGCGAAGGTGCCCTTGTGTTCGGTATGGTCTACAACTTCCTGCCGTTCATGATATACCCCATTTACAACACTCTTCAGAAGATGGACCACAATCTGATTGAGGCTGCGCAGGACTTGGGAGCCTCTCCTACCCGCGTATTCGGCAAGGTGATTCTGCCGCTCTCCATGCCGGGAGTGATGAGCGGCATAGTGATGGTGTTTATGCCTACGGTTTCTACCTTTGCCATTGCCGAGTTGCTAACAATGAACAACATCAAACTGTTCGGCACCACGGTGCAAGAGAATATTTACAACGGAATGTGGAACTACGGTGCCGCCCTCTCGCTCATCATGCTGCTGCTGATAGGCATCACCATCCTCTTTACCAACGAGGAGGACGGGGCATCGAATGAAAGCGGAGGTGTGATATGATGACACGAATCTTAACCCGCGGCTACTTGTGGCTGCTGCTGGCGTTGCTCTACTCGCCCATCTTAATTATTATGATATTCTCCTTCACGGAGGCAAAGGTGCTGGGCAACTGGACGGGATTCTCCACCAAGCTGTACAGCTCCTTGTTTACGGGCGGGATGCACCACTCGCTGATAAATGCCATCTGGAACACATTCGCCATTGCCCTGCTTGCCGCCACCGCCAGTACGGCGCTGGGCAGCATTGCAGCCATCGGCATCTTCAATCTGCGCTCGCGCACACGGCAGGTAATGAACTTCGCCAATGCCATCCCGATGATGAATGCAGACATTATCACCGGTGTGTCGCTGTTCCTGCTGTTCGTCAGCTTCGGCATATCGCAAGGATTCACCACAGTGGTACTGGCACACATCACTTTCTGCACGCCCTACGTGGTGCTCAGCGTAATGCCCCGGCTCAAAAAGATGAACCAGAATGTCTACGAGGCGGCACTCGACCTGGGCGCCACACCGTTCCAAGCACTGCGCAAGGTTATTCTTCCGGAGATATTTCCGGGTATGATAAGCGGATTCATCCTTGCTTTCACGCTCTCCATCGACGACTTTGCCGTGACCATCTTCACCATCGGCAACCAGGGGCTGGAAACGCTCTCCACCTACATCTACGCCGATGCGCGCAAAGGTGGACTGACGCCGGAACTGCGGCCACTCTCCACCATCATCTTCGTGACGGTGCTGGTGCTGCTGATTGTAATCAACAAGCGGGCCGAACGGACGAAAAACGATTGATGTGAGTGATGAGTTATAAGTTATCAATTGTCAAGAACAAGATGATGAAAAGGATAATAAACATACTGATTCTACTGTGCTGTATCGCATCCCTCTCTTCTTGTGGAAACTCCACAGAAGAGCGCAGCCGTGTACTGAAGATATACAACTGGGCGGACTACATCGATGAAGATGTGCTTGCCGAATTTCCCGACTGGTACAAGCAGCAGACGGGCGAAGACCTCCGTATCATCTACCAGGTGTTCGATATCAACGAAATCATGCTCACCAAAATTGAGCGCGGGCACGAGGACTTCGACGTCGTATGCCCCTCGGAGTACATCATCGAACGCATGCTTCGCAAAGACCTCCTGCTACCCATCGACCGCAACTTCGGCCACACGCCGGACTACATCCCCAACGTGTCGCCCTACATTCGCCACGAGCTGAACAAGACCTCGCAACCGGAACGCCAGACCGAGGACTATGCCGTGCCCTACATGTGGGGCACCGCTGGTATCCTCTTCAACAAAAAGTTTATTACCGCCGAAGAGGCCGGCACATGGGACATCCTCTGGGACTCCAAAAACCGCGGCAAAATACTGATGAAGGACAGCTACCGCGATGCCTACGGTACCGCCATCATCTACGCCCACGCCCGGGAGCTGGCCGACAGCACCGTCACCGTAGAGCAACTGATGAACGACAACTCCCCGCAGGCCATCGCCCTGGCCGAGCAACGCCTCAAGGAGATGAAACCCAACATCGCCGGCTGGGAAGCCGACTTCGGCAAGGAAATGATGACCAAGAACAAGGCGTGGATTAACTTCACCTGGAGCGGCGACGCCGTCTGGGCCATCGAGGAGGCCGATGCCGTGGGTGTGGAACTGGACTACACCGTCCCCTGCGAAGGCAGCAACATCTGGTACGACGGCTGGGTAATCCCCCGCTACGCCCGCAACGTGAAGGCGGCAAGCTATTTCATCAACTACCTCTGCCAGCCTTCCGTGGCACTGCGCAACATGGATGCCATCGGCTACGTCAGCGCCGTAGCCACACCGGAAATCATGGAGGCCAAGACCGATACCACGCTCGACGTGCACTCCGACCTCAGCTACTTCTTCGGCCCCCTGCCCGGAGCCGACAGCCTGCAGATAGACCCGGTACAATATCCTGACCGCCGAGTAGTGGAACGCTGCGCCATGATACGCGACTTCGGCGACCGCACGGAACTAGTGCTCGAGATGTGGAGCCGCGTGAAAGGTGACAATCTCAACACAGGCATCGTGCTGCTCATCTTCGCCGTTTTCGGTCTGCTCTTCATCTGGCTGGTATATGCCAAGATACGAAAGTACAAGCAGAAACGCCGCCACCGTCTCCGCAGAAAGCGGAAAAGGGGATGAGCAACACATTGTTTACCTAAAAACCCGTCAACGTGCAAGGAACAAAGAATCTGACACAAGGCCCCATCAACCGCCAGCTTTTCACGCTGGCAATGCCCATCATGGCCACCTCGTTCATCCAGATGGCCTACAGCCTGACGGACATGGCATGGGTAGGGCGTCTGGGCAGTGAGTCCATGGCTGCAGTAGGTGCGGTAGGCATACTGACGTGGATGTCCGGCTCCATCGCCTTGCTCAATAAAGTGGGCGCCGAAGTCAGCGTAGGCCAGTCCATCGGTGCACGCAGCGAAGAGGACGCACGCAGCTTTGCCTCGCACAACATTACGATTGCCCTGCTCATCTCCGTCTGCTGGGGAGGCCTGCTCTTTCTTTTCGCCCGCCCCATCCTGAACATCTTCGAGCTGAAACAGCATATCACGGACGCCGCCGTGACTTATCTGCGCATCGTGTCGACGGGACTGCCTTTCATCTTTCTCTCCGCTGCCTTTACGGGCATCTACAACGCGGCAGGACGAAGCAAGATTCCGTTCTACATCAGCGGGACGGGACTGATAATGAACATCGTCCTCGACCCTCTGTTCATCTTCGGCTTCGGTTGGGGAACAGTGGGCGCGGCACTTGCCACATGGCTTTCCGAAGCTACAGTATTCGGCATCTTCGTCTACAAACTCCGGGGGAAAAGCGCCGTGCTCGGAGGTTTCTCCTTTATCGTTCCGCTGAAAAAGAAGTACACCCGGCGCATCTTCAAGCTCGGGCTGCCCGTGGCTACGCTGAACACGCTATTTGCCTTCGTCAATATGTTCCTCTCGCGCACCGCCTCGGAGCAGGGAGGACACATCGGACTGATGGCATTCACCACCGGTGGACAAATCGAGGCCATCACCTGGAATACTTCGCAAGGATTCTCCACGGGGCTGAGCACGTTCATCGCCCAGAACTATGCCGCGGGGCAGAAGTCGCGCGTGAAGCAAGCATGGCGCACCACCATGTGGATGACGGGCGTATTCGGAAGCCTCTGCTCACTACTGTTCATCTTCTTCGGCAGCGAGGTGTTCTCTATCTTCGTACCCGAGGCCGAAGCCTACCGTGTGGGTGGAGATTTCCTCCGCATCGACGGCTATTCGCAAATGTTCATGATGATGGAAATTACCATGCAGGGCGTGTTCTACGGACTGGGACGGACAGTGCCGCCTGCCATTGTCAGCATCGGATGCAATTACATGCGTATTCCGGTGGCGTTATTGCTGGTGCACATGGGTATGGGAGTGGATGCCATCTGGTGGGCAGTAAGTGGAACGACCGTTGCCAAAGGTCTTATACTGACAGCCTGGTTCGTCCTCATCAAAAGGAAAATTCTCTAAAAAAGGACAGAACTGGCGAACTTTAGAAAGAAGAATATGGTTATTATATACATAAATTTGCAACATTAAAGATAAAGTCAACTTTTAAAGAAAAAGAGTTATGAAGAAGATGAAATTTACAGTATTACTTTTGTGCGGCGCATTGCTGCTGGGCAGTTGCGGCACAATGAACAACAAGGCCAAAGGTGGAATAATCGGCGGTGGCTCCGGTGCAGCAGCAGGTGCCATTATCGGCGGACTGATAGGTAAAGGCAAGGGGGCAGCCATTGGAGCTGCGGTAGGTGCTGCAGTAGGTACGGGTGCCGGCGTTGCCATCGGACACAAGATGGACAAGAAGGCTGCCGAAGCTGCCAAGATTGAAGGCGCCCAAGTGGAGCAGGTGACGGATGCCAACGGCTTGCCGGCTGTCAAAGTATCCTTTGCGGCAGGTATTCTTTTCGGCTTCAACTCCGCAGCACTGAGCAACGAGGCAAAGGCTTCCCTGCGCGAACTCGCACAGATTCTGAAGGAAGACCCGACAACCGATATCGCCATCATCGGCCATACCGACAAAGTGGGTACTTACGAAGCCAATATGAAAGTTTCCAAGAACCGCGCCTATGCCGTAGAGAACTATTTGCAGGATTGCGGCGTATCTCCGGCCCAGTTCAAGAAAGTGGAAGGCGTGGGATACAACGAATACGACGAAAGTCTGTCTGCCGACCAGAACCGACGCGTAGAGGTATATATGTATGCCAGCGAACAGATGATTAAGAATGCGGAGGCAGCTAATTAATATGGTAAAGTGATTAATGTGTTAATGTGCCAATATGCATATTGGCACATTAACACATTAATCACATTGGCACTCTCTCCATGAAACTCCCGAAGCCTTTGCGGTTCCTCCGCAACATCATATTATTCTTCTTTATTTCCACTATCCTAGCGGTAGTGGCTTATCGTTTTGTACCCGTCTACATCACGCCACTGATGGTTATTCGCAGCGTGCAACAGGTCTTTAAGGGTGAAAGTCCATGCTGGCACCACACTTGGGTATCTTCCGACAAGATATCCCCTCACCTGCCTATGGCCGTCATTGCCTCGGAAGACAACCGGTTTGCCACACACAACGGATTCGATTTCATCGAGATACAGAAAGCGATAAAGGAGAATGAAACAAGAAAACGGAAACGGGGCGCAAGCACCATCAGCCAGCAGACGGCAAAGAATGTATTCCTATGGCCCCAGTCTTCCTGGGTACGTAAAGGACTGGAAGTCTACTTCACCGTACTGATAGAATTCTTCTGGTCCAAAGAACGTATCATGGAGGTCTATCTCAACTCCATCGAAATGGGAAAAGGCATCTATGGCGCACAAGCTGCCGCCAAATACAAGTTCAAGACTACAGCAGCCAAGCTCTCTGCCGGACAGTGCGCACTAATAGCGGCAACATTGCCCAACCCCATACGCTTCGACTCAGCACACCCCTCCCCTTACATAAAGAAAAGGCAAGGACAGATTCTACGATTGATGAAACTGGTACCCAAATTCCAGCTAAATGAGAAGCGGACAAAAGAATAAGAAGAGGATGTATCAAAACAGTTAATAGCATACAGATGACACATCCTCCTTTAATTTTTAATTCTTAATTCTTAATTTTTAATTAATACGCGTGTCCTCCCTCTTCCATCTCCTTCGCATCAATCTTGCGATTGTCGATACTGCGCCAAGCGTAGAAGATGTAGGCAAGAACGAAAGGAACAAGGATAGAGACATAAGCCATAACCTTCAGTGTGAACTGGCTCGAGCAACTGTTTGCCAACGTGAGTGAGCTTTGCAGGTCGTGGGTAGAAGGATAATAGGCCGTATTGTTATAGCCTGCCACAAGCAGCAGTGCCAATACCGTAAGCACCGTCCCTGCACCGGCAAACCAGATACCCTTGTCGAATGCCGGCTTCCACAGCGTGCGGATAATGCCCCAGAGCACAGCCACCACACCAACCAGGAATACAAGCAGCACTACCGGCATCTGCAGGAAGTTCGTCAGATACTTGTAAGGTTCCATGAACACCTCTCCCGTTTCCGGGCGTACAGCATAGCCGTCGGCAAGCAGCGTGCGGATGACGAAGGCCAGGAAGAATACCAGGAACAACGCCGTATTTCCCCAAAGTGCCCGGCGGCAGCGTTTCACCAAATCATCCTCATTGATATTATTAATAAAATAAAGCGCTCCCAAGATACGTGCCAGGAAGAACACAGCCAGCCCCAGCACCACATTCCACGGATTAAGCAACGCATCCAACCCATGCCAGCCGTTAGCCCATTGACTGATAACCGGCATTGCCGCATCTGCGATATTCCCTTTATTGATATAGAAATTAGACCCCGTGAAGAACGTGGCCACTGCCCCACCCAGCAATACCGGACCTACCACTCCGTTTATCACCAAGAACGTGCGATACGTTGTCTTGCCCAGCAGATTTCCCGCCTTCGACTGAAACTCGTAGCTGACAGCCTGCAACACAAAGCTGAACAGAATAATCATCCACAACCAATAAGCTCCTCCGAAACTGGTACTATAGAACAACGGAAACGAAGCAAAGAACGCGCCTCCAAACGTGACAAGCGTTGTAAACGTGAACTCCCACTTCCGTCCCGTAGAATTAATCATCATCTTCTTCTGCTCCTCCGTCTTCCCCAGACAGAACAGAAGCGAATTACCTCCCTGCACGAACAGCAGGAATACCAGTAGTGCTCCCAGCAAGGAGACTACAAACCACCAATAGTGTTGAAGAAATATATAAGCATTCATTGTGAGTTATGAGTTATAAGTTATGAGTTATGTGACGGTGTGTGCGTTTCGGTTTCAGGACCTTTGCGAATAGCCTTCAGCATAATTCCCACCTCAGCAATCAGCATGACAGTGAAAAGTACCAGGAAAATAAAGAACGTGGTCTGCACGGAGCCTACATCCAGCTTAGAGATGGCGGCACTCGTGGGCAGCATATCTTGGATGGCCCACGGCTGACGACCACACTCGGCAACCACCCATCCGGCTTGTCCGGCCAGATAGCCCAGCGGAATGGTGAGCATAGCCACCCAATGCATCCATGGCATCCGCGACAAGTCTTTCTTATAGGCCAGGAACAGCACCACAATAAAGAAGAGGATGAAGTATCCACCCAACATCACCATCACACGAAACATGTAGAACGTAAGGGGCACATTGGGCACCAGCTCGTTCACGTCCTTGATATAACCGTAACCGAAATAGGCTACATTATCTTTCAACACTTTGGCAGCCACCTCTGCATCCGCCTCATTGCCCGCAGCCTTGGCTGCACGATAGGCGGCAAACGCACCGATAGCCGTTTTTCCTTTTTCTATTTTCTCCTCTGCTGAAAGCGCTACAGTACCGTCCTTCAACGGGTATCCGCCTTTCAGCAGGTCATTGATGCCGGGAACAAAAGCATCCATCTTGCGCTCGGCAAGCAACGACAGCATCTTAGGGATTTCCACACGGAAAAGGAATGGGTCTACTCCGTCCTGCGGCGTCTGCTTGGCAGGATTCAGCAGCCCGAACGCTACTAATCCGGCACCTTGCCGCCCTTCATAATAGCCTTCCATAGCAGCCAGCTTCATCGGCTGCTTTTGCGCCACCTGATAGCCTGAGCCATCGCCCGTCCAGGCAGACAGCACGGCGGCACACAGACCTACCCATGCAGCAATCTTTACACTTGCCAGCGCAAATTTCTTCTCGCGCTTCTTCCACAGATACCAGCAGCTTACACCTACTACAAACACGGCAGCCAGCACCCAGCCGGACAGCACGCTATGGAAGAACTTATTGACAGCCATCGGCGAAGTTGCCACAGCCCAGAAGTCCACCATCTCGTTGCGTGCCGTATCGGGATTGAACTCCATACCTACGGGATTCTGCATCCACGCATTGGCAACCAGAATCCACCAGGCAGAAATCGTGGCGCCCAGCCCCGTGAGCCAAGTAGATGCCAGATGGAAACGCTTGCTCACCTTATCCCAGCCGAAGAACATGACGGCGATAAACGTTGCTTCCATAAAGAAAGCCAAAATACCCTCGATGGCAAGCGGCGCACCGAAGATGTCGCCCACAAACCAACTGTAATTACTCCAATTCGTACCGAATTCAAATTCCAGAATGATACCGGTTGCCACACCAATAGCAAAGTTGATACCGAAAATCTTCATCCAGAATTTGGCAGTACGTTTCCAAAATTCGTCACCCGTACGGTAGTACGCTGTCTCCATGATGCCCATAATTACCGCCAGTCCAAGTGTCAGCGGCACAAAAATCCAGTGATAGATGGCGGTCAAGGCAAATTGGGCTCTCGACCAGTCAATCAGGGAAGTGTCAATGTGTCCAAGCATAAGAATCAAGTTATGAGTTATAAGTTATGAGTTATTAAGTTTTTAAGTTATCGGGTAAGAACAGAGAGACACGGAGAATTTATAAGGGCAAGGAAATAAACTCTGTGTCTCCGTGTTTAGTCGCCCAGACTCCGATGGATAAGCTCATTACTGACATAGCCTTCCTTGTCATCGCCCACCACGGGGGTATTCAGAAACCGTGGGAAGAAGAAAAGGCGGAGAATGAAAAACATGATGAACAACTTCACAAGAATGATAAGCCACAAAGTACGCCCTAACGTCATACTTCGAAAACCTTCCAAATAAAAACGCCAAATGTTTACCGCAGTCTGTTTCATGCCGATAAAATTATAATGATTACAAATATAAAATACTTTTATATAAAGAACAAATAAAAAGGTGAAAAGTTGAACAGAAAAAAGACTTCTCCCATTCATCGGTACAAAAAAGATTTTAGGCGAGGAAAATTCACTCAACGTCTATCACTTTTGCAATCCTTTCTCCACCCCACTACATTTGCAAATGTAAAACCATAGAATAACGAAGATATGACGAACGTAAAAAGATTGACAGTGATAGCGCTATGTATGGCAAGCTGCATGGGAGTGGCCGCCCAAAACGGCACTTCCACGCAGATACCCGGCAGTTCCGAGCAGCCAGCCGACAGCCTGCCCACCCAATGGGACTTGCAAGCGTGCATCGACTATGCCTTGCAGCAAAACATCACCATCCGCAAGAACCGCCTCAACGCGGAAAGTGCCCAGGTAGATGTAAAAACCGCCCGGGCCGCCCTCTTCCCCAGCCTTTCGGCCAATGTGAGCCAGCGTGTCGTGAATCGCCCGAAGAGCGAGACAAACACCATCATTGACGGCGACAACATCACCAGCAGCCAGAGCAAGACTTCCTATAACGGCAGCTACGGCATCGATGCCAACTGGACCCTCTACAACGGCGGGAAACGCCTCAACACCATCAAACAACAGCAACTGAACAACCGCATTGCCGAACTTAGCGTAGCACAGAGCGAGAACAGCATCGAAGAAAGTATCGCACAAACCTACGTACAGATACTCTACGCCGCCGAAGCCGTGAAAGTGAACGAATCGACCCTGGAAGTGAGCCAGGCCGAATGCGAACGCGCCCGCCAACTTCTCGAAGCAGGAAGCATAGCCAAAAGCGACCTGGCACAACTGGAAGCGCAAGTGAGTACCGACAAGTACCAGCTGGTGACAGCACAAGCCACCCTGCAAGACTACAAACTACAACTGAAACAACTCCTGGAACTGGACGGCGAATCCGAGATGAACCTCTACATCCCCACACTCGGCACGGAAAACGTACTGGCACCCCTGCCCACCAAAACGGACGTTTACCGTTCTGCCCTCGTGCTCCGTCCGGAAATAGAAGCCGGCAAACTGAATATACAAACATCCGACCTCGACATCAAAATTGCCCGCGCTGGCTATCTGCCTACGCTGAGCCTCAGCGCCGGCATCGGAACCAGCCATGCCAACGGCAATGACTTCACCTTCAGCGAGCAAGTCAAACAGAACTGGAACAACTCGCTGGGCTTCACCGTAAGCGTGCCTATCTTCAGCAACCGGCAGACCAAGAGTGCCGTAGAGAAAGCCAAGATTCAGAAGCAGACCAGCGAACTGGACCTGCTGGACGACCAAAAAACGCTGTACAAGACCATCGAAACCCTCTGGCTCGATGCCAACAGCGCCCAGCAGCGCTACGCCGCCGCCACAGAGAAACTGAAAAGTACGCAGACCAGCTATGAACTGATTCAAGAGCAGTTCAACCTGGGCATGAAGAATACCGTAGAACTGCTGACTGAGAAAAGCAATCTGCTCAGCGCACAGCAGGAGACACTGCAAGCCAAATACATGGCCATACTGAATATGCAGCTACTGAAGTTTTATCAAGGAGAAAAAATCGAATTATAATACCTTATATATATATGAACAAAAAAAGAATCATCCTCATTGCCGTAGCTGCCGTAATCATAGTGGGCGGCGGCGTATGGCTCTTCGGTGGTGCCAAGGCCAAGCACAAGGTGACCTACGCCACAGCAACCATCCATAAAGGCGAGATTTCCGAATCCGTAACCGCCACGGGGACCATCGAACCGGTGACGGAAGTGGAAGTGGGTACCCAGGTGAGCGGTATCATCGACAAGATTCATGTAGACTACAATTCCGTAGTAACCAAAGGCCAACTCATTGCCGAGATGGACCGCGTGACACTGCAAAGCGAACTTGCCTCGCAACGCGCCGCCTACAACGGTGCAAAGGCCGAATACGAGTACCAGAAAAAACTCTACGAGCGCAACAAGACGCTGAACGAAAAGCAGCTCATCGCCGCCACGGACTATGAGCAGTCCGTCTATAACTACGAGAAGGCCAAGAGCAACTACGAAAGCAGCCAGGCATCACTGGCAAAGGCTGAACGCAACCTCTCCTACGCCACCATCACCTCTCCCATCGACGGTGTAGTCATCAGCCGCGACGTGGAAGCAGGACAGACCGTGGCTTCCGGCTTCGAGACACCGACACTGTTCACCATCGCTGCCGACCTGACGCAGATGCAGGTTGTGGCCGACGTGGACGAAGCGGACATAGGCGGTGTGGAAGAGGGACAGCGCGCCACGTTTACCGTAGATGCCTACCCGAATGACGTGTTCGAAGGAGTGGTCACACAAATTCGTCTGGGAGATGCCAGCTCAAGCAGCACGTCGAGCACCAGCACCAGCACGGTTGTGACCTACGAAGTAGTCATCTCTGCCCACAACCCGGACCTGAAACTGAAACCACGCCTGACAGCCAACGTCACCATCTTCACTCTCGACCGCAAAGACGTACTGTGCGCTCCTGCCCGTGCCCTGCGCTTCAACCCCGAAAAACCGCTTATCGGAGACAACGATATTGTGAAGGATTGCGAAGGGGAACATAAACTCTGGACCCGCGAAGGCAATACCTTTACCGCCCATCCGGTGAAGATAGGTATCTCCAACGGAGTCAACACGGAAATTATCAGCGGCATTAACGAAGGTACCGTAGTGGTGACCGAAGCCAACATCGGCAGCATGCCCGGTAGCGGCGCTCCGGACATGAGCCAGGAAGCTCCCGGCGGTGAGAAGAGTCCGTTCATGCCTGGCCCTCCGGGAAGTAAGAAGAAGAGCGGAAAATAATACAAAGAAAAGAATTATGAATAAAGCAGTCATTGAACTTCAAAATATCAAACGCAACTTCCAGGTAGGGGACGAAACCGTGCATGCCCTGCGCGGCGTCTCGTTCACCATCCGTGAAGGCGAGTTTGTCACCATCATGGGTACATCGGGCTCCGGGAAGTCGACTTTGCTGAATACCCTCGGCTGCCTGGACACGCCCACCAGCGGCGAATACCTGCTGGACGGTATCTCCGTACGCACCATGAGCAAGCCTCAACGCGCCGTACTACGCAACCGTAAAATCGGCTTCGTATTCCAGAGTTACAACCTGCTGCCCAAAACCACTGCCGTGGAAAATGTGGAGCTACCGCTGATGTATAACTCCTCCGTCTCGGCTTCCGAAAGGCGGAGACGTGCCATCGAAGCCCTGCAAGCCGTGGGGCTGGGCGACCGACTGGAACATAAGTCCAATCAGATGTCCGGCGGTCAGATGCAACGCGTAGCCATCGCCCGTGCCCTGGTAAACAATCCTGCCGTTATCCTGGCGGACGAAGCCACGGGCAACCTGGACACCCGTACTTCTTTCGAGATTCTGGTACTGTTCCAAAAGCTGCATGCCGAAGGACGCACCATCATCTTCGTCACCCACAACCCCGAAATAGCCCAGTACAGCAGCCGCAACATCGTGCTGCGCGACGGACAAATCAAGGACGATACCATCAACACCCAAATCCAGAATGCAGCCGAAGCTCTGGCAGCATTGCCTAAGCAGGAGGAGGAATGAGGGATAAGGGATTAAGGATTAGGGATTAATTTTAAACTTTCCATTAAAACGATATGAACGGAACAAACCTTTTCAAAATAGCCCTGCGTGCCTTGAACAACAACAAGCTGCGCGCATTCCTCACCATGCTGGGCATCATCATCGGCGTGGCGTCCGTCATCACGATGCTTGCCATCGGACAAGGTTCGAAGAAAAGCATCCAGGCGCAAATCTCCGAGATGGGCTCCAACATGATTATGATTCACCCCGGTGCCGACATGCGCGGCGGTGTCCGCCAAGACCCCAGCGCCATGCAGACCTTGAAGCTGACCGACTACGAAGCCCTGCGCAACGAAACCAACTTCCTGGCTGCCGTCAGCCCCAATGTCTCCTCCAGCGGGCAGCTCATCGCAGGCAACAATAACTACCCCTCCTCCGTGAGTGGTGTAGGCACGGACTATCTCGAAATCCGGCAGCTCAGCGTGGAGAACGGCGAGATGTTTACCGAAGCCGACATACAGACCTCTGCCAAGGTGTGTGTCATCGGAAAGACCATCCAAGACAACCTCTTCCCCGGCGGAGAGGACCCCGTGGGACGTATCATCCGCTTCAACCAAGTGCCCTTCCGCGTGGTGGGCGTGCTGAAGTCCAAAGGCTACAACTCCATGGGCATGGACCAAGACGACGTAGTGCTTGCCCCTTACAGCACCGTGATGAAACGCCTGCTGGCACAGACCTACCTTAGCGGCATCTTCGCCTCCGCCCTCACCGAGGACATGACGGACAATGCCACCGACGAAATCACCGAGATACTGCGCCGCAACCACAAGCTGAAGGAGAGTGACGACGACGACTTCACCATTCGCAGCCAGCAGGAACTCAGCACCATGCTGAACTCCACCACCGACCTGATGACCACGCTGCTTGCCTGCATAGCCGGCATTTCGCTCGTAGTGGGCGGCATCGGCATTATGAACATCATGTACGTATCGGTGACGGAACGCACGCGCGAAATCGGCCTGCGCATGAGTGTAGGCGCCCGCGGTGTCGACATCTTGAGCCAGTTCCTCATCGAAGCTATCCTCATCAGCATCACCGGAGGCATCATCGGCGTCATCATCGGATGCGGAGCCAGCTGGATAGTGAAGAGCGTTGCCCACTGGCCCATCTTCATCCAGCCGTGGAGTGTATTCCTCTCCTTCGCCGTATGTACCGTCACCGGAGTGTTCTTCGGTTGGTATCCCGCCAAGAAAGCTGCGGACCTCGACCCGATAGAGGCCATACGCTACGAATAACCTTTTCTCCCTTGCCGGAAGTTAGCCAAATAGTTCTTAAGTATTAGGAAAAAAGTTTCCGGCAATAGGGAAAAAAGTTATGCGAAACCAAGGATAATCTCTATCCCAAGCCTTGGGATAGACATCCGCAAGCTTGGGATACATATCCGCAACCTGGAAACGCTTATCCGCAACCTGCGAACAGAGATTTGCTTCGCAGGCAGCGGATATTTCCAATATCCACCTAAAATCCGTATCTTTGTATCATGATGAAACAACAGCTCCCTAACCCACGCCGCCGCGGCATCGAAACCCTGATACACATCATTGTCTGGGGTATCGTCATCGGTTTCCCCTTTCTGATGATGACACGCAGCGGCTTCAATATCAGCCTTGCGGACTATCTGCGCCACGGTAGCAGCAGTACCCTCTCATTCTTCCTTGTATTCTACATCAACTACTGCCTCCTCATTCCCCGCTACTTGTTCGAGGGACGCATCCGGCAGTATCTCCTGCTGAACACACTGCTCATCATCTGCATTACCACCGGCGCCCACCTTTGGCAAGAATACACATTCCAAAACCATATGCGCGGCGATGATGACGGTCAGCACATGGGGCCTCCCAAATGGATATTCATCTTGCGCGACGTCTCGACCATGATTCTCACCGCCGGCCTCAGCGCTGCCATCAAGCTGAGCCGCCGCTGGGCGCAGATGGACGCCGCCCGCCGCGAAGCCGAGAAAAGCCGCACGGAATCCGAGTTGAAGAACCTGCGCAACCAGCTCAACCCGCACTTCCTGCTCAATACGCTGAACAACATCTACGCCCTCATCGCCTTCGATGCCGACAAGGCACAGACTGCCGTGCAGGAACTGAGCCGACTGCTGCGCCATGTGCTGTATGACAATCAGCAGAACTTCGTCACCCTGGACAAGGAGATGGACTTCATCCGCAACTACATCGAACTAATGCGCATCCGCCTCTCTGCCAACGTCCGTGTGGAAACAAAGATAGACGTCCGACCGGACAGCCGTACGGAAATAGCTCCGCTCATCTTTATTTCCCTCATAGAGAATGCCTTCAAGCATGGCATCTCCCCCACTGAGCCCAGCTTTATCCGTATCCACTTCAGTGAAAGCCCCGGAGAGATACATTGCGAAATAACCAACAGCTATCATCCCAAAAGCGTGGCAGATAAAAGCGGAAGCGGCATCGGCCTGGAACAGGTGCGCAAGCGTCTGGAGCTGACCTATCCCGGTCATTACGACTGGCAGCAAGGAGTGAGTGAGGACATGAAAGAGTATAAATCTATTTTAATTATAAAGATATGAATCTGAAGTGCGCCATTGTAGACGACGAGCCCCTCGCCCTAGGGTTGCTGGAAAGCTACGTCAACAAGACCCCGTTTCTGGAGTTGGTCGGTAAATACTCCAGTGCCGTACAAGCCATCAAGGAGTTGCCCGAGAAGCACATCGACCTGCTTTTCCTCGACATCCAGATGCCCGAACTGAACGGACTGGAATTTTCGAAGATGGTCGATTCCGGCACCCGTATTGTCTTTACCACCGCCTTCGACCAGTATGCCATAGACGGCTACAAAGTCAATGCGCTGGACTACCTGCTGAAACCCATCTCCTACGTCGACTTTCTGCAGGCTGCCAACAAGGCTGTGCAATGGTTTGAATTGCTGCAACAGTCCAAGGAAGAGATTCAGATTCAGAGCATCTTCGTAAAGAGCGAGTATAAGCTGGTGCAAATCGAATTGAGTAAAATTCTGTACATAGAGGGGCTAAAAGACTATCTCAAAATCTACGAGGAGGATTCTCCCAAGCCTATCCTGTCTCTCATGAGCATGAAGGCAATGGAGGAACTTCTGCCTGCCTCGCGTTTCATGCGCGTCCACCGTTCCTACATTGTTCAGAAGAATAAAATACGTATTATAGACCGTGGCCGCATCGTGTTCGGAAAGAATTACATCCCGATAAGTGACAGCTATAAACAAGCTTTTCAAGAATTTTTAGACCAAAGAAGCTAAAAAAATCGACCAATCCGTCGATAAAATCGGAAAAAACGTCGATTTATTATAGAATCCTTTTGCATATTAAAATATGTTTTTTTATCTTTGCACCGAACAGATAGGAGTTGTGAAACTCCCCCAATAGAATAGTTTAGTTAAGTCTAGTTTAGTTTTTGTGTGAAGCACTTCCTCCGTAAGCGAACGTTGGAAGTGCTTTTATTTTAGGTGTATCAGGTACTTACGGAAAAAGCAGATTTCCATCACTTCGCAGCAGGTTGCAAAATTTGATTGTCGGACAATTGTCGGACAGTATTTTTTAATAACCAAATTGTCGCAACTTTATTAAACAAAAAGATGGCAACACTTAAACTTTGTATCGTACCAGCTAAAGTGCTTATCAACGGAAAGCACAAAGTAAGAATATCTCTGGCACACAACTCCGGTACCAGATACATTCCTACAAACTGTATCATCGATGACTTGTCCCAATTTAAAGATGGTCAAGTTATCAATCACCCCGAAGCTGCATCTATGAACATGAAGCTCCGGAACCTGCTCAACCATTACCAAAAAGTCATAGACAACATCTATGATGTGGATGTATATTCATGTTCCGAACTCCGGGAAATCATCATCAAGAAGAAAGACCATACCAATGCCAAATTCTCCTCAGCTATGAATTCTTATCTATCTGAACTCGCAGAAGAGAAAAGAAGTAAATCAGAGAAGTTATATAGGCTATCCTGCCAGTCCTTCATTAAGTCACAAGGTGACTTATTACTTTCTATGATTACACCTCGGAATATAAAGCATTTCGAGATGGACCTTGAGGATAAGAGGTTATCCCCTACCACTATCAAAATATATCTGACATTACTCAAAGTGATTATCAACTATGCAAAGAAGCACAATATGGTAAAATATGAGATTGACCCTTTTGAGTTCTGCCGAATGCCATCCGCTAATATTCGTGAACTAGACCTTACTATTGACGAAGTAAAAGCTATCCGGGATATGGAAATTCCCAAATACAACATAGGTGTAGTACGCGACATATTTATGCTAAGTTATTACCTCGGTGGAATCAACCTTATAGATATGCTTGACATTGATTTCCGTAAAGATTGGATAGAATATTACCGACGGAAAACAAAGAACAAGAAAAGCGGTGAAAGCAAAACCGCATTTTCAATCCAACCGGAAGCCAGAGAAATCATAAACAAATACATGCAAAAAAACGGAAAGCTTGTGTTTGGCAAGTACAAAACATTCGGGCAATGCTACTCCGTGGTATCACGTAAAATGGAAGAACTTGCCAAGATAGCTGGCATAAAGAAACATGTGATATATTATTCAGCCCGTAAATCATTC
Source organism: Bacteroides sp. 4_1_36 (assembly GCF_003466325.1). Taxonomy (NCBI): domain Bacteria; kingdom Pseudomonadati; phylum Bacteroidota; class Bacteroidia; order Bacteroidales; family Bacteroidaceae; genus Bacteroides; species Bacteroides sp. 4_1_36. Next base: position 387,698 of record NZ_QSOX01000001.1, read on the forward strand.
GTCCAGCACGGATTTGAATTAGGTATCTCCTTAGAAATACTTGAATACTGCATCGGCCAGTCGATGAAAACCAATAGACCAATATTCAACTATTTTAGGGTCATGCGAAAACATGCGGATGATGCAATGAGAAAAATCTTCGACAGTCTAAAGTGATTGTTCTTGGACGAAAGCTATTGCCTCGATAGTAGCTTCTTCCCTCTCCTTTTCTATGTCGGAGTTCAAGCGGTCTATTAAGTCCATATTTCCCGTCAGCGCGGTTTTCACACAATCGGAAAACGTGACTGTCAGCCGATAGTGACCGTAACCAATAAAGGACTTCGTGAGCTTCGGGAAGGATGATTCAGTTTTACCCATAACGCAACCGGATTAAGAATAAGAAGCGGAAAAAGAACGGTTCCGCTTTCCCGTTGCGTTACATATCTACTTACGTCGGATACAGGATGCCATTAAGCTATCTCACGGGGGTCGGAACCGTATATGAATAAGCTACTGGCAAAATCAATCACCAGTAGCCCAACGGTCAGGTTCTACCCGACGCAAATAAAAGTATGTAACGCACTGCAAATATGGAAAAAATATGCGAAATAACGAAAATAATTCATGCAATAGTTGTTTAATAACCAAAAGATTATTATCTTTGTAATGTCAAATAACAAAAGTAATCAACATGAGTAACGAACAAATTAAAAAGGACCTGCTTATACAAAGAGCATTCCTCAAAAAAGAATTAGACCAGCTAAGGTTTATTGCCGAAGTTACCGGAACTAACCAAGAAAAAGAGATTGATAAAAGATTAGACCGATTACTGACAATCGACAAAATATTGAAAGAGTTAGAAAAAAAGAAGTAAAACAAAGCCCCTCTCTCCGGAGAGGGCACTAAAAATAAATATATGGCACTGAAAGATGAATTACTGGCATTAAAGCCACTACTTGGTACAGACTCTCCAGAGTTCTATACCAAAATGACAGAAATAGCAGCCAAGTACAATTCGGAAGAAGACAAGAAAGCTATTGCCAACTTTGTATCAGAGCGCTTACAGAACATTGATAAGAAACTGGACGTTATAGAAGAAAGTGCAATCAAATTGCAATTACAAGAAGTTGCCGAAATAGTTTCTCTAAGCTATCTTGCGAAAAAGTATTTCAACAAGAGCCGTTCGTGGTTATATCAGAGGTTAAATGGCAATCTGGTAAACGGGAAACCGGCACGCTTTACCAAAGAAGAATTACAGACATTCAACAATGCACTACAAGACATATCTCAAAAAATAGGCTCACTTAGTATCTCATATTGATACTCTGTTATTTGACACCATCCCCGTAGTTGAGCCGCTACGGGGATTTTTACTGAAAAAGAAGCGATTCATTCAACTGCCTTTTCCACAATCTCCATCACTACATGGCTTGACTCCAACCAGAACCAATACCACAACCAAAGCATAATCCCACCCAACCAAACAAAAGCCACATCAATATAGTACAAATTTAATATCCTGCTAACCAATACACATAAGAGTTCTCCGCAAAGCACATAGGCAGCAACCATAGTAACAAGCTGGTCATTGGCAACAGTTATCAAAACCAGAATGCCTATAACGGGAAGAAGGGAAATACAATCAATTAGAAGTTGTTGTTTGTCATTCATAATACAATAGGGATTAGAATACAAATATAAACATTATTTTGTATAAAACAACCCTCTATAATAGGAATTTCTGACAAAAAAGAAACGAACTATTATTACAATATAAACGAAAAGAGCGACTATTCAGCCGCCCCTTTCGCATTAACGAGATAGACATAAAAGTATCTCAAATCATCTCTGTAGATGGATGCCGAACCACTACAGAGTTTCCATTCATTCTACAGTTTCTCCTTTTTCATTCAGAAGTACCGTCACTTCTTCAGTGGATTGATTTTCCTTGGTGATGGTCAACACAACCTTATAAATCTTACCGGTTTCTTTCTCGGAAATGAAAGCCTCCTTTATTACAGCCCCCTCATAGTCCTTAGCCAAGACATTCATAACTGCCTGAGGCAAGTCTTTTACTTCCACTTTTGTGAACTCATCCTGAGGATTTTGCTGAGTTTGCTCTACAGACTGTGTTCCAGAAACCACGTAAGCAAATGCTACTGAACTGCCTAATCCCATAACCATTGCTAATGCTACCAATACTTTTTTCATAATCGTAAGTTTTAAGTAAATAAATATAGTTTTTGTATTAACTATAGGACAAACGATATGCCATGATGTACATCAGTACATAATACATTATACATCAGCATATTATAAAAACAAGAAGGAATAATTATGTGTGGAAATATGTGGAACTGAGTACCACACATGGGGAATAATTACACAATATGGATTACTTAATTCCTGGGAAATGGAACAAGGCAGCTGAATAAGCTGCCCCTTCTATAAAACAGTCAACAAACAGACATTCACTAATCAAATGACATAAACATAAGCATAAATAACCCGGCTAAAGCCATAGCAAATGCAATTACCATACAAAACTCTTTTTTCATAACTAATAATTTGGTTAAACACATATTTCCATCGCACGTTCAACAACGCACTCTTGTCTCCGACAAAACCTCAGCCGCATAAAAGCTGAGGTCCAGCATGTTCCTTTCAATATATACAATCAATTAGAGCACACAATGTTGGAACATTCTGCAAATCCAGTATAAAGAAACTGCAATGGCTGAAAGAAGGACTATACTAACACTATATACCGGATTCTACTATAAAGACAACTGCTTTTCTGAAATTCCCTACGTGATTTGAGAGAATTTTATAAAAGAAAGGGCACACAAACGAAAAAGCCCCGACGAAAGCCGGGATATGTCACCCACAATAGATATGAATTAATGCTGCTTAATATCGCATATATTCGCATTAACATACAGAGAGGTGTCAAAGATATGTTCTGCCTCACTTAATGCCACCTCTTTAGGCAATCGGGCTGTTTGTACCCATTCGATTATTGCCTTGACGGATTCCTCGTCGTAAGCATATTTACTTTCTTCTGCCATAGCTACTTTATATAATCATTTATAATTGAAAATACGCGTCGTTCGCCATATCAACGGCATCCTCCAGACTGCCGCCACTTTCTTCCACAAATGCGACTATCGCATTTATGAATTCATCAAAGGAGGCAACACCCTCACCCAAAGTCCTGGCATTGTATTCCTCCTCTGTAAAACCTATATTCTCTATCAATTCCGTTTTCATTGAAACAAGCAGATACCATTTCTTTTATAAATATGAAAAGCCCCGACGGAAGCCGGGGCCACTTATCAAATGAATGATAAGTAAAACTACTACAGCAACAAAGGTATGTTTTTTCTACCACATAAACAAATTATAACTCACCCCACCACCGACATAAAAACCACCCGGATAGCCATATCCAGCCTGCAAACCAAAGCCCCACCGCTTTTTCTTTGGCTTGACAACCACCGGATGATAGATATCATTCGTCACCGTCTGATAAACCGTTCTCGGATACACAGTCATACTATCCAGCCGAGGGTCTACATATCCACTTACCACAGCACGATACGAACTATCTCTATATACTACTTGCTTACGATGAAGCAAGGTATCACCTATCCGTGTCGTATCATCCGGCACGAAACGCCAGAACACAGCCATCGGCGCAGAGATAAGCATCGTATCTACCTTGACAACCGTCTTTATCTTCGTCTCTACACGAACTTCTGCCGGAGACTGCTCATGCGGACGGAACCAAGCCGCCACACAAGCTATAAGCAGCAGTACAATTAATATCCACGGTAACTTTTTCATTCCTCGAACCTCAAATCGTTAATCCGATTCATCCACCCCCGTTTGAATTTATTGTTCGCCGGACGCTTTTTGCATATATCCTCGATGAAATCGAACCGTGCAATCTTAATCATGTCGAACAACTCACGCGGGTTCCTGGCATTCACCGCAGCAATGGTCTTGGGACCTACTATTCCATCCACTGTTACACCAAGCAAACGTTGAGGTATCTTTATCCCATGCGCACCGGATGCCCACACCCAATCAACCAATATATTAGCAACTGATTGCGATTTAATATCGTCAGCTTTCCATCTGTCCCAATAATGCGGCTTGAGCACCCGGTTAACGACATCCTCACGGGTAAGCAGATGCAGGTCATCCACGTCTATATCACCATCACCATCTTTATCATATCCTACTTGTTTCCAAGTGGAAATAGTAACCCCCATATTCGTAGCCCCTCCCAAATCGTCAGGGTCATTTACAAAACCGCCTTCCCATTTGAAAATCCACGGCGCTAATTTATACACATTCGCCATTCTTATTTTCCTCCTTGATTTTTGGTTTTACATAAAAATACAATATATTTGCAAACGCCTTTGTTTAAACTTTAAGTTGTGTAGTATTAAGGGAAAGGGAGCCGTTGTGAAACACCTTCCTTTCCGCGAATCAGTAGCCGTTTTGCGGTTCTCTGTCACCGCATTTCTTCCTCTCACACCGTTTCAGTGCCAGTTCCAGTTTCAAGTCAGAATTAGCCTCCTTCAGTGTAAATAACTCATCCTGCACCTTACGGAGCCGGTCTGTCTGCTCCACAAACCGCTGTTCCTTCACCGAAAGCTGCTTCTGCAGGAACTCGTTGTACTCCCGTAATGCCTTGAACTCCTCGACATCAGCATGTGCGTCCTCAATACGCGCATTGGTCTTGCGCGACATCCACCACTTAATAAGCTGCTTGATGCCCTCGATGCCACCGAGGGCGGTCACCAGCATAACCCAATCATTCATATCCATTTCACCAATTCATTTAATAATCTACTAATAACCATTTTTTGTCCGACACCGCACAAATGTACATCAGGCAAAATCAAACAAGTTGTTGAATTACAATTTTCCACTGACATTCCGTGACAGCAAAAGTAATTGCTTCCACAACCTTGAAAAAGGACATAAAAAAAGAGCTCGATGACAACGTAAGTTGCCACTAAGCTCTTGGTATTTATATACATTTCTACAAGCAAATATAGGAATTTATATTTGAAATCCGATTACTTATTGCATCCTTTTTAAATGGTCATCCAATGTTTTAGGGTTACATTTAAGCTTACGACATATGGCTGCCTTTGAATAACCATATTCGAGCATAGTTCTAATGAGAGGTTCCTTTCCTGTAAGCTTGTAATGCGTGTTTTTATCCCCCTTTTTCCGACCAAGTCGTATTCCTGCAGCTTTTCTGTAAGCAAGGGCCTCCTTGGTTCGCTGACTGATCAAATCACGTTCAATCTCAGCGGATAAACCGAAAGCGAATGCCAATACCTTACTGTTGATGTTATTACCTAATTCGTAACGTTCCTTGACAGTAAGAACGCAAGTCTCCTTAATCATACAGAGGTGAAGCATTGACATAATACCCATCAGGTTTCTTCCTAATCGGCTGATTTCTGTTATGATTAGAGTGTCGCCTTTCTTCATCCTCTTGAGAAGCGGACCTAATTTCCTATCGTTAGCAATTTTGGTACCGGAAACCTTCTCGGACACCCATTTATCTATTACAAGTCCTTTTTCCGTTGCAAATTTCTGGACTTCGAACCTTTGGTTCTCGACAGTCTGTTTGTCTGTCGACACACGAATATATGCGTAAACCATTTTTGCGGTGAAGGTAGTCTTATTCAACAGCCTAACCAAAAAGGGTATTCTAATGACCCTCAAAAGTACAAGGGATATGATAGAGAAGATTGATATTACAGACACAAGCGTGATAAATGCCATCACAAGGCAGCTCAATATAAAGAATATCAGGAATGAGATGTTCCCTACCTGGAGACTGACATTGCAACCGGGGGAGGAATACGATTTGAAGACATCCTATTATGGAATGTACATGGTTCGATGGGCTGATGCTGGGGCGACAGCCTTGATAATGATCGGCGCCGGAGTATCGGCCAATATATTGTTGAATAATGGTGCGAGTATTTCCACGGACTTCACAGAGGTCGGCAAGATTATTTTGAATAAGAAGGCTGTCAATGGCACTGTATTTGTTAAGAACAACGGAAATAAAGAAACGGGAATAAATGTCATGCAGATAACTAATTATTAGCAGGGGTTATTCCCCTGCCTTCCTTACTCGTTCTCGATATAAATTGCTCAGTAACTTTTACTTTTATTGTGCTCATTGCTGTTTATTGCTTATTTCCGTCATATCCTTTGACCCTCAAAAGTACAAAGGTATGATGGAAAAGATTAAGTTGTCAGAAGTGGAGAGAGGTTTGCCTAACGGAATAATTGCTCAGATACGCGGGCTGAACACCCAGGGAGAGGGCATTTTAGAACCGTTGGATTCTTTTTTGAGTGACATATTATGTGCAAGAGGCTCCTTTATATATAACAGTCAAGAAGTTATAGATAACCTCAAGAAACCTGGTGTGTATAAGCATGGGGACCCCATAATTGGTACGGGGACTTCCTATGGCGCGCATGGTGTGCTCTTGGTCTTGTATATAGATGAATATACAATACATATTGATTTTCCTGCAAGGAAAAACTTTATCCTTGTAAGAAAGTGTGTCACTGCCAACGGGAAAGATGAGTGGTCTTCATGGAAATATATATCGTTAACAGACATATCAACGTAATAGGCTTTGCAGGACGGTCAGAGTGAAAAGCACCAACTCTTACTTAAAACTGTGGAATTATTCCACAATACCGTGGAGCACTCCACAATATTCCACAGTATTGTTAAAAGAGGATTTTGCCTTATATTAATGAAAATGAATGCAATATTGTTGCGCAATCATTCTGGCATCAATTTTGTACTATGGTTTATGCCTTAAAAGTTATCAGTAACTTGTAGTTGTTATGGTTAGACAATAGGTATTAGTTGCATTAAGGTTTAAAGACATTTTGTTCATATTGATTTTCATTCGGAAACTCTCTTTGTTTGGCATTGCATCCCGGTCTGTGAAGTATCGGGATGTTTTTACTTAGATGGTTGCTGTTTCCGACTAAATACTGTAACTTTGTATAGTTAGCCGATATACTACTTAACTAATACTATTTTATTCTTTGGAATAATGAAAGTATTCTCAGTCTGTGAAGATCGGATGCTTTTGGTGGGTAATGCCGCCAATTATTCCAGTTAAGTGTTTAGGTTTTATGCAGTTTGCCCCATGAACAAACTGCATTGACAAGAAGTATTCTACCCGTTCAGACCGCGATGGTTTGAGCGGGCTTTTATTTGGCATTCTGATTGATTTTTATTAATTTTACCGCATGTCTTTTTAGGCATAGTAAGTAGTTCTTGTTCTATAAAGTAAAGTCCGAAGAGTTGGAATTTATAGAACTTATACTTAATCAATTAGTTAATACAGACTTTCCGTCTTGTCCGTGAGGATAGGACGGATTTTAATTATAGGCAGAAAATTGGAAAGACTTATGAAATGGTAATTTTATTTTCCTTGGAATGAGAGCCAATAACATATTCCGATGTTACCGCTTCCATGGAGAGAATTTGGTTCTTGTTTCCATTAACATTTGATATGGCATACAACATAAGATAGCCGCCAGAATGGTTTGGGTATTTACTGTTTAAATAAAAACTGAAAGTATTGTCATTATCAACGTAGCATACGATATAGTTACATATTGTTGAACTGTAATTTTCTTTGGATAGACGACTGTCTGCGAATTTGTTCTCCCAATACTTTATATTAACAGAGAAATTCTCATTACTCATATTGTTTTGGTTAAAACCTATAGAGCATTGCAACCTTATGGCACGATATTGTGCCGTACTTATTGCTGTTCTAATTATAAAGCCTTTTACATTTCCAGCTGAAGGAGTGGAAAATAACTTTGGAAATAAGCCTCCTATTAATGTATTCATCACATTTGCCAAATCACTTTTCTTTATTTTCCCCTGACTACCATCTGCCAGTTCCACATACACATAGTTTGTATCAGTCACTATCTGACACTGGTTCATTACTTGGCTTATGTTTACCTTCTCTATCATATATCCCTTGTACTTTTGAGGGTCAAAGGATAGGGTAGGAAAATGGATACTCCAAAAGTCTCTTATGTTTTGGTATTATTTATTAACGTCCAATCTTTCAAAACCTCTCCATTGCTACGAATGGTTTTAATATATATTCTTGCAGAGTTGGTAATATATAAATGGGCTGTGTATTGAAACCCTCTTAGCGCTAATAAAATTCCAGTGCCCATATTATTTAAATTATCAGTAGATGAATATACACCGGCACTGATTTTACTATCGTATTCTTCATTTAATATATTCTTACCTTGTTCAAATCCATTAGCTTGCATAAGTCCCTTGTTTGCTTCTGTTGCAGCAGGCAGTTTTTCTCTGATTAACTCAACCACATTGGCATCTGTTATATTAACCTTTTCTATCATATCCCTTGTACTTTTGAGGGTCGTCATTTTCGGATAAAAACGACAACCGGTTTAACATTTTGTTTTTATTCTCGTTTTGTTTAATATTTTGCTAATTAATTGGGTCTTCGTAAGTACGTTCTTCCAATTCCGCATAAGAATAGGCTACGTCCGTTCCTTTAGTTAGAATCCATATTGCACCTAATGACATGAACTCATATACTCCGCTTTTTGATATAGCGATCTTATTGCAATAATGATATTCATTATTTTCAAATGTAAGTTCATTAAATCCATCTGTTGTTACAACTGAAGTATAACCATAAGTGCTTCCCATTGCTGCATTATATATTGTCAACGAGATTTTCATCCCATTATATTGGACAGCCTCTGGAAGCATATACATACTCTGGGAAATTCGGTTTGGACGGCCATTCCGAAATTCAGAGCCAAAAGCCGGATTCAAAAAGAAATACCCCTCGTTTGCACGGAAATCATGCATCCGAACAAATGATGCATTGGCAATAATTGTCCCCTCAACTTCAACATTACGTCCCTTGAAGCTCCCAGTCAGAAAATCAAGGAGTAAGTTTGGTCGAAACTTGTTTGCCGGATTCATCGGGTCATTGTAATTAAAATCTTTATATCCGCCTACCGTTTCTACAGCAGAGCCATCGGCTTTTATTCCGTATTGCGAAAACATATACTGCCCATAGAACACCGCACTTGCCAGCTTGGCGAAATTCGCCATCAGTACCTCGATAAAGGCATACTGTATCTTGTCCATCACTACCCATGTCGCCTTACTGCCGTTTGCCGCATAGTCTGTCTTGGGGTTGACACCCTTAAATGTGCCCTCCTTAGCCAACACGTAGTATTGACCTTCACACAGTACCATCGGTGTCGATAGAGCCGTACGGGTGTAGCCTGTGGATGCGGAATATTCTCCAGCCGGATAGACCAGCGGACCGATCGGTCCCTGCTGGAGATACTTCACTTCTCCCGTCTTGCTTGCCAACGCTTTCTTTGCCATATCATGCTGCCGTTGAGATTGTCCATGAAACATTGCCGCCTGCCTGCTGGCACATAGCTTCAGTGCAGGTACCGCTTGCCGCAGCCACATTCGCCGTAGCCGGATTGAGAATGACCCCTGCCGAATCCATAAAGACAAAATAGAACAGCATATTCTTTGCCTTCGTGGTCTGTCCCCGCTTGACAAGGATAGGCGTATAAGTCACCGAACCTCCGGAACCGGAAACAATCGTCTCATCCTCGGGATTGGGATTAGTTATGATGTCGTAGGGGTCTGACAAGTCCATCACCGTCTGCGTGTCAAGGCCTATCAGATTGCCGCCCTGCGACACCTCCACCTTAAAGATGCCCGTAGTGTCAACCAGGCTGTCCGTAACGGTCAGACTCTTGCCGGTCTGGTCGACGAGTGTCTGCCAGGCACCGTTAACCATCCTGGACCACTTGTAGGTTAGTCCGGAGGTGATCTCTGACGCTCCACGTCTCGCCATTGCCGTGAGAACGACACTGCCTCCCTTCTCACGGATGGCAAAGTATTTGTCATCTCCGGAAACGATGGTCACCACGTTCTGGTTGCCCACACCCTTGGTGATAGGGATGCTGTAAACGAACTGCACCTCATCCGACACGTTGCCCACGGTCACCGTAGCCACCGCCTTGACGCTGCAGCTCGCACCGGACGACGCCTTCACCAGGTTCTTCACGATCTGAAGCCCGTAATAGTTCGTAGTGCCCGCCTTGTAGGGGATGTACTTGAAATGCCCCGTCTCGCCGCCGAACGTGTTCGTGGAAACGTTGGATGTGAAGCTTATCAACACGTCATTGAAATACCACCTGATGGAAGAGGGCACCACACCCCCCTCAGCCACCCGTGAGGAGGTGAGAAGGAAGGAGAGCGTCGGCTTCATCGTGGTGAAGTCGGGGGCTATGTTTGTCGGAGCACCCGATTCACCATCATACTCTTGATAGAGGTCGCCTTTGTCGCACATAATCGCTGGCATGTAAACGCCAGACTTTTGCGAAAAGATTACCTGCCCGACCTTACTCGCTACGCTCATCGGTCACCTCCTCCCCGTCTTTATCCATGAAACCCTCCGGAGTGGCGACCTCCACCGGATCTTCCACGCCGTCTATCTCACCCTTGGCCTGCTGCGGGGAAAGGCACACGCCCCCGACTACTGCCGCCCGGTCGAATACCGTATCGCCGGGAAAGCCTGCCACATCGGCCTGCCATAACAGCACATTGCCGTCGGCAGTGCTGTTGCGGATTCCTGCCACTCCCAGCTTGTCCGCAACCTCTCTCGTCACTTTGATATAAAATGCCATACTGCTATCGATTAATGGTTAAACATCCCTTTTCCTTGCCACTATAAACTTACCGCTGTCATCCGTCACGTACTTGCCGTCAGATGTCACCACCGCCGCATACGGGCCCTTGTCAATCACCTTCAGCTGTAGCATCATGCCGTCGGTGCATGGGATGGAGGGCGAGTACCCGGCAGCGGCCAGCACGTATGAGGAGGCGCCGGCCGCCTTCGTGTACCATTCGCACTCAAGGATGGCCTGGGGATTGGGGACAATCCCTGCCGTATCACGGATGACCGGTTTCGGGTATATCATCTTGGTTCCGTCGGCCACCTGCTGCGGAAATCCCTCCCAGTCAATCTCGATGCTGGGAATACGCCTGCGGATGGTGGTGGAGACATAGTCTATGTCACTGTCCGGCTTGGATGAAGGAGCACCGTCCTTCGAGTACGATGCTTTCACGACGTAGGTCTGTTCGTGGCCGATATAGTCCCGGTCTATGGTAAGCACGTTCTTTGTCAGTGATACGAACTCCCAGTCATTGTCGCCGTTACCGTCGGTAATCTGCTCCAGTGCGCCCGTATTCAGCTTCCGATAGAAGAAGAACTTGCACTTGTTGGTTGCTGTGACATCTACATCACCGACAAGCAGTCTGGCGGTGATGGCCTGCCTGGCAATGTCCCGACACGGGTTCCAGTCAAGTGCCGACGGAGAGTCGACCATCAGCTTAGGTTGCGCCTCGCTGCCGTCAACGGCGCGGACAAGACGGCTGAAACGGTAGACGTGCGTCTGTCCAGTACGCTTCACATCGACATACTCGGCGTAGAACTCCAGTGTTACCGGACTGCCGGGAACGGTATTCTTTTTCACTTGTATCTTACCCTTCTCGGCTCCGGTCTCGGTAATGACATAGCTCTTGTTGGCAGATGTAATCAATGTCCGCACACCGTTCAAGCGCTCGTACCACTTCATGTTGACCAATGACGCGTTGACCGCACCCACCTTGACCACCGCATCCGGGTCGGTGGCATTGCACCGGGGGAACAGCGTCAGGGGGGTAAGCGTGTAGTCCGGAGTGTACTCGGCCTTGTCAGCCTGGTACACCTGCACGTCCGGCACGCTGCCGACAACCTCTATCCCGCCGCTGGTCTGGAGAGGGCGGTAGTTGACCTCTATCTTCTTCTGTATAGTCTGCATAATTAGAAAGTTATATAATTCATTGTCTCATAATTGTTCTGCCCGTCACGCAGCAATACCCGTGCGATGAACTTGCACCCGGTCATGTTCATATAGTCGGGGCCGAGGTCGTTGACCGTCAGCGGCAGTGACTTGCCGGTTTCCGCGTGTGCGACCGCCCAGGCGTTGTCCTCGGTGACGTTGCCCGTATCGCGCGTCCACTCCACATCACTGTCAAGGATATGCGCCGTAACGTCACGGTTGTACAGCTCACCGGTAATGGTGAGGGTGGTCGCAAAACGCTCCGCATCGAAGTACCAGCCATTGGAGCTTTCTATATCGATGCTGAAATCCGGATTGCCCTCGACCATTGCCCAGCCCGCTGCTCCGTACTTCGGTTCGTCGGTAGTGCCGGAAACAAGACACATCCACTTGCATCCGTAGTGCCACACGGTATCGTACATCATCACACGTACGGTCTCGGTCTGTGCCTCGCGGTCGGCTTGGTAGGGTTCTGCTCCGGTGGCGGTCTCCATGTTCCACTCTCCGCGGTCGTTGGCGATGCGGGGCAATACGCCTTGGAAGTCGATGCGGTGGATGTCCTGCGCTACCAATCCCCGGACGTAGATATAAGAGTGCAGGTAGTTGATGGGCAGGTTGTCGAACAGAGACAGATGCTTCAGCCTGCCGACGATCACCGAATAGTTGCTTTCCTCAAGGACGGGTTTTGTGACCCCGTTAAGCATGCAGATACAATGCTCACGGGATGACAGATACCAATAACCCTGCCGTTCAGTATCAACCGGGTTGCCACGGTGTGATAATATCATCAACGGCTCAGGAGGATAATTCTTGCCACCCGGCACCTCGCTATCAGGGTACATCACAGCGTTGATCGTATTGGCTGAGATGTCAACATGCAAGACACGTAGCCAGGAGGTATAATACTTGCCGCCACCTGATGCAAGGTCATTGACAACACCATATACAACATCGTTTTCTGCCAGTGCAGTAAAGTCGTTATCCCACCGTTTCTTCATCTTCAGGCTGTATGTGCCGTCTTCAAGCTGCGATACACTTTCGATGGTACCAGACTCGGAGAAGGAATAGTCGCTCTCCATGGCGGAGAGACGGTTGAAGATAAGCTCAAGGACGGTAAGGCTGTCGCGGACCTCGAGGCGGGACAGCTGCATACGGCCGTCAGGGAATATTCCGGCACCCTTGCCCGCGACCATCGAGTCGATAAACTCGCCGAACTTCAACAGAAAATTTGTGCCGTCAGCTCGATCTTTCCTCAGAAAAATCTTCTCCAATTCTTCAGGGGAGTATTTGGATAACAGATTCAAGATTCCGACCAGCGTGCGTCCAACCCTCTCTGCGGTATTCTCTCCCTCAGAAGAGGCGTTCCTTATCTGTAGAGCAAGTTTCCTTAATATGTCAAGTGTATCAGGCATTATTCACCAAGTACTCTAAAAGTTACACGATTAGCATTAATCCCTCCACTTCCCCTATACAGCGGAAAGTCTTTTTTGTTATCATTCAAATACCGAACACATTCTTTCATATACCTATCAGCAACAGAGAAAGCATCATTATAAGCCATAAGTTTCTCCTTAAAATCAGAACGCGATGAATATTCGTTATCTTTATTGACAAATCCAAAACGGGTGACATTTCCATCTCCATTTTTCACGATACGAGCATAGGTATAATATGCCAATGTCGTTTTCAGCCCTACAAAGGAACGTTTTCCTCCACATTCTATGGTATAAAAACTACCATTAAGCAACTCACTATAATTTTCCGGATGTTCTTTCACATCTAAGAATAAAGCATCGCCCAAAGCTGACTTCAAATCAATGTTCTCCGACTCCCGAATATATGCCTCTATCTTTTCCGTATCGATGTGTATTGACATCGTACGAGCCAACTTATAGACCTCATCTGTTGTTATTAGACATCGCAGCATTTCTTATATATTTAAGAGGTTGTACACTAAAGTCATTGGAAGGATTGAGAGGTTCATACCAATGCGCAAAAATTTTCTGAAAAGCCCGTTCAATCATGCGTTGTTGCTTTGACACAATAGAGTTATAGTATTCAAAAGCATCTTCCAATATATCCCCAGAAAAACCGACCTTACCAATCCGGATACAATACCAAGGCTCCTGCCCGAAAGCCGAATAAATACGTTCAACCACACTGGCATCAGTAACGGTAAACTCCTTATCATAATTTTTAGGACTAATATCCACAAACTCCGGTTTTTCTTCATCAGATTCCAAGGTTACCTCTAAGACCTTTGTCGCATTGGTGTCTCCTTGTAATTGCACGATAGTATCAGAAAAACCAGTATCTTCATTAGTCCTATCCTCTTTTATAGGATTTCCGTTTTCATCAAAACGTACCGAAGAAGCACCTTTCTTTGTAATTATCATCCCGGAAGGCATGAAGTTACAACGCACATTACGATACTTCACATTGGCTAATCCCTCATCCGTACTCATTTCCGTAATCACACGGTCAGCTCTTCCGATAGGATACACGAATTTCCCTGTGTTGCTAATCCATAGTATCTGCCCCTTATAGTTTTCAATCCCTCCGGCAGCCCGAATTTGCGCATAGACCACCTCTTTACGTGGATTAAATACATCTATAAACTCTACATTTTCTGGTATTACCTTTATGGCTTTTCCCTGACGGGTTTTCTTTCCTGTCCAATCCGGATGAACTGCGATTTTTGCGATATATCCGGATTCATCCTCCTCCAACAAACGGCAATTTTCAAAGGGGATGTGCTGTACTTCCACTATATCTGCGAACATATTATAATTAACATGTATCGCCATCCCATCGTAATCAGCAACATCCTTGCAGACGAAAGCATGGATGTCATCTGCCGTATCTCCACGGCGGTTAACCACATATTCAGAAAAAGCAACCTCACGAAACCCATTTCCCTCTATGAAATTGGCATAACGTTCTGCACATTCGCTACCCGTTGAACTCGCAGCGATGATATTTCTTAGATGTTGGGGATATAAATTATCATCACCGTAGCTTTGGATGCCAAGATTACGTAAATAGCCCGTGTCAACACGCCTATTACTCTTCTTCTTTAATTCATTTACATTCATCGTTCCGTGAGGTTGTTCTTTATTTCACCGTTTCTACGGCTTCTATAGTCTGCTTAGAGTCAACTACAGATTGAGCCTCTTTAATATGAGCATCCAATACTTTAGCTGTAACTTTCTTCCCGTTCAGTTTATAAGTCTTGAACGCATCTCTCACAATCTCAGAAGTAGCACCTTCCACTTCAAAGGCTTTCACCAATTCTGAAACCAAAGTTTCATCCAATGGTAAAGCAGGACTCATCCGTCTTTCAACCCTTTTCTCCCAATCGGAAGGCGTTGAAGCAAAAAAGACTATCCCTTTAGGATTTTCCGCAAGATACCTTTCTGCCGCTTCGTCAGTAAGATTGTTGTTGGTGTACATTTCACTACTTCCAAAGCCTACTTGGAGCAATACACCATTTTTCAATGCATAACTTGATTTTTCTTTCATTTTTCCATATCTTTTTAAGTACGAATACATTTCAATCACAGCGTCACGATAGCAATCACCACATGAGGTCTTGGTAAATGTCCTACCAAGAACTTCATGAAACATCAGTTCAATGTCTGATTTATCAGAAGAAGAAAGGGAGACCTTATCCCCCAATCTCTTCAACTTATCAACCATCTCCAAGACAAGCATATTCCCTCCTATGCTGCCGGTTCAGCCGTCAAAGTGTTGACAGCAGTCTTAGTTGCTTCATAACTCGTCTTGAACAAGAATAATGCAGATTTAGGCGTTTTCTGCTCTTCCAAGGTAACAGCCCATCCACCTTCAGTATCCTCGCTATACTTATCGTTGTCGATAGCTGTAGCTGTAAGCCCTTGGTAGTAACCATACACCTGAAAAGCGGCATCACCAGGGTTTCCTTCTTTCTGTAAACCCTTATATTTATTCTCCAACACCACAACATAGGTACCGTTAGCCAATCCGTCAATAACATCAGCGCATACATCCGGGTCGTTTGCCAATATCACAATCGCGACAGTATTGGTAAACGAACTACGATATGTGCCAGCCACTAATGAGGTCTTTGTACCCGTAAATGGATTTTTACCAGGAACAACAACCTTATAAGCCTTCTTCCCGGTTTTCATAGCCAGCGTTTCAATCACATTCTTTTTTGTAGAATTGAATACTGTGGCTGCAAAGTCCACATCCGCACGATTCATTATTACCCCTTCCTGCTCCAATCCTTGTACTACTGGATCATCACACGACGGAACAATATCTTTCTTTAAAATATCATCACATACTCCCATAGAATACCTCCTTTTGTCAATATGCTACTTGCACCAAGTTGTCCTCGCCAATCATAGAACCGAGTTTACCAGTAGAATAGATATAATTCTTACGGGGTTTTCTTTCAAACCAGATATCAAGGTCAGATATCGGGTTATCGCCTTCACAACCGTACATTAAATTGTCCGGAGAACATAGAACCGCACGGTGAGGAAGGTTCAGTTTCGTTTTATCGTTCTGATACGCTTGAATAAATCTATCCCAAATAGAACATTTTACGACCGTAACGCCGTCATACTCTCCTACTTCAAGGCCGTCAAAAATGACCGTCCAAGGCATAATAACCTTATATTTCTCCCTCACATCACGTGACAAAGAATCACATAATGATTTTGTAGCAAAAATTGCATGTCCGGACTTCTGGAAAATACGGCTATCCGCATCTTCAAGCATCGTGTCAAACACAGATGTAGCAGCCCCCAATTCTTTCATCTTGGACTTCTGCAAAGCATAAGATGCTTCAGAGTTGGCTGATATAACGGTATGCTGACCGGAATTCTCTGCACATATGGCAAACAGGCGTTTAAAGAAACCGTCACATGTCTTGAACAATTCTACATTCAATCCATCCGTAATTTGACCGGAACCGTCAATATTAGCGGCATCCTTGTCTCCAAACCAAGTGAAGCGCCATAACATTTTCATCATTGCTTCCGTCAGTTTTGGAAGGACAATCCCATCCATATATTCAGTAGAAGTAAGGTCCGCAATATTGGTACCGGTCTTCAAGCAGTACTTTGCAATAGTATTCTCCAAATCCTCATAGCACATTTCCAACGGAACTTGCCAGTCGCCAATTTCCCATACTTTCTGGGCGGCAGCGATAGCCACTTTTTGATATTCAGGGTCACATCCGGCACCTGCGATACCTACATCCTCCATCTCACCGATGAAGCCAACTTTCTTGCCATTGGTCACTTTAGGCATGAACGTCATAAAACGCTCCATATCCTCATTTTGAAAGACTGTCAGTTCAATCAAGTCTTTCAAATCCTTCACCGCCTGATTGTCTGGCGTCAATTTTGAAAAATCTAAAATAGGCATACTCAATTCTCCTTTCTTTACTTTTTAGTTCTCTTCTCCCTTTCCTCTCTCAACTTTCTTTGAATAGGTGTCTCCTCTGCACTTGCTTGTGTCTCAACAGTATTCTTGAAGGATTGGGTACGCAAAGAGACTCTATAGGTTGAACAATGTTTTGCTAGCCAATTCTCACCTCCTGCCATCTTTACAGCATTCAGTATCTTATTGTCCTCAACTGTACGGGCATTGGTTTTCAATGCCGCATTTTCCTCTTCAAGTTCTTCAATGCGCGCCTTTAAAGCTTCAATCTCCTCGTCACCGTTTGCTTCTTCCGGGTCTTTGATTTCTGTAATCACTCCGTCTGTTACAATGATAGTCTTACCATCGGGCATAACATGCTCGCCATCGGGGGATGCCGCATCTCCCACCTGCGGTTCTCCTTCTTCACGTTCCACCGTCAGTGTATTACCTTCGGCATCTGTCAGTTCCATAGATACTACCGGAATGTCTTCTATCTTCTGGTAGCCACATTTCGCAAGCAGTCTGTCAATGATAGATTGCTTTACCGTTACTTGTTTCTCTTTGTTCATTTTCTCACTATTAAGTTTATAATCAGTTCCTTTTGCTGTAGTCGGTATAAGAACATCAGATATAAATCCAAGTTGTTTTGCAACCTCACCGCCAAACCATGCCTCCTTGTTCATCTGGACCTCCAAAATGGTCGATTCAACTCCTGTCCGTTCAACATATACAGCCATCATCTTATCCTTTTCCGCTTCCAGACTTGATTTGATGGATTCTATAGTTTCAAGGTCCAATAAATCATCATATCTTGCCAAATATGGTTTGTGGATGAGAAACTTTGCATGAGGATAAGCTTTTCTGCGTTCAAGTGGAGCAGAAAGCAAAATGATGGTAGCCATAGAAGCACATCGTCCAACAACGGTACAAGATATTTCCTTGCCCGACGCACGTAATGCATCATAAATAGCATACCCCTCAACCGTATCACCGCCGCACGAATGGATTTCAATGTCAATTTTAGGGTCAGCCGGGTCAAGCCATGAAAGGAAGTA
Organism: Bacteroides sp. 4_1_36; assembly: GCF_003466325.1. NCBI lineage: Bacteria > Pseudomonadati > Bacteroidota > Bacteroidia > Bacteroidales > Bacteroidaceae > Bacteroides > Bacteroides sp. 4_1_36. The sequence continues at coordinate 406,141 of NZ_QSOX01000001.1, forward strand.
TTGGATATCCGGAAACGAAAGCCCCTCGTCACCGGTCAAATACCAATTTTCCATTTTATCCTTATCAGCTACAATGTCCTTGTTAATGTATAATTTAGCCATATCACATAATTGTTTGTAACAAAGGTAGAAAACATGATACGGCTTGAAGAAAATAAGAAGTCTATTCCACTGACACGCTTTGTCAGCAACTTTTTCAAAACAAAAAAAGAGCGGAATAATTCCGCCCCCCCTAAACATCCACCTTACTTGAGAACTTATCTATTATCCGATAAATTGTCCTTTCCGCAATATTATACTCATCGGATAAATATTGCATGATATAAGTCTTTTTATGTCCCTCCTTTGACAGACGGACATATTCTTGATACACGGGAATATATTTCACATCCCCGACATCAAGCGAAGCATCCCCCATCATTTGAAGAAGACTCTTATTCAATATCAATAGTTCATATGCTTTCATATACTACCAAGATTTTCAACGTACTTAACCCTATTAGCAACAGAGGTAAACTCTTCCACAGAAACCACCGGAGCAGGCGCCATCATCATACCTTTTGCAACAGCTTTGGCCAGCATGTCCTCTCCTAACGCCTGATTGGAAGAAGCTGTTACATTAATGGGAATACCTCCTCCTATCTGATTGAAAGCCGACAATAACGGAGCAAACATCGAGGTTGCAGCAGCCGTCATTACACTTTCACCGTTGGACAACATAGCAGGTATGGAATCGCTTGTACCGGAACCTGGCCCTTCAACTTTACCTCCTTGTGCAAATTTAGCACTTTTCACCGATTTCATAGCCTTTCCCATAACAGTAGTTACAGATGCCACTACAGTACCTATCGCAGCAAGCATGTCAATCCATGTTGCAGATGAGCGGGTAGCTGTTTCTACGGCTTTGGCAATGGCTACCCCTTGCGCGATAGAAACCTCCGCAATAGCCAGTATTTTCGCCAACTGAGCCATATTCTCGTTATCTCCTGCCGCTTGTTCCAACAAATCAGAAAGATTCCCTGCCAAGACAGAAAGGGATTCACCTTTATTTTGCTGCATCTCCACTTCCTTGTCAATGACCGCCTGCTTTGCATTCAAGTATTCTTGGTCTGCAGCAAGCTGCCTGGCCCGGAATTCGGCATCACTCTCCTCTCCCATCCGTCTCAAGCTGTCTTTCAGTTCAAGCTTCTGCTGTTCCTGCATACGAAGAAGCTCAAGTTCACTATCTCCATTCAATTTAGCTTCTGCCAATTCATTATCCAATCGAAGTTTGAGTGCATCAGCTTGTTTCTTTGCTGTATCATTCTCATGTTGAACGGACAAATCATCAATCTCTTTATTGTACTTCTCCGTGACAGCAAGCTTCATCTGTTCAGTAAGCTCTTTCTGACGAAGTTCTACGTCACGTTGGACAACAAGTTGCTGTATTTTGAGTTGGTATTCCTGCTCACTTCCAGCTTTTACGGATTCAAGTTGCAGAGAGATTAGTTTCTGCCGGTTCTCCACCTCCTTCATCAGTTGTTCTTCCGATAATTGCTGTAATGCATCATTTTTTTGCTGTTCAAGTGCAATAATCTGATTATTTATAGCTCCACGTGCTTTCGTTGTAAGGTCTTGTTCCTCAATCAAGCGAACACGCAAATCTTCTATTTGACGAGAAAACTGACGTTCTATCTCAATGGATTGTTTCTCTCTACTGTCCTTAACCAGCTTAAGCATTTCATCCTCAGCCTTACGAATTTCTGAAAGTTCTTTTTCTTTTACAACTTTAGCCTTATCTACTGATTCTTTCCGCATCGCATTTATTTTATTCTGGGTTTCCTTATTACGGGTATAGCTCTCCATTTCCTTTTGAGCTACGTCCGAAAAAACTTGAGAGAATTCCTTTAAATCTTTCACTGTACTTTCTGATATACCCAATCGGCTAATAACCTCATCAGCCGTTATTGCACCTTGTGCCATATCATCAAGCAATTTATTAGCTTCACCAGTAAGTTCTATTTGCCCAAGAAGATTTGCCAATTTCTTTCGGCCAATATCAATACTTTCCTGCTGAAGTTTATTTTCCATATCGTATGCTTTTGTAGCCGCATCAGTACGCTCTTTCAGGCTTTTTGTAGTATCATCCGCAATGAGCTTCAATCTTTCAATCTCAGAGCGACTTGCCGCACGCTTCATATTAAGCATTGTTTCCGATTTCTCTAACTGTTGCAATGCATCATTCAGTGCCCACGCTTGTTTCGCATCATTTGAAATTTCTTTTCCAATACCGGAAAAACTATCCTTCATATCCTTTGCTGCGCCAGAAAAATCACCAGAGAAGAATTTAGCAATAGCTCCACCAAACTTTGCAATCCGGTCTATAATCACATCAATAATTGCCCCAAAAGAGGACATTACATTAGAAAGAAATTCAGTACCTTTTTGCGTTTTAGCCAACCATGCGACCAATGAGCCCAACAAAACAACAATAGTCCCAATACCAGTGGAAATTAGTGCAAGTTTCAACACTTTTAAAGCTGCAGATAACAAATTACTTGTTATAGCCGCTGCTTTTTGAGCACCAGAGAACATATTCGCAGTGACCGTTCCTGCTTTGTACTGGACTGTTATTTTAACCAATTCATCCTTCAAACCACCAACAAATTCCTTTGTACCTCGCAAGACGCTAACGCCACTGCGCAATATGGAAACAAAAGGTACTTGGGCTTCTGTAGCCTGAAGTATCGCATCTTTATAATTACCCACATTCCGATAAAAGCGCTGCGTTTCTTCTTCCGCACCTTTCAGTTCATCGGTAATGGCATTTATCTTATCTTGCAGCTCTTTGCCTTCGCCCCCCTCACGCTCTACACGACTTAATCTGTCATAAGCAGCGGTAAGATTGGAAAGCTCAGCCCGCAACCTAACAAGGCTTCCTTCCATCTCTGTCTGCTCTTTACGTTCATTTTGAATTTGTTTATTCAGTACACGGATGGATTCGGTGTATTCTTTGGCGGCTATCTTTGTTTCTGCCATCATTAAGTTGTATTTTTCCCTCTCTATCCGCCCTTTACTCACATCCTCCTTCAACTGCTTTTCCCTTGCTTTTAATTTATCAAGTTCAGTACTGTATTCAGCTATCTTAGTAATGGCTTTATCATACCTCACTTTAATCTCTAATATTTTCTCTTCCGCATTTCCCATAACTACACCTCCAATTGTAACAATTTACATTCACATATTCCCGTATCTTCTGCCTTAATGGAAATAATGGCATAATATCTACCATATTGGGCCAAATAAATTGGAACAGTCATATCTAAGTCTCTCAACTCAATATCATTTATTTCTATCTTTTCTGTAATAACAATAGGCCTTCGTATGATAGATTGGTATGTTTGGTAATACATAGAAAGGAGTGTATTCCAATCAAGACCAGTAAATACCCCTTTCACACCATTATAAGCCAATAATCTTGGCTCAACTGAATTGTATTCCAAATTACCTTCCTCATCATATGAATATATTGGTATCTTGGCTACATCCGAGAATTGGTCACTAGCAGCAAACGGCAATTCAACAACATCTCTTTCACTTTCTATCGTTTCGTTTTCTACAAACAAATACCCATCATATTTCCCCACTACCGTATCATCCTCCTTCCATCTATAAAAATTCTTTTGAGAAAAATCATCAAGAGAATAGGCAATCGCATTAGGTTTATTATCTTTATATGTAGCAACCAGCCTACGGGTCCAATCCAACGCTTTCGCCTTATTAGACATAATTGTATCAAATGATACAAACACAAGGCCGTTACTTTCTGTGAACAAAGGGAAAGTACCTATGATTGCCGATATAGCTTTAATAAAATCAGACTGCTTTATATCTGGCAGATTAGGTATTATCCAATATCTACCACCCAATAATATTTCTTGCTCTATATTCGTTATCTTCAACGTGCCGCTAATAGAAACGACATCAGATGGCTTGCCTATATTCTGCAAAGCAAATTTCAGATGAGGAATAGAAGAATGTAGAGTAGAAAGCATCTCTGTTTGCCTATTCTCAAATTGAAACAAGACCTCATATACACCGTCACTTATAAAATTTACATTCAGTAATGGAATTGTAAGTACAGTACTTGTATCCAGTTCGCTACCGACTTCATTGAAGTTGTAATTATAAACTTCCAATGTAGCAGATAATGGAGCCACATTTGTATTTACTTTAACTTTAAAATTACCCGATATCTTAGGTACAGCATTTATGACTTTAGACCTATAGCCATTGTAATATCCTCCACTCACTCCGTTTCCTATTACTGCAAGGTTTCCATAAAACGAACCAACATTTCCCATATCGTTGAAGTATATGTTTGTCTTGCCAGCCCTATCCTCTGCAACGCCCTTTAAATCAATGGTTATAGCTTCGATTTCTGCATACTCTTCGCTTGGATTTTTTTCCAATAATGGAACAAACATGTTTTCCAATAAAGCCTCTTTGTCTTTTGGAAAAATAAAAGATATGCCGTTATCCTCTTCTATGTATTCCATGATTTGTTTTACAGACTGAACAGGATGATACCACACCATTGAATCTCCATTTCTGAAACCATAGTCAACCTTTGGATATACACGATCATTTTCTCCCCAATCTTTCCATTCAATATATTTCGGATAATATATACCTCCCACATATTCACCAGCATCCATATCTCTCAGGCTTTTTCCACTTTCAAGCATTGATGATAGTGCTGTTATATTTCCCCACGTCATGGCAATCTCAATCTTATCAGATATAGATATAAGTACAGCCTTAGCAGTTGGAATAACCTCTACCCCATTACGAAAATATCTTGCATCATGATATTTCCGAGGATAACCGGAGTCTGCAGATGGAAGCTCAGCATGCGATATGATACGTTGATTCCTTATTGTCTTAGGTAATTTGATTGTATAACTATTATTGCTCACAATTTTACTCAAGTCTGTAAAAATATTGCTCTTGAAATTAAGTGTAATCTTGGTATTATCGTCCAAGTCTACCAACTTACCATCAATAAATAGCATGTCATTTCTCATAAGCTTTGTACTCTTGTTTCTGGTAATATGATTGTTGCTACGAAATCCTGCAATACGGCTCTTGTCTTATTGAAGTTACCAACAGATACATTCACCGCCTTCCAGCTATCAACTCCATTCACATTTTTACCTGCATACATATCAACGATGGGTGACAACGCGAGTTGAAACAAGAAGTCAAACGTTTCAGAGTCCACTAAAGGAGCACACACCAACAATGTATTCTCTTCTGTTTTTCTCTGCTTACGTCCTGAACCTCCATGATAGCCATTAACATAGTTATAGTCTTGCATATTATTACGAATAAATTCACCATCATTGGCAATTTGTTTACTCTCATCACCACGTTTAAACAACCAATAGCAATAAAAGCCATGACGATTTATCCAACGTAAATAAATTCCATCCGTGCATTCATCAACTAAAAGCCTCACGTTTACAGCCATATTCGTCAATGCATGAAAAGTAAAATCAAATGTATTGTCGAACACGTTTGCCCCCACACTCGTTCCCGGCAATTTCAATACGACCTCATTGTTTGCATCAATTCCATTCAAAGTAATATTATACACCTTTCTTTCAGACAATGTAATAGCTGGTAAAGAAATGCTGTCAGCGGTCACACTCACATTAGCATTACCGGCCGTATACATTCCTACCGTAAACGGAAGGTTTTTAAACCACGTCAATATACGATTTCCATTATACCGTTCACCCACCTTCATTGCCCCCCAAATGATGAACGTATTGAATTGAAAACTTTCAGACATTGAACTGTCCGAATAAAAGTCAATATCTACAGAGAACACACGTCCTACCCCGCTATCTTTCGGAATCGTCTGTGAATAATCAATTTTCCCAAATTCTACAGTGTCAAATGTAGACTGCATGTAAAACGACACATCAAAAAAGCATGCATTATTAAACAGAGCCCTCTTCTCCTTGTATGAAATTTCAGAAACGATATCAGTCACCGTCACCTCCACGTAATCCCAAGCATGCCCGTAAATGTTTATCACTACCGGATTAAAACAGAAAGATATTTCATCCGGATATTCTATGGTTGTTTCCCCTATCTTATGAGTTCTCATTACTATGTAGATTTATATGTGTCACATCATCAACGAGTATATCAAACACACGGTCCATAATGTCCCGTATTGTTTGCTCCACGTCCGTTGTATATATATCCTCGTACGTACCAGAGCGATAAAGTGATGTGCCCTCTGTTGCTATCTTCCGGGCCACAAGGTATGCAAATGACCTTGGTCTCTCCACTTGGATACCCTTGTCTATCATCCATTGCTGAATAATCTTATAGAATCCTTTCGGTACTTTCCCCGAGGCACGTCCCACCTCCAGAACTCCGAACGCTTGACGACCATAAAGAGTACCATGATTATCATCCACGACAACGTGCAGGCTCTTGATAGTTTTGCCACTTGCACGCTGCCCAGCCCGTATATGATTTTCTATGATGCGCTGCCGAAGATTATCCAACTCCTCACACAATATCGCCTTTACCTCTTTCCTCCTATCTTCCATAACTAGCACATGGGCGCTCCTTGAACCTCTTTCAATTTCAATTCTATTACTATTCCAGTAACATTTACATCCAGCTTATCATAGAAAACGGAATAAGGGACCTCATCGCTTACCCACTCAAACAGCCCGCTCCTATTCAACTCACGGATAAATTGAACTGCATACCCTTTGCACCTCTCAATAACCTCATCATTCTCCACCCCGTCAAAATCAAACGCCGTCTTGTCTACAAAAGCAATCATGCAATTTGGGCAATCTCTTAACTGAGTCCTTGATATGACGAACTTCCCAGATGCAGGAAGCAGATTTATAATGGCCGGCAATGGCATCTTATCCAGCCGAACGTTGGCGGTCACCCAGTTATCAAATAAATAGGTAACTCCTTCCAGCTTCTCTGCGATAGAAGCGATTTTCCTTTCTACACTTATATTCATTGCTTATTCTGATATATTTCTCGTAATCGACGTTCATAACGTATTTTCTCCGCGTCCATATCAAGACACTTGTACACTCTTACCCATAGAACACTCTCTACCTGCTCATGGTCAGTTATCCCCATACGGGTAGCATAGTAATCTACCAAGCCAAACAACCCGAACGAAAGCTTATCCACTCCGGCACGTCTTTCTTCCGGAGTCGGTGCCACGCTTGTAGTTTCAAAGAGCTTGGTAATACGTTCAACTTCCCTAGTTACCCATGTGGAGAATCCCAAAATATCCGCTGCTTCATACTTCTCTATCTTATCAATAGGCAAACCGAGGACAACACGACATGGAACCATTATACAGTCTATTACATTGCGTACGGATTGCAGTTCCATCAACTGACCTATGGTGAGGTCGTTCAGAGTCTCCGGAACTCTGACACCTGCGACAAAGTCCGGTTTAGGCAACTTTCCTATCTGCTCCAACAATTCAGCAGCATTGCTCGCCACGTCACTCAATATCAAAAACTCTTTTACTGTCATATCTGTCCTAATTTTGCTTTTGGTCTTTTAGGTATCGGTTTTATACGAAAAAGCATTGCCATTATCAACATGTCGAGGTAATCCGGAGAATGCCCGAGTATATCTTTCATATTCTCCTTGCTGATTATCCCTTTCTTCCGGGTATCGGCATCTATATGGTCTTGCTTCAAGACGGACAATTCTTCCATTATGCGCTCTCTTTGCGCTTCCGTACATATAATTCTTATCTGCCGATTATTTATTAGCTCTGCAAGCTTAAATGCACATTCAGACTTCAGATTGTCGTACTCTGGATTAATAGGTCGGTTACCACCATGAAATTCTTTGATGCCATTCAAATAACTTTCAAGGTAGCTTCCAAGTCCATCACTATCAACGACCATCATGCTACGTGGAATCTTCCACTGTATCATCATGTTTTTAAGGTCCGTCTCAATAGATTTACCCGTGCTATATTCCTGGTCTAACCGGATATAACACACATTGCCTACCCAGTGCCCTCCGACAAAGCGGTCACGTCCTTTCATGGCAAGGTCAGCTGCTCCCGTCGATAATCCTATCGGTTTTACGTGCTCATTTGCGAATAGGTCACAAATAGCATCATAATCACAGAGTGCTGTCGGGTCGTTGTCATACTCCCAATTACCATAGTACAAGCGCTCCTTTGTCACTTTGTCCCTGGTATTACGGAGCGTATCTATGTAGTCCTCGGTAGCGTAGGGATTATCCTGCACCAATGCTTGAATAAAAGCGTATGGGGCTTCCAGCCTGCCTTCTTTCCACGGTTTATAGAACTCACGATAAAGCCAGTTCTTCTTCGGATTGCAAGTGATAAGTATCTTTCCGGATATTCCATACACATCATTCAAGTGCCGTCCTATACGCGTCTTCAAAACCTCAAATGCGAGGTAGTGAACCTGCCCGGCTTCTTCAATCCACCCTCCAGTAAACTCCTTAGAGCCCAATCGCTCATACATCGGGTCTTTGACGGGATAATATGTCAAGTCAAGAAAGATGATTTCCGACCCATTCCCCAAAAGTATACCGTCATTGGTCTGCTTGTAATCAGTGAATCGATGCCACTTTGCCACCTTGTCGAAAGTGACAGAGATAGACTCACGGCTATCTTTCAAATTATTCCGGCCAGCAAACCATCGAGTGCCCGGGAGATAGTAAGCACATTGCATAAGCCATTCACACCCAAGCCATGACTTTCCACCTCCACCGGCGCCACCATAACACAGAAACTTCGTAACATCGTCACGAAGGTAGTTATAGGCTAACCTCTGCTTTATATTGACCTTATATCCCATTACTTGACTTTCTCCGCATCTTCTGTATATGGTAGAAATTTAAATCCTTTGAACTCTTTTCCTGCATTCGTATAGTCCACCTCTTGTTTGTCGGAAAGTCCAAGTTTACGGGCAATGATATTCGCATTGAAAGCTCCAACGCACGCTCCCTCAAACTGCTGCGTTTCGATGGTTTCCTCCACGCGTGCGATGACCTCCAAAAAATCTTCATCATTCTTATTTCTACATTCGGAACGAAAAGTGCTCCACCACTTGGAAGAAGCACCTACATAAATACAGAAACCGGTAAGGGAATACGGACGGGAAGTCGGGGAAACTTCTTGTTGTACTTGTTGCTCATTGACTGTCTCCACTTTCTTTCCTTTTTTCCTTCTTACCGGAACAGTCTTTTGAATGGCCTTTTTAGATAACCATGGGTTTTCATCACACCATTGGAAATACTCACATGCCGCCTCCCATAAGAGTTCTGGCGTGGAAAAAAGTTTATCCCTCCCATGCTTGCTCCTTAACATCCAAAATTTATTTCCAGTTGGTGCCGCCATCTTATTTCTTCTTGAATCGTTCGTCCAATATCTTAGGAACAGTGTTATTCCAATTAATCACGTGGTGCAATCTTTTCGTTTCCTCGCTATGGCCCATCACGCCCACCTTCACAGAGGATGGCATCATCATAACCGTATAAAAACTCTTGACATATGTCCCTTGACTCATGTATATATCTGTCATCCCACCCTTATTCTTCTGTGTCTGCTTCTGGTTTAGCGCCACTTGTGGAACCTGCAGAAGCAGACATCCCCTGCTACCAAGCGTGGTATAGGTGTTCACATCTTCATTAATGCGACCAACGAATTGGAACGGTCTATCTACGGAACAGATGAAAGAATTCATCGCTTTCCGTTTCATCTTCTCGCCTTTCAAAATATCGTTCTCCTTTCCTCCTACAAAATCGCCTCTCTGAGCCATAGCCAAAGTGAGAGCCGGAATACTTTCATAAAAACGTAGCATAGCTTCAAATACCACGTCCAATTGCTTTATCGCCCTCTGTTTGACTATACCATCTCTACCATAAGTAAAAGAAAACACATCGTAATCATCATCCAGTTCTATGAAGTATTTGTAGCCAAGTTTTCTTGCTATCTGAAAGCAAGCATTACGCGCATAAACAATAGCTCTGCGATCATCAAAATTATCCGCTTCATCAAAAGTCTTTGCAATCTTTGGTTTATCGAACATTACAACGTTTTTATATTTCGCGTAATACTCTGCGGCCACTTTATCTTCATTGTCTATCACATAAACAATCGGTCCCGTATAGCCACACTTCCGCAGTGTCTTATCTGTAATGACGGAACCGGCACGGCCATGCGTCAGTATGAATGCTGCAAAATCACTCCTCATCTTCAGTATCCTCCAGCATTATTTCATAAATATCTTCCTTGAATCTGGAATAACCGTTCTCTATCGCCTTATCAAAGTCTATTATCACCAGCGCAGACGCTTCCATCAGTTCCTGAATCTCTTTCTCCTGATGGGCGTAGAACTCTGCTATCCGTCCGTAATCGAATACAATATGTCTCAATGCAGCTATCCGAAGGAAAGACTTCACATTTTCCGGAACGTTTGAATTATCTATTTCCGAAATCAGTTCTTCATATTTGCTTTTATCATAGAGAGAATTTATTTCCGGGCATACAGGGCTTTTAGGCTCATACACCGGAGCTTCTATCTTTTTCGTGTATTTATTCCGGGCATCACTTTCACTATCTACCAGACTATCATAGTCAAAATCAAAGTTTAATCCCCAACCCATCAAAGATTCTGCGTCCCACTCCTTCAACAGTTTTTCATCCCATGTACCATTATTCACGTTATCACGGATAATAATCTCCCGTTCTCGTTCTTCTGTCAACCCATGAAGCAGAACCGTCGGCACATCAGAAAGTCCTAGTTCTACACTGGCCTCATACCGTTGGTTTCCGGCTATAATCACCAGTTCCCCAGTCCGGTCAGAGAGTATGATGGGACGTGCTTCGAAGTAGTCCGGATTACTATGAATAGACTCTTTGAGTATCCGCATCTGCTCCTCTGATATGGTTCTGGGATTGTTACCCAGTTTTTTAAGGTCTTCTATTTTTCTATAAATTATCTCCATTGGCACACTATTTTACGTTACGAAAATAAAGATACCGAATAATCCACGAACGGACTATCTGGTATCAAAGAAGTTACTGACAAGATTTGGCAGAAGGTTTTGCTTAATATGAAAAAAGATATTAACTTTGAGACAAATCAAATATCAATATAAAAATGGAAATAAGTATATCTAAAGAAACCGAACGTTTTGCTGATTTCCTAAAACAAAAAGACAATGAGAACATTATCTTTTCTGGAGCTTTTGGAATAGGAAAATCATATTTTCTAAATAATTTTTTTAATCAGCACAAAGATAAATACACTGGAATATATTTAACCCCAATTAATTACTCTGTTGCTAATAACGAAGATATTTTTGAGTATATCAAAGTGGACATATTAATGCAGTTATTAGAAAAAGTCCCCTATGATTTTGAGAAACAAAAAATATCATTAAGCAATGCCGCATATTTTTATATGGTAAATCATCCTAAAGATTTTTGGGGGAATTTTTTTTCTATAGCAGAAAAAATTACTTTTGGCACAGATATCATAGACAGGTGTATCGCACTGAAAGAAAACATCGAAACATATGCAAAAGATAATTCGAAAAATGAAGAATCCCATGTCAAGAAATTCTTCGATAGCATTAGCATAGAGAAAGGAAGCATCTATGAAGATAATACAATAACTCAAATCATCCGTTCTATTGTATCAAGCCCAAAACCGATAATAGTCCCAATAAGCAAATCGTCCTCATTATTGATGATTTAGACCGTATCGACCCTGAACATATCTTTAGAATATTAAATATATTATCAGTACATAATGATTTTTGTGGTACTAAAGAGCACAAATTTGGATTTGACAAAATAATTTTAGTATGCGATATTGATAATATAAGAAACATTTATAGTGCCAAATATGGAATAAATGTAGATTTCAATGGATACATTGATAAATTCTATAGTAAAGAAATATACCATTTTAATAATACAAATGAAATTATAAAAGCCATAGCACATATTCTTGCAACAACCAAATCTGATAAAGAAGTGGGTCTAAATAACAATAGCTATTATTCACATATAACCTGCTGTAGTATATTATCCGCATTTGTCAAAAATGGGTCTATTAATATAAGAACATTACTGAAATATATTAATAAAGATTTTAAAGGAGATCGATTGGTTTATATAGGACGAAGGAGAACACCAGTATATATGTCTCCCAATTTGGTTGTTTTCGATTTTATTCGGACAATGTTTAGCACAATAAAGGATATGGAATCTGCTATAAACAAACTTAATAAATCAAATTTCAGCATTGAAGAATCTGAGTATATTTTGAAAATATTTATAGCATTAGCTGATTATCACAATTTTGAAAAAGGTGAGTACACTTATTACAATAAAGAATATAAAGCAATAATCAATATCAATATAGGAATAGTAGACTTTGCAAAAGGAGAAGTACCGGACATTGACCCATCATTAGTACTGAAAGAAGCTTTCAATACATATAGCACTCTTTTTACCTGAAAAAGATAATGATATTCTGATTTTCCAAAGCCTTATTTGACAATTAAAGCATTAATAGTCAACATATACATCTACCTACTAAACCATGTTATAAGATAGCAGCACAAAGGCTCATAATTTGCACAACTCCCACAAATCCGTACCTTTGCAATGTGTTTTTCATAGTATTAGATTTAAGGTTAATAAAAAAGATTGGCTGTCTGGGATAGATAGCCTTTTTTTTTGCCCATATATAAAGAGGAAATCTTAACATTCTGATTGTCAAACAATTAATTAAAGGTAGTAGAACGGATAAATAGCCGAAATAAACAAAAATAGCGGGTAACCTCTATTCTTATGTAGGCTGTTATGTAGGCAAAAAATTGGTCTACATGAGTACACGTAAAACCTAATTAAAATGTATTCGATCAACATTAAAGGAAAAGTGACCTCAAAAGACAAAAAACTGGTGAAACTGGAAATGATCTTCTTCCAAACAGGCTACAACAGAGTTTCTAAAGTGCTAAATATCACCGGTCCCATCAAAGACTGGGACAATGCGTCACAATCATTTATTTCCAAATCAAGCGATGCTATCAAAAAGAACAAGATGTTGCTTGATCTGAAATTAAAGTATCAGAAGATTGCGGAAGAATGGGAAGAGGAAGGACGTAAATGGAGTCCGGCCGAACTGGCACTTAGTCTTGATAAAAAGAAAGGGAAGGAAATGAAAGAGGAAGACCGTTCTCTGTCCGTTTCCCAGATGATTGATTATTTGATTAAAAAATTCTCTGAAAAGGAAAAAGAGAAAAACGGCAAGATTGTGAAAAGCCTGGCGAGTGTAAAGGACTATAAAATCATAAAGAAGGCTTTGGAAGAGTTCACACAAAAGAAATACAATAAACCATTATCCGTGTTTTATTTCAGTGACATAACAAAACAGTTCCTCTTGGATTTTGTTCTATATACACAAAAAAAAGGGATTGCCAATGGTAATAAAGCAGGCTTGAACCAGAAGTTGCGTAAACTAAGAGCCATAGTCAACTATGCCAAAGGGCTGAATATGCACGGTGCTGATCCGGAAATATTCGGCTGTGTGGAGGATAAGATGAAATGGCACAAGTTTGAACCGAGAACTGTTTCCAAGAGAGTGATACAGTTAATTGAGAATGTGGATAGAAGCTTGCTTACACTTAAAGAGGAATTTTGCTTGGATTTATTTCTTTTCAGTTATTACACAGGAGGTATGGCCAATGTGGATGTCTGCCATTTGACGTACAATATGATTCAAGGAAACCAGGTTATCTATGAACGGATGAAATTCCCGAAAATTGGAAAACCCTTGTTGATAGAGAAATCAAAACAAATTATTGAGAAATATGAAGGTCAAGGCATTGACAACTATGTATTCCCTGTATTCACAAAAAAACATACCACGGAGGCCAAAATGCGTAATAGAGTCATTCAAATCTCTAATAGAGTCAGCAAAACGTTGACTAAAGTTTGCAATATTCTGGATATAAAAGAGAATATAACTTGGTATTCCGCACGAGGTACATTTATCTCCCGTATGGTAGATGCCGGTTGTTCTCCGGCTGTTACGGCAGAACAAGCAGGAAACAGTGTTGCGGTAATCTTTAAGCACTATTACAAGTTTACCGAAGGCGAAACCTTATTGACAAAAATGAATTCTGTATTCTAAAGTAGCAACCAACAAGTTAGAATTTCCGGATATTTTAATGGATGAAGCCGGATTTGACAGGGCTATTGTTTTATTATTCGGGAAGTTTCGCTATCTTTGTTGCAATGAAGACGACAGGCTGGGTATGATTCCTGCCGTCTTCATACCCAGCCCGAAAATAGACGGGGGGATATACATATTGTACGTTCGCTGAACGTCTTGGTATAGATAAACTTGCACTTTTCAAAAAGGCAAGATGTATACGCAATGTTCATGCTGTGTATGCTTATATAAAATGAGTTCACGCTGTTCTTTTGGGTACAAGGCGAACATAACCATTAAAATATTATTGATATGAAACAAATTACTTTGTACGTGTACCAATCTATCGACGGTTGTCAGGCTTCTTCGGACAAGTATTTCGATACAGCGGTGGATGCCTCCGGTTGCGTGCTGATTGATGAAGAAACTTACCTGCGCATTTATATGAATCATTTGGGCTGGCCAATTACAGCGAAAGAGACTTTGGTTGTAACGAACAATGCTATCAACCTGACTGAGAATGAACGAGTGCAGTTTATTACAGGGGATGTAGTGGCAGAACTGCAGAGAATAAAAGAGGATGGCGACGGTACGGTGGTGGCTTACGGTGAGGAGATTGGAACTCTGCTTTTGGATAACGGGTTGGCGGACGAAATCACGGTAACGACCGTACCGATACTGGTCGGAGGTGATGAGAAAGCACTGAAATGCGGATTGAGTGACGGTGGAACCTGGATTGTGCGGTCGAACAAGATGCTGGTGGATGGTAAAATACGGACAGTGTACGGAAAGGTGTGATGACGAAATACAACAGAAATGTGTCATAATTTACCACAGATTACGCAGATGTACATAGACTAAATTTAACAAACAGATGATACTCTGTAATATTTGTCTGCGTAAATCCGTGTAATCTGTGAATATAATTTTTACACATTCTCTTGGGTTTTCAATAAATAATAAATAAAATAATGGACTATATACAATTATTCCGGTATTGGGAGTATAGTATTGTCCACTTAAAGATTAGGAATATCTCCTTGAAACGGGTTTGATAAGCAAGTCGATGTGCTCGTGTTCAAGAATATGCTTCATAGCCTTGTAGATGGGCATCTTCTCAATGCCAGCAATCTTTAGAGCTTCCATTTTAATGGTATTCTCAACCAGCTGTAAGTAGTCCTCCTCTTTCAGCTCAACATATTTTTGTGACTGGGATTTCAATTTTGCCATATCATTAATTGTCTTTATTATTTATTTCCGAAATCAGCAGGAATCTCGCCCCATAAGTGCTTGTCCCAATACAATACCTCTATATCCACTATCCTTGCTTCCATTACCTTGAGAAATATCTCCGCTTTCTGTAATGCCGGGCATGTGCGTGAGGAAGCGGTCTGTCTATTATTATACCATGTAATACCCGTTATACTGTCGGAATAGATTGTGTGCGGAGTCCCCGGATGCTCTAAAATATACTTGACAGCTGTCACAATACCGAGAAACTCCCCGATATTGTTTGTCCAATTGCCAATTGATTCCGAAAAGAGTTCCATTCCGGAAGAGAGGTCGACAGCCCGGAAGCGTGTCAATCTCTCTTTTGCCTTATGGGTACCATCGGTCGCTATGCCTACCTTTGGTTTTCCTTTCATTTGCTTCTTCCCGAATGTCCGTTTTTCGTGTGGATGAATCCGTCAGATTCCATGCGTCGTACCAAAGCCTGTGCTTGGTTTAGGTAATCGTTGATTACACTCTCCTGATGCCTGATATCCTTGCGCCCTTTGAGAATTTCCAATACACCGTCTATTGTACGGCTCATAGCACTCTTTCCGTCCTTGGGATCGAAGAAAATCTTTTTGTTGCCGAATGTCACAGTTACTTGATACAATGTTTTCGGGACAATTATTGTTTCCACATGCGCTTGAAACAAGACAGGGGTAGCAGCAACCACTACATATCCTTTGGCGTTGTGCATGGGTTTCAACTCTACCGAATAGAGGATGTTTGGCTCAATAGTTCCTTTCAGATCTTCTGAAAGAACACATATTTGTTTGCCAAATCTTGAGTCTTCACGAACTCCCATCAATTTACGTGTTTTGGAGTGGCGCGAAACGAATCCGATCAGTTCGCCTGTCCGCTCCGATTTCGCAAACTTCAGTTGCGATTTTTCCGATGTCATATTACAGGTCTTTCATATTCAATCTATTACTTTCAATTAACAATATGTCTTTAATAACTCACTTTATCATGCAAATATATATCAAATAAGCGTGTTGACAAAGTATTTTAATCATTAGTTTTCAGGTAATTATGTACGAATATATAGAGAAAGACTGCACTCAGTACAGTCTTTCTTCCTCTGTAAAATGGCTGAAACGTTCATCTGTATCAGAGGTTTGCAGAAGATAACGGCATTTCCAATATCGGTAAATCCGCCCACCGTTAGGTATATAGTAATTTATATCGTCAGCGTTCAGATATTGGTTTCCCTGTTCTGTGCCGTGATGCATCCATCTGGCACATCCCGGCAGATTAGGGTTGTCCCGGACATAAAAATCCATCTTCTCTTTCCCTGTCACGAAAATGTTATGTACGCGGATATCCTTGTCAATCGGAAACCTGTAAACATATAGGGCGAAGTCGCAAATATCCGTCTCCAAAAGATTGTTTCCAAAATGTATCGGGGCTTCCTTTTCCAGACTTTCAAAACCATTCCGTACGCTTGTCCGTGTGCATATTTCCGCAAACCGTTCATCTGTTACAGGTTCGGCTGTTGCATATACCACCCGGAAGCCATTGTTCGTACTGTCCCTGACCATGACATGGGCCACTATCTCGGAAGATTTGTTGATACTGTTGTCCATTGGATCAGTCTTATCGGGAATACACATCCGTAACAGCCCTACCACAATGACAAGAAATACCAATATCGCCCGTGGACCGATTGTAGTTGTCATGAAAACAAACTCATCAGCCTGCTTTCTTAACTGTTTCATAGAATTTTGAGGATGTGGCGGCCGGATGCACCCCGGAACTCGGACACGCATACTTCATGTCCTGCATCCAACAACCGGTTTCGACATTCCTCCATGGCAGTATCTGATATCCTGACAGCAGGAATATTCGCCGCCGTCATCTTGAAAAGAGGCGCTACCATGATCCGGGAAATCGTTTCGGCGTCTTCAAAATACGCTTCGTATGAATCACCTACATGGAAAAGGGTAATGGTTTCCACGCCATGCTTTTCTTTCATACCTCCGTAACACTGACGGATAATCTGTTCCTTTTTCATATAATATATGTGTATGGTTTGGTGTCTGCCAAACATAAAAAGTACCTGCAACCAATTCAGTTGTTGGGAGTTCATCCGAAAGGTATATACAGACTTTTTTATTGGACAAATATACAATAAATTGCGGACTCGCCCCACTTTTTATAAGCGGAACTATTCTCTCATTTTCACCTCCTTTTTTCAAACTCCTCACTGATGGTTTTAACGAATTGTTCATATTGTCTATCCTATGGCTTTTACTACAGGCCTTACCATGGAACAGAGGTGTAAAAAGTAGCCCAAGTTCTCGCTTATAGAAAATCCACCAATAAGGACAGCGCCTGCTTTAATACGACAATATTTTCCGTACATAGCGTAATCACCCGTGGTTTTGATAAGGCCATATCTCGGTAACAGTTCCGGTAGCGTGTCAAGTATCGGGCGTATGACCTCTTTTAGAAAGCTCGGACTTTCTTCCGTTCTCTTCCTCCCGCTTCCTTTTCTGTCGGTATTGCTTCCTTCCGTATGATAAAAAGCCTCAAAACGTTTACGGTATTTTTCTGTCAGTTCTTTAACACCTGTTTCCATCGTTTTAATTATACTCTGCAAGCCATTCGTCCAGTGTCATGGAATCTTCAAATCCGTACTCTTCAATCCGCACGTAACCATTTTCTCCCATGACCAGCTTTTCTCTTGTAAGGATTGTTCCGGCACGGTTTACCATTACCTCCGGTTCAATGGTCGCAAAACGCCCGCCGTCATCCGACTCCCGGATATCATACGCATGCAGTCCTTCCGGCACGGCATTGCGGTCAATCTTGAAATTGGTGAACAATGCCGGTATACCGTTGACAGTCATAGAGTCAAAGTTCTCGTCTTGAATATTTCTTTGGGTAATCATATTAAATTGTTTTGTGGTTATTACTTATGCTCGGGAAGTTCAATGGCCCGAACCCAATTATCCTGGTCATTGAACATCTCGTCATTGATTCTTGCCGTGAACTCCAGCGGTGTCATCTTTTCAACCTCTGTATGCGGGTTGTTCTCGTAATCGAGAATGATCTCCTTGTCAGGAGCGTCACGCCCGAAATCATCCATAGGGAAAGAGAACACCCACACCTCTTTGACCTCATCTTTCCCGAGAAATCGTTTCAGGTTGTCCGTGTAAGCCGAACATCTGTCCCAGCCAGAGTCCACGAAAGCGGAGATCTCCGCCTCCGTTTTATCCGTGCTTTCTTTCAGGAAAGCGACGGCGTTCTGTTTCCAGAGTTTCTGCCCGACGCATAGTTCCAGATACCGTTCCCAGACGGTAACCAGCCAGTCGATATTGATTTCGTAAAGATGACGGCAGGGGAAACGCTCCCGGCTGTCGGGATTATAGAGCATGCAGCTCCCGTCCGACCTGATCTCTTCCAGCTTGTACGCGGTATATACCGGTATGCCGTGATGTTCATCGTCCTCGCCTTCCTCCTCGACATAGACCGTGTGGGGCAGCAAGCCCTCCGGCATTTTTGGAATCGCCCTGAGATTGGCGATAATCTCCTGTTCCAGTTCTTTCTGTTTTTCCTGTAATTTCATTTTCTGTCAGTATTTAATTGGATTTTGCCTTCTTTGAATAACTTCTGTTTGTAGCGCCGGTATTCACGGATAATTTCAGTGTGCTTTTTTCGGTCAGGCTTGTACAGCCCCTTCGCTTTGCGCTTATTCAGCAGCTCCCTGTTACGCTTCTCCCTTTCGGGATTCACGATGAACGTAATCAGGCGGCGGCTTACACCGTACTCGCGTGCCAGCTGGCGCTGACTGACATCTTCCGTCATGTAACGGTGGAAAATCTCTGCCCGCTGTTCGGGTGTCAGTTTTTGCCTGCGGTCATACCGTGTCCCGCAAATGGTTATTCCCGTGCTTCTGTATGGCATGGCTGTGTCTGTTTATCGTTTGCATTCCATGAATAAAAGTCGTAATAGCCTGATTTTTTTTACAGTTCATATCTATTTGATTTTGATTTAATTCTTGACCAAACAGCATTTCCGTTGTATATCAACTCATTTACGCTGAATTGCCCATTAGTGTACAGAGGAGTACTTCCAAACGCATCTATATTTCCGTCCATTTTCTTATTACCACAGATGTATATTTGAATTTTACCGGACTTCTTCGCCTCTTTAAGTAAAGCGGAAACACTTTCATCATTAACGCAGTGCCTACATTTTCCGTTTATCCATACAGATATGGAAGTTACTTCTTTTTCATAAGCACATCCCATTCCATCGGAGGCATGTGCTACTAAAACATCTTTATTCATTACTAAATTATTTATATCTTTTTCTTTCATGTCATTTGAGAGTTTCTTGTCACAAACAAGTTATCGTTGGTCCTGAGTCAATGTCAATTCCAATCGAAGCGTACTTTATAGGGAAGTAATATTCAACACCCTTACCATTAGCCATATAATAGTGGAGATTTTCCTCTTTTATCCAACACTCACGTACCGGAGAGTTATTAATACTTACTATCCTGTTGAGATTGATTTTTACCTTTTCTTTCTTGTCCTGAACGGCCAACTTAGTTTCTTCATTTTCGCCTTCGATTGCATCTTGAATTTGTGTGTCAAGGCCAATCGGCGGTAATGTGATTTTTGTAGTTTGTATTTTCATTTTTAATTCTTTTGTTGTGTATTAATCGATAAATGCAACCATTCGGGCAAATAGGATTGGGAATAATCTGTTTCTCCATGATTAAATTCATTCCTGTTTTTAATACTTCTGATTCCATACTTTATCTCCTTTTTGTTCGTATTTAAACTAAAACATTGATATATCGGCAGGCCATTTTTCCACGTCCGTATCTATAAGCATATGCGTGTATTTATCCGACGGGTATTTCTTTTGTGCCTTAAAAGTCGCTTCGATATAATTTTCCGCTTCTACAATCAAGTGTGGCATCTCATCTATATAATCTCTATAAGTATCTCCGTCCTTGTCGGTTATCCACTTATATTTAAAAATCTCAAAGGTATAATGTGCCATTCATTTCTATGTATTAGTGAACTTATACCGTTGAGAAAATTCCCAACAGATCTTCGGCGGTCAGGGGACGGAGGGAAACGGCGTTGAATTCCTGGACGTCGTCCTCGTGTATATCCCGCACCCCTACGGTCGGATTCTCGCTACTCGGCCGTAAGTATATGACTTCAAGCAGCATTTCCTTGCGGTAAGCCGCTGGTCCGTCTCCAAAACTTCGGCGTATCGAACCGACCGTCTCGTCCGTCAGGCGTACGAAATCCCCGGTGCGGAATGATGGTGCCGGACTCGTGACGGGAGCCGGCATCTGCCGGCCCCTATGTCCTTCCAGGTCTTCCACTGCCATTGCGTAGGCCCTATATTCCGCTTCAGTCCCGAATTGCCTGGTTATCACGTGACCGCCGGAGTCGGCGGTATTCTCTTCCGGCGGGATGATCCCGGTTTTCTTGTATATGCTTACGGTGTCCTTACCGGGCAAAAGTGTCACTGTTATCATGATCGTGGCAATCGTTTTTTATGACAAGTGAAAATCCATATCCTTTTCCTCGAAATCGGTCAGGTGTTCTTTATTGTATTCCTCTATGACCGTTGCGGGAATATATGTTTCACCGCTTATCTCGAACTTTCCCCGCGCCAACAGCTGCGCGAGCGTATCCACATGACCTTTCAGTATTTTTTCGATTTCCTCACGCTTGCCTGTTACCGTGGCACCAAGGCGCATCCATACTGACTCTTCACACTGGGTGTCCGTATCTTCCGGTTCGTCCTCATGACGTATGATCTGGTAATCGCTCCAGCCGTCACCGTCATTCAACCCGGCGACATAGGCGTTATATTCTTCAAGAGTTTTGAACTCTTTCTCGTCCACGACACCCCCGTTGTCCATCAGCCATTCCTCGGAAGGCAGTTCCTTGCTCTCGTCATATTTTCTTACGGCATCCTCGCCAAAAATCATGGTTATCTTTATCATATGTCTTTTTGTTTTGAATGGTTTATTTGTATAATCTTTCTTTTCTACGCTCTTTCAGGGTATTCCGGAGATATTTCATGAGCTTTCCGCAAGGACACAGGGCATGTTCCCGCTGGCGGGCATAGCTCAGGTCACCGTTGGAGAGAATCATGCCTTCGGCATTGAGACAGAGATCGCCATAAACGTAGTTCTCCTCCGTAAGGTAAATCCTATGAACGGGATTCGGATGTCCCTCCGTACTGCGACCTTCCCGGAAAAGGAAGATCCGTTCGGCCTGTCCCCTGACTCCGAAAAAGGGATACGGGGAAAGTGCCGCGAGCGTGGCGGCATGCTCTGCCGGATCATGGAAACGGTCGTCGCTCATTTCGAGCATGTGGCCGGAGTCCTGCTCCTTTTCCTCCTGGTACTCGTACAGCGCGGCACAGGCTTCTATGAATTCCTCCGAACGGGATGTGGCAGAGCCGTTGGTTACGATATAAAAGTCATTGACAGTAATGCCGTAGGCGCGTACCCGATCAAGGATATGGCGGATGGCCCGGACGTTAAGCGAAGGCTCGCCGCCCGTGATGTTGAAATGGTGGATATGCCTGACATGCCGCAGCAGGTTGCTTATATGTTTCAAAGGGATATCCACGGGCTCGGCATCTCCTCGCATGCAGTGGGCACAGCACATGTTGCAGCGCCGGGTAATCTCGATACAAAGATTTTTAATATAGAGTTCTTTCATGAGATGTTTTATAGATTTTCGACCAATTCACAGAAAGCCTCAAAGAGTGCCCCGGTGTGTAAATCCTTGGCCGGAACCTTGCGGATATCCCCGCTTTCGTAATCCAGTTCGGCATACAATTCCCCGTTGTCCACCGTAAAACCGTAAACGCAGCAGGGGTCATGGTCCTCGTCGCAAACCTGTACGGAATACCCCTCGACGGAAAACTCCCCGTCATCGAAACGGGAGACGATTTTCCGCATCAGTTCCAGCATGTCTTTTTCCAGCATACGGTAATGTTGGCCCAGTTTGTCAAGCTGCAACCGGTCTTCTTCCGATACCGGACAGGCAATCTCCACGTGTTCCGACGGCAACTCGAAAGTCTCCTTTCCGTCACCTATTTTCACGATATTTTTGACGTAATCTACGGCAAGCACATCGTACTCGCCGGATTTTTCTCGGGCGGGATCGTCCCACCACACTTTTTGTCCTTTTTTGATGGTCGTTGTCATTTGATATTCTATTATTCTTGTTCCTGAAATGAATTCCTTACAGGATTTCAAGTTCGGCTGCGTAGACTTCCGCCTCACTTACCCCGTCACCGATCAGGATGATGCGGTCGTCGAATTCCTCCAGAGCTTCCAAATCTTCGTCTGTGAGGTCCGCATATCTCTCTTCAAAGGCATCATAGACCTTGTATTCCCCGAAAGTTTCACCGGCAGGGTCATTCCAGAAGACTTTTTGTCCTTTTTCAAATTTTCTCATTGCCCCGGTATTTCAATCAAAGTAAACGGAATCCCATTCCGTCCAGTAACACTCTCCGTCCGCTTCGTCCGCGTGGCTCAGGTCTTCGTCCATCTGAGCCTTGTCCCCGTGGTAAAGGGCGAGCGCGCACTCGTCGGAACAGGCGAATTCCCCGCCCAGATAATATCCTTCTTTCATGGGTTTCCCGCAATGGTCGCAGCGGCGGACATTCTCATCGTCAGGTTCAGGTGTTGTCGCCACAATCCCGTCCGCCGTTTCCGCAGCGTTTCCAGGTCCGCGCAGGGCCGGTTCCATAGCTGTAATTTCATCTTTGCCCTGTCCCTTCCGGAAATCAAGGCTGCCTTCATAATGGCCTGCAAGTATTGTCCTTTGGTTATCTTTGTTCATAGTTCTGAATTTTTGCCCGTTTTACAATTCTCATATTGTCATAGCCGGTCTGCCTCAATTCATCCAGCAGGCCGGCATATTCCTTTTCCGTTACCGGTTTGGTCGTGGCGACGACATGGCTGTAATCCGCCGCGCCATGCTGGCCGACGTGCATGTAGGAGGTTGCCTCACCCCGCCGTCCGCTCCACGGTATGTCCGGGAACAGGGCGATGACCTGTCCGTCGGGATAGCGTCTAAAGACCATCCTCGTCATTTCGTCCGCAGATTTCCGTGTCGATTTCATAATCCCCGTATTTTTTGAATTCGTAATCTATTTCGCTGATGATTTCGTCAACCTCTTCGTCAGTTATTTCATCGACTTTCGGGTTGTCGATATCAAGCCGTACAGTCAGGTAAATGGTTCTTGTTGCCATTGTATCGTATATTATTAGTGTAACAAAGCCGGCCTATGACAGGCCGACGGTATATTTCTCTATCAGCCGTTTCCGGTACGCCTTGTCCTTTCCGGCGGCAAGGCTTGCCAGCTTGCGGATATTCCGGTTGGCTTTTTCCGCCACCTGTTCTACTGTCGGTCCGGGAATCATGAAATCACGACATCCGGTACCGCAATACCGCTGCTTCCCCTTGACCGTCCTGCCACAGGCCGGACATCGACGCTTGCCGTCACGTTCCAGTACTTCCAGAATATTGGCATGAATGCCTTCCCACCATTCAATACGGTCTATGTCATAATCGTAGACGGTTATCGTGTTCCCGAAACTACGGGCTTCGACCTCAACGGCAATGCCCTCATCTTCAAGGCAAACCTTCAATACCGGGTCTTCGTTAGGCTCACAGTGCCTGTCATACCAGATGATATAGGTGGGATCCTCCAGTTCGCCGGGTTCTCCCAGACAGAGTTCCGTAAGGCGGTTGCTCGTCAGGATATTGCGGATTGCAGTCTGTAAATTTTCAATGCTGTTCATCGATGCTTGGTTTTATGGTTATTCATTCGATTGTCAATTCATTTGGGAGGCGTAGCCGATAAACTGAAAGATATCGGCATACTGCTCACTGTATATGTAAAAACCGCTCCGTTTCTCACCGGTTTCTGCATCTATTCCGTCGGCATGAAGGTATTGCCCGTTTGTCAGGTATACGTCGGTGAGTTTAATACGGGGCGTGTCGTGCTTCCCGTACAGGGTTGTCGTGACAGGGAAGTTGTTGTCATCGAGTTCCTCCTCTTCCGTGAGGCCGAGCGATACGCGGCCGTATCGTTTTAGAAATTCGAGCATGAATTTCAGCATGGCCTGCCCGGCCTCGTGCAGCCGTTCGTCGATAAAGGCGTACTGGACGGCGAACAGGTGCAGCTCGTCGGCACTCATTTTGTCCGGGGCTTTACCCGGCTCCGCATTGTCTTTCTGTATTTTATCCATATCTGTCATGTTATTGGTTTCATGTTTCCAGCAGGGTAAAGGAGACGGTCAGTATCACTTTCCCGTCACCCAGGCTGAAGACTTCCAGGCAGTCGTTCCGGATAGTCCTTTTCAGGATATTGCCCCGGTATCGGGAATTGCGTACCTTGAAGGTAAAATCATCAATGAACGAGCTGATGCAATGAAGCACGTGGTCGAATTCTTCCTTGCCGTACCGTTCCGTTTCAGGGAAGACGCCTTTCAGATGCGCCCGCAGGCCCAATATATAGCTTGGGGTCTTGTTCGTGATCTTCCTCGAGTATGTAATTCTGTATTTCCTGTCCATGATGTACCGTTCCATTTAACCGTTATCGTCATACCAGCCCCCGATATCATCGAAATAGCCGTTCGAGTCCCATTCTTCCAGCAAGGTGGTCGGATACGTCCATTCAAGGCTGTAAAACAGGTCCTGGCACACCTCTTCATTACCCTTGCACAGGGCGAGCAGTGAGTTATGCGTGAAACAGCCGTTACTGCTCTCCGGTACACGCCAGCCCTCATGGTCTTCTGCCGCGTATTCAGGTATATAGCACACTTCATCGGGGCGGTAGAGAAAGGCATCCTCGTTCTTGTAGATGTTTCCTTCCCCTCCGTATTCCAGTTCATAGAATACACCTTCCGGCGTTTCTATCCTTTTGCCAATTTCTATCATAGCGTTATCGTTTCGTGGGTATATATAATCACCATCCGGGAGGACAGCACCTTGTCGCGTACCGTGGGGTTGGCGATTGCCCAATCGGAATGGAAGCGCATGTCCGGAATGGATGCGGTGTCCACAATATCGCCCTCGTTTTCCAAATGGAGGTAATCCGGCTGGTACAGGTCGCAAAGATATTTACCGTCCGTGTCGCTGACGGCGTATATCCTGCCGTCGAGTGCAGCCGCCATTTCCTCCTCGCTGCGGTAGACCAGCAGGTATTTACAGCCGGCCTTCATCTCTTCCGCAATCCGCTTATGCAGCTCTTCGGGGGATAATTCACGCAGTCTCGACACGACCGCCCCGATACTTTCCACGGCATCGTAGCTGTCCAGGGCATCATGGCAGGTCGTTTCAAACTCCTCTTTCGGGCGACCCGCAAAATTGATGGTACGGACTTCCTGCCTGTGCCCGCCGAGCAGGTAAAAGGGCGTGCCGTTCCATTGTTCCTTTCTGACAGAGAGCGGCCGGGAACACTCCCGTGTCTGCCGGTTCACAGTGGCATACAGTTCCAGACTTTCCCCGCATTCCATATGCAGGATATGCCGGGCGAACTCCGCGAACGTCATGATTTTGATTCCTTCCCCGTTTGCCGTGAAGAAATCCTGTCTTGTCTGTTTCATAAATCCGTTTCTTTAAGAGTAGGTAATCGTTTTGTATAAGGGGTGGAATATTCACCTCGTTGTGAAAAAAAAGACCGCCGCAGCCGTAGCCGCGACGGCCCGTCATCATTATGGCATGTGATGAACAGGTTCTGTTTCCGTTATTCGTCTTCGTAGTATGGTACACCGTGCCTAACCAGTGCTTTTTCCATTTCTTCCCACCAGATTTCACTATGGCGGTCGTTGTTAAAATCGATGGACTCGCCTTCACCGAGCCGCAGCCGGTCGCGGGTCTCCATTTCCGTTTCGTACACAATCTGTTCCATCTGTTCGTCCGTAACATGGCAGGTGTTGAACGGCTCCGGCAGGGATTCCAGCTCCCTGCGTGACAGCTCGGATTGCCCGCAAGTGAAAACCTTGTCATAGAAAGCGTCGTCTTTCGGCGGCAGTTCGGGTTCTTGTTCCGGCAGCACATCCAGATAATCCGACTCGTACAGGTAGTTCCCGTCACGTCCCTGCGTCTGCCGGTTGTTCTCGAACTCTTCCAGGTCACTTTCTGTCAGGCGGAATTCCTTTTTCTTGCGCCGCAGGTACTCCATCATGTTTTCGAGGGAGGAGAACGGGGCTATGAGTTCCATGGAAGAACGGCTGTGCCAGGCGTCGCTCCTGTACAGCAGGTAGACCTGCGGACGGTTCCGGGCCGCCTCCTTGCGGTATTCGCCGAACTCGAATAGGGCATTGTCGAAACTTCCGAACGCCAGCCTGATCTTGTCCTCGATGGATATGGATTCCCGGTATTCCTCGAACCGGCACTGCACATACTCCATGAAATCCGTATTGCCCAGTGCCTCCATGAGCGTGGTGTCATCGGCCGAGAGCGCGATATCGGCCCCAGCGAAATTGTCGGCCGACAGCACGTGTTTCTCTTCATTGTATTCGTCTTCCGCCCGGCAGACGGCCAGTCCGGGCGTTTCCGCTTCAATCTCCACGACCTTGCGGAGTGTCTCTTCGATAGCTATCCGGTATTTTTTCATATCAGATGATGTTTATTTGTTTCAGTTCACGTTTGTAGTTTCTCAATGACGGCTTGTGCCCTTTCTCCCTTACGATCTGGCGCATCTGTGCAAAGGTATACGCCTTCTCCATGTCCAGATCGTAGTCCGTGGCGAATGCCGTCATGCCGACATAGCAGAATCCGAATTTTTGGTGCAGCATGTCGGCCGTATAAGGAGTCATGTCTTCCGCCAGGGTTACGGGGACGGCCATTCCCCGGATCTTGAACTTCAGCCCCTCGATAAGGGTCCCGCAGTTGTCGCTGTGGTAGGTCAGGCTCCCGCGCCGGGCGCAGTAACCGACGGTCTCGCCCATGAAGGTGTTGCGGAAGATTTCCGTACGGTTCAGGTCCTTCAATTTCTCGACACCGTAATAACAGATTGCCTGTACGGCTTTCAGCGACTTGTCCACTCGGGGCTTGACGAAACGCGGGTCATTCTCCGCCACGTTCTTTTCCAGCCACGTGCGGTGGAAGGTTCCGACAGGCACGTCGAACACCTTCTCCGGCGTGCAGTATTTTGAATCCGACCGGGTCATCATCAGGTGTGCCGAGGACGGCTCGTATCGTTCTTTCAGGTAAAAAGCCAGACAGGTATTGCCGATTTTGCAGTAAGTATAGTCGTCACGGCTGTTTTTCAGCGACAGCATCGTGGTTTCCCTGCCGTAAAACTTCTCGGGCAGTCCGGTCTGTCGGCAGAACTCCGTGAGGAAATGTCCGGGGATGGCATGTGCATAACTGCGCTCCCGGTAGCACTCTTTCGCCATTTGCGGGGTGATGAACCGTTTGGCAAAGTCACAGATATGGTAATGACCGTAATCATACGCCGCCTGTGTGTTCGCGGAGGTCTGGAACTTTTTGGGCATCTGGCGGAACCAGCGGAAACACGTCCCGTGCTCCATGCAGTAGTCGACAAATTCCCGCGTCCATACATTTTCAGGAAATTCGGGACAGTTGCCGTTTCTTCGGACGAACGCCTTGCATACTTCCGTCGTGAGCAGGGATTGTTCAGTTTCCCCATCGATATAGCAGTTTGTCTCCCGTTTGCTGTTATCGATGGCGATGACCAGTCTTTCCGGTGTCTTGAACCGCTTCGGCAGCTCCCCGAACATGTAAGGGTGTTTCTCCATCAGCCGGTCCGCCAGCATGTCATCCAGATATGCCGACAACGGCTTGAAAAACTGGGGGTCTGTGATGAAGTTTTTCCCTTCGGTCGAGCAGACAGCCGCATGGAGAATCCCATAGGAATAGAACCGGGCGGGAACAAGCGAGAGGTCATGTTCCGCCATCTTGCGGTAATACGCCGCGTTTTTGAAGCGCGGCGGCACAACGGCGTCGGTAACCGTGCTTAATATTTTCATCTCGTCGAGCATCCCGTAATAGAACCCTTGAGTCTTTACCCCAACGGGGACATATCCGAGGATAAGACCCGTTTTCATGACGGCGTCTGTCCTGCTGTCCGTGTAATACGGATCGTAAATATAGCTGCGCAAGGCCGAGTATGCCAGCTGTGCGTCCCAGAGGCGTTCAGGTATGAAAGCGAGAATGTCAAAATCACCGCGTCCGTTTCGTATGACCGCTTCCGCCATCCCACGGGTAACCATTGCCTCGGGAACGGCGGTGATGTTCTTCGGTTTTTTGCGCGTGGCATAGTCACAGACTGCCCCCGAACGGCACGCCTCCGGGATATTGCGCAGCTCGAAGCTGTGCCAGTTGTCCGTACTGCCCGCGATGATGCGTTCAATACGTTCGGGTGTGAGGAAGCGTCCCGGAATATGGCTCAGCACCTCTATTTCCTTGCTCTCGACGGCTGCCTCCACGATCTCTTCCGTGAACAGGCAGTCCGGCAGCCATTCTATGGCCGATACGATGTTATTGTGTAGCATACAGTTTCTTTTTAAGTTTGGATGATCGTACGATTCTCACAAGACGGCTACCGCGGTAGACATAGAGTATCCGGGATTCCCGTTCGGCAAGCTCCTGAAGCTCCTGCCAATGCGGCGTTTCGATCTTCTCGAGTCTGGCACGGTTATTTACATAAACAGTTATCGGCTTCATGCTGTCATGGGAGGGCGTGTCTTCAACGGAAAGCTGCAGTTCACGTCGTTCGCCCTTGTCTATGATATACCATTTACCACTATCGAACAGGAGGCACGTGTTCTCCATGCGGCTGAAAATGTCCGTGTTGTCCGCGATGCGTGATACGGATTGCTGCCGGGTCTCCCGTCCGTCACGGATCTTTGAAAAGCAATGGACAACGTCACCGGCCCCTGTCCATTTCCCATAGGGTGACGGTCCCAGTTTATGTATGTCGCCCAGCGAAAGCAGGGCGTCCACCCGGCAGTCGTTAGGATAGAACACCCGGAGTTTCCTCACAAGGTCTTTCGAAAGCGTCTCATGGAGCGCCTTGATGTGCCGGACTCTGCCGTCCGGCAACAGTTTCCCGATTTGTATGCTCATTGTCTTGTTTTTTATTAAAGTATAATCTGGCTGCTTTCTTTCTACCTGCAGCTTTGGCTGGAAATTGATATCTGCCGGATTACTTGCATGCGGTCGCCTGAAAAGGGTTGTTTGACCGGCATGACGATGGCCGGAGAGTGCATGGCAAACGGTTCCTTCCCGTCATTTCTTTGCTTTGTCTGGCAGGATTTCCCTGTCGGTTGCCGTACGGCAGAGCATCAGTTTTCCTGAACCGGTATGCTTGTACCCTTCCACGAGCTTCCCTTCGGCCAGCATCTTTTCGTAGATCTCACGGATATAGCGCCACGCCGGGGAGGTGCTTGAATAGACGGAACTCTCACGGAACGTCTTGACCCGGAGTTTTTCGACAAGTATCTCCTGCACCTGCTCACGGCTCTTGTACAAGTTCCGGCGTCTGGTACGGAAGGCTTCGCTGAATATCCCCTCAATGCCCATGGCATGGACTTCGCGGTAATACGCCAGTTCTTCCTCTTCCGTCAGGTCGAGGACTTCCCCGTAGGTGTCGGTACGCAGGTATTGGAATGTCGTACCTTGCGTCAGAATCTTCTCGATGCGTCCGATAAGTTCTTTCCTTACGGGACCGGAGAGTTCTTGCGGGTGGCAGTAGAGCCGTGTCTTATCCAGCACGACATCCGGACAACCGCCGTATTTGCGCTCCTCGATTGTGAAGCCGTTTTGCGAGAACAGGCTTCTGATTTCGGCGAAAAATGTCTCTGTCTTTTCCTCTGACATACCACGTCCCCATTCGTAACCGGATTCGATGCGGAAGTAGGTGTCTGTATATATCGGTTTATCCATTTTTACAGTGTTGTTTTTTAGATGTTGTCATATTAAGCATAGCCCGGAAACCAACCATCCGGTTTCCGGGCGTCCTTGAAATTGTTGTCAGATATGTATGGAATTGAATACCTTGTCGATGTCCTCCTGCGCCAGCCCGATGTAGCGTCGTGTGGTCTCCAGATTGGAATGGCGGAATATCTGGTTGAGCAGGATCAGGGCTTCCGCCGAACGCCCCATCATCTCGTAGACATAGCGCCCGAAGGTCTTGCGGAAGGTATGTGTGGAAAAAGCGCGTATGGGAATCCGGTATCTGACCCGGAACACCTTAAGCAACCGGTTGATGTATTCCAGAGAGTACGGATTGCCGGTTTGCGGGTTCATGAAAATCAGGTTTTCCACATCGGGGCTGCCCTGCAGCCCGTACAGATGCCGCGTCTTTTCCTGTACATATCGGCTGAACTTCACCATGCGGCTCTTGCGGGTTTTCTTCTCCGTCTTTACCAGCTGGTTGCGGCCGAGCACGTCTTTCCATCGGAGTGTACGTACGTCCGAAGCCCGGAATGCCGTACAGAATGACAGCCAGCAGTAGGTCGCCCACAGGTATTCACCGTCTTTTTCCAATGCATCGAGCAATTTTCGGAACATATCCATGGGAAGGTAGTCCGCTGTTGTCAGTTGTCCTCTGATGCGGGTCATGGTCAGGCTTCAGGCAGGTTTTCCGAGAGCATCAGCTCGGCCAATGCCCCGTTCTGGGGAATCATGGCTGGGATGTCCGTGCGACCGGGTTTGTAGATTTCGGTTGCCACGTTATAGATGTCCCACGCTGTAAGTGTTTTCTTCTCCTCGGCAAGTTTGAGCAGATCCTCGGTAAAAATTGAAATTTGGGACTGGTTGAGCGGGTAGGTTTCCACCTTGGACGAGAGGCGTTTGTCGGAACTGTCATGTGATACGCGCAAGGCGGTCAGCAGGCCGATGTAGGCGTACATTTCCACGGGGGTAATCACTTTCGCTTTCAGACGGCGGATACGTTCCCGGTCCTCATTCATCTGCACTTCGAAGTTAGACAACCATTCATCCACGCGCTCGAAAAGCTGTTCGGTGGAGGCCTTTTCTTTCCCATAGTTCGAAACGCTGCGTTCGGGAGAGAGGATGCACTGGTTGTGGCACACTTTAACGCAGGGGCCTATTGCAGCCTGTATGCCGTCCTGATGGAACGCAACGACCAGCGTGGTGGTCAACTCGTCCGTTTCCCATTCTTTGATGCGGATGGTCGTGTAGACACGGCGCAGAATATGTGCCTCGACAGCCGATGTTCCGAACTTCTGTTCCACCTGGGGCAGGACGACCACGCCGGGCTGGGCCTTGTTCTTGTTCTGGGCGGCGAAGATTTCCTCCACCTCGTAGTTCAGGTTGTGTTTCTGGCAGAGACCCGCCATGCGCTCTATCACCTCGTAATGGTAAATTCCCTTGAGCGGGTTGCCGTAGATGTCATTCTCCTTGTGTGTGCGTCGGAGCGTGTCGAGTGTCATCACCTCGACGTTGTTGTTCTGAAAATCGAACTGCACGGGGGCAGCCGTTGTTGCTAATGCTGTTGCCATAATGATTGGTGTTAAAAAGTTATACAATAAGAAAGGCGGTGGAGCGTCGTCCACCGCCTTCCGGAATTTATTCTGTCGCGTCGGGAAGATAGCGCCGGCATATCATGTCCGTGACGCTCGGATAGTAGGAGTTCCCGTAGGTGCCGTACGGGCCGTAACGGGCCAGGAAGCGGAAGTAAAAGTCCGCCGGACGGTTGTAGCTGGTGTGTATCCGGGTCTTCCTCAGCCGGTAGGCGTAGTCCATGGACGGCACCACCGTGACTTTCCGCCCGTTGAAATAGAAGTTGCCCTCCCTGTCCGAGGAGAACAGCACCTCCTGTCTTGCCGGACGGTCGTCGGCGACCACCCGGAAGAATTCGCCGAGGGAACGGCAGTTCTGGTATTCTATCGGGATCGCATCGCCCTCTCTCAGTTTCCGGTCCAGCTTGTCAAGCAGGCTGTTGATGGCCGGCGTGTACAGGTTCTCGGACTGGAAGCAGCACGTTTCCTGCCAGTGCTTCTCGAAAAGGGAGCTGATTTCAAGGATCAGCGAGAGGGTCTCACGCGCTGTCTGCGGTCTGTCGGCCAGATAATGGATGTATTCCGTCGCCAGCGTGGAGAGCGACAGGTATTCCTCCGGTGTGGGGGCGACCTTCTGGTGCAGGTTGCAGTGCCGTCCGACCAGTCCGTCGATGTCGGTCTCCTGCAATGCGTCGTCCGTCCATGCGAGGGTCCCTTCCGAACGGCAGGCGGGACATTTGTCCGCGCCGTGCGGAAGGAGCATCACTTTGCCGCAATCGGAACAGGTGACAAAATCACCACTGATTGCATATACGTCTACTGTCATTGTTTTCTCCATCCCTTAATCCTCCACGTAAGGCCATTCAAGGTGGCAGCCGTTGCATACAGCCACGCCCTCGTCACTAAGAATGTCAATATCGGTGCCCCCGCATTCGGGGCATACCGGTGCCATTTTCTTGTCCATTCGTCGACCTGCCGCTTCTTCCGTCAGAAGTATCGGCACCCAGTATGCCGATGTGCCGAAATCCCGTATCCCGTTTTCATCCTGTATGGGGTCACAGCCCTTCGTCCCCATGTATTTCTGGGAGTCCGGCCAGCATACGGCCCGGTAACACTTGTCCCGCTCGGGAGATTTGCCGGTATGGCGGACATAGTCTTCCTCGGACACGTAAAGCGCCCCGTTGTCCCCGCTTTCCCATGCCGGGTAACCGGTTCCTTCTTCCTCGAAAGGGGCACTGTCCCCGGGAAATTCCACGAGCACATACAGTTTGTCATCCCATGCCTGAAAACACTTGTCGCAGTGGAACCGGCTTTCGTGAATATCATAACGGATATTTTCCGAATTGCATTTCGGACAGATAATGTCTTTTGTTTTTACTTTCGGGAAACCCAGGATTTCTCCGGCGATAATTTCCATGCTGAGCCAGAACAACTGTTCATAGTAATCGTTCGCCATCTTTTTCGCCAGGTTCTGCATGTCGTCATCGCTGATCTTTTTCACATCGAAACCTTTCCCTTCCAGGTCATCGCGATGGACGGACGTGATGGGGAAATACCCGGCGTTCAGCTTCCGGATAAATTGTTTTTCCTCTTCTGTCGGTTCGGGTAAGTTGTTGAAATATTCCCTGAGCCGTTGATAAAGTTCTCTTACCATAATATTATTTTTGTGTTTAATCTAATACCCACCTGCCGAGGACCAGTAGTTCCGGTCCATGGTTTTCTCAAGTTCGAGGTCGGAATGTTCTTTCCAGAGGTCGAAGTCGTCAAGCAGCTCCGTTCCATCCTCCAGAGAAAGCACCGTATCCTTATTGTCCGACAGATAGTCTTGTATGTCATATCCGGACGGATAACGGTTTTCCCGGATGATTTCTTCTGCAGTTTCCTTGTCCATTCGGTTACCATTTTTCAGTCCGCCGACATTGCGGCCGGATTCATTTGTTTTGCCTTTTTCCTGTAAAACCCGTCGATGGCAAGGAAGTAGTCCCCCGCATCCCAATCAGTGCCCGCATGTTCAGTCTCGAATTCCTCCGCCCACCGGACGATCTCGGCATTGACGGCACGGGAATCCATATCTTCCCATAGGTTGTCCGCTCCGGCATTGTAGGCAAGGTCCACGACTGCCTCCTGCAACTTGTTGTAGCCGTTACACTCCCTGCCGTTGGAACGCAGCCATAAGTCCACATCGATGGCATCCTCTTCCGTCGTCCCGTTATGCAGGCACAGGCACTGCCCGTTGCCGTCATGGCATACGAGGACCGGATGTTTGGTGTCGGGACATATCCGTACCAGCAGTTCATTGGGGGCAAGTGTTTCGGTCTCACGCCCATTGAGCATTGTAGGAAGCGCCTGGTTGACCAGACTTAGGAGTTCCAATTCCTCCTTTGTTCCGGAAGGCTTGGAAACCAACAGGTTCTGTATGCGTTTAAGAAGATTGTAAACCATGAGTCAATAATTGTTATGTTCTTTCCAGATTTTACGTTTCTCGTCGTAGTTCTTGTTGCCCCACCATATATTGCAGGCTTTTACAAATGCCTGACGCTTGTTCTGACGGTAGCCTGTAATCTTCTCCATCTGATTTGAATCCAGCGAATCCCACCATTCCTGCATACGTCCCTTAAATTCTTTAAGCGTGGTAAAGGGCAGATGATCCTCGCATTCGTCACACCAGTTGTCATCACGGTCAATGCCCGTAGTGCCAATGAATATGCGGGTATTCGGGTCCACCCATGCCTGTGTCTGGATATTGTCTGAACCGCACTCGTCGCATACGGTAATCTCGTCGTCATCAGTATCATCAGGGATAAACCCGTATTCTTCCAGCCAGTGGGTGATATTGAGCAGTCCTTCGGTCTGTACGTTTTCGGCAGGCTCATCAAAATCCTCGCCGGCCTCACCGTTGAGCGTGCAGAGCAGTTTGCCGTTCCCGTTGATGAAAAGTTCATAAACTGTCGCACCTTCGTAACCGCCGTATCCGTAAAAAACGGGATTATGGACCACCACTATCGGGGAGGTTTCATACTCCGGTGATTCCGACTCCCGGTAATGCACGCCACGGTTACGGTAAAACGTGCCGATAATATTGTTCTCTTTTTCCACGGCACGGCGAATTTTCCCCAAAAGTGATTCTCTAATGGAGATGACACTGAGTTGCATATAATCCTTACGGATACGCCTGTACACTTCCAGCTCGAAGTTGTCTTGGACGGAATCGAAAGGGGATACGCCGGCGTTTTCTTGGATATATTTGTCCTCGTCGAAGTTATAGTGCCGGCAGACAATGTTCCTGATGCGGCGAAATTCCTCCCCGGCAAATTCGTGGATGCCATCCTCGCTTAGCGAAGTCGGGAAATAACAACCGGGCATGTGCGCTGTCATTTCGCGGTAAAGCGCGTCATCATCTTCCGGAAAAATTCTGTCTGTTTCCGGTACTGTGGGATTTTCTTGTTTCATGTTGATTGTTTTTATCTGTAGTTGAACAATTTCCGGTTTGCCGCCCGTTGCGTGGCGGTCACCATATTCTTATGTCATAGTCCTTGAAACAGTCCTCCAGCTCTTTGAGGCCTTCCAGGCTGTGCAGCCCTTCCTGGGAGCTTATCTCTATGTCCACGGACATGCCGTAATCCTCCTTTACTTTCACTTCCGAGTCGGGGAATACCTCCCTGACAGCTTCCGCTATGCGGGTGTTTTCTGTTCCGTTCTTAACGATGTTGAGTATCATATGTCTTTCTTTTTCTTATGCAGTACGGTATCGCTTCGATTCTGCGGATGTTGCTTTTGACTTCTTGTTTCATAAATTCCCAGGCTCTCGTTTTTCCGTTTCCGGTACCTTTCCCTGATACTGTCGATATTGTCGATGAAAGACCGGTAGTCTTCCATTTTACCGCAGTACATGCTGAACGGGCGTTCTCCGTAAAAGACCGCTCCCGTACAAAGCGTGAATCCCAAAGGTTTCAACAGGGATCCAATCCTTTTGTATTCCTCGTTGGATTTTCTTATCCGCTCCAACAGTTCGGGCCTTATTTTATTCATTGCAGTATTTATTTGTCTGATTCTGTCTTGTTTTTACTGCGCCGGTAAACCGGGCATCGTGTCCGGTATTTGCATTCGCCCCGGGCCGCGTCGGTATGCGCCCGGTGCCATTCATCCCAGCTTTTCACTCCATTGTCCGTAAGGAATGTGATCAGTTGCATGCAGCAGAAACCGCTTTCCTCACGGTTCCGGTCGTGAAGGTTGGCCAGTCCGTTGTCCTTGAATCTCATTTGGAGGATTATTACAAGGAAATCATTTCCACGATGGCACGGATCGTGTCATCCTCGAAATATCCCAGCGGGATTACCGCACACGGAGTACAGTCTTTTGAAAGCATGATATCTGGAATATACACGTTCTTTTCCGTATCAAAGATGACGGGCTTGCCCGCATCATCGGTCAGGTCCCATTTACCACCGTTGTGTTTCAGCTGCCCCATGATATAGCCGAGCATCTCGGATGCTTCGGCATTTTCTTCTGGTTTAATAGTTTTACTTGTTTCCATATCAATATTTATTGTTTTTTCGCTTTTAGCATTTGTTTTCTCATGGCAAGCAGTATTGCCTCGATGCCTCGGACACTCACCTCGTTCTCTTTCAGTTTGTAATAGTAGGTGTTCGCCCCGTTGTAGTCTTCCCTTGCCTTGCGCAACCTGCATTCCTTGGCGTCACGGACTTGTTCATAGGACAAGTCGTAACCGATGAACTCGTCCATGAAGTAGGACATGGCAGAGTGGCCCTTCCTGTAGCGGGTCTCCACCACGGTGCTGCCGATGTCCTCGCACCGTTTGCCGAGCGTCCGGAGCACGTCGCTAATATGCCGGTCATGGAACTCGTAACCGAAAAAATGGGTGTGTCCGTAATATATTCCCTGTACTTTCCTCGCATAATATTCGTACCACCGGGCGTCGCATTCGGTATGTTTCTGGGTGACCCGGCAGATGGCGTACTTCTCACCGATCCATGTAAAATGTGCCAAAGTCTCGCTTGCCACCGTTTCATGCCGACAATATTGCCAGTTGGCCTCTTCAGTCCCGTTGAGCGGGCGGAACGATTGCTTGAGAATCCATTCCTTGAAACCGTTCCGTGTCACTCCCGGATAGTTGCCGGCAATCTTCCTCCACTCTTCGGTGTAGGTATCTTCCAATGTCGCAAAACTTTTCGCGTAACGTCTGCGGTTATTGCTGTCCCGCGTGATTTCCCGCCAGCTTTGGTCGCACACTGTTATAGCGATGTCGTTATTGATTGCGTAATCGCGTTCGCAACAGCCGGATGGGGCGTCACATAGCCAGTACCAGCAATTCTCACCGTAAGTATCGCGGCAGACGTAGCGTTTTGGTTTGCCTTCGGGTGTCTGTAGTTGCCAGACTTCCATACACTCCCCGTGTCTGATATGGTTCAAGCGTACCCTGATGCCTTTATTTTCCTGCTTTACTTCCATGGTAGTCGGTATCATTCTTCCACAAGGCTTTTTTCGTAATCGGGAAAAGTGTCCGGCGCGAGCAGCGCGAGCCGTTCCCTGTCGAACAGGTAGGCGTGCATCGTGACGAATCCGTTCTGGATATCGGGTATGACATGGGAGCGGCAGGCGATGCCGTTCCGGGTGAGAAACTCGCCCATTCCCTCGTTCTCGCTGTACTCCTTGACGAAGGCATAATACGGAGGAAGGGGGCGCATGTTTACCGTCACGTCGGTGAAGGATCCCCATGATGTCACGTTGTCATTCTCCGGTGAGAGAAGTCCCACGTAAAGGTTTCCGGGAGAATCGTAGGAAAATACTTCCAGCCGTACCGGAATGCCGTCAGGGTATGTCCTGTTTACATACCGCAGTTGCCCGGCGGGAGGGGTTTCCCATCCGGGAAGATCGAAACGGCAGCTGCCTTCCATGATTTGCTCGCCGTCAACCCTGACCGTGCTCCCGTCATTATGTGCGAGTACGAACGTGGGACAGTCGCCGATGCGGCAGTTTTTCTCCTTCAGTGTCAGGGGATTGTCCATGTCCTTCCCGTGAAGACAGGTACAGTGGATGGTGCTCCCGGGTTCCAACAGGCATAGCTCGTCAAGAAGCTGGAAGGGAGACCGGATTACCCTGGCGGCGCTTTTTTTATTCTCCTTTTCGAGAAGGCGGTAGATCTCTTCAAGGTCATATTCGTTGTCTATCGGTTGCCCGTACTCCGTATCCACGATGACCACACCGGTATTGGCCAGGTGGCATTCCGCTATTGTCTTGTCATAATCGCTCCATTCAGGATTGATTTCTGTTACCGTATTGAATTCAAGTCCGTATGATGTTCTCATTATATATGTTTTTTATATTGTAGTTATACTTTTGAATTGTATTTTTAGTTATTGTGACTGTTTTTCCTGTTCTGTGTTCTGTGGGATACCGTTCCCATTCTTTTCCAGCCAATGATAATAGGCGAGCGCCTCATCATAGTCTTCCCGTGCCTTTCGTAACCTGCATTCCTTGGCGTCACGGACTTGTTCATGGGACAGGTCGTAACCGATGATCTCGTCCATGAAATAGGAAACCGTGCGCCCGTAGTAGTGGTCCGTGCGGGTTTCCACCACAGTACGGAAGATGTCGTCACACCGCCTGCCGAGTGTTCCGATTACGTCGCTGACATGTCGGTCATGGAACTCGTATCCGAAAAAACGGACGTAACTTTCGTGTTCCTGCCGGTTTGTCTTGCCCGCGTAATACTCGTACCACCGTGCATCGCATTTGGTGTGCCGCCGGGTGACCTTGAAGATGGCGTACTCTTCACTGATCCATGTAAAACGCGAGAGAATCTCGCTTGCCTCTTCCTCACAGTAGCAATCCCGCCAGTTCAGCTCCTCGGTCTGGCTGAGCGGAAGGAATGACTGTTTGGTAATCCACTGCCCGAAACCTTTGCGTGTGACATGCGGAAGCCCTTTCACGACCTTGTCCCATGCCTCGTTGCATGCCTCGTCCAATGAAGGGAAACTTTCGGGAAAGCGTTCCCTGTCCATTCCGTCACGCAGTACCTCGTTCCATTTCTTGTCACATATGACAAGGATGAGGTCCGTCCTTACGTGGCAGTCCCTCTCGCAATATCCGTAGGGGGCATCGCAGAGCGTGTACCACTCCTTCGGACCATAACCGTCATCACGTCCCAGATAGCGCCCGGGCTTGCCTTCCTCCGTCTGTACTTCCCAGACTTCCGTGCAGTTCCCGCGATCTATATGATGCAGGCGTACCTTAATCTCCTTA
Source organism: Bacteroides sp. 4_1_36 (assembly GCF_003466325.1). Taxonomy (NCBI): domain Bacteria; kingdom Pseudomonadati; phylum Bacteroidota; class Bacteroidia; order Bacteroidales; family Bacteroidaceae; genus Bacteroides; species Bacteroides sp. 4_1_36. The sequence continues at coordinate 445,447 of NZ_QSOX01000001.1, forward strand.
TAATCTTGTTTTTCTTCCATGTCAATCATTTTTTCTATTTTATGCTGCCGCCTTGTCCAGTCCGTCGATGATATGCCTGCATTCGGCTTCCATCTCTTTCAGACTGTCCGTTCCGTAGAATCCCCAACAGCTGTCCAGTTCGTTGGAGTCGTCATCCTCCGGTGTTATGCAATATCCGAAGACCTCTCCGGTGTAGTAGTCGTCAAGGGTTTTGATTTCACCTTGCAGGTATTCCTCGATCCGCTTCCTGCGTTCCACGGTGATGTTCTTCCACCCGTATTCCCGGCGCACCTTGTCCAACGGTACCGCGATGATGCCGAAAAATCCGGAATCCCACGGGCAGCTGAACGGCGAGGTGGATACCGTAGTGCCGCTATGCTCGTAGAGATAGACCGGCAAGGCGATATACTCCTTCAGGAACGATCCCCGGAAATTTCCGATGCGCCCGTCAAAAACCTTGTCGATATCAAAGTGCTCATCGAACTCCTTCTCCGGGCGGTAGCGACGGTGTGCCGTGTAGAGCGTACCGAGGTTGTCGAACATTTTTCGCGGGCTTCCGGCATCGTCATCATAGTAGATGTTGATGTGGTATCCGTTATATTTGATTTGATTATACAGGTTCATCCGCTTGGCTTTTAAGTTCCACTCTTTGTCCATTTACTTTTGCAACCAGTGTGTCCACACTCTCCACGGGGGCGCAGACATTGTTCATGCCGTTGATATCACCGAGCGTACCCGGAGCGAATCGGCGTGTGACTTCCCCGGTGTCATAACTGAGGACACCGCCGTCAAACGTGAAAGTCAGGCCGACGGTCCCGCCGTTTTGTGCTTCCCCGTAAACAGAACATGCTGCCCTCAGCCCATGGGTGTACAGGTTTTCGGCACTCCATGCCACCTCCGGGGTGAGGCGTGCCACTTCCCGCATGAGGGGAGCCACGATTTCCTTCGTCCACCACGGCCTTTCGATACGTTTCTGCTGTTCTGACAGCCTGATGATCCGCTTTTCATGCCAGGCAATTTTCCGGCGGGTCGCATCAATCCTTCCTTGCAGTTCATCCCGTTGCTGCCTGTACCTGTCTATCTTGTGCAGATAGTCCGCAATACATTTTCTTACTATGTCCGTTTCCATTTCAAGTTCTGTTACAGAGTTGTACAAATTGTTCCGTAATCTCATCCCGCTCGAACTCGTCGCAGTTCAGGTCGAAAAATATGCCTGAAGCCGCAAGCATGTCACGGGCTTCCCCGTAGGTGATGTCATTCCTGTACCGGTATCTCTCCACCATGTCCTGATGTTCGGCTTCCGCCCGGTCATGCAGTCTCTTTTTATACTGCCTGTACCATGTGGGGAACTGTTCCCTGAAAACCATATGTTCCAGCTGCAAGTCCCGGTATCTGCCCGGTGCCAGCAGGATGTGCCTGTCAATATAGGACTTCGCCTCGGCTATGATTCCCTCCCTGGTGAAGGGACGGTGGGAACGTGCCGTGAAATCTACCCATCCTTTGTGCAGGGGATGCTCGATTTCAATCCGCACGCCCTGCCGCCTGACGTGTACCACGATATAGGCGGTCCGGTGGGGGAACATATCGTCCTTAAGACTCACTTCCCGGCAGGTCAGCGGGTCAATATGGATGTAATGATCCTGCCTTGCGCCCCCGAGGAACCTTTCAAGCTGCCGCATTGACTGGCAGTAGATGAATGTTCCCACGCGGCACTGGCCGCGGCGAATATCGCCGTAATAGTACTTTCTTGCCTTTGCCCCGGTGATGCGGGACTCGTCCGATACTTCGAAATAGCTCCGATAGGTGTCATCCGTACGACAGAAGTCGTATATTTCCTGAAAGGTTCTTGCTCTCATACTGGTGTCTTTTTTAGTGTTCCCGTTTTTTGTCCGGAGGAAATTCCCCCGTCTTGTAAAATATCTCTCCGAGACGGTCCGCCTGTTCCGCCAGGCCTCTCTTCCAGACAGCCGACACGGCCTCGCGTGCGGCCTTCTCGTACATGCCCAGCAGCACCGCCTCGGGCAGGCGTTTCGTCCGCCACACCTCCTGTGCGGTGGCGAGCATCTCCACCCTGCAGCCCAGATGGCTGGCCGTGAGGATAATGACGGCATTACCGATGAAGTTCGGTACGCGTTCTTCCTGTTGTTCTCCTTTCATTGTTCCGTACCTTTAATCCGTTTCGAACTCGTCTTCATAGACCTCGATTTCCTTCCCGCTCTCACAGATGCGTACCAGCCAGGTGTATTGGAGCCGTTCCAGCAGCTCTATGCGGCGATAGCCCTTGTAGGGCACTTTCAATGTTGCAATGTCTCCCGGTTGCATGTCAGGCGGATATTTCAAATTGGACCAGGAAATGGAACTCGCTTATCAGGCTGCGGATGTACGGTACTGATTTCGGATCCTCCCCGTAAGGATAGAAGATGGTCCGGCAGCGCGTCAGGCATCGGATACCCTGTTTTCGTAACCGGTACAGCAGGTAAGCCCTGCGTCGTAGTTGTTTCTTGCTCATCGTATAAAGGATTATGTCGTTTTGATTAGAATAGTGGTGTGGTCGTCAAACGGGGGCATCTCTTTACGTTTTCGATGTAATGCCTCCATTGAAAGAAGCTCATCTTGTGTTAACAGGGATGAGCATCATTTCAATGGAGGGAGTACTGATTTATTCTGACCCGCCACACCGTGCCGCCTACCGGGCGGATGGAGATGACGGCCTACTTCTTACGCCATGCCGCCATCTTCTTCTTGATGTTGATATTGTTGTCCGCCAGCATTTTTTTCAGGACTGCCAGCAACCGCCATCCTTCTCCGTTTTTATACTCTTCCGCTTTTGCTGACAGGAACGCCAGTGACTGGTACTTGTCCAGCCTGCGCCCCGAATCGTCAATGGCTGTGCAGCCGTGGAAACGGATCAGGTTCTGCATGGTAAAGAACGCCCCGGCGCCCTTATAGGCGTCCATCCATGCCTTGCTTTGAGGAGTATCCCATGGCAGCCGGATACGGCGGTCATTGAACTGTCTGACCGCGTTGTAAAGCTGTGCGGCGTCCAGCGCGTGCCTGATGTGGGTTATCGCGATGGAAAGCGGGTAGTACAGTTTGGATTGCAGGTCCTCCACGAAAATATTACGGCCGTATACACGCTTGTAGGGAACTCCCTTGCATTTTCTTGTTTCCAGGTTACCCACGTGTTTTTTCAGCGCGCTGACATAGTCGCTCGCGATGGCCAGAACCACATCACGGTTGAACCAGCGGTTTCTCTCTACAAAACCTGTGATGTCCTTGTGTTCCATCTTCATCTGGGCGTGTAGCTCGTTCAGGAGCATTTTCCACTGGTAATCATAGCCTTTCCTGTGGATCATCTCGGTCACCCCTGCCGGCTCTTTCCGGCAGTGATGCGTATATGACATCATGTGGAACATCTGCGCCATGACCCACCGGCGGAAGAGGCGGTTGTTGGGAACGGTACCCTGTGCCATGATGCAGCCGAATATCGGGTCGTTGTCATCCAGGATGGTAAGTTTCCCGTCCTTGTTGGAGGCGACGTACTCGCCACCCCCGGCTCCCTGCATGGCGAACAGGCAGCTCACGTCCACACCGGCGCCTCGGAGCGCCTCGATACGCTCGCGCGCCCCTTTGGGAAGTCCGGCAGGGGGATTATGACCGGCCACCGCCGGATAGACCGTGCCCAAACCCGAATTCTTGCCGATAACGATGCCCGTGGCGGTAAATTCCTTGTCCGCGATGGCGAATTCCGTGCCGCATCCGGGGCACAGGATTTTTGTTTCTTGTTTCTTTCTGCTCATTGTGAATTTGTTAATAGTTGATTACTTCCGGGCTCCACCCATTCTCTGAGTATCACCAGGTCCTTGTCTTTTTCGCTTTGCCAGAACCATTTGCCCATCGTTTCGGGATTCCATGTGAACCCGCCCATAATCCGGCAGAGGATATAGAATTCCAGCTCGAATTGAGCGGTGTCCCGGTGTTGCCCATACAGCATGTCCCCGTCCTCGAGGTCACTTTCGGGCAATGCCATGAAATACCGGCGGGACTTGCTCTGGCTGCGCTCCGATGGTATCGAATGTTTATAGCGGCGGTACAGATCCTCCACATCCGTGAAAAAATCCCCGCAGCCGTACTTCGGCAACCACGGAGCGCCATCATGCCTGCCGTTCCGTATCATGTGTCTCCCGTTTACTTTTAAACTTCTGGACTGGAAATCAATCCGGAAATTTGCGCCGTTCTCTATGGCGGTGACGGTTTCTCGGTAAATATCTTCCATTTTCTCACCTGTTTACAATTAATGGCACTCAAACCCCTGGCGCGTATCTTTATAGTCCTGATAAATACAGTAGGACTTCGGTCCTGAACCAGGTAGTAGCCTGGCTCAGGACCAAGCTTGAATACTGTATCTTGAATTTGGGTCTCTCGTGCATATGCGGTCGCGCTACCTTCTGTTCAGGGGGCTCATCCGGACGGCACATCCCTTTAAAAACCTGATACGGGCCGCGAGTACGGCTGGACCCTGTGTCATCTGTCGTGTTAGCAGGAGATGACAAAGGTTCCAGCCGTGTAAATCGCGGCTCTGTTGAAATCCCGGCCTTGCCCCCTTTGTCCTGTGCTGTTCTTTTTGCGGTTCCCGGAATGCCGGCACGTTCCTTTACAGGTCCGATGTCTGCTGTGGCGGAAGCCGGAATGGCGCCGTCGTATGACGCTAGGGATACGACGGCGCGATACGGGCTTATCGGAGACAGCGGGCTGAATCCATTCCCCCGAACCGCACGTTCCCGTGCTGGAAAAGACTGAAAGTTCTCATAATACCGGCACATGGCTTTATGCTTCCGATGTATCCCGCGTATGGGTCTTCTGCGGAGTCCGAAGGCGACGGTCAGCCGCCTTCAGACTCGGAAAGAAGACGTCGGTACGCGGGATGCCCAAACCTATTCCTTGAACTTTCCCGGTGTGCTCCGGTAACGGGTGCGGGACAGACGGCACATGACTCTAATTTCCCGATACATTACAGGCGCAGCCAGAATCAAGGTGGGATTAACCGGCTGTTAGACCGGTTAATTCCTATATGGATTCTGGTTATAAGCCTGTAACGTTGAATAACCTGCCCGTTCACCCGTTCTGCCGTGTGCCCGGCATGCCCTATAACGATGCTACCAGCGTATTGTACACCGCCCGGCTCGTCAATAAGGCGCCGCGCATGCATCCTATGGTCAGGTAGCCCGGAATGATTCCCGGGGTCTTGCCCCGGTTCGCCTTCACGTTGCGCCCTTTGCCCCGGACAATGCAGCCGTCCTGCCCGGTACTGACATATCCCAGACCGCCTACCTTCCGCTTGCCCGTACTTACGGCCCGCAGGCAGTCCATCACGAACTTGTTCAGTTCGTCAAGGTCTCTGCGGACATTGCATACCGGAAGCACCTGGGTCGCCCAGCTGAACTCCCCGTTGCCCTTATACAGGTAGCGGTTGACTGCATTGACCGCTTTTGCCGGGGTAGTGCGGGGATTGCGGATCGTGCGGCGTTCAATCTCTTTCTGAAAAGTCTTGATACGGCTTGCCGAAGGGGAGATCATGTCCCCCTTGATGCTGAACCCGAGAAACTTGAACCAGCGGTCGGACATCAGGTATTCCACCTTCTTCGGGTTGAGCTTCATGCTTTTCTCGCCGAGCCTTTGTTCCAGCACTTGCATTGCTTTCCCGTAGTCTTTCCCGATGAACAGCATGTCGTCCGAGTATCGGATGTAGTAGCCTGTCATTCCTGAGAGTTCCCCGTCGAGATCATGGAGCAGCACGTCGGCCAGCCAGCTTGCCACGGGACAGCCCTGTTTGAGGGACTGGTACTTGGCTTGAAGGCGGTTGTCTTCATCGAAGTAAAGATCGTTGTGGTAGTACTTCCTGAGCACGTCAATTAAGGAGGAGCGTCCGTGTCTGGCCTCGACCTTGTCGAACGCCTCGTCAATGTACCGTATCGGCACACTATCGAAATATTTGCTCAGGTCCGACTTCCAGCCCAGAATGCCGCCGCCTCTCGTTTCCGCTATCCGGCGGCTGGCCTCGGTGACTACGCTGCCACAGCCGATACCGCTTTGGTAGGACTTACACGAGGGGTGTACCATTTCCGGCATGAGTTCAAAGAGCAGGTCGTTGGCAATGCCCAGCACTACCCGGTCGACGGGCTCGTTGATGTATACCGTACGGAACTCGCCGTTCTCCTTCGGTATCTGTGCGGTATGCGGGGGAGCGATTTCGTACTTCCCCTGTATCATGGCATCGGCCATGGCCATACGGGTATGCTCGTCGGTCAGCCGGATAAGCTGGTCTTTCCGGATGTCTTTCAGCACGCCTTTCTCAATGGCCTTTTTCCACCGGCCGATGTCGAAGAACATCTGTAATATCTTGTCTGACATGGTTCGTATATTTTTTATTATTTTTCCTGACAATACCGTTCAAAGTGTTGGAGGTTATAACTTTCTGTCTGCAGGTTCTCCCAGCAGTCCCGGATAAACTCCTCCCGTACCTCAACTTTTGCCTGCGGGAATTCTTCCTCCAGCATTCTTCGGGCAAATTCTTTCCAGTTCCCGTTTTCTGCCAGTTCCTTGCGGATTTCAGGCAACAGCCGTTCGTATTCTTCTACCGTTCCGCACAAGGACAGCAGGTCGTCATTTGAGAGGTACTCTTCCGCGTCGTGGATTTTTCCGGCCTCGTCGGTAGGGATGAGAATTTTTCCTTCCGCAGTCAGCTCTACCGATACGGCACTGCTGCAGGCTGCAAAACCGTACTTGTCGTATATGGTCACCGAACAGGGATAGAATCCCTTCCCGTCCAGCAGGTCACCGGCCGGATCACCCGTCGGAAGGATGAAGCGGACTTTCCGCCCGTATTTTTGCCCAAGGTATTCCTTGAGCAGGCGCATAAGTTTTTCACGGGTAGCGGCCATATATTCTTTGCCGGCATCTTTTTCCTTGACAAGTCTCGGCAGGATGTCGTCCGGCATGGGAATGCCGGTATCCGATATGCCGTTTTCTTGCGTTTTACTCGGTTCTTTTTTCATTTTCAATTGTCTTTATCTGTGTATATCGTATCATTTCCCTGTCTCATCCCCTTTCTACAAATGCGGTGAGGCCTTCTTGCGGGAGGAGGAACTCCTTTTCCTGTTCACAGTAATAATAAATACCTTCATCGATCCTTTCTGCGGCTTTTGAAACGGGTGCGCCGCTCCTGCGTCCGATGAGCTTCCTCTGCAATGCGGTGACCGATACGGTTGTTTCCATTTCCTGTTCCGTCCCCCGGAACAGTGTCAGCTTCCTTATGGGGTACTCCTTTCCCTGCCACTCAATGACGTCGAGCAGGCTTCCCTCTTCGGGATATACCCTGCAGAATGCAGCGTGCACGCTTGCCGACACCTTGCCACAAAGCAGGCATATCTGTTCTCCCAGGCCCAGACAGCTGTTTCTGATCATCGCTTCGAGCAGGTCCGTGCCTGCCCCATTGTCCGCTGCCTGTGTGAGAGCCTCCCAGTATCCCCTGCCGAAGTGGCTTATGAAGGGCACGAGCTGCGAGGCCCTGACCGTCTTTTCCGACCCGCATCCCGATTGCAGCGCCTCTATTCCGGCGGATACCAGCTGTACCCTTGTGTCGCCCTGCACGGGAGGATATACGGGGCAGCACACCTGCATGGTTTCCATCAGGTCTTCACTTTCGTTGTACCAGCGTACCTGTTCCCCGAATCTTATGAAATCATATCTGTCCATTTTTCTTTGTCTTCATTGTTCTGTTGTTGTTTACAATTCTTCCGGTTCTCCATCGTTGATACTTCGGTAGAAACGGTCTCCGTCCGCCCATTTCTTGGCGGCGATAGCCAGCCCGAACGCTTCCTCTATGGAAAGTCCGTCGGCGGGAAGGGCATCAAGGAGTTCTCCCATGCATACATCGTTCCCGCCATACTCTTCCTGCACCTTCCCGAGTGTCATTCTGCCTTTGTCCGTCTTTTTACGGCACAAAAGCATCTGTTGTATCCAATTTATCATGCGGTTCTTTTATTAAAGGAAATTTTTGGCATAACTGCGGGCTTCATTGAAAGTGTTGAAACCGATTCCACTCACGCAAGAGATTGCCCAGTATCTCAATTTCCTGCTTTCGGCACGGGCAAGATAGATTTGCCCGATACAAATCCCGTCTTTGAGGATGCCATGCCACTTGTCTTTTTTAATCCGTATCATGTTCCGGCATTCATTAGTCCATTTTCCAAAATCCGTAATCGGAGCCGTTACCGGGGTGGGCGCCGAAATAGTAATCCTCCGGGGAGCAGCTGTCAAGCGTGTCGAACAGCGATTCCAGCAATCCGGCCGCGTCATCGCTGTTCCACCATTCAGCATCCTTGTCTTCCATGGCATGGGCGGGGACGGCATCCATCACCTGCACGTACTCCGGTGTGTCACGGATAACATCCATGAACACCGGGATCAGGTCTTGCGTACGCATCGTGCTATGGGAAATGCTCTCGCCGGGGATGGCATGGATCCGGTTCTGTGTCCTCTCGTCTATGAACATGTCCTTTTAGATGAATGGAAGTCTGGTATCCTGTAACATGGGGGCCAGCATCCGGCACATTTCGTAAGAAGCCTCGTTGCGCCCGTCGATACAGCGCGGGTCACGCTCCGCCATGGCGAGAATACCGGCTTTTACAGTTCTGAAGAATGTCTGTTCCAGTGTCTTGTGGAAATAAGGAAGCGCCTGGGCGAAACGTTCGGACTTGAATCCCAAATCGTTCATGGCGTATTCCAGCTGTTTGGCCGCCTTGTACTCGCGGCTGTTCTCCAGGCTTTCCGGAATATCACCGAACTGTGCGGTCCGGAGCTGGCGTTCCAGTTCGATGACGGCCACCGAAAGCAACAGCTTGATGGCTTCCGGGTTGCCGATACCGTGTTTCTGCCCGTCAGCGGTATGGAACTCGATCAGGTTTACACTGTTATTCTCTTGTAATTCTTTGTAGCATGCGAGGGTCTTGCTGAGCGCTTTTGCTTTCTCTTTATCCATAATTTTATCTGATTTGATTGTTATTGCACACAAGTACGTCCCCAACGATGAAGTCTTTCGACGCCGGGTGATGAGCACGGAATATCCTGCTCGCTTCAAGATTGAGGGACAGAGGGATAAGTTTGCCTTCCTCGTTGACGACCATTGTCGTGCTCCCGTCCAGTTCCACCAGTTCGATGTAGCCGCCGACAATCGCCTGCATCTCCTCCAGCGTGAAGTCTGAGCCATTGGCTGGCTGCACGGGTTGGCGTGTTCCGTCCGTTTTGATGATTTCTGTCATAGTTGCTTTGAAATTTTAAGATTCATGACTCGCCAGTATATCCAAAATCTGTTGCAAAGGGAATTTTTCAGTATAGAATCGCTCGTCGGTATGTTTGCCGTACGCCCGGTATCTGGCTTCCCCGTTTGCAAATACCGCCAAGATATGGCTGACCAGCACATTGTCCGGCGGAACCAACCTTTCCAGTTCCGTTTCGGTCAGTTCCACGAAGCACCAGTTATTGTCTTCCGGCAAGTCCTCGCTGCCCAGTATCCCGTCCTCGTCCGGCTGGTAAAAACCAACCGATATGTCATAAAAGTTCAAAGACTGGAAACTGATGTCATCCTTGAATGGCTTGACGGCTTCCAGCCTGCCGGACTGTGTCTGTCTCCACTCTTTTGACAGGTACACGATTGCAAAGTCGCAGCAATCCCATGCACTGTCAGTTCCTGCCTTGAGCAGGAGGTATGGGGTAGGTTCATTTGAGATTTTCATCGTATTTCCCTCCTTTTATGCCACGCGTGATACCGTTTCACGGTGCGTAGCTGGTTAATGATATGGCCAAAAAGCTCGCGTGAATAGATGCGGTAATGGAACACAGCCGAATACTCGCATACATTGCCGTGAAAGTCCACGTGGGAGCGGTCATCCGCAAAGTCGAACAAGTCGCCCTGGATTTCCAGCGTGTATTTGTTCTTCCGTAGCCAGTCAAAAAACTCGAAGATGTCCTTCTTTTGGGAGTAGAAAGTGCAGTATTCGTAGCGGTTTCCGCGCAGGTTCCTCAGCAATGCCGCCATCTCGTTCCGTTCCCGGCGGTCGCCAAATTCGGATCCCGTCCGAGTGGCGAGGTTCTTCAGGAAATATATTTTACCTCCATACTCGAAATAGTACGGTATGTAGGTGACCGTCTTTTTGTACCAATTGACATATTTGACAAAGGAAGCCTTCTTGACGATGGCGGGATGCAGGTTTACTTTCTCCATGTGTTCCCGAATCTGGCGGTAGATTTCCGCATTGGAAAGACGTATGGGACGTTCCGCCCGGAAATACCTGCCGTCCGACTCGAAACAGAGCGCGTACAGGTTTCGGTAATACGGTTCCCCGACAAAGAACCAGTCGCTCTGCATGCGGGCCGGAGGCAGGCATTCCAGCAGTTCGTAATAACGTTCCTCCGTAATTTCATGGAAGGGCTTGCAAAGTGCCCGGGTATAACGCTTCACAAGCAGTGTCATGCGTACCGGTGATACAGCGACCAGGTACGGGTTCTTCTCCCTTTCGCGCAGTGCTTCCAGCGTCTCGCCGCCGTAGTCGCTGTGCATGTCATCGGACATCGACGTGAGGCATGTCCCGTCGAAATAACGTGAATCTATGATGTATTTCATGATGCCGGTATGTTAGAAGTCGATACGCAATACGTGCCGTGCGGCGGATTCTGCCGCCAGTGTCAGTTGCCGCTGCCATGCCTGGTGGCTCGGCGCCCATTTGAATGCGGTCTTTTTCAACAGTGTCCGGGTCTGCTCGTCCGGTTTCCCGTCGAAAAGTATCTGCAGTCGGTTCTCCTCGTAATTCCATACCAGTCTGCCGCCGTCAAACAGTATTTCACGGTTCTCACGACCGGCCTGTTCCTGCTGTTTCTCCCGCACCTTGCGGGCGATCTCGGGGTATTTGAAGATGGAATGACGCTCCGTGACGACGGGTTTCCCGCCCTTGCCGTTCCACTCGCGGAGGCGGGCGACGGCACGGTCGATTATTTCGACATTGCCATGGTTGGCATATGTGGAGAGCCGTCCGGCAAGATTGCTGACGAAAAGGGAGCGGCTATAACCGCGTGATGTGCCCGTATCAATGCCACGGATGGTGGCGGCCGTGTCGTCGATATCAGCCTTGACCCTCTGCCATTCCTCTTCGGCACGCTGTTCTTCGGGCTTGGCGGCTTCGAGGGCCTTGCGTATCGCTTCGAGGGCACGTTCGCGCCACTCTCTGAATGCCGTAACGCTCTTGTTGTGGCTGTTGCAGGCCTTTTCGTTACGGGCGGTGTTGAATCTCGCAGGTCCCGTGATCATCGCGCTGGCACAGCGGCTGTTGGCGGCAATCATTGCCGAGAAATAGCGTTTGTAGTTTTCCATGTAACGTTCCCGCTGCTGTTCGGGCATAGACTGCAAATCCTCGTGCAGTTCCTTTTCGTGCGAGGCGATGTCCGTTTCGCCCCGCTCTTCGGGTGAGAACGAGGTGAGGTTATAGGAGTCGCACGCCCGGCGGAAGTATTCTTCCAGATAACCCGGATGCGCCACTTCCACAACCTCCCAGTCCTTGAAATTCGCCGGGGCGAGGATTTCTTCCCCGCCCGGATTCCCGACAAGGTGGGAATAGCTGCAATACCCGTATCTCTTTCCCCTGAAAAGAAACGCCACCGACTCGCTTTCCGGGGCATCCACACGCCGCACCATGGTCACACGGTGGGCATTTTCCTTTGTCAACAATGTTGTTTCCATACCTTTCTTCTTGATTATTTGATTGTTTCCGATTTTTATTGTTGCTTTATCCGGGCAGCATGGCCCATTACGGAGGCGAACCCCACCTCGATACCTATCTGGTATCCGCCCTCGATGGTCGATTCCAAATCCGCCTCGCTTTCGATCAGGGATTCCGAATCATCGGCATAAAGCCTGTACAGGGCAAAGACATCCGCCTCCCATAGCTTCCGGGCATTTTCCGCCGGTACAAGCAGCCACACGAAACCGTCTTCACGGGTTACCTTGACGGCGGCTTCGCCATGGCGCAGGGTCCGCCGTTCCCTTATGTCCAGTGCCGCCGTCCACACGATATACATCAGAGCGTCGTGGCGGCTTTTAACATCGGGGGAATCGCACAGATGGCTGGCCGCGTCTTTGAGGGTCCGGAAAGAGTCCGCCATGAACTGCTCCACGACATACGGCTTCCCGGCAATGGCGGAACAGGCTTCGTCCGCCCTGCCTGATTCCGGCACGGCCTGAATATCCTCCTCTTCAAGGAAGATTTCACGGTGCAGGCAGTCCATGTAGTAATATGATTTCATTCCGGTTGTTCTTTAGGGGTAAAAGTGATTCTCGTATGTCCGTCATAACCGAACTTGACCTGCAGCCCGAAGGCTTCGGCATCGCTCGATATGGCACAGATATCCCAGATACTGAGTTCCGCACCACAGGTTATGACGGTATTGTCTTCTGAAATCTGCGGTGACTTGTCTTTCAATGCGGCTCCGCCGCAGATACCGCGCAGGATCACACCACGCCGGTGGGTGGACAAGTTGTTTGTTCCCATGGTTCTCCTATTTGTTTTTCCGTTATTTTTGCCATTCTTTTTTTTCTCCTGTTTGTAAAAGCATAGGGGCATTCCGCCCCCATGGTTGTTATTAATTCATATTATTTTGTACTGACTGTCTGTGGCGCCTGTTCCACAAGGGTGTACCGAAGTGCCGGCTTCCCGTTTCGGAATATGGTAAACGAGTTGCCTTGTACCTGCACGTCCTTTGCTTTTGGCCACCAGAGCCACGAGAGTTTCCCACCGCTGAGGAAAGCCACGGCATTGCCCTGTACTTTGCCGACCTCACGTACGCCCATATCCTCGTTGCCTCCGGACAGCCTGACGCAGTGCCAGTTGGAACCGAGTTCCATTTTTCTTTTTACATCTGCTAATGTTCTCATGTGATTATGTCTTGTTTTGATTATTGCATTATACCGCATGTATCCGGCATTTCCGGTTGCAACTTCTGAGATTGTCGGCATATGGCACCGGGTATGACCTGTTCATCCAGTCAGGAAACCCTTCACGGAAGCAGTGTTCCGGAGTCGGGTATTCTTTGCGCAAACGTTTCCTGTGGCGTCTTTTTGTCCTGTTTTCGACGGCATGGGGAACTTTGGGTATCCGTGGCGTATGCCATTTCCCGCCGGAATAAGTTGCGACATATTCCTGTTGCGGTTCGTCATTCTTGTAGCTGCACACCATGACAGCCGGTTTTTCGCTGAGTATCCCGGCATCGGCAAGCCCGCTGAGTGTACCTTTGGCAGCCTTGAAATTTACAAAGCAGCCCAGACTCATGGTACGGTCTGTGGAAAATATCTCTACCATGTTGAAATATATTATAAGTTATCTGTTTTTCGGTGTTTCCTTTTACCTCACGTTCCAAACTGGGGATAACAGCGGGACGTAGCTCACCCAGTGAAGGGTGATTTGAAGGCAGCCCTGCTGCACTACGTCAACCGTGTTATGTCGGGGGTGGGAACGGCATCTCACGACGCAAAGAAGTAAATTGTGGAAGTTAAATTGGAAGTGTGGGTGTACGGGAATCGAACCCGTTTTCAGCCAAGACCTGAAGCACCCGTGAATTTAATCCGGCATCTCCCTGTAAAACGGGAGTTATGCTGATGGCGGCATTTTGACCGCAAGTGTTTGCCCGGATGTGCCACGCTGTATAACAATGGCGGTGATACGGCAAATAGCAACATCTTTACTCTCACAAACCACTTTGTTGCAGGATATACCATTGGCATACAGTGATATGTAGACAGTTGGACGGAAAAAGCCCGCAAAGTCGGCACACTGCCATACAATGCGGGCATGTTACCTGCAATTCACCGGAAATTCCAATGAATCAGGCGGCAGTTTTCATATCAGTGGCAGGTTGTTGTCCTGCCGCCTGTTCGGAAACAGCTCCGGCGGTTGTTTCAGCGGTTACTTCAGCAGGCTGTTCTTGGGACTGTCCGGCAGCCGGTTGTTCGGTTGCTTTGTTTCTGCCTTTGCCCTTGCTTTTGGCGCCCGCCTGTTCCGCCACGGTTCCGGCAGTCGTTTCTACGGTCACTGCTGCCGGGATTTCGGCAGGTTGTGGTACCGGTTGTTCCGCTTCTCTTGGCAGCGCCACACGGAAACCAAGCGCATCAAAGGACGCTTTTGCGGCGGCGTGGATAGCTTTCTTGTAGTCACGTGCCGTACGTTCAAAGTCCTTTTTGGTCGGTACAAGACCGATTTTTGCCCATACGGACTCTTCCAAGTCGAAGCGTTTCACCGTTTCACCCTTTTGGGTGCGGAAGATGACGGCACACGGAGTTGTGGCACGGAGTTTCGAGCGGATGCCGTCGTTCGCCTCACGCAATTTGATTTCTTCGGCTTTGACAGCCCAGAAAGTCATCACCACATTTTTCCACACACGGAAAATTTCATCCTGCGTCTTGTCTTTCGGTTCATAATCCGCACCGAAGAACTGTTGGGCGGTTTCTTTTTCATTGCCGTCACGGTCTGTACTTTTGTACACAAGGATCACGCCTTTCAACCCGTTCACCAAATTTACAAACTGTTCTGAATTTAATCTGCTTGTTGCCATAATGATAAAGTATTAGTTACTACGCAAAAGTGCGTATTGCGAGCACTTCCGGAATCGAACCGGAAATCTCACATTGCTGCGAAATGTGGCAGCCATTGCCACGTGCCCATAACCCGCCCATGTATTTCACCCTACATGCGCGGGTTTTAATTCATTTCCGCAACTTTCTTAACGTGCCCTATAGTTTGCTCGCAAAAAAATACTATATTTGCAATGTTAAATGACAAATACCTGTAACTTCGCATCATGGCAAACGCTCGCTTACTCCAATTTCGACAAGACGTTTCTTTGGCACGTCCCGGATCTTTTCCAATCCGGCAGATAACTTTAAGGTGAGGCATTTAGGCGTTTTGCCGAGCCGGGTATTGCGCATAGCATTGGCATATACATTTACCGGCGTCCCCTATACGGATAGTTTTTACCGCTATCGTGCATTTTATTCCGAGCGCACTGGGCGCAATTATGGCATTATTCTTACACGTCCTTTTTCATACAACTTGCACTCCCAAATTTGCGTGCTTTGTGTATGCGGTCTAAAAACACGTTTTTAGCCGTTCCAACTTGCTACATTGGTTTGTAGTCCTGCTCGGTGTGGTTATTTAACACCCTATTTAATCGCTCCAAAGCGAACAAGCGAATTTTTGATTTTCCAAGCCTCAAAAATAGGTTTCCCACAAAAAGGGCTTTTTGTTTCTCGCTCTTGGCGGTCTTTGTTTTTCTGTTTTTTAAATCTGTTTTTTAGTTATCTATTTTTTTTCTTTTTTTCTCCGTACTTGTTTGCCGTTTGTTTGGCTTTCGAGTACATGACTATTATAAAACTGTTTTTCAGAACTGCAAAACTTTTTGAGAATTTTTTTTAGATTGTTTCAAAAACACCCCTTTTGCGAATATGGTACGCATACGCGCGAAGAGAATTATTAATTCATTGAATATCAACAATATATAAAATAATAGCTTTTGCGAAAAAAAAATTTTTCATTGCAAAAAACGAAAAAAGCCCGTTTCTATATGTATATTAAAATGAAAGTTTTACTATATATTTAATTATCAATGGTATAGGTCTGAATAAATATCCAAATTAGATAAAAACAGAATGAAAAAATATATATTGCTTTCATTTTGTAACTAATAATAATAACAAAGTCTGTTTTATGTTTACTTTATATAAAAGTAAAACAAGTAACTTATTGTAAATTAATATAGTAACAATTTTAAAAAGAACCGGGTGGGTGTACTCCAAGGTGCGGATTCGATTTCTATCCTCGGGGCATTTTTCCAAATCCCGTTTTTTAAAACGATCCAATATGGGGTCCTGCCATAAAATTGTAAGCGGACGTCAAAAAATATATAATAACGGGGACATGGACTTACAGCGGTTTTAAATACAATCATAACTGTTATTCCGGCATTTATAAGACATTCCCAAGCCACAGATACACATACTTCCGGTTTTCATGGATATACAGACTTTCAGAAGATTTTCGTTTCTTGCGGGTAAGGCCGGTTTTGGGGAACATCGGAAATGTGGGCATAAATATATAGTGCCAAAGTATCCGGCTCTTGGTATATATTCTTGATTGTACCGGTAAGAAACGGCTTGTTGGATTCTGTAAAACAGCATGTTCAAATGGAATTTTCATCGGTAGGGATTACGCTGTAATAGTCTATTTATTAACCATATAGAATATATATGGAAATGCATGTGTATGATTCTTGACTTTTTTGTATGTTTTTTGTGATTTTGTATAAGAATCCTGAGAATTGGTGTTTAAACGCCTGTCTTTTTGCTGAATAATGTGTATATTTGCCATAATGTTTCTCTTGTGTATGAAACATGGCTTTTGAATGTTACAGGAAGGAAGCGAAGAAAAGGATGAATAATGAAACCATATCGTAGAAAGGATATCAGGAATATTCCGGGCGAACTCTCCATAAGCAAGGGGCTGGCCGTGTTCAATGAGGCAACATTGGAGACGGGACTTGTGGGTGATGTTTCCGGCGAGTGTATTTCAGTCCCGGTCAGGGTGACTGCGGACAAACAACTTCTTACGGACGATGTCGTAATGCCCTTGAAAGATTGCCGGGAGGCGGATACGGAACAGAAGATTGCGTTACAGCGTCTGTTGAACAAACGGCATCTGGTATGGGACAGGCGCAAAGGCGCATTGTCGGAATCGATGTACATACCCAAAGACGGGCAGCAGGTGAAAGTGAGCCTTTTGGACGAGCATGTCATATTGGGGGCGTTCAAGGAGATTGACAGGAAAGGGAATCTTGTGTTGTATTGCCTGATGGAGGAGGACGGCACCCTGCGTCATTCACTGCATGAGGAAATCGGCGTTGCGGAGAATTGGCAGATTACCCCGATAGGAACCAGTGCCCGCAGCCGGTTTGCCGATGCGCTGCACCGGGAAGGGATTGTATGGAACGGACGGCTGAAACGCCTTGAACCGCTGGAAATACATATCAATCGTGGAGGAAAATACTATTACCTGAATGATGTCCTGGAAATCTGTGAATGCAGGGACAGCAGCCGGCCGTCAGACAGAAAGCGCCTGGAATGCGGAAACTATTTCAGGGAGCATAAGGATGCCGAACTGGTGTGTGACTGTGTGCGCTCCATCGTCAAGCTGAACCGGGGCAAGGATGTCAGGCGATAACACGACAATAGGGGGAGAATATTATTCTATCGTTCTCTCTTTTAGGAATCTGAAGGGGAAGTGGCCTTTCTTTTTTTTGCTCTTTCCCTTATAAAAACAAAAACAGACGGCGATGCCGTCTGCTATCTATCTGTTTCTTTTTTGGTATCTTTTTTCTTTGCTCCAAAGAAAAAAGTACATCTACCATCTTCTTCTTGTATGATACTACTTATAGTATTGTTGCTACATTTGTAACACCCCTCGTCTCAGTTATCCGGTACATTTGTATCATCTTCAAGGTAAAAAAAACGGGGCGTCCGGGGCTTCTCCCCCTGGCGCCATATTTTGTTTCAATTTAGACATCTGTTGTTTGTCGCATATGGCTACGGATATAAAAAAACAGACGGCATGCAATGATACCGTCTGTTATTCTTCCATGTGCCTCTTTTCAGGGCGGACATGTTCCGTGCTTTTGCCCGTTCTCCTTCCAGTGGTAAACCTCCTTGTCGGAGACGGACATCACTGTTCTTTTTTCCACATCAAACACCTGCCGGCAGAATGCCTTGACACAAAAGGATGTTTTCAGTTCCGCCAGTATTCTCACGAGCCTGTCATAAGCATGCATGTCCCAGAGATAATCATACATTCCGCCAAGCGGCACCCGTTTAAGCAGCCCCATGCATGTTGCCTTCTTCACGCATTTATCAAAAAGGCGCGAACCGATCTCCATGCTCTCCATATGATACCGTTTGCTACGCAAAGTGTCATATCCCTTCTCCCGCAGACGTGTGCGGTCCGCCATGTACATCATGAATATGACCTCTTCCGGTGGAAATGCTCCCACCAGTCCGCTGAAGCATTTCAGAAACGGTATCACGGCCGCTTTTTTTTCATTATTTTCTTTCATGGCGCGCTATTTCCCGGAAACGTCCGTTTGTGAATTTCCCGCTTCATCATCCCTTATTGCGGGATTGACATAGAAGTGGCATATTTTGCCATTTCGCATCGGTTTATACACGGAGTAACCCAGTTTCCTGGCATAACGTCCCACGGAAACCCGGTTGGCGAACTTGCCGGTATGTTCCGTCAGGTGTGCCGCCATCTCCTCGACGGTCATTCTGCTTTTTAATTCCATATCATTGCTTTTATTTGGTTTCATGGTAAGGATAGCCATGACTGGTGCAAATTGTTTTCAATTGATATGAATTAATAAGAGACGGCCATGAAATCGGCACGGAGGAATTAACGGGTTATATTTTAGCCTCATTCACGGAGCCGTCTCCCGACTATTTCTCCATCAGCCGGCAGATCTCCCGTATCGTACCGGCATTCCGTTCGTCCAGCCACTCCCTGGCCACGTTCCAGGAGAGCGATTTGCTGAATTTCAGGTTCTCCTTTGTGATGGTGTGATATGACAGTCTTCCTTCCGTAGGTTTGAGTCCGATGGAGTGCAGCCCGCATAAGCCGTCCCGGAAAAATGTACATCTTCCGGCTTCCTGCCTGGCCTGTACCATTGGTACAATGCCCGGAACTTTTCCATGCAACAATCCCACAGCCCATCCGGTGGGTGCCAGCCTCTCCTTATATCCGGCTTTCAGTAGCCGCAGGATATCTTCCGGCGTACCAAGGCACGGGGTGTGGCATTGCCGCCTGCATAGCGGACAGCGGCATTCCACCGGACGCCTTCCTGTCTTGCGGATTATCCGCTGTAATGCTGTCTCCATCGTTATGCGCCCGGTAAATGGTATTCCGGATTCTTTTTCCGCCATAACTCTATGATACATTCACGGCCGGCCTGCGTCCAACGTTTTGTCGAACCGAAGGTATATACCTTTCCCCGGCTGTTTTCCCATGTGTAGGGGACATCACATTGCCATGCCCGGCAGGAGGGGAAGACCACCCACTGCCGTTTTTCGTACTTGCAGATTCCTTCCTCGGCAAGAAACTGATGCAGCTGTCGCGGGGAGATACCGAGCTCGTCGGCGATACGTGTGCTCTTGAACCAGTCCCTGTTCTCGATGAACTCCTCGTAGAAGACAATTTTGGGCATGGAGTCGCGCACCACTTTCCGTAGTTCCCGGATCAGTTCCTTTGCCGCCTCCATATCTTGCGGCATGGGACAATCCAGGCAAGGCATATTGGGGGGCGCCGGCTTCGGATGTTCACGAATGGCGGTCGTCGGGCGTTTCATGGACAGCTTTTCGATAGCTTCACCACACCATTCCGCCAGGGACAGGTCTTCCGGTGTGACCCACCGGACCAACGGTATGATAAGGGGGGATTCCAGCCAGGTCGCCCCATGTCCACGTCCACGCGTGGTGAAGATTTGCGACTCATACTTTCCGGTACGTCCGTTACCCGCCATCTCCCTGCGGAGCATATCTGTAGAGGCAATGCGGAGCCACTCGGATGGAATCTTCCCGAAATGCATCGTGATCTGTGTGGCGTTGACCATCAGCTTGTCACCGATGCGCCGGAATGTGACAGGAAACCCTTCCATGAAATGAAGGATTGTGTCATTCTGGACCGCGGAGTGCAGATCATCAGACTCCAGTTCCAGAAGCTGGTTGCCCCATGCCTCCAGCTCGTCAAGCATGTCGCGGGGTATAATAGTCTCCTTGCGCACCGTCCGCAAAAGCCTGCGCATATCGATGGGCCGGAAACTCCACTGCTCCCGTCCGTTCTTCCGGAAACTGATCCTCAATGCCGTCGGGCAGATACGGGCGATGGCCCCGTCTTCAAGCAGCTCGCTCCGTTTAAGTATGTTACATACGTCCATGGCACAGATGTGCAGATGGCCGCTGTGGTTTCGGGAAACCCGTATGTTCCAGTCCCGAAACGGAATGTTCCTATTCTCTCTCATAATCATTTCCTCCTTTCTTTTTGTTGTCAGATTTATGTTTATTCTCAAGCAAGGCCCGCTTGTGGGCCATTTTGCGCACCGGATAGTATGTACGTTTCTCACCGCAAAGGGCATCATAATCCTTCAGCATCAGCGTGCCAAGGTCGGACAGTTCGATCTCGACATCCGGATGCAGATGTCTGAAATAGAGCCCGCCGCTGCATACGTACTTGCCCGTGCAACAAAATGAAATGGCCTGCAAGTTGCCTTTTGTCAGTTCCGCCGCACTATGTAGCGAGCGCGTAATGGCGACAAGAACCTGTGCCCCGTTGAAAATGAGCACCATTTTTGGCCGTTTAAATGTACTACGTCTCATGTTGTCCTAATATTTGCGTTAATTCCTCCTTTGTAAATCTAAGGCCGGCAGTCTGTACCAGCCAAGTGTCTGAAACGGTAAATCCACCGGACAGCAATTCGGACATGCGCTCCAGAAGGTAGGCACCGAATGCAGGATCGATGTAAACGACAAATAATAGAGCCAGACATTCATCAATTAACAGATGTCCCGACGCCTCGTCACGGATAACCATGTTTTCCTTGTCTATTCCGTAAACATCCGTCAGCGCTGTTATCCAATGATGGAAAGAGGCGCGGAAGTCACGGACGTTGTGCCGGTGTGCGTCTCCTCGGGCCCGGATAAAATGTGTTGCGTCGAAATAGACCGGTCCGTCCTCCTGTGACGTTCCAAAAAGCAAATCGGGGAATTCCCTGTACCGGACTGTCCGGCAGGGAATCTTTTCTTCTTTCATGTTCTTTTTTCCATTGTTTTCAAATTTGTATTTAACATTGTGCAAATATATATCTTTTTACGGTGAAATATCACAAAAAACAAGACTGATTTTTCGTTTTTATTTAATTGATTATCGTTGATAATAAGCGATTTACAGAAAATTCAAATCGAAATATCTATATATTTGGTTGTATTATTTCGTTTTGCAAATCAAGCATTAAGAAGCCTGTTTTTCATATACTTTTTTTTGTACAAAACTTCTCTCCCGCCTGCTCTCTACTCTTTAGGTAAAAAAGCAAAAAAAATATGGTGACATCGGACAATTCATTCAACGGGGAGCTTTTGGAGAGCATATTCAGGACTTCCAAGAAAACCATTCAGGAGTATGTCCGCGAAATCGAACGCAACAACCGCTACCGTTCATGCCGCCAGGATATAAGTTCAGGATACATCCTTGATGACCGTGCCAGGCTCATTGACCTGTACGAGGCCTGCCTGCAGCAGGATGCGCATATACGGTCGGTGGTTGAAACTTTGGAGAGCCAGATACTCGGCGACCGTTATATGCTTGCGCATGTGAACGGGAAAGGGAAATATACCAAAGACGTGGTGAACTCGCAAAAGATACAGGGCTCGCAATTTGACAAGATAATCAAGGGTATCGTGGAAGCCAAGCTTTACGGGTATACTTTACTCGAAATCATGCCGTATGTTGATTCCGGAACAGGCAGGTTGGCGGAAGTCAACATCATCGAACGGCGCAATGTATTGCCGGACCAGAGAGTTGTACTGAAAAGGCAGGGTCTATGGGAGCCGCATTGGGATTTGCGCAATCCGGCCTACCGCCGTTGTTATGTGCTGGTAACCTCGGGTGACCTTGGGCTTTTTTCTGCCACAACGCCATTGATACTCGCCAAAAAGTTCACGGTGGCCAATTATGTTAACTTCTCCCACACCTACGGACAACCGATCATTCATGGAAAGACGGTCAGTGAGAGCAATGCCGACCGCAAACGGCTGGCCGGTGAAATAGCCAATGCGGCGCAGAACAAGGTCGTGGTCACCGGCATCGAGGATGAGGTGGACATCAAGACCTTCACCATGTCCAATTCGGAAAAGATATATACCGGACTGATTGACTTTGTCAACAAGGAGGTTGCCAACCTTGTGCTCGGTTCCGAGTCCATGGCCGGAGGGATGCAGTCGTATGTGGGTTCTACAAAGGCGCATCAGGATATTTTCCGTGACCGTATCGAGGTTTACCGCAGATATATCGAGAATGTCATGAATGAGGAGATAATCCCCCGGCTGGTAGCCATCGGATATATTCCTGCAGGACTGGAATTCAGGTATTCAAACCGGATAGAGATGAATAACGAGGACCGTATCAGGCTCTATTCGCTCATTACAGAAAAATACGAGGTTGCGGCTGACGAAATCGAGAAGGAGTTCGGAATCAATGTGGGCAAGCAGCTTAATGCCATCCCGGTTATGGGGCTTGAAGCGGATGGCGGCCGGTACATTCCCGGCCATAACGACCGCGGTATCATGTCAGACGAAGAGTATTTCCGACGTTACGGGCATCCCCGGGGGAGTAAGGTTGAAAATTTTTTGCGGGGAACGGAGTGATGGCCCGGCTTCCGTTCCCAAACGGTGTTCCATATGGAGCCGTCAGGGCGTCCGCTTTTCAGGAATCCGGTACGGAAAAGGAGTACCGTGTCATATTTGAGGCATTCCGCAGGTTCATTCTCCACTATGAAAACAGTGCCGAACGTCTCGATATTATGGAGGACATCATCACTTTGCGTGCTTCTTTCCTGATAGACAAAGCGTTGACAGGTTTACGTATTGACCTGGACCGTGCATTGGAGATTCTGAGAAACCATAATAGCTTTACGACGGAGAGAGAGAGGCTGCAGCGTGACATTCTCATCGCTGCCATAGACAACCTGGTTGATTTTGCGGCGGCCGAAGAGTATGCGATGTTCAAGGATATGCCTGAGACAGTGGATGAACGGGATATGGAGACATACGGGGAGATATGCCGCCGGTATAACTTTATTTATGCGGAGAGAGAGAACAGCCAGGTGCTTTTCGCCGCTTCGATGGCGGCATGGTGGCTCACGGTGGATACGGACACGGTGCTGACCTATATGACGCAGGGAGACGAACGGGTGCGGGCGTGGCATCTGTCCCTCGAGGGGCTCTCGTACCGCAAATCGGAATTCCCGCCGGAGTTGATACCGCCCATTGAGTGGGGATGCCGTTGTTTTCTGGTAGCGGACGGGTTCGCCGCGGTACGGGCTGCACTGCCCGTTCCGGAAAATTACAGGAAGAGGATCGATCCTGTCTTCCGGGAGAGTCTGGCCACGGGTGGACGCATTTTTTCCAGGGCACACCGCTATTTCGACATGCCGCTGCCGGAGCACATGACCAAAATTGTAAAACGGATAAAAGAAAAATTTCATGCAAAAGATAACACTCGATGAATTTTGCACCCATTGGGTGAGGGAAAGGGGAAAGGGAGGCTGGGATCCGTTCCTGCCCAGCCGTCTGGCGGGTAACACGTTTGATTTTGCCACCGAGGCCGGACAGTACAGCCGGCAGCAGTTTCTTGCCTCCTTTCCCTCGGGAGGTTTCTGCGGCGGCACATGGACGCCACGTACCTCCCGTTGGGGGCGGAAGTTTACACATCCGGTCATGAATGACACGGGAGCTCTTGCCGCAGGTATCAAGGGAGAAGCGGACAGGACCGATATCAGGGGGCGGCGCAGCGACGGCAGCCGGATATTCCGTAAAGGGGCCCGCTACTCAATATGGACTACCGAGAAGAGCATTCCGATTAAGGGCAAACGGGGACGCAGCAAGAACCGCTACGGGCACTATGCCGCCGTACACAATACCGACCCGAAATTTGGTCTGTACACCGTAAACCAGCATTCTTCACGGCGTCCCGTACACCGCCAGTTCATAGGTTTCTCCCCGAAGATAGAGGATTACATCGCTGATAATTTTATGGATATGATTTTTAAAGGATTCCCGGGCGTATGATAAAGGACAAGCATTCCGTAGGACAACCGCATCAACCGGCTCCCGTGCAGGAAAGCCTGCCGGAAGAAGTGTCCGAAAATCCGTTTGTGAACATGTATCAGGCGGTGAAGCGGGCCATACAGACCATAAAAGAGGACCCGGACGATCCGCTCTCACCTCCCTTTTTCAAGACCATAGCCATTGACAACGGACAGTTCGCCCGTATCGTACGTGGGGAAAACACGGAATATGAGACCGTTTTTCCGGCCGTCTTTATCCATTTCGTCAACGTGAGGTACCTGGTGCAACAGCAGAGAATCGGCGAGGGGCGCGCCACCATGCGTGTACGCTTCATTCTTAATACGCTCAACAACGGGGACGAGGATAGGGAATGCGAGTCATTCATCGTATTCCAGAGGCTGAACGTGGCCATTCAGGATGCCAAGAACAGGGAACCCGCCCTTAACGAACGGTGTAACCTGACCTATTTTGACATGCCGACCACCACTAATATGCTCCAGGCGTATTGGGTGGACTATGAGGTATGGTTCCGGGAGTCTTCCGCATGGAAATACAGGGACTGGGTAAAGCGCTATCTGGTCATGCCGCCTTTCACGCAGCATGGCGATGCGCCGCAGCATGACGGCGGCGGGCACGGCTATCACCCTGAACCGGGCTATGATAAGGCGACAGGATTCAGTCAGGCGGTGGAAACAGGCGTACATGGCGGAAACAAGGATGAGATTTCCGGCATTTGATGGTGGGGCCTTGCACATTCACGGCATGGGTATCTGAAAGGGTGGTCCGGCGCTTCGTCCGTTCAAACAATGCATGGTCATTTTTCGATTAAATGTCATTATTCCGGGAAGTAAGTCCCGCTACCATATCCAAATGTCTTGTAAAATGATCTTAAAGTTGCGTGGCGTGCAGGTGGACAGCCCGTCCGGAACTGTTTTTAACCCATAATCTTGTCTAACGCCTACTCTTCCATAAAAAGAAAAACATGAGTACAGAAGAATTGCAATATGTGGTGGGTGAAGCAAAAACGGGTGAACCTGCCGTTATCCGTTTCTTCGGCCGCGTAACGGAAGAAACCACCTCCCGGTTCAATGACGAGTTCGACTTTCTTGAAAATATTATCCGTCCATCCTGTATCCGCGTGTTAATCAATTCGGAAGGTGGCAGTGTCCTTTACGGCATGTCCACTTATTCCACCATCGCCAATGCCAAAGTGGACACAGAATGTGTCATCGAGGGCGTGGCGGCGTCAATGGCTTCCATTATCTGGGCTGCGGGCAAACGTTCCCTTATGCGGGACTACGCCATTTTAATGATCCATAATCCTATACTGCCGGACAATGACGGGGAAGAGCCTTCGGACATGCTGTTGGCTTTCACCAGGCAGATAGAAACGATTTATCGGAAAAGGTTCGGTTTGACCAAGGAGCATGTGCGCGCCATTATGGACGGGCAGGCCGGCAAGGACGGGACTTATTTTGATGCGCAGGCTGCCGTAAAAGCGGGCATCATTCCATCAGAGAACATTATTCGTACATCGAAGCAGCTCTGTCGCAAAGTACATGACGAGATTGCCGGACTGGCGGACACGGCGGCCATTCAGGAGTTGATGGACCGCGTCAGTGAGGGGAATAAACCTTTTGAGGATATTTTTCCTACTCTTACAGAAACAGAAAACGATATGGCAAACGAAAACAAGACACAAGGTTTTGAGTACGGGGCGATTGCCGCCTCGCTGGGCATGAAGGACGGAGAAGTCAAGGACGTGATGGCCCGTATCTCCGAACTGGCAGCGATGGAACCTAAATACAAAGAGGTGCAGAAAGCCCTGAGTGACGCACAAACGGTCATAGCCGGTAAGGATGCTGCAATCCGGAACTTGCAGAAGGATCTGTCCGCTGCTACGGCACGTCTCTCCACTTACGAACAAAAGGAGAAGGACGAGAGGACATCCCGCATCGAAACGCTGGTGGAGAACGCCATTGGCGAAGGCAAGATTGACCGTGAGGCAAAAGCGCAATGGGTGGAGATGGCGGAGGCCAACTTCGAGTTGGCGGAAAAAACACTGGCTTCCATCCCCGCGCGTGAGATCATCTCCAAAGAAATCGCCAATGACCCGGCCAACATCCAGGCCACGGCGGAGGCGACCAAGACGGCCGAGCAGATGATGGCCGAGAAGGTGGCCGAGGTAGTCGGTGCGGATTTCAAGTTCCGCAAACTCTGACAGGCAGACATCCGATCTTAATTGACATGCCGGAGGCCGCAGGCCTCGCGCGGAAACACAAGTATCCGCCAGTCGGCCGAGTTTCACATTTCAACGGAAAAACTTAAAACGACAATGGCCGATACAGTAAATTTTCTTCAAAATGGATATAGCGGCGAGGTTCTTGAGGACCTGCTGACCTATACCGTGCAGGGTAATGATACGGTTCGTGAAGGACTGATCCATATCAAGACGGGCATCCAGCACCGTTATACACTCCCTGCCATCAAGCTGGGCAATATCATTCAGGACAATGTGCCGACCCCACAGCCCATTCACGGTTCCAAAGGGGATGACGGCTCGAACGAGTACCAGTTCACCGAACGGTATCTTGAGCCCTCCGATTTTATGGTTTACCTTGAATTCAATCCCAGGGACTATGAAAAGTACTGGCGTTTCGCACAACCGGAGGGCAGTCTTGTATTCCGGGAACTTGACCCGAAAATCCAAGCCACGATGCTTCGCTTGCTCATGGACAAAAAAAACGAATACATCGGTAATGCCATATGGACCTCCGCACGTGGCGGAGATACGGTGGCAAAAATCACCGCACCGGAAGGCTGTACGAAAATTGGTGCCAACAAGGAGAAGTATTTTGATGGTGTTGTCAAACGCATCCTCGACAATGTAAACTCTACGGACACGCAGGTAGTTGCCGGCGGACAGTGTATCGTTTCGGGAACGACCGAGTTGACGGACGGTGCGGCGGTGGAAGCGGCTCTTTATGCGATGTGGAAAAAATGTCCCAAACAAATCCGCAAGAAGACATCCTTGGCCTTTGTGGTAGGATGGGATGCTTGGGACGCGTATGACCAGTATATCTCGGACAAACAGGTCAAATACTCCGAAAATACCGAGGTCAACCGCTATCGCTTTAAAGGCAAGAGGATTATCCCGATCGTGGGAATTCCCGAACATACGATGGTGCTCGGCGAGTTTTCCACCGGGATGGACTCCAATCTTTGGATGGGGGTGGATTATGCCAACGATACGGATATTCTGAAAATTGACCGGTTGCAGGCCAACTCCGAACTGTTCTTTTTCCAGATGCGCATGAAAATGGACGTGAACATTGTCCGTCCCGCGGAGATCGTGGTGCATACCGCCTACAAAAAGAGCGAATAACACACCTTTCTTCATTTTTCAATATCCACCCGGGGAGCGGAGGTCAGAGCCCCGTTCCCCATTTTTATTCCACTGTTATGGCAAAAAAAATAAATACGGAGGAGGAACCTCAAAAAGAAGGCAACAAGGTTGCCGCACCGGAACTTCCGGCGGAAGCAATACCGGAAACGTCCGAGAAAATATCCGCTACGGTTGAAGACAAACGGCCCGTCCCGGCTGAGAATACAGGGAATACGGAGGACGAGGCGGCAGACCCGTATATACTGGCCCTTTTGGAAAAATTCCCTGCATATCCGTCCCTGTATATCGACAGGCATGGTGGAACCTACACTCCGGACACGGCGGCAACTGTCAGAGGCGGGGCTGTACTTTACAAAAACCCTTTTTATAACGAACTTAAAACAAAACCATAATGGCACTCGGCAATGTCTTTATCAAGGATGTGGACGGCAATATCCCTTACGAGACCGGTTCTTCCAACGAGAAGGTGACGGGATTATTGTTTGATATTTCCCTCCAACCCACACTCTTTACGGAAGGGTATGGCAAAACCAATGAAACGAAGCTTAAACCGGGGGATGTATGCTACATCACCTCATTCAAGTCCGCCGTTAAGGATTTCGGTATTGTTGAGCGTGTGGAGGCTACCGACGAGGAGGAGATGAACGTCAATTTTCTGCATGGTATTCCTGCCTACCATATTCGTGAGTTTTTCCGGATGTCAGGCAATCTGAACGGTTCAGGAAAACTCTATGTGATGTTTGCTGACTGTTCTGCAAACTGGGACGCACTCGAAATCATGCAGCGTGCCGCCGGAGGCATGATCAACCAGATGGGAATTTGGACGGAACAGCCGCTGTGGAAAGCGAACGGGACTTCCGGAGAGTACAATCTCAACCTGGTAAAGGGACTTAATGATGTGGCTGTAGGGCTTGCCGGACAGAACCAGCCCCTGTCACTCATACTCTCCGCCAATCCATCCAATACAGGGGCGGACACGACTGAGGGGCGTCAGATTGACTTGAATAGAATACCGTCATGTATCTGTGAGTCAAGTCGTATCAGCTGTATATTCGGCCAGGCGCATCACGAAAAGATCTCCACGATGCAGATGCGCAACAAGAATCACACACCGGTAGGATTCTTGGGCGCGGTCATGGGTGCCATTGCCAAGGCGAACGTCCATGAATCCATAGCATGGGTCAAACAGTTCAACCTCTTCACGGATGATTTTCAGGAGATAGAGCTGGGGTTCGGTGATATCAGCCTTGACGAGGCGGAGGAACATTTTATCAGCCTGAACCGGTATGAGTCGTTGTCCCCGTCACTGCTTGACGAACTTGATGACAAGGGCTATATTTTCCCCATCAAGTACGCCGGCCGTGAGAACGGTATTTATATTTCAAAGGACCAGACCTGCTCAACGGGTGATTTCCGCACCATCGCAAGAAACCGTACTATCAACAAGAGTCGCCGCGCCGTGCGTGCCGCACTGTTGCCATATGTGAATTCCCCGTTGATGGTCAATCCTTCAACCGGGTTCCTTGCCCCGTCGAAGATCACCGCATTCAAAACACTCATCGGGGAT
Source organism: Bacteroides sp. 4_1_36 (assembly GCF_003466325.1). Lineage (NCBI taxonomy): Bacteria > Pseudomonadati > Bacteroidota > Bacteroidia > Bacteroidales > Bacteroidaceae > Bacteroides > Bacteroides sp. 4_1_36. The sequence goes on from NZ_QSOX01000001.1 coordinate 474,397, forward strand.
ATATTGGCCAAGATGCAGGCGGCACAGGAAATTTCAGGATATGCTGTCACTATCGATCCGAACCAGAATGTACTGGTGGACGATACGCTCCGCATCTCCTATGTCCTTGTGCCTGTCGGGGTGGCTGTGGAGATTTATGTAGAGGAAGGACTTTCATTAACCGCAAACAAATCATAGAAAATGGCAATAATTAATAATGTGGCATATTCATGGTCTATGATAACCCTGTCATCGACCGCCCTGGGAATTGACGAGGGATCCACGACCCTTGAAGGTGTGTCCGCTATCAAATGGTCGAAAAAACGTAAGGTGGAAAGTAACTATGGCATGGGTGGAAAACCTGTCAGCCGCGGATTCGGAAACATTACCTATACGGCGAGTATCACAATGGACTATGCCACGCAACAATTGTTGCGTTCAGTCTATGGCTCGTTGCTCGAAATCGGTGAGTTCGACCTGATCATCAGCTTTGCCAACCCCATGGCCAGTGATGACTGGACGACCACAACGGTGACACTCAAAGGATGTATCTTTACGGAGGACTGTCTTGAGTCGCAGCAGGATGATACCAACATCACGCATGAGTTCGACTTGAATCCGTTTGATATTCAGATAGGTAACGGCGATACAATCTGACTTGTCATGAATGTGACCTTTGAAGGAAAATCTTCCACCGGAAAAAATGAATGGCTTACACCTCCTTGTTTGCTTGACAGGTTGGGAGAATTCGATTTGGACCCGTGTTCACCGGTAAACCGTCCATGGGATACGGCGAGGCATCACTACACCGTCGAGGATGACGGGTTACGGCAGCCATGGTTCGGGCGGGTGTTTTGTAATCCGCCCTATGACACGCCGCTGATTGTCCGCTTTATCCGTAAATGTGTGGAGCACCGGAATGCTATTGCGCTCACTTTTGCCCGCACGGACACCCGGCTGTTTCATGAACTGATATTCCCTTATGCGGACACAATACTTTTCATCAGGGGGCGGCTCAGGTTCTATCATGTCACCGGAGAGCAGGGAGGCACTGCCGGGGCGCCATCCTGCCTGATCTCCTTTAACAGGGAAAATACCGCCGCCCTGAAAATGTGCGGTATCGAAGGGAAATTGGTAGCTCCCCGATTTTTATGATCATTCCTTGGTCGGGTATGCTGAAATTGGCCTGTCTGTCGGAAACGTAATTCCGGCGGACAGGCCGTCTGGTATATCAGGAACGTTACAAGCCCGGGCTATATGGAAATATGCGCTTCCCTGTCAAAGGACAGGTGCTCATTGCCGGACACATATCCCAATTGGTTGCAGATACATCGGGTATGGCCGATAACCTTGTTTATATTACGGTGGGAATGACCGTAAATCCAGTATTCAATCGGACTGTCTGCAATAAAGTCCCCCAGCTCGACAGTAAAGGCCCCGTTTAGCGGACTTCCCCTGAATTCTGCAGCCATCAACTCGAATGACGGCACATGGTGCGTGGCGACAATGATATGTCCGGCCGTACTCTGCATTACGCCCTGTTTTAAAAAACGAAGACAACGTGAATGCTCGTCGTTGAATCTTGTATAGTCCAACGGCTCACTGCCATGGCGTATCCTGCGGAAATCGGTGATGGCACTTTCCGTCGCATAGGCATCCTGCAACGGAATATGGGACCAGAGTGTGGTAGCAATCAGGTCGGTATCTTCATCCAATGAAATAACGGAGTTGTAGTGGCAGGTGATGTTTTCCCTGATTTTGAGCGACCAGCCGTTATACAGTTTGTCAATGTCGAACATTTTATAAAACTCGTGGTTGCCGGGGATCACTATGACCTCCCTGTAATTTTCGGAAGCCCAGTCCCAAAACGGATGTCTGGAATAGTTCTCGTCACCGATATATCCAATGTCACCGGCAAGCACAAGCACTTCTCCGGCAACAGACAACGGATCGTCCCTCAAGAGGCAACTGTTCTCCCTGAATTCAAGATGAAGGTCGGAAGCATATTGAATTTTCATCATTGCGTTGTAAAATTATCCTTGAGTTGTTTCAACAATTGTTCCGCCGTAACGTCTTTCAGTCCGGCTGATTTGAAAAAGTCCGCATTGGGCAGTTCGTCCTTAACACTCCCGCAGAATCCGTCAATGTCTTTCTTGAGAGTGTCGGGTACCGTATGGATATCTGCCGGAGAAAGCATTGCAGCCAGTCTGAACACATCTTTCTTATGTTTGGCAATATGCCTGCTGTCCACCTGCTCTCCATTGTCCTTTCGTCCGAGCATTTCCAGATAAGCCTTGCATTTCAGACAGATAAGGCTTTCAATATTGGCAATATGCACCCCGTATTCCAGTCTGCTGTGGGCAATTGTAAAATTGTAATAATCATCATCCATCAGAATGGCGGACAGGCTTGACAAGTCCTCGTCAACCGGAACCGGTGTGATATGGGCATCCTCCGGAAAATTGACAAGTCCGGGATTTCTGGAAAAAAGTTCCACCTGATAGGGGAATTCCGGGGCTGAGGGCTCCTTGAACCTGTAATATTCATGCCGCTGTTCCCCTTCGCCCGTTCCTTTGTTCCGACTCACATATCCGGCGACTTTTACGAACTCCCAAAATTTAGCGACAAAATCTGAAGACAGGGCTTCCACTATCAGAATAATGTCTATGTCCTTGGTCGCCCTCGGATTCTGTGCATATATTTCCTCATGCACTTCGCAGGCGGTACCTCCGATAATGACATAGTTGTCTTCGTAACCTACAAAAAATTCTTTGAATTTCTCTATACCTCTTACCATTGTATATTATTTATCATGTTCTCCAATTCTATTTGAATCCGTTCGTCCCCGATATCTTTCATGGACAGGAATAAAGACAGCTTGTCCACTATTCCATTGTCCTGCAACAGTTTCGGATTGTAACGCCATATTTCAATACGGTTCTCTCCATATTCCTTGTCTGTCCGGAACTGCAACCTGCGGAACTCTTCTTTCGAAACCGCATAGCTGCCGTTCCTTTCCCTGTTGAGCATCGAATATTCCGACAGGGCATTCACGCCGCTTATGGAAAGAGTGTCATCCGGGCGGATATCCGTATACACCACCCGTTCGACGGGGTTCGCCAAAAACGGCAGCGCCCTGTCCCATAGTTCATGTTTTGCGGATTTGAATTCCAGACTCTTTGTCTTAATCCCGGACAAAGTTACGATTTCTTTTTCCTCCAACCATCTGACCGCCCGGTTTGCATTGGCATAAGAGACTTTAAACAGGTCTGCAATCTCATAAGTACCCTTGCCGGCAAGGGAATTTACTTCCAGATGATAAAGGATGGCACATTGGGCTATCGCCGGAATTTGTGTCCCTTTTTCCTCTTTGGGGGCCTTTTGAGGTTTCAGGTCAATCAGTAAATCCGGTATGAACATCTGTCTTGGCGGTATAATGAAATTTACGCGTTGTCTGACAAGGCGTTGTATGTTATAAGACGCCATCATGTCAAATACAAATATTACCGGATGCCGGACCTTCCGCTCGACCAGTTCTTTCTGCCTCTGTATTTGCCCCGGCGTATATGCGGAACTGTCCGTACTGCATAAAAGAAAGACTTCCCGGCCCAGCAGGTTTGCCGTATAAAAATGGTATCCGGCGGTTATATTGACCGGGAACATATTCAAGACCTCTCTTCCAATGGGCGCAATATCAACCTTCAAATCAAACGTTTCGTTGATATATTGGCTTGTTTTATGTATATAATCATTTGATTTGCACATAATCATTCGTATTTGATAATGTGCAAATATAGTGATTATATCTTGTTTTACAAATAAATATAATGTATTATCTGCTTTTATTTCCTGAAGATTTGTTTTAAACGGGCTCTTGCCCGGAAATGCAGTGTTACGATCAGCCGGTAGCTTCATCATATTATATATGGATAATAAAACCCTATGTTTGGTCCATACCGGATAAAATGTATGCCCATATAATCTTTTCACCGTTCTTTGCCCTACTCTTTCGATGAATCAAAACAATATTCGACATGGACGAAAAAATGCTTTCACTGGAACAGGAAACTAAAATCAAGGAAAAAGCTCTCAAATTGAAAGAAGAGAAGAAGCTCCGTAAAATTTATCCGATGGTGGTCTTCGGAGACACGTCCAACGGCGAGAAAGAGACTTATGTGGCTTATATGTCCGAACCGAACTTTCCACAATTCAGCAAATTCATGGCCGCATCAAAAAAAGACGAGGTCATGGCCATGCGCACACTTGCCCGGGACTGTTTTGTGGATGGCGACAAGGAACTTGTGGATGACGAGTCACTCTTCCTTTTCGGACTTATGGGACAACTTTCCGAACTTATCACCACGCGGCAGAGTCTCCTGGTAAACTTATAGGCCGGTGGGTGGTGACGGACGATCAGCGTATCCGCCAGCGGACTGTCTATATCCGCCACTACTTCCCCGGCGTCAACCTTGACACGATCTCTGACGAGGAGTTCGCCATGCTCTCCGAAGAGGCGCTGTGGCTGCACGAGCAGATGCTTGCCAGCCGCATGCCGTTGCCGGTTTCCATGCCGGAGAGGATACCCTGAACGGCCGCTGTAATCCTCCGGGGTTACGGCGGCTTCGCTTTAAACCCCGTCCTTTCCGGTGACACTACTCTTTTAATGCGACATTCCCTTCAATCATGGCTCAGGAACAAAACTATCAGGTCAATTATACCATCAACGTCGACGCCTCGCAAGGCACTAAACAGGTCATAGCTTTCGGTGAGGCTGTGGGCAAGCTGGTGCAGGCGAAAGCCTCGCTGTCCCCTGCGGTAAACAACATCAAGACAATGATGAACGAAGTTGACCGTGTCTTCCGTACCAAAAATGGGAAGAAGCGTAGTTTTGACTATCGGTTGACCATTGACACGAGGAGCAGTGAGGAGAAGCTGGAACGTGTCAAAAACCTGCTTACGGACATTGCGGCCCTTTCCAAAGGCATCAGCCTGACCATTAATGCGGGACAGGTGCTCGACAGCAGGAAAATCAAAACCGCCGCTAAAAATCTTTACGAGAAGAAAGCTGCGGAGATTCGCAAGGCCGAAATTGAGAAAAATGCGGCCTCTTCAGTAGGTACGATGGTCGACGCCCAGAAGCGCATAACCAAGGCCATCGGCAAAATCAATTCCGCCCTGGTTTCCGTGGAGCGCGGCAGGGAGCTGCAAATCAGGACCGATACGGCGGAAAACCGGCTGCAACGTGTGCTTTCCCTGCTGGAACGTATCAAGGGGGAATCCCGCCCGGGCCTGGGCATGCAGGGTGGAATGTCCGTGGGGAGCTTGTTTCCTTCCGTTCCCGTTCCTTATGCCCCGGGAACATTCGTCATGCCGGAAAAGGCACAGCAGAAACTGATGGAGCGTCTTTATGCCCGGCAACAGCTGCATCGCCAGAAACTTGCACATGCCGAGGATGTTTTTGCTGCCGACCAGCGTCGCAAGGAGGAATCGGCCCGGGCCTCCGCAGAGGAGAAACGGCGTACCGACGAAGCCCGTACCAGGGAACGGGAACGTAAGGATGCCGCCCGCGAAGCGGAAAAGTTACGCCGGCAGACAGAACAGGCACGCCGGAAAGCCGAGACGGAACAGCGCAAGGCGGAACAGGCGGCAAGAAAACAGGAACAGCGTAACGCTATGCAGTCCGTACGGCTGATGCAACGGGAACATACCGCTGCCGGGACACTTTACCGTAGCAAGCGACGTGCGGCCATCAACCGTATCCAATATTCGAAGGCACCCTCGCTGAGGAATCTGCCTTTCGCTTCCATGCTGAACGCCTACATGGGCTACAGCCTGGTACGTTCGGAACTGTCCGACGCTGTCGAATATGCCAATATCATGAAGTCGGCCAGATCCATCCTGCGCGTGGCCGACATGGATCTGGGATCTTTTGAGACCCGCTTCGACAACATGGCCCGCCATGTCCGCAAGATAGGAATCGATACGAAATATACTGCTGTGGAGATCGCCGGCGCCGTCAAGTTCCTTTCCATGGCCGGCATGGATATCGAGACAATCCACAAATCCATCCGGCCGGTCACGAACCTGGCGCTCATCGGGGACAATGACGTGTCCTATATTGCCGACCTGGCCACGAACATCATGGCTGGCTATGATATCCATAACGACAGTATGGATAGTGTGGCGGACATTATTGCGTCGACCATCTCCCGCTCGAATGTCAATATCGTCGAAATAGCGGAATCCTATAAAATGGCTGCCGGTTACCTGCGTATGGCCGGTGTGGAGTTCACGGAAGCCAGTGCCGCCATAGGCCTGCTGGGCAATATGGGGTTGAAAGGAACACTGGCGGGTACCTCGCTGCGGGCCATGTCCACCCGTTTTGCCAAGCCTACGAAAGAGGCCCGGGAGGTTTTGGACCGCCTGGGCGTCAAATTCACGGAAAAGCGTGACGTGGAGGGGGTACGGGTGGAGAAGTTGCGCCCCATAGCGGACATCTTCGAGGAGCTGAACAGGAAAGGCGCCTCAATGGCGGACATGCAGGCGATTTTTGGAAAAATCGGGGGGAATGCAGCTATGATGTTTGTCCGTAATTACGACCAGCTGCGTGCACTCAGCTCCCATAATAGAGGTTCCCAGGGAATATCGGCGGAACTGGCACTTGTAAAGCAGGATACCACTAAGGGATTGTGGGCGCAGGTTACCTCCCAGCTGAGCGAGGGGTTCATGCGCGCGTTCGAGGTGATGGAACCCTCGGTACGTGCCGTTCTGCGTTCCTTTCTGGATAAATTCAAGGCTCCGGAATTTACCCGCGGACTGCTTTCTGTCGGGAACGCCCTGTTGGACATATTTACCGTCATAAGTAATATCGGGGCTTGGGTGGCACGCAACTTTCATTGGATAGAACCGCTTGCTTTTACGGGAGCGGTGGCTGTCCGGCTGTTCAAGGTGGCCGGTGCCCTGACCAATATCGGTATCGCCATGGGCTTTATCGGCAGACAATCGGCGGCGACGGCGGCCGTCGGATCTGTACAGGGATTGTTGGATATGGGGAGTCCCGGCAAGATGTCTTTCGGACAAAAGAGGGCCATTGTCTCGGCCATGCAGTCCGCAGGCGTGGCAGGACGGGGAGCTATGACGCGTACCTTGATGTCCGGAGGCGGTGTTGTCGGGGCGAAGGGTGTGCTGCAGTCGCTGTTCGCAACACAGGTGGCCACAGGTGGCAGCCTGACAGGCGCAGCCGCCTCCCTGAGTGCCATGGGCACGGGAGCGGTGGCTGCCACGGCGGGAATCGCTGCATTGGCCGGTGCTCTGGGATGGGTGGCATATAAGACCTGGAAGATAAAGGAGGCGAAGGATGCCGTACTGGAAGAAATCGCCTCGAACCGCAAGTACCGTTATCCGTCCATAGAGGCCCTCCATTCCTCTTTGAGTGAGACCTACAATATGGCGCTCAAGACAAAACGTGCCGTGGACGAGGTTGTGGCGGGGAAGAGCATCGAAGAGGCTTCGGGACGTAAGATAGGTGCGTTCACATCCAACTGGTGGACGGGATTTCTGGGAGAGTTTGCCATTGCCTCCTCAGAAGGCATGGTGTCGCGCGAGCATATATACAATATGGACAAGGCACGTCAGGACGACATAAGGGAGGCGCTTGTGACCCTCGCCAAGCGGGACAGCCAGACACGTATTGACGCTGCCTACGCCGAATTCGGCAAGATGGGTACGGCACTGGACGTCGACGCCTTCCTTAAAACGGTACAGGAACGTTTCGGCCAGCAGGACAAGGATCTGGACAAGTCACTATGGAACGTAAGGGACGGTAAAATCGTCTATGTGGATGATATTGGTGACAAGCCGGAAGCGGTGGCCGCCCGGACATACGATTACGCCCGGTACATGAACACGCAGACCGTACCGGAGATTATACGGGCCGCAACAGCCTACCGTAACGCCATCTCGAGCGCCGCAGACGCGCAGGAGTTTATGCGTAAGGGCGGTTTCGATTTTAACAGGCTCAGGAGCTGGGGGTTCGAACAGGATGAGAAAGGCCGGTGGAAACAGCGGACATTGGGACAGGATGCCACGGACGAGCAGCGTATAGACAATATTGCCAACCGTAAACTGGCACACAATGTCCTTGTCAAATTCTTTTCATCACTCCGGCAAACGTTTGGCGGGTCAGCGGAGGCGGCCGAGAATATCCTTCGTACAGCAGGATTTACACCCGGACAGTACAGCAACGAACCGGACTCCAACGATACCCGTCCGTTCGACACGAATCCGATCACCAATTCACACCTGGATGACGGAGGTGCCGGCGGAAACTACTCGGGCACGGGCAAACTGTCATCCGCAGCCCCCAAACAAGTTATCGTAAACATCGACAGCCTGCTGAGTGTAAGGACTATCGACCTGATGAAATCAAAGGAGGGACAGACGGAAGAGATACAGAACCTGAAGGAACAACTGGCACAGGCGCTTATTGATGTTGTCCACGACTTTGACGCATCATGGAACGCATAAAAAAACTATAAAAAATGGGAAGACTGATACAAATTGCATCCTCGACCTTGTTAAGCGGGGGGATACTTGGAAACGGTTCGATTGGCAGCTATATCAGCAACTCAGCCCGTCTTGCCATGGGCATGGGGCTGGCCGAATTGCAGGACGGGCAGGTGCATTATTTCTCCAAACATCATGACCTGCTCAAACGGGCAGCGGTACAAATAACCTCACAAACGGCCTACGGATTGTTGCGTTCATATCCCAGATACCTTAAATATTGGGAACAACAGGTACGGGATAAATACCTTCAGACACAATCACAATCCAGCCTGGCCAACAAGACCGGACAGTACTACCGTCTTATCAGCGAGCAGCAGGCCGTGGCACAGAAGAAAAGCCATACCGATTCCATTGTCGGACGGACGGTAGCGGATTTTCTGGAACTCTCCATATCCAAAGAGGGCAAATATTACGACAACAGTGAGTGCAAGGTGCTGCCCAACAGCCAATACGGCCTGGTTACATTCGTGGACCTGGGACCACAGATACAAATCGGCAGCCGGAACAATATCCTGTTGACACAAGTGCAGGGGCGTGATTATACCCGTAAGGAATATATATCCGGCGGTGACCTTGAGATCACCATCAACGGTAAAATCACATCCAAATATCCGGATGTGTATCCGGAAGCGGAAGTTTCCAAATTTATTAAACTGGTACAATACAAGGGGGTTGTCGATTGTGACAATACGGTATTGCGCCAGTTCAATATCTCACAGCTGATTATACAGGGGTATACGCTTCATCCGACGGACTGCAGGAACGTGCAGCCATATTCACTCAATTGTGTCGCCGTTGAGCCGTCCGAAGCGGTGGAGCTCAAACTGGCCGGGCAGGAAAAGGCAGATACGGCTATCAGGCACACGAACAAATGGATCAAATATGTCAAATTCGGTACGGAGATCGTCGATCCCGCCTCATTGCTTAAACTGACACGCCTATGGGTGTAGCCGCAATGGATGTTCTCTGCTGTCGTATTACCATTGGAGATGCCGATCCGTCCAATCCGATGAAGATTCGCAGCGGAGTGGAGATAACGGAGGTTCATACGCTTGAGATTAACGAGAGCTACAAGAAGCTGATCGGGACGGCCAAAGTCACGTTCCCGAAAGGTACCGTATGCCGTTCGACGATTATAGGCAATATGACACTGGAAGGGAAAGACGTGTCCCGGATAACGACAGAGGTCATGCAGGATGGTGTGATTATCGAAAAGCGCAGCACACAACACCTGGTTGATGAGACGACTTTTAAAGTTGGGCAACGCATCAATATCAAGCTGGGGTATAACGGTGTATTGAAAAATATGTTTGACGGTTACATTACCGGCTACAACTCGGACAGTACATTGGAAATACAATGTGAGAATATGGCCTACAAACTTAAATTGAAACAGGCGCCCCATTTCGAAACTCCGGCAAAGGGGACAACCGTGAATGATGTGCTGGATGGGAAATACAACATCTTGAAAGATACCGGTTTCAAGATACATTCCGATACAAAACGGTTTGATATCCATATCGGCAAGATCAAGGTGACGGATAACTTTACGGTGGCGGACATTCTTTCCGAATGGTCGAAATATAAGATTTATTGTTTTTTGAAATACGACGCTGAGGACGAAGGCGTCATGCCTTCCATTGCTGTCGGACGTCCTTATTCGTCCAGCAAGGCGCAGCCGGTATTTCCGGAAGACGGCCCGGCCGGGCCGTTCAAGATATATTTTAACGAACATGTGGCGCAAAGCAACCTGAAAGTGGTCAAGACCGACCCGAAGTTTCTGGCGGTGACGGGCAAGGCGCTTGGAACGGACGAGAAGTTCTTTGAAGTGACGGTACGCATGAATCCGGAATATGATCCGGCAGTACCGGGCAGCAAGGAGTTCCAAACGGTAAATGCCACCCAAATTTCAAAAAAGACACATAAGGTGACCGGAAACACGACGGCTTCGGGGGCAAAAACCAAAACAAAGGTGGATTTGTCCACTTATACCATCGTACCGTATATGTCACCGCACGTAGGCATCAATTCAGACCGGCTTGTGGAAGAGACAACTGAATACTTCCGGAATTACAACCTGAATGGAATCACCGGCAACGTGACCATATTCGGAGATTTCGGGCTGTCTCCTGCCGTACAGGTGGAACTGATCGATTTCCGTAACCCGTCCAAGAACGGCGTGTATCTCGTGGAGGAGGTCACGACTACGTTCGGGATCGGAGGGTACAGGCAGCAGCTGAGTATTCCGTACAGGATTCGCAAATAACACTATTGTCCACCAATGTACATCCTTCCCTTCCAGGAAATTTCCTGGAAGGGTAAAACTGCATTCCGTTCCGCTCCAAGGAGCATCATTATTTTCATTCATAATCAAAATTCATTGTCTCCAACAAATTTCTGCCTTAAAAAATATTTTCGTAACCGGAGTGTTTCCGGCAAGAAGAACAATATCCGCAAATACCTTTGATATCAATCAGTTAATCATCTTTCTGATTCTCTGAACCAGCATAGCCTTTCGTTTTTCTATAAAATCAGAAAAATTGGACAATGAAAGATCCGTATCCGGGATAAGATGGTCCTCCATGAATTTCCGCATATCCTTGTTCCGGGTCTGTTCACTGACCCACTTCTCCAATGGTTTGGCGTTTTTAGACTCGTTCTCATTGGCATCGAGCATCTGCAGGTTCAGGATGGAATTGTAGACCTGCCAGCCGTATTTTTCCTTGTCTTTCTCTTCCAGATCATTGTATGCAGAGGCTGGGTGCAGGTGGTCCTGATGGAAGTTATTGTTTCTGTAATCAAGATCCGGATACAGCATGGCCAATATTGGAAAACTGTATCGTGAATCTTTCTGGCTGTAAAGCAGGTCTTCTATAAAATCGTCACCTACATCCGACAGTTTCCTGATTTCCGAGTTTATTTCCGTTGCCGGGAACAAGGTCACGGTTTCTTTTATATAGCTGCCGGTGATGTCTGTTGTGTATGCCCTTCTTGACTGTGCAAGCACGGAATCCGCGCTTGCTCCGAATGCCCTGCGGAGCAGAATTGAGAACAACCATTTTTTTATGATTTCACAATCCTCCCTATTTCCTATCTTTTTGTAAAAATCCTGATATATGCCCTTGTGATAAAGATAATATAGTATGGGCATGGCGGCATTATATGAGGTCATTGTGAAATCCGTCAGTCCGAAAGATCTCAGCAAGTCGAACAGGTTTGAAATGGTATCCCTGATCCTCGTCCAATTATTTTCCACCAGTTCAATAAAGCCCAGATTGAAACTTGTTATAAGGGAACGCACATCTTTATGATACAGGTACAGGAACGATTTTAATATGAAATCGTGAGATATATTAAATCCTTTTGAACGTACATGCTCGACCAGATTATTGATTTCTGTCTTCGCGTCCATCTGTTTGCAATTGGCAATGGCAATGGACATCAGGATATCAGAAAAACTTAATGCGGTTCCCCCGGAATTGATCCGGATAAAAATATTCACGGCTTTGTCCGGTTTCTGTTCATCCTCCTCGTAAAAATTTATATTGAGCTTGGTGTGGATGACATTGTCCAACAGTCTCAGCAGTCTTTTGGATTCCTTGTCTATGTTATTGTCCTCGGCAAATTCATCGATGCCATAATTGTAATCCTGGTGCAAAGCCAGAATCTTACCTACACGGAACCATTTTTCATTAGACTTGTCAATAAATAAATCATTTTCCTTGGAGATATTCTTGTCAACAAAGGAAAAGATAAACTCCCTGTCGCTTTCCTCCTGTGTGTATTTACGGGATATATTGAAATATAGATGCCGGGTAGGGAAATTATATTCAGAATAATCCCAACGTTTCCTATAATCCTTGTACGCATAACTGCCGCACAGACCGATATACAATGACGTCAATCTCTGTTGTCCGTCCAATACCGCATAAAAATCGTTGATATTGTCTGTAGGAATCGGATCGTTGCATATCCGATGATACTGTATGAAAGCTGATAGAAACTTATAAAACCGGAAATCAGTCTTTGTTCCTCCTTTTACCTTCCAAAACAGCATGGAACTGATCGGGTAGCCTTTCATCAGAGAATCGAACAACTTTTCTATCTGTTCTGCCGACCATACAAAATCTCTCTGAAAAGCCGGTAACAGGTATTCATTCCGGTGGATATGTTCTATTGCCTGCGCTATTGTTATTGGTGATTGGAAACCTGCCATAATTACATAATTAAGTGTTTTTCGCAAAGATAGAAAATTCTATTTTTATGTTTTATTTTCGAGGAGGAAAAATGAAAACCTGAATATATTCCAACTACCTATTCTTCTATAAAAAGATCAATGTCTTCAGATAAGTCGAATCAGTTGCTTATTCGTGAGGCTATCCGTAAAATAGCTCTCGGCCGTAGCATGGAACGCATCAGTCTGGCTCCGGGAGGTATGTCGGGCATTGGCACGGCCCGTATGATACATGGATATGTCGCCAAAATACATGATGACCCGTCGGACGAGGAATTTTCCGAGTATGGCGGTACCGTTGATGTCGGCGAGTACCCGGACGAGACAGCCTCTGCAGAACCCGTCATCCACAAAGGCGTATTGCTTTCAGCGGCAACAAGCAGCGAGGGCGGTTTTTTGATTGTACCTGCACTTTTTTCCGATGTAACGATTTTTATGGATGCCGCCACCCGGTACGCCTATGTGGTGAACTTCTCACATGTGGATATCCTGCGGCTGAATGCCCGTAAGGAAACCGTTGTCGGTGTAACGGAAATGGAGGAACTGGATCCGGAGAGTGACTCTGCTCCGGACTACGACGAGCTGGAGGCTACGGGAAATATGGCTTTCACACATTATACGCCGACAACCGTTACCGCCACTGTCAGGAACAAAAAGGGTAAGGAAGCCTCTACGGGGATTGAGGCGGAGAGCATTACCCACATTGTAGACAAGTCGGAGGTCAGGCAGACAACGGACAAGATAATTCAAAAGGTGAACTCCACGACCGTAACGGTTGCCGACAACAAAGTGGCGCTCGGTGACGAGAATGCCACCGAACCGTTGGTATTAGGCAATGAACTTGCCGGGCTTATGCTCGACTTCCTGACCGAGTGCAGCAAGGTGATGACCCCCACCTTGATGGGTACAATGTCACCTGTCAATTTCCCTAATTTCATTTCTTTGACCTCGCGCATTCAAAGGTTCCTCTCCAAAACCAGCTATACCAAATGAACGTACAACTGCATCCGGACATAGACAGCCTTGATAAGGAGAGCCTGTGTTATTCCATCTATTCGCAGCTCTACCATAACTTTTTCAATGCCCAGCAGAAAAAGGATGATGACCATCCTTACGGTGTCGAGGAAGGGGACGAGACCAGCATAAGGTTAAAAAATACGGCCTACGGGTTTGCTTCGGCCATTGCGGGGGCGGTTGCCGGTGAAGGTGCCCCGGGTGATGGAGGGTTGTTGCTGGAATACCTCAAGAAGTCGGGCGGTGACATGACCGGGGCACTCCGTGCGAATTACGGTTTCGAGGCGGGTGTCGCCAATAACCGTATTCTGGAGATCTGTTCGCAGGACATTACCGATGCGGATGGGGCGGTGACTGCCGTTGAATACGGTGTCAAAATTACCGGCAGTCTGAAAATAGGCGGCAGCAGCCTCCATATAGGCGGACAACAATTATTGGGTTACGATACGGACAGGAACACGGCGACGCTCAATGCCTCCCGCATTGATTTTCAGGATGCCTCCATACACTCGGGCGGAGAATGGATTATCGGGAACAGGGAAACGGGAGTGTTCATTTCTCCGTCACGGCTGACTGTGGGGGGACATGGCGTATACCACCGGGGCAACGCCAATCTGGCGGCAGTGGACTGGACCATGCGGGACGGAACGGTGCAGCGTCATCTGGTGGTCTGCGGGAATACGGCTCTGAGCGGTGGTCTGGATGCCTTGTATGGGGTAAGGCTGGGTGACAAGGGAAAGTGCCTGCTTTCATTTTCCGGTGAGGAAGTCGCCCTCGGAGGCTTTCTTTCATTTCTGGACGGTTACGGGCTTCGTATTGGTGGTATGCCCGTACTCCAGAGGACTGATAATGACAAGATACAACTGGGCGGTATCGGAAGCGATCTGTTGCTGGGTAGCGGGCATACCACCAGAATACGCCTGCTGTCCGGCATTTCGGATGTGGACGGTGACTGTCTGATGCTCTCGTCCTACGGCAGGGCCTGCTTTCCGGGTTCGCTCACTGTCCGTCACAACTATGGTGCCGATCTGCTGTCTTCGTACCGGGTGGACAACTCGGATGAAGGCATAATTATTCACAAGCGGCTGCGTATGGGTATGGCTGGCGGATTTTTGATTACCGGAGATAAGGAAACCCTTTCACTGACCTCCATGGTTGTATACGAAAAGGAAGGCGTGCGGACAACCGTCCCCCATACCACAGTATTGGGACACCGTCCGTCCATAAGTGCCCATGCCCCTCAAAACCGTTACAGTGAGTCTTTCCATATCCAAACCGATGCCGATTTCATCTCCTCCGGGGTTCCGGTGGAGGCTGCCGGGCATGTCGGAATCTGCGCGTCGTCAACCCGGTTGGCAGACAAAATCCTATACTTGACAGAGTCGTTGAGGTTACAGGCTGTTTCCGGCGGTATCAGGCATTACGGTGACAGCTGTTTTCTCGGCTCCGTCTCTTCGGAATTCTTTTCTTCGGGCTTTGCCGGAAGCGGCTGGGCCATCCGGAAGAACCGTACCACGGGAAATGTCATCGCCACATTCGACGAGGTTGTCGCCCGGCGCAAGTTACGCGCCTACGAATTCGAGGTAAAGAAGGTTTCCGCGACCAACGGCTCTTTCTGGATCAGCGACAGCTGCTCGGGAGATTCCGTTGAAAAAATATCATAGCCCATGTCCGTATTCCGTTATTCAAAATACAAGGTCCGTATCGACCCCGACTCGCAGAAAACACAGGGGCTGCATGTCGGGGATATCGTCCGCAGACAATATGCCGGGCGGGAACGGGTGGTCTATTCCCTGATGTGCGTGACGGAAACCGGAACGGAGCTTGTCGGCGACAAGGAGGCGCCTTATTTTATCGGGGCTTTGCTGGACGGCGATGAACCGCAGAGCGGGGAGCTTCTGGACTTCGTACGGAGTACCAACCTGTTCGATACGACGCGTAGCGGGGCACTGTACCTGACGGCTTCGGACAGCGAAGCCCCCTATATGGATGTCATCGACGGCATGGCAACGGAGCGTTCCCTTTGCTATCCGGTCATGAACGGAGGGGTGGCGGGGGTGCCTGACAAATCCAAGTATGCCGTATGTGGCCATGTACTTCAATCCGGATACAGGGAAAACGATGCGGAGGCGACACGCATTGTCCGGATAGTCCGCAATGCGGAACCGGCGGGAGAATCCCTTTTCGGACTGATGCAGACTCTGGAGGAGTCGGTCGGGCATCCGGAACGTCTGCTGGTATCCTTCAAAATCAGGGCTTTCAGGGATTTGTCCTCCGTCCCCCTCTCATTCGGCTATACCAACCGGGAGAAATCAGATGCCGAGGATATATTGTCCGCCGGGCAGGAATGGGAGTACAAATTGTGGGTTATCACTGTGGACTATCCTGCGCAATATAGCCGGAGCCTGTTTCTCGATCTGACGGAAAGCCTGACCGCAGAGGGTGACTGGTGTGAATTGGCGGACCTGAATATCCTGCGGCTTTCTTCCGTGTCCGCTTTCGGCGATGCGGCCAAAGCCCGTGTGGGAAAGGTCTGCGGCATCATCGATCCGGTATTCGGCATACTGGACGGTTACGGGGCCTATTTTCAGAATCTCTACGCAACACGGAATGTCAACATCGCCGGAACATTGACCGCCGGAGATGAAAACGGTTTTTCCTCAACTTTCTATGTGGGCAAAATTCACAAAAATGTCATTCCGGACAGCCTTTCCTGTGCTTTCAGCGGATCTATGGTTGTCAGTACTGCCACTCCCGCCGGTATCGGAAAGAGTGTACGTGTCATTTCAGACAGCCGTCTTACATTACAGGATGCCGGTTGGCGCAAAGCCCGTGCCGGCAACTATTATTGTTTTTCCATCTGGATAAAGGCGGAAGAAACAACGGTTGTCCGTTTTTATCAGGACGAGCATCTTGTCGGCGAACAGGCTGTGGATGCCGGCAGGGGATGGACACGTCATAAGGTATCCTTTCCAGTCCGGGAATCCGGGGCTCCTGAAATGACACTGGGTATCGCAACCCCGGTACCGGTCCTTCTGTCCGCCCCGCAATTGGAGCCGGGCAAGACGGCGACACCTTACCAGGCGACGGATGGCGTGTTGTCTTACACGGAAGATTACGGGGCATGGTTCTCGAAAGGAGGTATTGGCGGAACTATCCAGAATCCGCTGCTCAGGTTGGGTGAGGACGGTTCGATAACCTCGCGTGACGGTTCTTTCGTCATTAATCCCGACGGTACGGGGCATTTCGCGTCAGGGCGCTTCAAATGGAGCAAGGACACCATCGAACTGCGGGACGTGACCATCCGCTGGGAAGATTTTGACGAGGAGGCACAGGAACAGCTCAAGCCCCGTTCCGTATCCCTGACGGGCGGTACGGCCTTCCATTTCACGGATGAGTTCTCCGGCATATGTGAGCCGGAAAGCATCCCTCTTGTCCCCACCGAATATAACTTTAATCCGGAAAGCCGCTTATGGGAATATCTTGCATCGGACGGAATATGGAAAGAAACAGGCTGCAATGCCGCCGTGTTTGAAATGACACCGGCGTTTCACGGCTGGGAAGGGCGTGACGTATTAACCCTCCGTTACACCGCTGTATTCCGGAATGAAAATATTGGAGCCACCCATACTTTCTTCAAACTTTATGACGGTGCGCCATCCTATACTGTTCATGTGGAGTCGAAAAATGGCACGATATTCCGTAACGGCATTGTTTCCACGGTTCTGCGGGCCAGAGTGTACAGGGGCGGTGAAGATATTACCGCACTCATTCCCGATGGTAATTTCCGCTGGCTGCGGACAAGCAGGGATACCGATGGCGACAGGATATGGAATGACCTGCCGCATTATGGCAGGGAGATTGAGATAACCGGCAGGGATGTATGGCATAAGGCCGTTTTTGACTGTGAAGTGGACATATCAACAACAGAACAATAAGCATATGGCAATAAAAGTAGCACGCGGACAGGTAACCATCATTGACCAGAATGATGCTGTCTCCTTACAGGCGTTCATCGGTTCTTCGCAACCGCTCACCCAGGTATTCAACAAGGATACGGGCGTTTATGCACCTTCATGGGCGGCATCGCCGTTTTTGGTGCTCACTCCTTCGCTGTTCGTCAGCGGCAAGGCCGCCACCGACCAGATTTCATCTGTCGGTAATGCGGCTACGCTGACAGCCGGTGTTAAAAGCGGCTCCGCCAAGTGGTATAAGAACGGTTCGGCCATAACTTCGGGCCAGGACAGCTGTACTGTCGGTGCGGCGTCCGCCAAGTATGCCCTGACCATCAAGGCCAACCATATGACCGTTTCCACGCCGCAGGTACGGTATGCCTTCGAGGCGGTTTATATCGATGCCAACGGGCTGGAGGTGCCTTTCCGTTCCGAGATACAGTTTACCCAGCATCTGAATGCCGGGGCGATGATAGCCGCCGTGGCATATGCTCCCGACGGTGTTGTCTTCAAAAATGACGAGGTACCCACACTCAAGGCGCATTGCGACCTGTGGCGTGGCGCCACCATCGATACCACCAATGTCACCTATGCCTGGGGAATCAAGGATTCCTCCGTTTTTGCCAATACCACACTGGCTGCCGCCGCTACTGCCGGTGCGACCACCGTCACGGTGGCCTCCACCAATAACATGGAAGCCGGCGGAAAGATTACAATAAATTCCGTGCAGTACACCATATCGGCGGTGAACACCTCCACCAAGGTCATAACGCTGACATCGGCCCTCACTGCGGCGGCCAATTCAGGGGCTTCGGTTTCCTGTCCGTATTACAATTCCATGCTCGGTGCCGGATGGTCCTGTCTGACTTCCACCAATCCGCGTGGCGTGACGGCAGGATGGACTACGAACGAAATAACCATTACTGCGGATGCCGTACTGAATTTCGAGACCTTCAAATGTGCCATCAAGGACACGGACACATCGGCCGGCAACGCCTCGGCCAACAAGGTTGTATGCGATATCATTTCTTTCACGGATATGTCCGACCCCATTACGGTGGACCTTGTCAGCCAGAAAGGGTTCACCATCAAAAATAACGGGAATGATGTCGATGCCAAAGCGGTGCTGTATCGTAACGGTGAGGTACTGGACGATGACGGGACTGCCTATACCTACACATGGAAACTGTGGAACTCGGCCGGAACATCCGTCATAAAGACTTATACGGGCAAATCCATCACCGTATCGAAAGCCGATGTGACAGGCAAGGGCGTACTGATGTGTGAAGTGTCGAAATAGTAATGAAGGAACGGGGCTTCTACGGATGGCAAGCGGTGTGAACCGGTCTCATCCCATCCGTGCGACAAAACGGGAGCCTTGCCATTTGGCGGCAACCTGCCGCCTTTTTTTTGTCCTATACTTTTCTTAAAAGAGCATATGGCAAAGATACTGGTCGCCCGCGGTCAGGCGACAATCAACATACAAAAGGACGGTTATACGCTTAGCCAGTCACCCGGTGAATACATCTTCCCTGCGGATGCCGACGGGAAGATAGTTTCTGCCGTATCCGTCACCTCCTCTGTCAAGGTCACGCTTGGCGATTCCGGTTTTACCGGATTTTCCATCGGCAACATTACCAGACCGGCAGGATTCTCCTCCATATCCGTCAACAACAGCAACAAGACCATAACTTATACGGTCGCAGCAGGAACGACCACACTGGCCGATCATGGCACTGTGGTTATTCCCGTCATTATATCCGGAATCACCTACACCCTGTCATTTGTCTGGTCAAAGGCCAAGTCAGGGGCACCCGGCAAGGATGGAAACGACACAGCGATGCTTGACTGGGTCAAGGAGTGGAATACCAACAAGACACTTATCGGCAGCAGCACGGTCATCACTCCAAAAATTTTTACAGGGATCAAAAACAGTGACGGCACGATAACCGGTGTGGCAATCGGGCAGTTCCCCCTCTCTGTCAGGACAGCTTCCGGTACCGTTACCTCTGAAACGGTTAACGGCATCTATGGTTTCAAGAACGGTTACAAGACCTTTTTTGTAGATAACGGCGGCAATGTCCAGTTCGGTCATGGCGACCAGGTTGTCAAATACAATGCGGCTACCGGCAAGGTGGAGTTCGGAAATGGTGTCAGCCTGAACTGGATAGGTGCAACCTTTATTGACAAAGACGGTGTCTTTACCGGTAAACTTTCAGCGGGTACGGTAAAGGCGGCGCAGCTTGACGCCTCACAGATAACTTCAGGTACGGTCTCCGCCTCACGTATCGATGTGGCTTCCCTGAAAGCCTCTCTTATTACTGCCGGGAATATCGAAGCGCTGACACTCAATGTCACGAAAGGGAAAATTGGCGGCTGGTCCGTCGACGGTGACAGCATCTGCCGGGGAACGAAGAACAACACTTCCGGGGCGATGACCGCCGCCTCCGGCTCCATGACTTTGGGGTCAAACGGCATCCGCGGTTTTAAATGGCGTCTGGATGCCTCGGGGGCGGGGGCTGTTGCGGGAGGCAATATATCCTGGGATGCCTCGGGCAATGTCACCTTTGCCTCTTCCGTCTCTTTGCAATGGACAAATCCGATCAATACTATCGTTACCGCTTTGGGCGGAAACGGCTCTCCGAAACTGACAAAAATCACTGCGGCCGGTATTTATACCGGCACTGTCACCGCCTCACAGATTACGGCAGGCACTATTTCTGCCGACCGTATTGCCGCCGGAAGTATCACCGCCTCCAAACTGGACATCGCCAATGTGAAGGCTTCTCTCATTACGGCCGGAAATATCGAGGCCCTGACGCTGAATGTCACGAAAGGGAAAATCGGTGGCTGGTCAATCGGCGCAACCGCGTTGAGCGGCAACCACATCCTGCTTGACTGCGGAAACAGGCGTGTGGTGGTTTACGGACTTAATTCCGGCGCGACAACCGGACAACGGGTACAATTGTATTATAACAGCGACAGTGATTTCGGGTTGTATGCCACGAACAGCACAGGCACATGTGTCGCACGTTTTGGGTCCCAGAACAATATTGCCGGCTGGACGGTGGATGCCTCCTCCATCCGTAAGGGAAACATTGTACTGGGGAGTGACGGTTCAATAACCAATGGTACGAAATGGAAATTGAACAATGACGGAAGCGGGCAGATTGCTTCGGGGAACATATCATGGGATACCGCGGGGAAAGTCTCGTTCTCCCCTGCCGTTTCCCTGCTATGGAAAAATGACATAGAGGCCGCAAAAACAACCAATTACGGCTATCCGTATTATTACAGGCTTGTCATCAACGGGGAAGAGAACAAATACTATCCTGTCATCCTCAAGGGCGGTGAACAGAATTTCAAGCGGGACATTCTTGTGCGTCGTGCCTACAGCGAGCAGGCTCCGGCAAGTTGGAACACGTCCACGCATAAGGGTGGCCTGGTACTGCTGCTGAAGGCCAATTTCGGTGGCTGGGGCGGCATCAGCTATTCATGGGACATTTATGAACTCTCCGAATCCTATTGCCGCATGTTCGCAGGTGCGGCCCTATGTGGGAACAACTGTATGTTCGCCGTGTTCTTACGCGGTGGCGGAACGACCGGAGCGGTCTATCATATCTATTCCGACCAGCCGATTGTCAGTAACGCGATGAGTCCGTCCCCCATACCGGCAGCACCGCAGATCGCTTACAACTCGGATTTGATTTTTCAAAGCGGTTCCACCAAGGCGAATGCACCGGCTCCCCGCACGCTGACAGCTTCGGTCGAGGAAGAAATACGCCGTAAACGTTTTATTGCACTGGCACAGGGAAGTGACAGCACTCTTGCCGCACATCCGCTGACCTATATCGGCTCTACAGGCATCTATACCGGTACGTTGACGGCCGCACAGGTCAACGCTGTCGATATCAGTGCATCCAGTATCAAATCCGGGACGCTTTCGGCCGACCGTATAGCGGCAGGCAGTATCAACGCCTCCAAACTGGATGCGGCCAGTATAAAGTCCTCCATCATCAATACCGGTTATATCAACGGCTTGAGCTGTACCTTCACCAAGGGAAAAATCGGTGGGTTTACAATCGGCAGCGACAATATAACAACAGGCAGTATCGGTGCAACCGGTGCAATACCATTACAGGTCCGCTCCGCATCTGCCGGTAGCGGGTATTGGTACACGGGGGCCTACAAACCGTTGGGCATCACGCTGACCTGGCATCAGAACAGCAATGCGGGGCATATTGTCTTCGGCCAGGTGGCTGCAAGTGGAAATTCTGTCAAGACCGGATTTATCGGTATCCAGATGATGTCATGGGACCATCTGGAATATTTCTGTCTTTCGGCCAACTATACAAAAAGCGGTGGAAAGGAGGTTTATAACCGGATTGCCGGCTGGGCGTTCGACCATAACCATATTTGGAAAAACAACATCTCGTTGGGCTCCGACGGTTCGATTACGAACGGCAGCAAATGGAAACTGAACAATGACGGCAGCGGACAAATCGCAGGCGGTAATATTTCATGGAACGCTTCCGGAACCGTCACCTTCGCCTCTTCCGTGTCTGTACAATGGACAACCGGCATCACGACCGCCCAGGAACTTGCCTCTGCCATGGCATTCGGCAAGATGCTCTACAGGGACCCGACCTTCTGGAAGGGGAACAACAGTACCGGTGTCTATAACAATTCCGGCAACGGCATGGTGACAGTCACCCGCCAGCAGGATACGTCGGCGCCCAATGACAGCAAGTATGTCCTGAAGATACAGACTAATGGAACCGCCAGTCCTGGCAACGGAGGATTCTATTTCGGAACGGCCTGCAGTTCGCGCAAGGTGCTGGTCGCCCGTATCATCGCCAAAATTCCCGCCGGACGCAATATCTGTTGGGCCTCCAACAACATTGGTACGGGCGGTTCGAGCCGCTGGCTTACCTCCACGGCAGGAACCGGAGACTGGAAAGAGTATGTATACAAGGTCGTATGCGGCACCTCAAACTTCTCCAGTACCCATTTTTTCTATATTGACGGGGCACAGGGGACATCTGCCGCACCATTGGTCTGGTATGTGGCTTATGCCACGGTTTTTGACCTTACTTCCACAGAAAAGTATACCACGACCATCGACGCCAACGGTGTTTATACCGGTACGGTGAAGGCAAACCAGATTATTGTGGACAGCGCCCTGGTTGTAGGAGGCAGCTCTTATAACGGCAGTATTTCAGTCAAGGATGCGGGCAACGCGGTCAAAGTGACGCTCGACAGGACGGGTATCACTGCCGTAGCCGGCAAGATCGGAGGATGGACGTTGGGCACCAGCTCGCTTGCGGCGTCCGCGCCAAGTTCCGGGCATAGGATTGTAATGGCGGCCTCCGGATATATCTATCATGACAACCCTTCCACAGGAAAAGAGTATTGGGCTTTGAAAACCGACGGTTCCGCTGTTTTCGGATATGGGAAAATTTCGTTTGCGGCGGACGGTTCCGGATATCTTGCGAACCAGAATATCAAATGGGATACCGGCGGCAACGTGACGATGACCGGCACGATCAATGCCAATGCCGGCACGATAGGCGGCTTTTCCATCGGCCAGGGACGCATTGGATCTACGGCCACGGGAAGTGGTTCCGGTGGCGGTCTGGCCATCTACAACGATTTGTTCCGCGTGGGAAACACCACTTCCTACGTTCTGTTTGGGGCCAACACTTTTCCCGCCACCTCGGGTGGGACCTGTGCGGCGGGGCGCATCGTCAACAACAAGGTAAATTCATATATGAACAACTACGGGTTGTATATCGATGTGAAGAACGGTTACCGGAACTATGGGGTGTGGTCCAATGCCTCATTGGTCGCATCGGCCGCCATCGGTATCAAAATGAAGAATATCTATTTTACAGGTTCCGGCTATACCATTGACTTTTCCGCCAGTAATGTCTTTTGTGTCTATGCCAACTCCACCTACAATGTCAATCTTCCGAGCGCGTCGTCGGTTGCAAGCATGTTCGGATATTCGAGCCTTCCCTCCGATTTTGCCTATATGTTTACCCTGTTTTACAGCTACAACTGGGGAGGGCATATCAATATCATGAATGTGCGGAATCAGAATGGGGGCACGTCAAATTACGGTATGGAAAGAGGGGACTCGCTGACGCTCCTTTGTTGCAATTACCCGTCTTTTCATTACCAGGTATTAAATTATAATGGTTAATAACCGGAACAGAAACTTTTACCCTATACTTATTTAAAATTCAAATTATATGAATATCACCAATGTCACTATTACCAGGACAGCAGAAGAGAAGACGGAAAATGCCTTTTATATGCTGGAGTATTCCGTTGTCAATGACGAGCTGAGCCGTCTGCATGTTTCTGTCAATGAAAAAGAAGCCGATGAGGAAGGCAACATAAAGCCTGTTGGAATTATCTATATGGAACAAGGGGTCCTTTCCTGCAACTTTCCGATGGAGAGGGAGCTTGGCCCCATATTCCAGGATTTCGACAGGATGCAACAGGATATTCGCGAAAAATCAATCCTAAATAAAGAATCATAATGGAACTGAGCGTCAAAGACCGCCTTTACCTGCCGACTTTCCTGCCGGCACGTGGCAATTTCAAGGAGTTCAACCTTAAAAAAGAGATTCTGCGCAAAATCGCAATTGGCGACGAGGAACGCAAGGGTATCAATCTCCGCGAAAATGCGGAGGACAAGCGTATCGAATGGGATGTGGAAAAAGAACAGCCGTTGCCGGTGGAGTTTTCCCCTGATGAGATGGCCTACTTGCAGGCCGCGTGTGAGAAAATCTCGGACGAAGAGTTGCCTGACGATATGTGGGGGACTGTGGAAGCGATTTACAATGAAATCTCCAAGGAGGCATAAACCGATTTTTCTATCTGCCGCTACTCTTTATGTAAAGAGTGCCCCGGCCGTACTCTTGGTATGGCCGGGGATTTTTGTATCAGCACATGCCCAGACAAGATATCATAATGGATGCCGAATATGGAGAAGTGGAGACTTCCGGACAGATTGCCGGAAAAACCTTCTACGACTTCCACCTGTTTGACAGTGTGGAGGGTGCCGGCAATGCGGCCTGCCGTTACGGGGAGATAGCCGTACCGGTAGATTTCCTTGCATCATACAGTGATGCAAGGGGTATCCATATCCACATTCCCTATGTAGCAGACATACGCCTGCTGAAAGTGCGTATCGCCATGAAAAGCGGTTCGGGGGGTGTCGAATATGTACGTGGTGCAGTTGACGGCAGGCATTGGTTTCCCGTCATGAGAGAGAACGAAAACGGGACAAGGGAGACGGTCACCCCCGCCTCGCTTTATGCCTTGAACGATGAGGGGATCTATAACCTGCTGCTCGAGGAGGACTGCCTGGTCATTTACAGCGGGGAAGAGACGGATTTTGGTATTGGCGCCTCTAAGGTGCAGAACGAAACTTTCCTTTTGAAAGCCGCCGCCGGAAACTTGTACCAGCATCCGACCACCGGTGTGGGGCTGATTGACTTCCTGCATTCCAATATGGAGAACAACGGGCTCGCCGCCAAACTGCAGGCTGAATTTACTTCCGACAAAATCATCATCAGGAATGCCTATATAGATTCGGTGACAGGAGAACTGTTCCTGGAAACCGAGGAGAAGGAGGACAGCCATGGGTAGTTACCGCGTCGTTGCAGGACAGAACATCTATGATGTAGCCCTGCACCTGTATGGAAGTGTCGAGGGAATCGTGGACCTGCTGGTCAACAATCCTGCCCTCTCGCTGGAAACAGAACTCTGTTCCGGACAGGAACTGGCATATACCGACGGCTTTGTCATCAATGCCGACGTGGTCGCCTATAACGAAATGCACGGCATCGTCCCCTCCAACGGGGAGCGGCACGTCTATCCCAAATATTTCACCGGTCCGTTCACGGCAGCCTTCCTGCTCCCGCCGGCATTGGTCTCCGCAGAGTGCAAGGTGTCAGGAACGGGGACGCTGGAAGTTGACTGGGGGGACGACAGTGCTGTGGAGACCGTCATTCTTGGCCATACGCCATGCACGCTGCGCCATACTTTTGACAGGCGGGTGCGCCGGAGCCGCAAGATCCGCTGGTTTACCGATGCCGAATTCCGGTATATGGATTGGAGCGGACTGCAACCTTCGTCCGTTGTTTTACTCCGTCCGCTGCACGTGGAGGAGCTGATCCTCCGGGACTGCACACCCGCATTGGACAGCTTCGGGATTCTGTCCGGAACTTACCGGATCGATCTCTCGGGGATAATGACGGACAACCTCGTTCCGCTTGCCGGGTGCCATAACCTGATGGAGCTCGACCTGTCCGGAGCGCGGATAAAGCCGGCCGTCATAGACAAATACCTGACAAGCATTGTGGAGCATTACGGAAACAGACGTAATTGCCGCATGACATTGCCGACAGCCCCGACGGGAACCTATAAGGAACCCGGGCGGGATGAAACGACCGGACGTTACCGTATCACATCGGGCATGGAGGCGGTATGGGTCATTCTGCATGAGGAAAGCTGGAACGAAGGTGGAGCGTGGGAATTTATCATCAACAATAAAATCTATACAGTGTAATGAGCCGTACAATAAAGGAAATATACAACGAGGCCGTAGCGGAACGGAACCGGCGGCTGGAACTGACAGAGTTCGCCAGTGATTCCAAGATGTCCGTCATGAACGGAATCCTGTGGGTAGTGGCCGCTGTCATATACAGTTTCGAATCCCTGCTGGATGTCTTTGCCGTGGATATTTCCGAAGCCATTAACGGACGCATCAACGGTACTCCCGCCTATTATGCCAACGCCCTGTTGCAGTATCAGCAGGGAGATGAGCTGACGGTACGGGAAGACGGCCTGGCCTTCGGCTATGCCAATATCGACGAGACCAAACGCATCGTCACGCAAGTTTCCTATATGGAGAGCACAGACGACCAGAACCTGGACAGTAAACTTATCCTGAAAGTGGCCACCGGTGCAAAAGGCAGCCTTTCTGCCATACCCCCGAAAGAACTGGCGCCTATCAACGCCTATATCAACAAATTGAAATTCGCCGGTACACGCGTGGAGGTCATCTCAACCAAGGGCGACGTGCTGATTCCCCACCTTACGGTCTTTCATGACGGGGCCGTACCCGAATCAGAAGTGTACGACTCCATTGAAGAGCAGTTGAATGCCTACATGATGGATATCGATTTCGATGCCGCCGTCTACGTTTCCCGCCTGACGGATGCCATACGGCGGGCAAAGCATGTGACCGATGTCCATATCGACGGGCATGCCGTTCCCGAACAAGGGGTTTTCATCGCCAGCCATGACACCGACGGCCATATACAGCCGCCACAACGCATTGCCCGTATGGCTTATACCGCATCAGGATATCTGAAGGAGTCCTCCGGGAAGGATGAGGAGGACGGGCTGCCAAATTTCCGTGAAGCCATCATTTTAAAAATAGAAAACCATGAGATATAAGCTGTCCATAGACCGTACCGTGAACCGCCTGGTTCCGCATTACCTGTCGGGACGCAGGTTCATCCTGTTCGTGCAGAGCTGCCTTTATCCGTTGCAATGCACCAATGAGCGGTTCCGTGATTTCACGAAAGAGATGCATATCCGGGCACGGATGACTTCCCAGGTAATCTACTTCGAATGGTTTCTGAACTACAAGTTCGGCAAATACATCAGGGACGGCAAGGACCGTATCCTTATCAGGGACAGTGAGAGTGTCGGTGTGGACCTCTACCATGAGGGTGCGGAATACCAGCGTCCCTGTACCATCTGGTACAATGGGGAACAGATCATATCAGATAATGATGCGGAGCGGCCCCGTCCGTTCTACCTGCTGATAGAGGAGAAACTTATCAACAAGGTCAGCTTTGTGGTCTGTGTCCCGCCCGTCACCATATCACCGCACGAGCTGGTCTATATGCTCTCCTATGTGGTGAATACTTACAAGACGGCCGGCAAGACCTATCTGATCAGGATTGACGAAGAAGAATATACACCTAACAAGAATACAGGACAATGAAAGAATATATCGCAGAGACCGGCGGACGGTACACTTATTCCGATGACATCCTGAACCTGCAGGAACTTGCCCTCAGCATGAGCGCCGTTTTTGACAGCTGTTCGGATTTCATCATCTCGGGCTGCGAGCCGGACGGTCCCCGTATCTCACCGGGATATGTGTGGCTCGGCGGTAAGGTCCGCCGTTTTGAGGGAGCCGCTGATGCCGTCTATCCTTATTATATTTACGAGGCCAACAGGCATGAGTCGGTGGTCTATGCCAATGATGTCAACAAACGCGGACGTACTTGCTACCTGTGTGCCGGAGCGAAGGCCATACCTGAAACGACCGATCCTGTTACGGGTAAATTGCCTGTAAGCATTGAAGTTACAGAAAATTATGCCCCCCGTTTTATTGATAAATTCTTCGGGCGTTATGCCGTACTGCTGGACACGCCTTTCACCCGGCAGACCGTCAAGAAGGACCTGGTACTGGCCGGCACCCTTATCGGACAGAAAGAAATCAATTCCAGAACCGCCGTTTCTGTCAGCGGGGAAAACGGCTATATGCTCAAAGGTGTCGTCAAAACTGACGGCGGCATCTCGCTTGGCGCTTATCTGCACGGATTGCCGGTCAGTGAAATTATCATCCGCACAGACGGCGGCTTCAGTTTCATGAAGCAGGGCAAGGAACTGGTACGTATAACGGAAGACGGGATCTCTTACGGTACCTCACTGGGTGATAGCGCCCGTATCGGGGCAATCCGTATCAAAGGTTCCGATATCTATAACACTTCGGATACGACAGATGAGGGCTGTGTCCGTATCAATTATTACGGTGCGCAGGGAGGCGGAACAAGATACCGCAACTTTGCCGTACATGACGGGAAATCCGGAAGCAGCCCGGTCCTGGAAGTAACCGGCCGTACCGCCACCGTACGGGCGGGCGGGCTGTTCGTCGTGCAGAATGCCGGACGTGGGATCGACCTTCAGAATACCGCCTATACGAAAGACAATGCCAGGCTCACCAATCTGGTCACCTGGCGGGACAGTGCCGCCTCCGTACTCGCAATGGCAGGTTTTGATACCACGGACGATTACCGCTTTATCCTGCGGAACACATTGGGGGATATTGTGCTTGCCCCTTCCGGCTCGGTGGATGTGCTCGGCACGCTTAAGATCAACGGGAAATCCGTATCGGACACCTATGTGAGCGTCACGGCCTTTGCCGGGGAGATGTCGAAGAAGGTGGATGCCGTCAAGGGAAAGCAGCTTTCCACCGAGGATTTCACCACCGAATACAAAAAGAAACTTGCGGCCATCACCACCGGGGAGCTTACGGGAGGCGGTGACGGCTATGTTACGGCGGGGGCTGTCCGTGCCGCACTGAAAATGAAGCTTTCAGCCGATGAGAACCTGTCCGATATCATGGACAAATCCGCCGCCCGGAAGAATCTCGACGTCTATTCCAAAACGGAAGCCGGTGAAGTCTTCCTGAAGACCTCCGAAGGGTTGAAAGAACTGGTACGTCTGACCGCTGAAGAGATCAACAGGCTTCCGGCAGAAGAGGCCGCCGCTTTGAAAGCGGAAAAGCAGGCAGCCGTGAGGGACACCCTTGATGCCGAAAGGAAAGGTACCGGAGATTTGAAACTTGCCAAGCTGTCGAATCTTTCAGACCTTTCTGACAAGAACAAGGCCCGGAAAAATCTTGAAGTCTATTCCAAGACAGAGATAGACACGATGATGGCCGGCAAGCTCGGTACGGACTCTGCCTATCAAGGCATTGTCTTCACGGCCGGGCTTCGGGATAAATTACAGGCCATTACCACCGGTTCTTTTGCATATACCGACAGTAACGGCACCTCACACGCACAGGTCGAGGGGTATGTGATGACCTCACAGGTAGTGGGGGAACTCAAAAAGAAGGCTGACCGGCTGTTGGGAGGCTACAGCGCTTCCGAAAAGGAGACCGTCGCCACGAACCTGAACCTCTATACAAAGGCGGGTGCCGACGCCCGTTTCGCCACCCTTGAGAATCTGTTCCAGGATTATATCAATTTTTTAGTCCGGCAGGGAAAGAGCACCTCGGAGGCACAACAGTTCCTGCAGGGCAAGTTGAACGTACTCTCCAAGAATGAGATTGTCAGGGATTACCTGCGCCGGGACAGCAAGCTGTCCGACCTTCTGCTGCCAACGGCGGAGGCCAGACGGCAGGCCTGCCGTGCTCTCGGAGCCGCTTATGCCGAGGAGTATCAGCCGTTGCTTGCGGATACAGGATGGGTACAGATGGAGAACAGCGGATCGGGTACCAACACACAGTCGCTCTTCGTCCGCCAAATCGGGAACATCGTTTCCATACAGGGTGCCGTCAATACGGCCAACAGGGACGGAAACAACTGGGGAGGTATCGTGGCGGTCATCCCCAACAAAATACAACCACCCCGGTACAGTGTGCGCTGCACCGCCACTGACTGGAATGATGACCATAAGTACAACCGTGGGGTATCGTTCACCATTTACGGCGGCTCGCGAAGGATACAGCTTTATGAGCGCGGTATGTACAATGCCAATGTGGAACTCAACTTTACATATTTCGTATAGCCATGAAACAGAAGATTAATGTAAACGGTGACATCGAAAGTCGCCGCAGAATTGCGGAACGCAGGTCCGTTCCCGCCCGAGAGAATATTTCACCCGACAACAGCCAACAGTATCATGAAACAGAAAAGGATCCGGCGGCAGCCGCAGAAGAAACCGTCTTTCCGGGGAACGAATCCCCGAAAGCGAGAAGACGGAAGACCGCAGGGGACGTTTAAACGTTTCCCCTTCGACCAGACCCGGATAGGGTTCATGCTCCGTTATGAGATGCCGGTGGTTTACCATCTGCTCCGCAGGCTGTATGACCGGCAACAGCCTTTCGAACCGGACTGGCATGTCATCGAACTGGTTGCGGAGGCGTCGAAAGACCCTTCGTTCAGAAAGGCGAAATTCAGCCGCTATCTGGATGAATACCGCCGGAACGGGGTTTACTGCCGGCGGGGCAAACGGCTTACGCCCGGACGTAAAACCTATTACGAGGGCATACGCCGTCGCAAGACGGAAGAGTATATCCGTCAAAACCGCAGGAAGCTGCTCTTTGAAAGACGGAATGGGCCGGGCAGTGACAAACTGCCCGGGGAGATTAAAAACATACTTAAAATGAAATGGTAATGCATTGACGGACAATGGCTGGCGCAAACATTCATATGCATGTATGGCTGTTCGGGAGCATTTGTCTAACTTTGTATTCCACAGTCGCTGCAAGACCTTTCCATATTGTAAAATGAGTATCCGGCCAGGATACGGTCGGCGGGATATCCTCTCCCTATATTGTCAAGTGAATACGGACGGTGCAACCGAACCCGTCTGTCCTGTAACCAGTTTCTTTGCGATACGGGCCTGCCGTGTCGCACTCTTCGGGCATTTTTAATCCATAAAACCAAGCGTTTATGCAAGAAGAAGAAAAGAACAACGGCATGGAAGGCATGTCTGTCGAGGAGATGTTCCTCGGTGTCCAGGAATCGTATCAGGAGGCACAGCAGCGTGCCCAGGAAGAGAACAGGGCGTTCGCCCGCACGGAATTCTTCCGCATGGACAAATTCGGGACCTATCGTCTGCGTGTCCTTCCCATCGCCCCCAATCCGGACGGTTCACCGGCCCGGCCCGGTTATGAGTATCCGGTTCACCAGTTGCTGCTGGAACTGGAAAAGCCCACAACCGGAAACAAGCCCCAGAAGATGTATGTCACCGTCACCCGCGCCACCGATGCCGGATACAGTGTCGATCCCATCGAAACTTACCGGCGTCTGGCCGTAGAAGCCGCAAAAGAGGCCGGGGATGAGAAACTGGCAGAAAAAATCGCCGGCGGTTCGTTCGGTGGCGGCTTGAAGTACAACTACGGGCACTGCCTCTATATCTTTGACCTGGGCGAGCGTGCCAAGGGAGTACAGATGATGACCCTCTCGCACGCCCAGTTCAAGGATCTGGACGAGCGGAAGTTCAAACTCTGGAGCAAGAAGCTGGCCAAGAACCCGTCTTATCCGTGTCCGGTTTCATCGGTGTACGACGCCTATCCCGTGGAAATAGAAAAACGGCGTAACGGGGCCAAAACCGAATACCTGTTTTCCATCGACAATGAATCCGACCCTGAACCTCTGACCAGGGAGGAGCTGACCGCCTTGCTGGGAGCGCCCCGTATTCCGGAAATCATTTACCGCTATACCCGTTATCATCTGGGTGCCACCGTTGAATTCCTTAAACAGTGCGACGGCATTTACGGCATGCGGCTTATGGAGACGGACGAGATGAAAGAGGTCATACAACAGTTGTCCGACGAACTGCCGAAAGAAGATACCTCCTCCTTCTCGTTCGACCGCCGTACGAAGGACAACAAGGACAATGTCCAGGACGGGACAGGAATTTCCCTGGACGATCTTCTTGAATATTATGACGAGCTCAGGAGGCAGGACCTCGGTGACAAGACCGAGGAGGGACAGGAGCTGCGTGCAATGATACGCAGCTACATTGAACAGGAAGCGTTGTCCGTCCGTGTCACCCGCTCGACAAGCAATCGGGAACTGCTCGAACTGATTGAGAGTGAGATGGAAGGTCCGAAACCCACAGACACACCGGAGGACGCTCCCGGGGAGGAGGAACACCGGCCTGCGGAAACGGAGGAGCGTGCCGAACGTCCCCGCCGTCGCAGATAACCCCTTTTATAAGTCTTTGAGTTTTAACCCGGCGGGAGGCATCCATGCCTCCCGTCTTAATCACACACATTCATGGAAGAGAGCAAACCTTGCATATTGTTGTTGAATGATATCCATGTCTCAAAAGACAACATCCCTGCATTTCAGGCCAACTGGCAGGAGGCCGTGGAGATCTGCAGGAAATGGGGTATCAGCGAAATCGCCGTCGGAGGCGACCTGTTCTTTTCACGTGCGGCACAGACACTTGACGTGCTGCTGGCAGTACATGACGCCCTGCTGGAAACCTCACGTGCGGGCATCCATGTCACGCTCGCCGAGGGGAATCATGACCTCGTGAACCAGGAAGCCGTCAGAGGTTACTGCCATGTCTTTGACTGCCATCCGGATGTGACGGTAGTGGATGACTTCCTGACCCTGTCGCGTCCCGGCTGGGAGTTCGCGCTTCATCTGATGAGTTATTTTCCGGAGGACGGATCGTTTGTCGAAAGGCTCGGACAGTTGGAAGAGAAAGCGCTTTCAGAGGAAAAGAAACATTTTCTTTATATACACGAAGGTATAAACGGGGCATTGGCGCAACCATCGGAGAAAGAATTGCCCGCCAGGATTTTTCTCCCGTTTGATAAGGTTTTTGTCGGCCATTACCATAACCGGACCGTCATTCCACAAACCCGTATCGAATACATCGGGGCCTCCCGTCAGCACAACTTCGGCGAGGATGAGGAAAAAGGATATACGGTGCTTTATACCGACGGCACACACGAGTTTGTCAAAAACCGGGTGAACATGCGCTACCGTGTGGTGGATGTGCCGGTGGAACGTGCCGGGCTGCACCTTATGGACGAGTTGCGCGAGACGGAGGCTGACGGCCGCTACAAGGTCAAGGTACGTGTCCATGCGCCGGCAGCTGCGATGAAGTCGGTTGACAAGGCCGCGCTGCTGGAAGCCGGGGCGGCGAAGGTGGAACTGATAGCTGATGACGAGGAACTGTTGGAGGCCGCATCCTCTTCGCTCTTTGAAAAGTATGACAGCTGCCGTATCCGGGAAACTTACGAGGATTTCTGCCGGGAAAAACAGATTGAGGATGTCTCAATCGGATTAGAGTATTTATCCAAAATAGATAACAGGACATGTGGAAATTAAAGAAAATAGAAGCTGAGAATCTCTGTGCCTTCCGCTCGCTGTCATACACGTTACGGCAAGGGGTTACGACACTGATATTCGGCGACAACCGGGACAATGAGTCCCAAAGGTCGAACGGTGCGGGCAAATCCGCCCTGCTGGAGTGTATCGCTGTCGGTATCACAGGCAGCCCGCTCCGTAAGATAAGGTCGGAAGAAATTATAAACGATGCGTCCGGGGAGTGCCGTATCGGATTACATTTCAGCAACGGCAACTCAGCGGAGGAACTGGTTGTCAACCGCTGCATTCCACGCAAAGGGGCATCCACGGTCAGTTGCACACTTTTCCGTAACGGTGCGCAGGTGACGACGGACGAGGCTGTCCAGCCTTCGGTCGATGCCTATAACCGCTATATCCTTGAAAAGTTAGGGATCACGCGCGAGGAGCTGCTCAACAACTTCATTCTCTCCAAATACCGGTATGAGGATTTTCTTTCGTCATCGGACAAGGAGAAAAAGGAGATAATCAACCGCTTTTCCAACGGTATCCTGGTGGACGAGGCCATTGCCATACTTGAGGAGGATATCGTGCCGCTCTCAGAAAAGAAGCAACAGGCGGCATTGGAACTTGCGGGACTGGACGGGCGTGTCGAGATGTTACAGGAGCAGATCCGCAAGGAAGAGGAAACCGGAGCGGAACGGGGACGTACCCGTGCGGAGCGCATCGCCTCCCTGGAAGCGGCCATCGCAGCCAAAAGGGAACAGATACGCATCGGACACGAGACGGTGGCCGGATATGAAACACGGCTTGTGGCGGTTCAGCAGGCGGATGAGGCACTGCAGTTGCTGGAATCGGGGGATACGGCACTGGACGAGTGTCTGGAAAAGATACGGGAGATGATGCCCCTCTTCCCCGATGCGAGACAGACGGACTGGAACGGGATTATCACCGGGACAAAAGAGAAGCTGCAGACGGCCGTTTCCGGGCTGTCGGATTGTGACACCTCCTTGAAACAGGCGGAACGGGAACTGGAAGAGGAGACTGAAAACTGGGAACAGTTCAAAAATAAGTATGCCGCCTTCTGTGAGGAATACAACGAGCAGTCCGGTACGGCAGCGGAGAAACTGAGGGAAACAGACATCCGCCTGCGCAATCTTGCAGGATGCATCGAAGAATTGCGTCACAAACGGCGTATTGTCTCGGCCGGTATTGACGAGCTCTCAAACAAGCTGGCCGGTTCCGTCACCTGCCCTGCCTGCGGACATAATTTCCTAATAGCGGAGCCGCAGTTTGACATTGAGGCGGGAATGAGGGAACTGAAACTACGACAGCGGCAACTCACGGAAATTAATGGCCGTATCGAAGACAAACAGGAGGAGACCGGTTCTGTGGAGCTGCAGCAGAGCCGCCTGAACCACGGCCGCCGTACCTTGGAGGCCAGACGTACCGAATGGGAACAGCAGCTGGCCGGATATGAACGTGCCGTCAGGAACGCTACCCGGAACGTGGAAGAGACGGAAAACAAACACCGGCGTATTGCAGCCGGGATTACCGCGCTGCAAAATGAGATTGAGAGCATCCGCCGTAAGGTATTCGATGAAACATTCGGATTTGTAGACGAGCGTAATGCCTCACTGAGCCGCAGCATACGGACGGAAAAGGAGGATATACAGGCGGCAGCCTGTGCCATTGACACTTTGCAAGGCACTATCAGGGAATTGAACGAGGCGGTGCCGTCCGATCTGATATCCACGCTCCGGAGCACGCTCCGGGAGGTGAGGGAAAAATCCCGCGAAGCGGCGGGACGGAAGACCGCCGTAGATGCGGAACTCCGAACATTGGAGATGCAAAGAGAACGGTTCATACAGTTCAAGACCTATCTGGCCAATACAAAAATCGAGGCACTCAGCCGTATAACAAACGAGTTCCTGCAGAATATCGGCAGTGACATACGCATCCGTTTTGACGGTTATACCGTCCTCAAAAGCGGTAAGGTCCGGGAGAAGATTTCCATTTCGCTGTTGCGTGACGGCATTGACTGCGGATCGTTCGGCAAGTTCTCGGCAGGCGAAGCGGCACGGGTGAACCTCGCAACCATCCTTGCCATGCAAAAACTCGTGAACAGTAACTGTGATGATGGCAAGGGACTGGACCTTCTGGTTCTGGATGAGATACTCGAGGCGGTTGACGAGGCGGGACTGGCTTCCATGTTCGAGGCATTGAACTCGCTCGGAGGTACCGTACTGGTTGTCTCCCACGGTAATGTTGCGGAAGGTTATCCCCATAAACTGGTAATTATGAAAGAGAATGGCGAATCAAGGATTGGAGAATAGTACCCCGGACAGGAAAGAGGTGCTTGCATTGGATATAGCTACGCATACCGGGTATTTTTCCGTGCATGAGGCCGGAACATGGAACTTTACCGAAAGCAGACGGCGCAACGGCAACAAGATGCACGGCGCATTCCGTACCGTCCTTGTCTCGTTTATCCGCGCGTATGGTATCCGGCGGGTCGTAGCGGAGGATGTGAGTGTGAACCGTTATTTCTATGACATGCGCCGGCTCTCGGAACTTCGGGGGATCCTGCTCGAAGTATGTGACAGCCTGGGACTTCCCGAACCGGAGTTTGTGAATCCGGCGGTGCTCAAGAAATGGGCGACGGGGGACGGGCACGCCACCAAGGCACAGATGGTGGTGGCATGCAAGGAAAGATACGGCATCATTCCGGTGGATGACAATGCGGCGGACGCCTGCCATCTCTTCCATTATTACATCCGCAGGCACAGGTTGTAGAACGGCACTTGCCAAGATTCGGGCGGCCTTCTCTCCGCCCGCTTTTTTTAATTGATGCTCAATGGCAGCTGACAGATTAGGACATGAGATTCATTATCAACCTTTTTTCGGTCAGTGAAAACGTGGAAAAGAAAGATGTGTTTATTGCGGTTGTACCCTCTGACGATGAATCCGCAAGACGGAGGGCGGAACTTCTCAGAAAGTATGTGATGCCGCACAAGAATCTGATATACAGCATTTGTATCAAATATACCTATAACCAGGAGGACATAGAGGATAACTATCTTGAAGCGCTGGTTAATTTCTTCAAGTACATGGACAGTTATGATCCGGCGCGTCCGGTGAAAACATGGATCTATGCCGTGACCAAGCGGCTTGTGGCGGACCTCAACAACCGCAATAAAAGCCGCATGCCCCCGGATGACAATATCGACATCTCGGAAATATCCTCCTCCCTGCCGGGCGAGGAGGAACCGTCGGAGAACTGCATGGGAATGGATAATTATCACAAGTATTACAATGATGATATCCTTTGGGCATTGGACAGGCTCAAGCCGATTTACAAAGAGGCCCTGCTTTTACAGCAGGCCGGCTATAAGATCGGAGAAATCATGGAGATAACTTACCGCAACGGAACATTGCAGACCAGAAATGTGGAGACGGTCAAGAGCCGTCTCTTTCTGGCCAAGACACAACTGCGCAAACTTTTGACACGTGATGGAGAAAAAAGAGTGGATTGACGGATGCCGGAGGCTTTTTACACGCTTGCTCCGTGCGGCAGTGTGGCCGGATTTCCAGTTCCCGTCCGGAGGAAAGGCGGACAGACAGCTTTCGGCATGTTTCGACCTGTTGTGCCGGGAAGCCGGATCTGTCAGTCCGGAACGCCTGTCCGATTTCTGCATATGCCAGGTGTATGCCCTTTCCGGATATGCTCCCTCTTATCGTGGAAAGTGGAACATTTCCCATTCGTTTGGCCGGAAGGCAGCTGACCGGTATCTTCATTCCGGAAAGGAACGCCGTTATTGGGAAGACCGGTGGCTGAAAGGTTTCGGACTGTCACGTGACAGTCTGACACAGGCAATGGAGAACCGCCGCGGGCATCCTTTCGGACGTTTCATTTACCCGGAATATGAGGAGATTACCAAACGGCGTCTGCTCTCCAGCGAGGCCGGCTATCTCGTCTGTGCGCTCTCCACATTGATGTGGACACCCTTCTCGCCGTCATGTTCCAAATGTACGAAAGCGAATCCGTGCCGCCGTAGAACAGAGGCGCGTTATCCGGAACTTTACCGGATTCGTTGTGAGGCATGGTGGAAAGAGGAGGTGAAGCCATGAGTTCCGTCAATCCGCTCAGCGCCGAGTTCCTGTATGAGCTCTATGCCACGGCGCTGTGCCAGGAGCAGCTGTGCGCTGTCCTTTCCCGCCACATGCGCAAGGAATACCTTCCGGACCGCTCATTCCAACGGGTGCAGGAGGCTATTGCCGCACATTTCAGAACCTACAAGACACCGCCGTCATATGCCGTACTGGCACAGACTTTCCATGAGGATTACGATGCCATTGAGTTGATAGATACCTTCCGGGAGTATGACGAGGGCCAGAGTCCCGAAGTGATGATCGACATGCTGGAGTCCTACATCAAGGGGGTCCGGTTACAGTCGGTCTATGCGGAAGTGGGAAAACTGTATAACGAGAACAAGCAGGACAAGGCGGAAAAGGCATTGCGCGGGTATGCCGAATGGCTGGCGGGCTTTACACTGAAGAGTACCTCGTTCATTGATGTGGCGGAGACCTTTACGGAGCGCTTCCAGCGGAACCGCCGCCGTGAGGAGGAAGAGGAACGCTCGGCATCACCACGTGTGTCCCGGTTCTATATCCCGTTTCTGGACGCGCTCAATGCCGGACGCAACCTGCGGGGGCAGCTGACCTGCTTTCTTGCCAGTACCGGTGTGGGGAAATCCCATATCGCCAAATGGATAGGTGTCAGGGCGGATATCGACGACGGGCTGCATGTGCTGCACTTCCAGCTGGAGGGGTCCGAGGAGGAAGCATTGAACGCCTATTCGGGAGGGCTGGTTTCCAAGAACGCCTATTATTACGAACGGGGAAAGATCTCGGATACGGAGATGCGCCATCTGGAAAAGCTGGTGGCATCGTATGCCGGCAGCATCACGGTACGCAGTTATCCGCGTTTCAACGCCCAGGTATCGACGCTTGACATCAAGAACGGAATCTCGGAATACCGCAAACTCAAAGGTCACAATCCGGACATCGTCATCGTCGATTCGATGGATCTGCTGACAGACGCCAACCGCCGTTCATGGGGTGCCGACCATGAACGCGCAAAGCGTATCGCCGTGGCCAATGACCTCAAGGACCTGGCGGCGGACGAAAAGGTATGGATGGTCGTGACATATCAATCGACCATTGAAGACCGCGAGTGGCTGAATGACGAAAGGAATGTACTGACAGAGTACAACTGTTCGGAGGCCAAGGGGCTGGCACGCCCATGCACGCACCTTATTTCACTCAACCAGTCATCGGCCGAACGCAAGGAGAACGTGATGCGCCTGCATGTGGCCAAGAGCCGCTTTTTCAAAAAGGGCGATACCATCAAAATAGCGACGGACTATGACAACGAGGTGTTCTATGACGGGCAGAGGACACTTTCATTACTACGGTAAAGAATCCACTATTCCTTTTTTGGAAGAAAGAGTGGTGTCTGAAGAGGCATTGGTAGACTTCTTGTCGATTTGTTTTTGTATATGGTACACATGTTGAGAAGACGAATCTTCGTAAACTTCAATGTCTGTTTTTCTTGCTTTTTGAATTGTCTCGAGTGGTATATGGTTTGTATTTGCCTTTGATGGTCGAATACAAACCAATATTGCCATTGCCAAGATTAATAAAAGTAATGTTATAAAGTAAGGATTTTTAAAGTTTTGCAATTTCCACACACTTTCTTTATCTGGATTTGCAATATTATATACGCAAAACACAAACACCAATATCCCGGTCATAAATGTTATAGAAAATAACATAAAATCAAAAATATCTATTGCAACTTTCTGCGTACCAACCAAAGAAGATACAAAAGCGATGAACGTTCCTAATAATCCGACTAATTGTAGCGTCCGCCCCCGTTCTTCTTTTATTGTTGCTATAGCACCTGTAATCTTTCCGGATAATTCTTCAGATTTT
Organism: Bacteroides sp. 4_1_36; assembly: GCF_003466325.1. Classification (NCBI taxonomy): domain Bacteria; kingdom Pseudomonadati; phylum Bacteroidota; class Bacteroidia; order Bacteroidales; family Bacteroidaceae; genus Bacteroides; species Bacteroides sp. 4_1_36. The sequence goes on from NZ_QSOX01000001.1 coordinate 514,017, forward strand.
TTTATAGAATCCTCTATCGCGTCTCCTTCAAATGTCCTAAATTCCCTATTATATTTTAAGAAAAAGTTTTCCAGAAATTGCATATTTACAGGAGAATACCCTTGTGATGCAAAGAATATATATTGCTTGGTTTGTTCTCTGTCATAATTCTGCAATTCTGCCGGAGAAAGATACACTTTAATCACTTTCTTGTCTTCTACCGAGCAATATGAATACTCAAAATATGAACGAAATCTTCTCGGGGCATCTTTTTCATTTTTATATGCTATGATGAAAAGCCTTAAGCAGTTAAGTAATTTTCCATAAGTATATATTACTCTATGTTCCCTATTTACACTGTTCTTGAGATAGTTATATAACCATAATATCGATTTTACCAATGTAGAAGGTGATACACACTTAAATGCCGTAATATCTGAATGTTCTTGAACAAAACTTTCAATTCCTTGGATTATACTTTGGGGATCAGCATTGTTCTTTATAAGGTAATAAAGCCTATTATTTGTAATATAAGCCGAAACCCCTTCATCTATATTTTCGTTATACTTTTTAATAAGACTACACTCAGGATAGCGGCTATTATCTTTACGGCAATTTTTTAAATCATCTTGGAATTTATCCTGTGTTGAAATATCATTTTTAGAATCATGTTTATATAATACATAGAATATATCTTTAGTATAGTCTTTTGCATATTGGGAATATTGCTCAATAATTGAATTAATTTCAGGATTGGTAAGAGGGCTATAGCCAAAACATATTTTAGGACCTGCCGGCGCTTGCTGTTCCATCATTTGTTTTGACAATACACAGGCCTTGAAAATTAATGCCTCTATTACATTGTTTAATATTTCCAAGGCATTAACATCAAATGCTTGTTCAAGAAATATGGATGTTCTGCGAGCTAAAGTTGCTTTTGTTGGCGATAAACTTTTTTTAGTTTGTCAAATGCATAAATAAAATTTATCAACTTAGACAGGTTACTTTCTGATGCGATGTATCGAATATCTATAACGGTGATATCAAAAAGCAATTGTGTCAATTTTATCAATGGTTGTAAATGTTCTGTTTTGACATATTTACCAGGAATTGAATCTATGATCAGATCTTGGTCCAGTTCAAAATGGACTTCGTAAAGCCCACCGTTGTTCTTTGGATTTATTCTATTTACAAATGTTGCTATTGCCGAAGAAATATCAGAATAGCAATTAATAAAGGCTGGTAGTATTCTTTCATCAAGATCATCTTTTTTGTCTTCCCATGCCCTAATTATATCCTTATAACCGGAAACAATATAAAATTCTCCAACCGCAACGGATTTCCATAAATAAGTAAAAAACAAAAAAGTTATAGCGTCACAATAGCTGTAAAAATCAGTTTTATTATGCATATATGTGTAAGCAACACAAAATTCTCCAAATGAACGTTTAAGCAGTGCTGCCAAATCTTCATCGGAGAAGGTATCTTTTTGGAGCTCTTGCCCTTCAACTTTATTTTGTTTCTTTTTTTCTTCCCAAATCCTTAATGCTGCAATTATACTATACTGCCCAGGGATATTGGTCATTTCTTGCTCAAATCTTTGATCCTGAGATAAATCTACAAAAAAACTTTTTTTCTCCTTGTCGTATTTCTTGGATTTGCCATCGTCCTTAAAGGAAAAGTCAAAGTCTTTATTCTCAGGAAAACTAAATTGTAATATTGAAGATTCATTTACGCTTAAAACCCTTTTCAGTATACTTAATTGTTCTATGTTTTTGATACCATAACCATTCAATGTTTGCAATACAAAAAATTTGTATGATTCTATCTTGCAACCAACAATATTATTATATACTTCCTGAGCTTCTTCTATGTAAGTCTTTTTCATATAATATTTGTGTTTTATAAAAAAAGGTGTCATAAGACACCTATTATTAACCTATATTGGGCATAGTATGATTTTACATTGCTGATCTTAATAAAACATATTGTTCATATTCCCGTTGAAGATCTTGCAGCGTAGTACTCATTTCCTTATTAGCCTCATACATGAATGTTTCTTTCCACAATGGGAGATTGTGGGTTAAATCCACAAGCTTATCCCTATCCATGAAAAGTTCTTTTTTCATATTTTGTTGTAATCCCAAAACAGCATTGTCAATCAAATGAATAATCTTTTCATATCTATCTCTGTATTTGGGCGGAATCAAGCATTGGGTCTCTGACATTTGTTCTTGAAAATGCCCTTCTTCATATCTAAATCCGGGAATAATGTCTAATGCATTATAAATATGAAGGAGTACAGGTCCGTTGGGCAATGCACTGAAAGCGCCAAAAAACTCAAATAGATTATTCTGATTTATGCGTATATTTTCTCCTTGCGGTTCTTCTAAATTAGTCAAACTCTCTAAGCATAAACAATAGAGCAATTTCATAATTCTTGTATTAGAGAATGATTGTAATATTTCTTTTGAAGGCATCGCATTGCCATTGGAAACAGTCATCTCTCGATGAATTTCTACAAACCTCCCTAAAATATAGCTAAACAGAAATAGCTTATCATTTGCTTTACACATAGTTTTAAACTACCAACAAAGCAGGCACATACTTTATTGGTTTTTAAGTCGTTACACAATAATCCAATGTGCCAATGGACAAAACAGTTCGCAAAGATAGGAATTTTCTTTGAAATTCCAAAACTTTATAAAGATTATTTGTTTGATTATCATAATTTTAGCATCACTAATGTATTTGTCTTAATTAACAAAGTCGACACTATAACATTGTTCGTTGAAGGGCAGAACAATCATTTATAATTAGTCAATTTATAGAATGCTCAAACTTTATTATGACCGGCAGTACTATACCTTAGTATGGAACTGTCTGTACAGGAATATCAATATCTGGTTTCGGAGATAACCCGTGAGACGGGGGCCAAACGGGACGGGAGCGGCAAGAACCTTATCGTTCCGCGCTGTCCGTTCTGCGGCAAGCAGGGCGGTAAGTTCGGTATCTATATCGGTAAGGAAACCGTCCGCCACAGACCGTTCATGGCACACTGTTTCTCCTGCGGGGCGTCCACCCGTACACTTGCGCAGTTATTGGAGGCTATCGGACGCATGGACCTGATGGTTTCCGAAACAACAGATATCTCGGCACCGCTGAACCTGCACCTGCTGGAACCTGACGAGGCGGAAGATATAGACGATGAACTGGTCCCGTCCGGACTGCCGGACTTCTATAAACGGACTTTCCGCCACCCATATCTGAAACAGCGCGGATTCCGCTTCGATGACTATGAATATTTTCCTGCCGGAATAACCGGCAGGCTCAATCCGCGGTATGCCGACTATGTAATTTTCCCGGTCATCGACTGCGGTATGGTTGTCGGATATGTTTCACGCCATACCTGGCCAAAAGAGGAGATAGACACCTACAACCGTAAAACGAAATACAAAGGTGAATACAAGATACTTCGTTATCGGAATTCCACAGAGAACGACTTTTCCAAACTTCTTTATAACTATGATGCCGTCCGCAAGGACGGTACCGATACGGTCATCGTTGCAGAGGGCGTTTTTGACGTCATCGCGCTGACGCGAAAACTTGAGCTTTACGATAACCCGCATATTGCCGCCGTAGCGACTTTCGGAAAGAAAATTTCCGATGTGCAGATTTACAAGCTGCAATCGAAGGGCGTGAGGACCGTGGTTATTGGATATGACGGTGATGCCGTCGAGGCGGTCAAACGGGCTGCGGAACGGCTGAGGCCCTACTTCGAGGTGTTCATCGCAGATATAGCGGATGCCGATAAAGACTGGGATGAACTGGCGGAAACGGAGGTCTACGGCATCTTTGCCTACCGTCTGCTGTCTGTCCTTGAATACAAACTCAAAAAAGTACAGGAAAGATGATACAGGAACTGCTCGCATGGCTTGACACACAACGGATTTCTTATATACCGGTTGACACGGAGGTGGTGGACATACCCGGGTTCGGACGGCTGTTCACGGCTGACCTGTCAGGTGTGGAATCCATTTTCCGCAGTGACGGCGATAAACTTGTCTTCAATCTGATGGAGAATCCGGCAGTATTGATGGAGGAGGGAATCTACCATGTGGCTTTTCCGTTCGGATATAACTGGTACTATTACGACCTTCGGGAAGAATTCCGTTTCAATCTGTTGAAATACATCGGCCGTCCCGGGCCTCCGGTACATGACATTCCGTTTGTGAATCTTGGTGTCCATACTTCTTACGAACTGCTGAACGCCTGTGGTTCCCTGGAGGATTTATGCCGCAAGGCAAAATGGTCAGGACATACGGCGGTCGGCATTTGTGACCGTAATACAATGGCCGCCACACTCAATTTCCAAAAAGAATGTGCCAAAAACGGGCTGAAACACATCTTCGGCTACTCGCTGACAATGATTCATGAAGAAGAAGCCGTAAACCTGAAAATATATGCCTTGAACAATGAGGGGCTCCACAACCTGCTGCGTATCCAGTCCGCCGTGATGGTGGTTTCGGAAAACAATACAATCCGTTATGAACAGCTGCTGATGTATGCCGCAGGGTGTGTGCCGGTCTTTGCCACCCGCTCTGTCTATTGGATGGCCGGACACCCTAAGCAGGTGGAACGGATCCGGAAAGGGGCCGAAGCGGTTTATTACCAGATAGACGCCAACGAATATAAGGCGGACCGTATTGACCGGGAGCAGCTGGAAGCCCTTAAATATTATTTCTGTAATTGCTATGATACCGAAAGGGATCTGTTTACAGTAGAACCGATCCTCCTGCCGGATTGCTATTATATGGACAAAGATGATGCCGCTTCCAAAATTATAGTGAATAAAATTGCTGCAGGAGCCGCACACGAACAGAGCGGGGAGCAATATTTCAAAACGGCGGATGAACTGTATGACACGCTCCGTCCGCTTTTTTCCGAGAAATGGGACTTCGATGCCCTGTTCGGGCGTATGTGCCGCCCTACGGTGGAGATTGCAGAACGGGCGGAAGCCGTGTTCGAGACCGGACGGATGTTCATGCCCGAATACCGTATGCGTCCCGAAGAAGTGGAACGGTACGGCAATCGCCGCACGATGTTCCTCCGGCTGCTTGATGAAGGGTTGAAACGAAAAGTTCCGGATATGGAACGCTACCGGGAACGGCTGGACGAGGAAGTCTATATCATCGAGTCAACCGACAACGTGGATTATTTTCTTGTACAGTGGGACATGGTGCGTGAGGCGCACCGCCGGGGCATTGCAACCGGTATCGGGCGTGGCTCCGCCGGCGGATCGTTGGTCTCCTACCTGTTGGGCATTACCTCCATCGACCCGCTGAAATACGACCTGATTTTCTCACGTTTTCTTGTTCCGGAACGCTGCGGACTGGTTTGGAAAAACGAGATAACGGTACTGGCTCCGGACATTACGCTTAACAAAGGCGAACAATATGTGGAGATACAATCTGAAAATAAGACTTATCGTCTCTGTGCGGATGCCCGTTTGAGGATTCTCCGCGGCGGGGAAGAAAAAACAATATATGCCGATGAATTGATTTGCGGTGACGAAATTCTTTTTGACCGCCGAGATTGTTTGTGGAACTTAAAGGAACTCGAAACCCATGAATCCGACTTACGAACACCGCCGTCCCTATGACGGCTGCGACCTTTACCGGGGTGACGCCCTCGAGGTGCTGCCCCTATTGGCAGGGCAGGGCATCGTTGCCGACATGGTATTGTCAGACCCGCCATATGGTACGACACACTGCCGCTGGGACGCCGTGATAGATATTCGGGGGATGTGGAATGCCATACAAGGCGTTTCTGCCCCCGGAACTCCCATACTGCTGTTCTGCCAGCATCCTTTTACCAGCATATTAGGCTGTTCCAATCTTGAAAAGCTGCGTTATGAATGGATCTGGGAGAAGACACAGGCGACAGGTTTTCTCAATGCCGGGCGTATGCCGATGAAAGCGCACGAGGACATTCTCGTGTTCTATGACAGGCTGCCCAAATACAACCCCGTCAAAACGGACGGGCACCGGTGCAAGATCGTAATGGCCGACCACCGGCGCAAGTGTGACAGCGGGGAGATATATCGGAAGCATGACAATTACCGGGACTACATCTCCACGGAACGCTATCCGCGCAGTGTATTGAGATTCAAGACGGACAAGCAGAGGTCCTGCCTGCACGCAACACAGAAACCGGTTGCCTTGCTGGAATATCTGATACGCACCTATACCGACGAGGAGGACCTCGTCCTTGATTTTGCGATGGGCAGCGGCAGTACTGCTGTCGCCTGCAGGAACATGGGACGGCGCTTCATAGGCGTGGAGATAGACCGGGATATTTTTCAAACAGCATATAACAGAATAGCCAATGACTGACACCCGGGAAATCTGGGTGGATATCAAAAATTATGAAGGGAAGTATAGAATCAGCAACAAGGGGCGCATCAAGAGTCTGGAACGGCAGGTATCGCATGGCGGTATCACCTGGACACAGCCTGAACGGATCATGAGCCATTGGTGCGGGACCACCTCATATTACGACTGTGTGCGGCTTTATAAGGGAGGCGTCGGGACAAAATTCTCCGTACACCGTCTCGTGGCACAGCACTTCCTTCCGGAATGGAATCCAAAGTTGGAAGTGAACCATATTGACGGTGACCGATACAACAACACCGCGGACAATTTGGAAATGTGTACGCACCAACAGAATATGGAACACGCCATTGCGGGCGGGCTCAAACAGGATTATGGAGAGAAAAGTGTGAACGCCAAACTGACGAACGCACAGGCGGAAGAGGTACGGGTGAAGTATTTCTCCGGCAAAGTCTCACAGAATACCTTGGCAAAACAGTACGGCGTCAGCCGCCAGACGGTAAGCGCCATTGTTCGATATAAGAAGTATATAAGATGAAAGTGACTCACATTAAAATCAGGAAAGCGGATACCCCTTTGACTGTCATGGATTCGTTCGTTGACAGAGGGCTGACGGAAGGCGGACACGCGTCCTTGCCCGATATCGATGTCGATTACGCTTCCGACCGACGGCAGGAGATCAAGGACTATCTGGAAGAACGTTACAATGTGGATGGCCGCCAGCGTGTGTTCTCGGCTGGAACCTTTACAACCATGAAGCTCAAGGCAGCATTGAAGGATGTGGCGCGTGTGCACCGCGTGCCGCATGCCATCGTGAACTATATCACAGCCATGATAGATGACGGTACGGACTGGACGGGGCTGTTCATGCAGGCGACGACAAACAGGAAACTGCGTGAGTTTATCCAGACCTATCCGGAAGTCATTGAAGATGTGCGCGGGCTGCTCGGACAGCCCAAGGCCGCATCCATACATGCTTCCGCAATTATAGTGACACCTGATGCCCGGGACGGCAGGCAGGCCGAGTGCTTCGATTACCTGCCTGTCCGAAAGATGGACGGTGCATTGGTGTCGGAATTCGACGGCTACTCGGTCGATGAGATCGGGCTGCTGAAGGAGGATGTGCTGGCGACAAAGGAGCTCGCCAAGCTCAGCGCCGTCATCGCATTGGCCAACAGTCATTTCGGACAGGAACTGTCCATAGAACGTATCACACAGGAGATGCTGGAAGATGACAAGACGTACCGGCTGCTCGCTGAAGGCAACACACAGAATGTTTTCCAGTTCTCTTCACCCGGCATCACCCGCTTCATTCAGGATGTGCGGCCAAAGTGCATAGAGGACCTGATCGCCATCAACGCCCTGTACCGTCCCGCCACGCTCGACATCGGGGCCACGGAGGATTATATCCGTTTCCGGCGGGGGGAAGTGGCGCCGGTCTATGACTACGGCTGTTACGAAGCGACGAAGAACACGTTCGGAATAATGTGCTATCAGGAGCAGTTCATGTCCATAGCCCACACACTCGGCGGCTTTGACCTCGGCAAAACCGACCTGTTGAGAAAAGCCATCGGCAAGAAGAAGGCGGATCTGATGGCTACGCTCAAGGCCGATTTCATCGCGGGGGCTGTCCGCAATGGCTGCCCGGACTATGAAGCGGAAGAAATCTGGCACAAGATAGAGGTGGCCGGAAAATATTCGTTCAACCGTTCCCATGCCGCAGCCTATGCCCTGACCGCCTACTGCGGGGCTTGGCTCAAGGCCAATTACCCGTCGGCATTCTATACCGTAGCATTGCAATGGGCGGATGACAAGGAAATTCCCCCGCTGATGGCGGAGATGGAACGCTGCTCGTCAGCCAAGATCGTGCCGCCGGACATCAACCGCTCGGGAACGGAGTTCTTTACCGACTACGCCACCGATGAAATATTCTGGTCGCTTACCCGTATCAAACAGGTGGGTGTCAAGACGGTGGAACACATCGTTACGGAACGTGACCGAGGCGGGGCGTATACCGGCATTGAGAACTTCATACACCGCATTTTCCGTTACAAGCTCAAAAAGTACAGCTATTGGGATGACCCGGACAACCCGGAGGAGGCGGTGAAAGTGCCCGTGAATGCCCGTCATGTCAAGCACATGGTCCTTGCCGGATGTTTTGACCGCGTGGAAAATGTCGGGGCGGTTACCGAACGCTGCGCCCTGCTCGAACGTGCCGCCAGGGAACTGGGATTTTCTCTTTCCGAAAAAGACTTCCCCCTGGATATGCGTGAGAGGCATTTCTTCTGGTCTCAACAGCAGATTGCCGTATCGGGCATCGGCAATATTGATTACTGGCGCATCTTCGACAACTCGGAAGCCCGCAGGCAGGTCAGGGGAAAAGCCTCTTACCTGCCACTGGACGAGGTGGCACTGGATGAGAACGACGGCCGGAAGGTAACGGTCTGCGTCACGGTTGTGGAGGTTGCGGAGCATACTTATAAGGACAGAGAAACGGGAAGCCGGAAACGTTTCGCCAAGCTCACGCTCTCGCAGAACAACCGCATTACGGAATGTGTCTGCTGGAACGACTACTACATGGAACATCGCACCGAGATACAGGCCCTCAAGGGCCGGGTGGTCATTCTCACGGCTGTCGTCCGTTACAGTGATTATAACGGATGCAATATGCTCCAAACCTATAAGAACTCAATGTTATTCATTCAATCCTAAGACATGACACCAAAAACAGAACAGAAAGTATACGTGGGGATCGGGATGGATTTTGAAACCGGCGGTCTGGACTGCCGTGAATGCGCCTGTACCCAGATCGCCCTGCAAGCCGTCCGTTTCGACACCTGGCAGGTGTTCGACCATTGTCAGGCGTATATCGCCCCCTATGGCAAGGCGGATGCCGGACTGCCCCGTCGCAAAGTGTTACGAACCCGCCACGAACAGGCGAAGGAAGCCGGGGTTGTCCCTATGAAATATGAGCAGACGGCATTGGACTATTCCGCCATCACTATGGAAATGTTACGTACACAAGGGGTGGATATGAAGACGGCGGCCGGAGAAATCATCGCCTTCGCCAAACGTAGCGCCTTGTCGAAAGGCAACCAGTGTAAACCCATACTGATCGGACAGAATGTCACTTTTGATATCGGTTTCTTACAACAATTGATGAACTATGCCGGACTGGTTGCCGAGTTTGAAAAAACTTTTGCCGGAACGAAGGACTATTACGGTAATTTCCAGCCCCACTATATCGATACGCTTACAGTAGGGAGGCTGGCATTTGCAGCCGATCCGGAAGTGACTTCTTACAAATTGGAGCTGATCGCCTCCCGATTGGGAGTGGAATTGAATGATGCACATGATGCGGCTGCCGATGTAACGGCCACACTTGACATACTTGGTATCTATACCTCCCGGTTACGTCATGCGGGCGGGGAAGCAATCACAATACAGGCAAAAGAGAAAACCCGTAAACACTTTAAAATATGATGACGGATATCAATAAAAAAGATGCGGAAGACATTCAGCAGGGCCCGATTCCGGAAACCATCACGTTTCATACTGCAGACCGTATGACATATGGGGCATTAGGCTATGACGGCAATGAACTTATGGCGTTTATATCGGGCTATGACCTTGAAATTAAGTTCAATTTGCGGATTATAAATTCACTGGCGGATGCCGAGGCATGTGCCGACGCGCTGGCACAAGTGTTTTATGAGGCACTGATGGAACAATTAATTAATGAGAAAGCGGATTTTGTAAAACCTCATCACTGGAAACCCGCTACTCTTTCAGAAAAAGAAGGAAATGAAATCAGACAAGATAATGGACATGCTGGATAAACCGGAAGGAAAGCCGCTTACAGAACAGGAACTGCAATTTTGCAACCTCTATGTGAATGGCGGCCTGGAATATGCGGGACGACCGAAGAAATGTTTCGTGGAAGTGTTTGGGGAGAATGCGGTAAAGAATCCTAATGCTTCCGCCAACTACCTGATGAACAAGCCCCATGTATTGGCACACATCAGGACATTGCTGTCTTCGGAGCGCTTTGAAATGGAAACAATGGCCGTGAAACTGCAAGTGACCGAAACCCTCAAAGCCGTCATGGACGAGGCGGCCACTTCGGACTATACGGACCGTTTCGGAGTCCCCCTCTCTCCTGCGGCACTTAGGGCCGTGTCGGTCAATGCCGCCAAGGCGCTGATGGAAATTTTCCCCATCAGGCACAAGGAAGAGAGCCGCCTGCGCATTGAGGGTAATGACGGCAATGTGATTTTTAATGTAATTGTACCCCAAAAAACGACAGAAGATGACCAGAGGGAAGCATAAGATTGACAAACAGGAGATAGCCTGGTGGACTTATCTGGCAATCATGGTCGCATTGATTGTCTATGGATTTTGGGATAGTGCGGCGGCAGAACTCCTGCTCAGGGCTATCAAGGACGCATACACTCTTTTAATGGAATAATTATATGGAACAATTCAAGGAATTTGTAATAAAGTACTTCAAGATTATTGTAGTGGTACTATCGTTTTCACTGACACTGTACATACAACATATCAACAACACGGCGCAGATTGCCAAGTTGGAAACGAAATGTGCCGGTATGGAGACCGAAATCAAAAACCAGTATGACCGTATTAACGCCATGAAACTGGACAAGTCTGTTTTTGAGGCCACCATGATGCAACTCAATACGGTACAGAACGACCTGCACGAAATTCGTGCGGACATTCGTGAGCTTCTCAAATGCCAGGGAACGCACAAATAGGATCATAGAACATAACCGTCATGATTAAGAACTCATATGTTATTATCATCGCCTCGCCCAAACTCTCACAAATAAGATTGGACGAGGTGATCGGCCGCCGTGGACTGCTCGTGGAAGACCTGTCACAGAACCGGGAAACGAACCGGGGCGGCCTTGTGTTGCTGGAAGAAAGTTATCTGGATGAATTCCTGTGGTTCATCCCCGAAGAATCCATATCTTATGAATAGACTGAACAAAGTATTTTTGAGTGTCATGCTGTTACTCGTAAGCATTGTCTGGCTACAGTACCGCCGCATGGAGCGTCTTACGAAAGAGCGTGACCGTTTTAGCATGAACAATACCGCACTGCTTTCTGATATAAAGCGGATACAATCCGACTCCGCGACAATGGCGCTCGATGTCAAAGTACTGAGGTTGACCATGGACGAGTATAAGAAATTCCGTACCAAAGATACTGAGAAAATCAAGGAACTCGGAATGAGAATCAAACATCTTGAAGCGGCGGCACGGCATGAGGTCGAGGTACAGGCTCCGATAGATGCCGTTATCCGTGACACTTTCATTGTCCGTGATACAATTCCTTTGTTACGGCAAAAAATTGAAATGACAACACCGTATATAAAGTTGACAGGTTTTATTGAGAAGAACCGTCTCACAGGGGATATCAGAATGCCCGTAACGCTTAATCAGGCCATTTGGATAGAATACAAAGGGTGGTGGTTCTGGAAACGGGCCAAAGCCATCCACCAGATGATCTCAAGTGACAATCCTTATGCAGAAATAAAATATTCGGAATATATCCAAATTGAGAAATAGTCTCTCTGCCCAAAAGAGAGACAACCCACCCTATCTGATAAAGCATGACAACAGATAAGTGTGAAATACAAAGTTTATTTAGGGATTTGCAAAACACCCTTCTTCAAGAAAAGAACAAGTGTTGAAAAATGCTCTCACCTTTCCCATATGGGTAAGGAACCCCCAAAAACACTAACATTAATATCACAAAAATAATCGTGATAACAGCTATGCCCCAACGTACTAAAGCGGGGGGAATCGTACCGATAATGTTACGTACCTTTTCTGACCGGAGTTCAACCTGATCGGAACCATTGTTTCTCTCTATTTCCATGTTAATTGCCTAATTCAAGTTGGTTTTTCACTAAATTATAATATATGCCCTGCCTTTCTATAAGTGAGGCATGATTTCCTATTTCCACCACTTTACCATTGTCAAGTACGATTATCTGATCGGCGTTTTTTACTGTTGAAAGCCGGTGGGCAACAACGATGACTGTGCGTCCTTTATAAAACCCGTTCAGGTTTTCTACAATAGCTTTCTCGTTTTTGGCATCAAGAGCATTGGTCGCTTCATCAAGAAAGATAAAATCAGTTTTTTTATAAACCGCACGCGCAATAAGAATACGTTGTTTTTGCCCCTGACTCAATCCCATACCATCCCTACCGATTTGAGTGTTGTATTTTAGAGGAAGTCCCATTATATAATCATGAATATTGGCTATTCGTGCAGCCTGTTCCAGACGCTCCACATCTATATCACCATCATCCACTGCAATGTTTCTTGCTATTGTTTCTGAGAAAATTATTCCGTCCTGCATGACTACGCCACATTGCCTACGCCACCATTTTAAATTATAATTATCAAGATTTCTTCCGGCTATGAGAATATTACCTGCCATCACTGGATAATAACCTAATATAAGTTTTATCAATGTAGTTTTTCCACTCCCACTTGCTCCTACAATAGCGGTCACTTTTCCTTCAGGAATTATGAAAGATATACCTTCAACCGTTTTTTTCAGAGCATGCGGGTCATATTTAAAATCCACATTATCAATGACTATCGATTTGTCAGTTCTGTCTGCAAATCCAATATGTTGACGTTCGCATGTTTCTTCACTTTTTCTTTCATGAATTTCATTAATGCGTTCCAACGAGATTCTCACATCCTGTAGTGAATAAATGAATGACATCAGCTGCTCCACCGGTGAATTGAGTTGTCCTACAATATATTGTACCGCAAGCATTGCCCCTAATGTGATATTGCCATTAATTACGGATGTCGCAGCCATTACTGTTATAAGGATGTTCTTTACCTCATTGATAAAAATGCTTCCCGCTTCCTGCATCTGTTGCAATTTAAGGGATTTCATCTGCACTTTGAACAGGTCGGCCTGTACATCCTCCCATTCCCAGCGGCGTCTGCGTTCGCAATCTTGTAACTTTATTTCTTGCATTGTTGTAATGAACTGATAGGTTTTGCTTTGGCTTATTGCCTGCTGCTCAAAAAGTTCATAATCGATCACCTTACGCCGTTTTAGGAACGTGGCGATCCATGCTCCATAAAGAAAACTGCCTAAAAGGAATACTCCAAAGATTATCCTGTTATAAATAAAGAGTACCATTCCGAAAACAACAAAACTCAATAGACTAAACAATGTACTAAGTAACTGTGAAGTAAGGAATGATTGTACCCGGTTATGGTCGTTCATGCGTTGAAGCAAATCCCCCATTAATTTGGTATCAAAAAAGGACATTGGCAACTTTAATAATTTAATGAAGAAATCACTTACAAGTGAGATATTAATGCGCATAGAGATATGTAACAGCAACCAACGTCTGATAAAATCAGTCGCTGTCCGTCCAATGACAATCAGAAGCTCACCCAACAGAACTAACCAAATAAATCCGATGTCCCTGTTAGTTATGCCGATATCAACAATGGATTGTGTAAGGAAAGGCATGATCAATTGCAATATGCAACCTACCAGCAGCCCTAATAAGATTTGAATGAGATGCTTTCTGTATTGTCTCAGATAACCATATAAAAAACGGAAAGAATGCTTTTCCTTCTCGGAAGAATTTATTTCCCAAAAATTCCCTGTCGGTTCGAAAAACATTGCTATGCCTTTTTCCTCCCTTTGCGATTGTGTATTCAACCATCCTTTTTTAAATTCTCCTTCAGTATATACAATTTTCCCTTTGCCGGGATCTGCCACATAATAGATATTTCCTTTCTTCCTTTTATTTATTTTGTAAAGTACTACAAAATGATTCTGATTCCAAAAGATGATGGACGGCAGGTCCACTTGTTCCAGCTGCTCCACTGTTGCACGCCCGCAAACGGTATGTAATCCCAGTTTTTCGGCAGCCTGACTTATGCCAAGCAAAGATATGCCTTCATTGGTGGCAAAGCATATATCGGAAAGCTGGGCAAGGGTATATTCCTTACCATAATATTTACATACCATTTGCAGGCAGGCTATGCCGCATTGCATGGCATCATGCTGGAAATATAGTGGAAATTGAGACATATTTCTAATTTTGATATACTGTTGTTTAAAGTTTAAACTGCAATTACTTTTGACCAAATCTTGATGTATCCACTTCCTTAAACTTCTTCTCTTTGTAACCTCCGAATTTATATCTGAAAGAAACTGTTAAAGTACGGCTGTCCGGTCTCAGGAGCATATCCATGTGCTGGCTTTTATATCTGGTTTTCACATCAGGCATGGCGCTATTGAACAAATCTGTACCCTTTACACGAATTTCCGCCTTGTCTTTTGCAAAGCTCCACTTCAGACCTGCGTCCAGACTCCAGATTCTACCTAAATCGTAAATGCCTTGGATAGAAGGGGTCATATACATGGCTGCCAATTCTAATTTAATATTCGGCTTGGAGGAAATATTGATAGCGTTATCCAGACGTGAATATAGCGTCCACTTGTTCCGTTTGAAGGATAAGTCATAAAAGTCCTTGCATTTTGACGAATTGTTATAGCCGTTCAGGACTATTCTTGAATCAAAAATATTTCCAATATTAAAAGGAACCACGATGTTTAATCCTATCATTTGCTTATAGTTCCAATTAAGTGTCTTATATATCAGGGCCAGCCTATCTGATGACAGGTAACCTAACTGTTCGAAATGGTCAGGTTCATAGTCATAGTATAAAAGAAATTGATACTTGCTTTTTAAGACATATATCAACTGGGCTGAATAGTCTTTTGATGGCTTCAGATATGGGTTACCATGAATCTCCGTATATCCGTTCAAATATCCGACCGATTCCTGCATATCCCAATAATCCGGATAGGATTTATCTGTAGAGAATGAAAACTGGAGGATATGTGAGGGAGAAGGCACATACGTAAGGTCAAGTGTAGGATAAACAGCCCAGTTGTCATACTTGGCCAGCTTATAATACTCTCCAATAACAGAGAATGACATGGAAAAAGTCTCCGTGAAACTTTTATCGAATCCGGCATAGGCATTATATGTATATTCTTTAATGTTGCTGTCTGTGTTCGACCCCGTCATGTCGGTTTCAGTTCTTGAATTATATTTCTGCATATTATAATCTGTTGCATACGTGAATTCCGCTCCATAATTAAATGACCAATCCTTGGCAAACTCATGGCTTTTGTCCGCATATACTTTTATCCGGTCAATCTTTTGTTTTGAATCTGAAGTGAAATCGTTGATCATTCCGTCTGTTCTGCTATCTTGGAAATCCTGATAGAAAAGTGAATTATAATGTGTATAGTCCACTCCCGCATTGAAATTATTATGTGAAGAATAATTCAGACTCATATTGTGCATGGAATTTTCGAAATCCTTGTTATTGGTAGAATTGGAAAAGCTGCCAACAGAATTCTCTGTGCTTTTTCCATCAGGGCTTAAAACTGCTGTGTAAGCCAGGCTAAGTTTGTCCTCGTTATTGAAAGTGTACTCTCCTCCCAAACGTATGTTATGCGCAAGATCCTTTTTTGTTCCTCTATTGTACTGTTCTATTTCATAAACCTTATTATCCAACTTATGTAAAGTCGCCAAATCAAGTTGTGTCTTACTTTTAGTTGCTGACAGTGAATACAGAAAGTCCACGGATAATTTGGGGGAAGAGTACGACAGATTGATCCCTCCCTGACCGTTTGTAAAATGCCTTTGAATATACGAACCGTTAATTTCTCCCTGTAGAAATGGATTCTCCGTTTTTTTCTTTTGGGTGACAATATTGATTGCGGCACCTCTGACATGGTATTTTGCAGGAGCGCTATACATAACCTGTATTTTTTCAATATTTGAAACCGGAGTGCTTTTCAGCAACTCATAAAGTTGTGCATTGCTCATGGTTGTCGGTTTACCGTCGAGTATTATAGATACTCCATTGGCACCGGCCAAGGTTATTGAACCATTTTGTTCCACTACTCCTGGAAGTTGCAGAATGGATTCATAAGCATTGCTGATTACCTTTTTTTCTGCCATTCTATTCATATCATAGCTTAAAGCCCCATCTTCAACCTTAACTTGTGGACGTTCCCCCTTTATGACGACCTCGTTCAATGTATAATCCTGTTCTTTCATTGTGAGAGTTCCAATATTAGGGGTATATCCGTTAACTTGTTGTGTAACAAATAACAGGTGTTGCAAGATCAGACGATATTTTTCAGGTGCGTTTTTGATTAAAAACTGACCTGTAGAATCTGTAATAGCGGCATCAACAAAAACTGAATCTATCGTCTGCGCAACAACAGTAACGGCCTCTATCGGCTCATTTCTTGAATCAACGATTTTGCCTGTGATGGTCTGTGCATTTGCTGCCACACCTAAAAACAAGACAAACGCCAATGCTATCAATCCTCTTCTCATTAACATGTCTCTATATTTTTAATAATTATACATTTAACTAACCAATAAAGCCTCATGGCATTTATTATCTATCCGCATGGAAGAATTTGTATTTACTCCGTATTGCCGTAGGTTGATAGTCTTATGAATGTCCAAAACAGTTACAATCTCTGTCTTATTATCATTGCAATACAACAACCCTTCTTTTTCTAAGTTGAGAATTACTTCCGGCAATGTTTCTCCTTCTTTTGATTTTTTATTACCCAACTTCCTTGTTATCTGTTCAATAGATAACACTTCGGAATCACATAACTGCAACACTTCCCAATAAATATCATCCGTTTCGAACTCGATTTCCTTAATCAATGTGTTATTATAGAATTCCCTGTAGAACACACTATTGCTTTCAATTATCAATTGATAATCATAAATATTGTTTATATAATGTTGCTCTATTTGTTGGAAAGTGTCCCACAAATGATTATACTCCGGTTTTATAAAATCAAAAAAGAGGATGAATTTATCTTCTAATGACATATAATTTTCTGGGGTAAATTGTGCCAGGTGCGATTGTCCCCATTCTGTCAACCGGTTTGTTTTTAATAAAGTCCGGTAGTAAGGTGATGATTTTGCGACACTAAGGAAGGAATAGCTGTGGCATACCAGTCTCTTTTGGAAATAAAACCTCAAAAAATATAAGTTGTCAATACTTTCCTTTATATCATCTGTTGTTTCTTCCAATAAATTTCTTAGTACATTTGCCCCGTTAATACGAATACCTAATTCATTTGCCCATTTAATGAAGAACAGGTTACTGGCAAACGTATTTTTCTTATGGATCTTTTCCAAAAGGTTATTACTGGGTGATTCATATCCTATTTGGACGGATTCAAATCCTGCGAGGGCCATCTTTTTTATGACATTGAACGGAACCCCTTTTGTAACTATTTCCGCCAGTAATATAGAGAAGTCATTATTTTCTTTCCTATATTCGATCAACATGTCCAACAGCTCAATAAAGTTATCCATATCGGCTCCTATGATATCGTTGTCCAAGAATAAGACACGATTTACCTCATATCGCTCCACTTGCTCCTTTATTTCTCTTATTATCTGTTCATTGGTTTTAGTCCTATATTTATAGCCGGTATTCAAGAAACAAAATTTGCATTGTTTCCAGCTGCATCCTCTGCCGCCTTCTATAGGCAAGGACAGTTCCTGATCCAGAGAAAAGCCCTGTATGGATTTGAAATAATCGGAAAAATCCATCTTGGACTTGTTTAAGTCCACATAAACATTTCTTAACAAATTCACTTTTATTTCATCTCCTATACGATATACGGTATTAGGAATGGAAGACAATGCTGCTTTTTCACCGTCCAGATACAATGCCAGTTGTTGTATTGAATATTCACCTTCTCCCCAAGATGTATAATCGACATGTGGAAAGTTTTTCAAAAATGTAACCGCTTCTTCCTTTGTTCCAAAACCACCCACAAGTATATGGGTATTCGGATAAGCAGTCTTTATCTTGTCAATAAACAGGTTTGCAACAAGCCATTGATAGAACTGGGCTGAAAATCCTACAAACAGGTAGTCATCAAACTTTATTTGACTGATTTCATTTTCAAACCAGCAATTCAGTTTTTGATTGAATGAATGGAAGTATTCATAAATATACTCATTCCCTTTACTGTGCAGCTGTGGCTTTATGGAGTAGATATAATATTTAATCTTGTCCACAATTTTTGTATCGTTTAAACTGATGCCAAGATTTAGTAAAAAAGGCATCAGTTTATTAAGTTCGGTATCATATATCAAGTTCTCCATGTTGAAGAAACTTTTCAGCAGAGGGTTCAATGATACATTCCAATACTTCAAAGAAACATTGTACCCAACCTGATTTAATGCAGGTTTTAAGACTGACAGGCATGGAGATGGGACATTCTCCATTGCAGGCGGAAGCCATCCTAATAAGATTGTTTTTTTCATTGTCGTACATTTTAAGTAGTAGTAGCAAGGCTTGCTTGCTACTACATGCCCTCATTTTTTTTAGATTCTTATTACTATTTCCGGAATATCAATTTTAGGAACGTCCACGAAAATAGAATCTTGAGGTGAACTTTTACCGCCTTTTATAGCACCAGCATTTAGATTGGTAAGCCGGTCTATATTGGCAAGGCGGGAAGCTTTTGTTAGATTTCTCTTTTTCATTACTTGTAGTTTGAGATTTTGATGTTCAAATTACCTTCAATTTTCGCTTTTCCACCCTTAATTTTGTTGACTTCTGCATGAGTCAATCGGTCCATAAGAGTCATGTCATTCATTTTTTTAAGTTCTTTCTTTTTCATAATTGTAAAATTTTAAATTAAACATTAAAAGTAAACCCTGATGGTGCCTGTTATTTCACCACTGATTCTTTTCGCACCACCTGAGATAATTGATTGCTCTTTTTGAGTTAAGCGATCAAGCAGGACAAGATTCTTTTCTTGTCCGATCTTTTTCTTTTTCATTTGTGTATCACTTAAACCAACCTACTCTTTCAGTTTTTCGGTATCCACTCCTTTGTACAGTTAGGTCTGTTGCTGATTGTCTGGCCATCCAATTATTTATTTGCAAAGTTAAATAGTCATGAAAGTATATTTTGACACAAAAGTGTATTCGTTATAGACCTTCATGGAGAAATACACAAAAGTGTATATCATGAAGCTATATATAAATTTTCATAATGATTGTAGAATAGGAGAAGTCCATTCTTACTGGAGTACACCGGTATGGTTTCTGAGGCAAGATAATTAATGGAATGCCCCAATCGAACAGTCTCAATACCAAGTGTATTCATCACTTTGAGTAACTTGCTGTCTGTTTCTGCTATCATATAGCTTTTGCTATCGCATATAATAGGATGTACCGCATATACCATGAGTTGCTTAAACAGAGTGACTGTCGGGATTCCTGCCAGGGAGTCTATGGCAAATCGGCCTATATGCCAATAGTTATAATCTGTTTCAGAATGTATAGCTGTTAACGGATTGATACCGAAAATCTTTTGTAACGGGAGAGTTTTCTTCCTGTCCCACTTGAACACCCTGATTGAACCGATAATTTTGCCTGCATCATTGCGGACTACAAATATCGTGGAGTTATCAATATACTGGAGTTCTTCTTGATAAACAGAATATATCTCATTCTTGATAGATTCGGAGGAAAAATCACCCACATGATGTTTGTAATTCTCCCTTACCACAAATTCTGCCAATTCATTCAGGTTTTCCTTCCCCACCAATTGCCAGATATTGTATTGTCCGTTTGTATAAATCAGTTTTTCCATTTCTTTTTGTTTTTCTGATACAAAACTAAAAACGAACGGCTGCCTTTATTTAACACAAAAGTGTATTTTAGACAAATACACTATTATATTCACACAATTGTGTGTTAAAAAGTTACATATTCAAGAATAATCAGTAAATTTGCGGCGAATCTATAAAAAGAATTGTTATGGCAACAAATATAGGAGACTTCTTTATAATGTCTAATTCCGTATACAATATTACGGACGAGGACTATCAGAAAATCAATCTTCTTGTAAATACAGCCAAAGCATTTGCAAGAAGCATGCACCAGTGCGTGTATATCATAGATTATTTCAAACAGAACTTCCTGTACGTATCAGAAAATCTGGGATATTGGTGTGGTCAGACTTCTGACAAGATTAAGGATTTCGGGTACAGGTTTTATCTGGATTACGTGCCTGAAAAAGAACAACAGATGTTATTGGAAGTAAACAAGAAAGGATTCGATCTGTTCAACGAAATACCCTTAGCGGAACGTCTTGACTATACCATTTCATATGACTTCCATATTATACATGGAAGGAAACTAAGATTGGTGAATCACCACCTCACTCCAATGATATTGACTAAAGATGGACGTATATGGCTGGCGTTATGTACCATATCCATGTCGGCAAGAAGTACTCCCGGTTACATCATCATGAAGAAATCCGGTTCGAAATCTTATTATGAATATTCTTTGGACAAGCATAAATGGATAAAGAAAGAAGGCATAACCTTGAGCGAAATGGAACGTGATGTACTGATCCTTTCAGCCCAAGGCTATACCATGAATGACATAGCCGATAAACTATGCAAGTCCGTTGATACCATAAAGGCATGCAAAAGGGCACTGTTCTCCAAATTGGGAGTAAAAAACATTGCGGAAGCGCTGTCTTATGCAACCAATTATAGGTTACTATAGGGAATTGCTCTCACACATCAGTGATGAGAGGTAAAATTTAGGAAAGAACTTGACTTCACGTCCGGTCGCCAGATTGAACATGGCATTCACGCAGTGTCCCGCAACAATCCACGAGGCAACAGAAAGCTGGGGAGGGGGCAAGATGCCTCCTTCCGCACGATATTCTTCTATCACCTTCTCCAACCATGAAACTGGCATATTCCAAAACGTTCCATACCTCGATACATACTCCGCCACTTTCAGTTCAAAGCCGTTAGGTTCTTGGGAGATTTCAGACAACTGATAACCTTTCGGCTTTACAATAGTGAGGAATCCCGCCCATCCGAAATTGTACGGATGGAGAACGGGAATCATCTTTTCGGAACAGATGCGGTCAAATTCAAAAGGGGTTCCATCCTTGAAATCCAAAGCATTAATAGCTATATGATGCCCTGAGATAATACTCTCTATATTACCTTTGTCTATAAATGTATTATGGAATTTTATTTCTGCGTTGGAATTAATTTTCTGCAAGCGTTTGCAAAGTGTTTCTGCTTTATATTTTCCAATATCCGCTTTTACATAATTCTGCCTGTTGAGATTACTCTCTTCCACTTTATCACCGTCAACAATGGTCATATTTTCAAAACCAAACCGCAAGGCGCATTCTGCAATGATGCTGCCAATTCCGGCACCACCCAATAGAATACGGACTTGTTTGATTTTCTCCTGTTCTTCTTCGCTGATATAAATGCGATTCCTGCTGTATCTTTTCATATAAACATGTTTTAATGAAACAAAGATACAGAGGTTCTTTCGATTAAGCCTGACACAAAAGTGTATTTTTGCAATAGAGTATAAATTTGTTGCATTATCTTTGCCATTGCCCTCCAAAACGTCAAGCAAGTATAAACCAAAAGAATCATTATCTAATATTTACACATTCCTCTTTATTGTTCACGAACAGCTAAGCCATAAATATACGATTCAGACCGGATTTTGTTAGTTCATACACAACTAATCGTTCTTTGATTAATGCTTTTACCGCTCCACCGAATATATGCCGCAAGAGATCAAAATATAAAACCACATCACAAAACCAGCTACCAACTATTTGTCAAAAAGGCATTTCCAACAACAAGAACATCGGAAGAAAGAGTTATTGTGGTAAATAATGGACGTCTTTTATCTACATTAAAAACTTCCTTGTAAAAAACAATATAGGCACATCTAAACTCAATAATCCGAAATACAGAGTTATCTTCAATCTTGTAAAAAGTAAACCTTCCGCTAATGGGCTTAAATTGCCCGTTCACCATAATCTCAAGTATGTCCGTATCTTGAGTCGATTCAATGCTGAACGTAACCCGTCCGCCAATAACAGTTGTCA
Source organism: Bacteroides sp. 4_1_36 (assembly GCF_003466325.1). NCBI lineage: Bacteria > Pseudomonadati > Bacteroidota > Bacteroidia > Bacteroidales > Bacteroidaceae > Bacteroides > Bacteroides sp. 4_1_36. Next base: position 536,432 of record NZ_QSOX01000001.1, read on the forward strand.
CCGGACGCCCTTTGGCGTCTGTCTTACGACTAAACTCTATATGTGAGTAGAGTATATCTATTTCTTTGTTCCGAATTTGCACGGTCACTCTGAATGCTCCCATAGCAATACTGTTTTAATGGTTATGAATCAAGACAATAATTCTTGATTAAAGCAGAGGTCCCGCTTTCGAAAAAAGAAAAGAATATCAACTAAAGCAAATGTAACAGAAATCCTCAAAACATCCAAATAGTTTGGAATATTTTTTGTAATCAAGGGGATCTGATGATTACGGAAAAAGACCTATTTTATATGGTGTACATAAATTATAATGATATTGACACCTGCATATCCGCTTCCTGAATACAAACGGAAATGCAGGTGACTTGCCAATAAGCTTAGAACAATCGTTGTTGCTTGTACATTTGGATATCTTCCAATTTTATAAGTTCCCACAAATCCGGTGATATTTTGCGGGACTGCATATAGGCTTGTATTTTCTGTTGGTCTTCATCGCTGTAATAACTAATTGTCCAATGAACTTTCTCTTTGTCTATGTGGCTGATTATTTTGTCAATATAGGGTTCGTCAACCGGAGAAAAAGAAAAGCCGTAAATATAAATATGCTCGATTTCATTCATTGAAGAGAATATGCTCCGGTTATCTTGGATAATTTGCTCTACATTTTTGCGAATACTATATATTTCGTTGACTGCGGCATCACGAACTGTTTGAGTTATGTAGTCTTCCCCATCGTACCACTCGGCGAGCTCCTCTTCCGACAAATCTGCCGGAGGCTCCGGTTGGATGACTTCTGCAGCTTTGGTCAGCTCTTCATAAGTCTTATTGTGACCAAGTACCAGCACTTCATCGGAAGCCTTACCATGAATATGAAGAATTTCTGAATCAGGAATACCGTATAAATACTGTAAGGTGGAAGTGTAATTAAAATTAATGAAGTGGTCATCTCCTCTGGTCAACTTTATCTTTTTACTTCCATCCGCCTTTGACAGAGAGTTAATCCATGCTTTGAAAGTGTCTTTAATGTCATTGACCAAACCTCCAATTTCACTTTCTGCCTGGTACGAACCGACATAATAATCCCGATCCCTAAACTCGTCACTGGCAAAATCCGGCTGATTTTCCGAAGCAGTATACTGTACGTAGTCCGCAAGTTCTATTTCACCTAAATTCACCTCAAACTGCCACCACCATTCGTCATCATCCACATAATAGAATTCTCTCAGTCTTTCGTAGAGTTCCGGTTCGTTTTCTTCGAGCCATTGACGGTACGCACTATAACTACTATTTATTCCATGATGGCAATCGAATCCATTTCCTATAATATACAAGTTTTTCATTTAAGTATTTTTTATGAGTTAATTCTTTCATTTACGCGAAGTTATAAAATATTTGTGGCCTAAAAAAATATCTTCTCCTTTTTTTGATAGTCTTGCTTTTTTCCCTATTTTTGTAGAAAACCAACATCATAAATTATGAACATCAAAGATTATATAGAAGAAAAACAAAAAGTTTTTAAGCAGTTGGATTCTGCTATAGATAAGACATTTTCAAATGATGCTGAAGAACGTAAGGAAGGAAGAGAAGAATTAGAAAAGTTGCGCGGTAAAGATGAAGCCGTTCCTTTTGCCATAGGTTATGCACATCAAATAGAATATGACTGCACGGGAAATCCGGAGAATGCACAAAAAGCTATTGAAGAATACAAGCGCATAGTTAATGAAGGGTATGCTTTTTTAAAAGAAAGCATTCAGGAATTGGAAGCCCGATTAGGGAACTAATTGTATATGAAGCGGAAGTATTTCATTACAAACAGTAGATTGTAGCGTGTTTGATTTTGTATCCACATTAAGAAGACGTCTGACCTTATGCTGTATGACAGCGAGGACAAACGTCTTTTTTGTGGCAGTTCAGTTGTCGTGGTCAAGCATAATATACCAGCCGTCTTTGATAGGTTTATATAGAGTCGTATCACTATCTGTTTGGCGATAGATATCATTCAAATCCAATTGTTGTTCTGTTGCCGATATTTGCTCTTTATCCAGTTCCGGTTCATAGAGAAATTCTTTGGAAGTTCCGCCGATTGACAAGCCGTGAACAAAATAAGGGATATAGACTTTTGTTCTTGATGTATCCTTGCCCATTTCCTTTAGCGATTCTTTTCCCCAGTAAAAGACACGCTCACAACTTATTTCGTTTAGAAGGGAATCCAGCCGCAACTTATGTTCTTCGGGCAGTTCCTTGATACTCAATAAATCGTCGCCATATAATGTATCCGTTCTGTAAGGAGGGTAATATGTACCATAAGCACGTTGTACGACAATGTCGCGTATTTCATTGAAAGCCGCTTCATGTTGCGTGAAATGACGCACCATTTCGTCGTCGGTCGGCAGGGATAGTTCGCAACCTGTAACGAATAAACTTGAAATCAGAAATGTTATTGGTGATATTCGCATTTTTCTATATGTAAAGGCTTATTATTCCGGTAAAACAGATAAAGTTCATCCATGATATGCCGAGATGTCAAAACAGAAGGTACCGCTCCGAACTTATTGAACAGGCTGAAACCAACCTTTATGGCCTGAGTGTCTTCTGCGTCATCGAATCCTCCCAATATATCCGCATCTCCCAAATTAACAAATCGATTCGAAATGTATTGTTTGGCCCAGGTACCATAAGACCTGTTATTGTCTCCCAGTTGGGCAAAACCGGCGCCATTAACAAGTTCAAATTCGGTAAATCCCACATACCTGCCGATAAATCCATAGTGTATGTTAGACCATATATCATACATAAATTTCAATTGTGTTGCACTATCACAAGCCCAATCGCAACCTTGTATTTCTTTGATCTTTCTCTTATGATCCCATATTTTCTCATTTGCAACAAGTCCTTTCCACTTTTTGTATGCCTGTATTCTTCCCTCTACTTTGTCTGATGCGACACTTGCAAGTAGAGAAGAAGGATTTAGTGCGGATACTGCTGCCTGCCCGAATGGGGTCAGTTTCTTGAATGCTTGCTTTTGAGAATTCTGTGATTTATTGTAATGGTTCAAAAGAGAGATAAGTTCTTTTACATCCTGAGACCTGACGTTTCTTTTGATCTCTTCACAGATATAGTTTGCCGTATCCCATACTGATGGGTATGGATGCACGGAAATACTACTCCCTGTCGCTTGCCTTTTTGCAGACTTCGGTGTGCCATCAGCTTTCATCATATTGTTTATGAATTTAAAAAAGATTCTATATCATTGCTACATGCTGCGGCATGTTTAAATCCATTAAAAAGTACCATCAAACAACCGTTGTCGCTATACAAAGCACCGGTCTTGGGGTCCTCATTTTTATAAAGTTGTTCCACCACTTCATCAAAAGTACCGCATTCTGCCGCACGGCAAAGGAAACTACCCATATTTTGGCTTAACCAATATCCGCCATGCATCCGGTCCTTTTTCGGAATATCTAAAAAATCAATAACTACAATACGACGCCGATTTCCATGCAGGAAGTGCATTCGCTCTAATAAATTGTTACAATATAAATCCCCGAAACTATATCCTGCAATTACTAATCTGGGGTTCCGGATTATGCAATTAGTTAAATTGGCATGATAAAAATCAAAGGGGACACAGTTTAGTTTATCCGGTTTACGCAATCCTGTAACTATAGGGGACGCATAGTAAGTTTCTCCGGACTGGCAGGTTGGTTGCCCCTGTCCTCGGCCTATCATCATATCTTTTACTATATCATAATTAGGATATTTGTATAGGTCATGGGAGAGATTGGTATATATATCCTGATTTGCGTTTTTATAGGACGAGAAATAGTAATTGATACATCCGTGCAGATGGTTAATGGTTGCCACTTTTTCCGGATTCTCAAACAACCGCTTGGGATTAAACCTTTTGAATACATCTTGAATGCCATCAGGTTCAAAACCATCTTCATAGTTTCCAATAGAATCTTCTATCGTTGTGTCATAGTTAAACACAAAGAAATCACTGCCCTTTCCGAACTGTTGGTAAAAATCCCGATACCATTCATTTTCTTTATACTTCCGATTTCGAAAAACAGTATCGTATCCATTTATAATATCCATTATCCGTAAAACGAACTGCTTCATCACGGAGCTGAGATTGTTACGATCAAACTCCATATTAGGCAGTGTAAAGGGAGCAAAAGCAGGGAACAGATTCGCATTATGACATTTGCCATCCCATACCCATCCATAGGAATATAGCATTTCCAACACATGGAACAGATGTTCAAAATGGACATTAGGTTCCGGTGCCTTCCTAAGAAACGGATTGGAGTGATCAGGCGGATAAGCCATCTTAAGTTTGTCATAAATATCTTTCACTGTTGTAATGGAATTACTTGGATCAAGATAATCCGTATAGGGACTACAAACCTCGTCTGTAATATTCCTTGTTGATGGTTTTATAGTTCCTTGCGGTAAATCAAGGTCAAGTGGCGTACCTGCTCCAATAAGAAATGTTGTGCGATTATCAATCATATTCATTAATACTTAAAAATGTAATTTAATTGTTATATGTGAGGTGTTCCCTCAACTGTTGGTATCCGCCGCCTGCTCCACTGTCAGTAACGGAGAGAGCCGTAACGATGAAGTGCTGCAGTCTCAGGAGCACGCTGACATAAGGGTGAGGCATGAGAGAGACAGGGAAGGGCGATATCGCCACAAGGTGAATGTCACCTTCGAACACCGGAGCGAGCTGCTTGGAGAAGGGCAGGCAGAGCATGTTCTTCATGCCCCCGAGAACCGAGAGCATCGAGGCATTGGAGTTGTTTTTTATGCTACCCAAGATATCTTTTCCTACACCAGTCTTGAGGTTTGCACTTATGCTGTCGAAATAACCTGTGTCCGTCATTACAATTATTAGATATTATATCAGATTAGTTATCCAGTCTGAATACCATTCACTAAAAGTAATATGCTTATTCTCTTTATTGAGAACAGGTGAAATACCACTATAATCAGCTCTATTATCAAGCCAAATATTACCAAATTCTGTTCCATTAACAACAAGTAAAAAGGTACAACCATGCCCCCAATGACCTATTTGTAAACATCCAAATATATGTTTGGTATTCATATATTTATCCACAATCTCGGATTCAGGATAATCATCATCCCAATCAAATGATGCAATCCAAGACTCATTCCACTTCTCTTGGTATGGAAATTCTTTATTTAAACAAATGCAAGGTCGATTTCTCAATTTAAAATCTATTATAGAATCAAATAATGATTTTAATCCAAATCCAGGACCAACTCCACCATTTCCTATCTCAGAGATAAAGCGTTTATAATCTAGTGGAAGTTCTATATGATTTTCAAATTCAAATTGTCTTATCTTTTCAAGAGAAAGAGTTGGATTAAATATCAAATCACTCTGTGCTATTTTATCTAACAAATTTCTTTTCTCAATAATTTTATTTTTAATGTATTTGATTGAATCCATAATCATTTTGGTTTATAAGTTGATATTTTTTTATGCCCTTCATCATTAATATAATGATATCGAATAATCATATTATGCTTTATCGCAAAGGTTTGCATGCCTTTCTCACATCTATTACATGGAGCCAATGGAGATAATTGTGATACACCACCTTTAGTCATTTGCCCCATTGAATGTATATCTAATACTTTTCCCGATAAATCACCAACTTTGTTTCTCTTATCAAGAGCTTCTAATAGTTTGGCCTCTGAATGTCCAGTGGCACCATATCCATTGTATTGTGCGTCTGACGATCCAGGATTACTATACCATGAATATTTTCCTTTATCTGTTAATACTGGTTTCCCATCCAAAATAGCAATAACCTCATGCCAGCCAAACCAATCAATTAGAACATTAGTATCAACAACATAATTATATAAACAAATTCCACCAGCCAGTCCAATCGGGTCCTGCGAAACATACATTCCTATTTGCGGTGAGTAGTACCTGAACCTGTTGTAGGCCAGTTCTGTCTCTCTGTCATAATACTGGCCTTGAAAAAGGAACGGAATCATCCCTTTGTTTCCTGTTTCCTCAATGACATTCCCATTGAAGTCAAGCACACGACTCCACACTTCATTACCTTCAGTATCATACGTTTCTGTGGGTGTCCCCAAATGATCCGTCAATATGGAATATGTTTTCCCCTCCTTAATCATGGCTGCCGGAACGAAAGATTCTTCATCGAACAACCACAGTGTACGGGCATGACGCTTTTCATCCGTTTCCCAGCGTTCATATCGATGCAAATAGGTACGCTGCTGCTTCCACTGGTGCAGCGGTACATTCCCATTCCATAACCAGCGAGTGACAACCGTACCAAATGTCTTTGAAAGTCGTCTGCCCAGAGCGTCGTAGGTAAATCCAACCTCTTCTCCATCAGGACGTATGACCTTAGCCAGCGAACCGTCGGCGTTCCATCGATACCTCCAATGCTCTTTTTTCCCATCAAGCCATTTCCCTGAACCAATATAACGTTCCGTCAGGTTGCCGTCCTTGTCATATTCATAGTGCCACTTACCGTCCTGCTCCATTACGCCTCCCTTGAGGAAACGCCGTATCGTACAGTCAGGATCAGGATAAAGATTGCCGAGAATATCGCTCTTTCTCCATTGCTGTGTACCATCAGGGTATTCCGCAAATTCAAGCTGACCATTCGGCGTATAGCCATAACGTGTCGTACCTCTTTTGCTATCCTCGGTGGAGAGCAGACGGTCGGCCACACCCCAGCAATAGCGACGCATGTGCCGTGTCCGGGCATCTTTGCGTGTCCGGGCATCTACCAACCGTCCTATATTGTCGTACGCGAAACTGCGCACCACACCGCCCGGAAGCATCCGTTCCACTTCGAAGCCCAACGTATCGTAACGGTGTTCGGAATGCCAAGCACCTCCGTCTTCACCGCATCCGTCACTCGCCTTGAATCCAACCAGCTCTCCATATTCGTTTCGCTCATATTTCAAGTCTGCTCCAAGTGTACTCTGTAAAGAAAGAATCTGCCCGACCTTATCATAAGTACGTGTGATGGTCTCTCCATCCGTCGTTTCCGTAACCGGGAGCCCCAGTGTATTGTATGTAAACTCCACACGGCTTTCACCTCTTACGGCTTCCACAAGCCTGCCCGATATGCCGTACTGATAAGTCTGGTCCGGTTCGTCAGTTGTGACATAAGAAACACGCGTAACGCGTGATGCCGCATCGTATTCATACTCCCTTTCCGTTCCGCTCGGCAATTTCTCGCTCACGACCCGTCCGGCTATGTCACGTTTGTATATCCTTCTCTTTCCATCGAAGCCCACCTCGCTAATTACGTTACCCGTATTATCAAGGTCGAAGTCATAGCATTGCCTCCGTTCGTTGATTACCTTGCGCAAGCGTTCCTCTCCATCGTAGCGGAACGCTACTACGCCACGGCTATCCCGACGGGAAGTCAGTTTCCACATTCCCGCATAGCGGTATTCCACCTGTTGCAGGTTATCACGATATTCCACCAGGTTATCAATTCCGTCATAAGTCAGGAATATATGGTTTCCATCGAAATCTTCCACCTCCACCACACGACCAACCAAGTCGTACTTGCGTACCTGTTCTGCGCCTTTCGGATTCGTAACGCGAAGGCAGCGTCCAATCCGGTCGTATCGGTAACGTAACACATTGCCACGGCTGTCTGCCACTTCCGTAAGATTTCCGTCCTTGTCGTAAGAAAGGGTTGTCATCACACCGTAAGGATCCGTCACACGACTAACCAATCCTTCACGGTATTCTATTTTTGTCTCAGCTCCCTCCGGATTTGTGCGCTTCATCACATTGCCCTTGTCGTCATAGCCGAACATCCATGTTCCCCCGTCTGCCGTAGTCACACTTATCGGCCTGTTGCGTAACGCACCTTTCCGGAAGAATACCGCAGAAACACTGCCACCGCCCGGATCCGAATTGTCCGTGCAGTTACCCCAGCGGTCATACTTGTACAGGTAGCTGTTGCCTGCCGGATCCGTTTCCTGCAAAAGTTTCCTGTCCGTGTCGTATTTCCAGCGGTGTTCACCTCCATTGGCGTCTATTTTCAGATATACAAGCCCGTCACGGTGGTGATAAACTGTCAGTTTATCATGGCTGTCAAGTACTTCTGTCAGCCCGTTCATAAACTTCAGCTTGTGATTGTATATGCCGTCGCCCCCCCATGTGTGGATGCAGCGGGCACCGATACCCGTATCGTCATATTCAAAATACCACGAGAGTCCGTTACGCCACGTTTCCTTCACGATCAGGCGTCCGGCATATTCATAGAGCATCGCATCACCCACCGCATTACGTTGCCGTATCATATTTCCTTCGGCATCGTAATCGTAAGAGGCAAGTATGATTTCCTCATCCGCATTTTCGGGATGCGGAGCCCATATTTCCATGATGCGTCCGTTGCGGACATCGTATTCCACCCTCAGATGGCGCCCTGCACTGTCCGTTATATTGCGCAGGTAGCCCTCGGCACTGTAACTGAACCGTATGGCAAAGCCGTTAGCATCGGACACGCTTTCAAGCAGATGTATGGAGTCATACTCTTTCCGTGTAAAACGATAGTACAGATCCTCGTCCATATCCCAGATACAATAACCGTCCTTCTCTTTCCGTGCTTCTTTCCGTTCGGAACGTATAAATGACGGATTTTTCTCTGTGGGCAGGGAAAATGCGACCGGTATTCCGTCCGACATACGGAAAGTTAGTATTCCGTTTTCCACGACAATCCCCATGTCATAGGCGTGATGCCAGCCGTTGCCCAAGGGGCCACGGTAATCGCTGCGACTGTACCATGTACGTTCCCACGAAAGCGGAATCGGGCCGTCCAGCCAGAAATCCTCTTCATCAGTAAAGAACGTGCCGCTTGCCACATCAACGGGATGTCCGGTGACGGTACAGATCGTTTTGTGCAGCATATTCTGCAAGGACTTGCTCTTTATTTTGTCATTTACCGCGTCGTGCAGTTTTTTTGCCACCTTTGCGGTCTTTCTCTTGTAGGCTCTGCCGAAAGCCCCCATGCATTTACGGGAAAGTGCGGCCATAGGGTTGAGCGGTACGGGAATGGGGCTGGTCAATATCTGTTTTGCAGGGGGAATCGGATTAATGACTCCCGTAGGCAGAAATAGTCCCGGCACCTTATGTACACTGGCCATACCGAGGTCGTTACAATCCAGATGCAGGTGCGTACCTCCTCCTGAAAGAGGCAATCCGTCAGCCAGTACCGTAAGGCTTCCCATGAATGCGTGTCCGTTATTCTTCGGGATCGGGAGAGAGTTGGCAGCAAATCCGGCTCCCATAGGAATATGCGGTATGCTACGTGTGGGTGTGGAAGCTACAGCACGAGGAATAAATCCGCCTATTTTGACGGTTGCACCCAACATGCCCACGGCCATTGTCAATGCGGTATGTCCGATTTCCGCAAGTTTGGCAGAGTCCGCACTTCCAGTATCCTCTGCTGTTGGCGGAGGCGGTATAAACGAGGCCACTGCTGCGGTCATAAAATCTTGAGGGCATAATAGTGTGCCCACATACGGATGCGGCATGGGTACGCTTGTTGCCGGAGGTATGTTCACCAAGTGTATATCCACTCCGATTACAGGATCAAGTTGCTTGGATATGGGAAGGCAGGCCTGTCCTTTCATACCCAATGCGCCGAGTACGGGCAGTATGGCTGCCTCACTCACGTTGTCAGCCAAGCTGCCAAGGGCGGTTGCCGCCTTTAATCCCGTGTCGAGAGCATTTATCGATGGTGACACACCAGCTTCTGCATTAGCAGAAACTCCGGAAACCACACCAGACATTTGTTTGCCGACAGTGACTTCAAGCTGCGAGCTTACCTGGTCGAAATAACTTGTTCCTGATGACATAACAATATCCTTTAATAGTTTTAAGTCTTAAAAAATAAATAGCCTGACAAGAAAATGGCAAGTACGACAATGACCCCCAGCCAAAAGCGTAAGCCATTAGGTCCCAATATGTCCAACCAGAAATTTCCACCCCAACTGCCGGGACGGGCATAAGTCCATTTCCAGTCCAGTAATAATCCAAGAAGCCACACCAATAAAATCAGTATAACAATAAGATAACCTGATTTCGGATTAGACTTGATATAATCCGGTCCATCAGTGAATATCTGTTGCAGCGTTGTCCATATTTTGTTCAGCCAGTTCATAATATTTCCCTAAATTCCGTTTGTACTCATATAAGAAATTTTCCCAGTCTTTCCCGATTATGCGTGTTAATACCGAATCGATTTCGTCTTTGCCGACAGAAGACTGGTAGTTCGAACTCTCAAGCAGCTTGAGAAGCAACAATGGATAAGAGGAGTGCCTTACCAGCTCAACAGATAATTTATCTGCCAAACGGAATCCTTCAATGTAACATTCTGCCGCCAAAGCGTTCTCGTGATTTTTTTCTCGACACCATCCGCACATTCGCAAAGCCTCTGCTTGCATAAGATAGTCTTTACATCGGGAGTAAGCATCCGCTCCCACCTTATATATTTCAGCAGCTTCCTGCCACCCGGAACGATGCACCAATATGGAGGCTTTTCCCAAAAGTGCACCACCAAGCAAACGGCCGGACAGTGAAGGCTCGAGCCTGCCTTCACCCATTTGTGCCGATTCTACCGCCTTGTTGGCAAAATAGAGAGCCATGTCCCAATCTTTACGTGTAATACGGTCAGTGTATAAAATGGTATAGACAGTAACGAATTGACTCAGCCAGTTTAAGTCCTTTTTTACATTGACGAGAGCCATATCCAAGCACTTGCGTGCATAAAATTCAGTCTGCGCGGCATCCCCTTTCTTCACGCTATTCATTAGTTTCACCAACATTATTCGAAAAGCATTGGCGCCCGGATCACCAGTATCCTCATTGGCGGCCTGTTCAGCCAATTTTTCAACGGCCTCATCCATGTTGATCGGTGGATAAATACTGGTCGTTTCTTTCGGATACTTAGACATGATGTCACCGAACTGTTCCTGCCCGATAATGTCACTGATCCCCCAAACCATCTGCGCATTGAACGGCAATGACAGAGCCTGTTCGAACCAAAATCGACATTCTTCATACTCCTGCGTACCCTCGATATCAAAGACAAAACTGCATTTCATATCAGTCCCGCCAACGATAACCTTTGCCAATCTATTGAAATTCTCAACAACCAACTGCGCAGGATTATCCTTGCTTCCAAGTGTAAAATCCGGAGTCCAGTCTATTCTCTCAAAAATAATGTCTTCCGGCTTATCGGAATCATTCCAATATTCAATCTGCCGCTCTATATACCGAAGAACTTTATCGCTATATTCTACAACAGACATAAACGGCAAGGCTATGACGAAAACCATATCCTCCTCGTCGCTGTCAATGGCCAACATATAGTCATAAAATGCCTTGAGCATGGATTCATCTCCAGGATTAATAACTATACGAACCATTTTTACGGGATGACTTATGGCTTCCTCCCAAAGGTAAAGCATATTGTCTGCTATCTGTTGTATGGCGTTGCTCATAAATTAATTCAGTTTAATGATTGTACCTGCTATAGCCGTTGTGCCACTGGAATCCACAGTAGCCTGTGTGCCTCCGGAAAGTGTTGCCGTACTTTTCCCCGTAGCAGTAACCTCATTACCGTTTATGTTATATGAAGTTTCGGCAGAAGTGCTCACTTTTTGGGCGGCTTGGATGATGTCCGCTCCGGCCGTTTCCGAGATATTGGCAGCAGCATTGGATGTAATATTGCCTTCACTATCCAATTCAATGGAAGTTTCCCCCACGCACAACTTGATGGATTTTGAGGCGGAAATAGTTATGTTTCCCTGTCCATCAGCCGCATAGCTATTGCCATCCTTATCTTTCATGGTGATACTGCCTTCGTCATCGTCTATGGTAATGGTACAACCGCTTCTCGTTGTCAGGCTCTTTTTCTTGTTCCCGCTGTCTCCTCCGGTTCCGGTTTTTCCATTAAACAAACTTCCAAGCACGAATGGGCGGTTGGGGTCGTCATAGCGAAAACCGACAAGGACGATATCATCTTTCTCCGGGATAAATACAAACCCGCGATTTGTAGAAACTTTATCGCTTACACCGGCATCCGGTGTCAAGACACGAATCCATGATGTCTGCATTCCATCGCCTTGCCAACTCATCTTAACCTGCACACGTCCTTGCTTTTCCGGATCATCATTGCTTATTACCACAGCCTGCTGGGTTTGTGCAACCGGCAGTGGCACATCGGGAGGGGGAAGAGTCGGAACAGAAGAACTGATAGCCGTGAAACTGTTATAATAACTTTCTCCCGCACCTGAGAAGTGTGTAATCTCCGTTACGATATATTCTCCCAAACTCTTTTCTTCAAAAACAGATTGAAAAATCTGGATTGCAGTCTGAATTTCAACTACGCTACCCAAATTTACAAGATTGCTGTCGGTATCACAAGCTATGTAATGTGATGAGGCTGTGTCACCCTGTTGCTTTTTCTGGAAATAATTATCAAGCTGACTCTTGTTGGCAACCCTAATCTCAGAGTTTTGGACAGCCGGAGACTTGAATAGTTTTATAGAAGCGTCGAATGCAGATTGTCCCAGCATATTCAGCCCCTTTGGAGCATCCGGAGTAGAAGCCTTATATGTCTGTGCATTTCCTGAATGGTATGAACTTCCTTGTAAAGGTCGTGCAAGTGTCTGAATACCGATATTCAAATCCGAAATTTCGCGGCCATAAGCCAAAGAGACAGGAGGTGGAAGTGACGATGGTTTGCCAAATACCAGCTGATGTCCGTCATAATACAGCCATTCATGATATTGCCGTGCCAAACGCCGGATAAAATCAAAATCGCTTTCGCGATACTGGCATTCATATTCGATCTCTGTTTTGTATTCCGGATTAACCAGACAAGGGACACCATCCCTGTCACATATTTCCTTAACTATGCCGGATAATGTTTTTTTTGTCCATGAAGCACAGTTCAATTCTGATTCAAGCAGGAATGTTAAAGAATATCCCTGTATAAGCAGATAGCCGTGATTGCCTTGGGTACGATGAAGCTCGACGTGAGTTATGATACCCTTGAAAACATTATCTCCCAGTTGAATATCCAGTTTCTTGCCTACCCAGTTCTTGCTTTTGTCAAGCGTATGTGCCGCATAAAGTTCTCCGGATTCTATGTCCATGTGAACATCAAAATAGTGATGGTCATTAATGAATTGTTTCAATATGACCTGAGAAAAGGAGGGCAGAGGACTCCCTTCAATGCTGACTGTTGTTTTCTTCTGCTCGAGCATAACGGCTATATTTTAGTTAAAAATCACAATTGCCGCCCAACGGAAAATCCGTCAGGCGGCAATTCTTATTACATCCCGGACGGGTGTTCAAGCTGAAAATATCAGTTCTTCGGCCAGCGATTGTCCAAAGCGGCGTTCCCCACGTTGATCATCTCAGCCGAGAAGGTCAGCGCGATTGTCATTGGCACTTCGTTGTTCACGTCGAGGGTTTCCTTGTAATGTACGATGTAGGCGTTCTTGAACTCGATTTCCTTCATCTTCGCGTCTTCCTCGATTTTCTTGTAGACAATCTTTCCCTCTACCTGCTTGAACTGGCTGTTCAGCATGGCTTCAATAGTAGCGGTGTCATCAGTGGATTCGATAACAACCCCTACGCGTCCTCCCTGAATATTTGAGGAGGGTTTTCCCTTAGAGTCGGTCGTACGACTGAATTCATACTCGGAGTGCAGCACATCATACTCTTTTCCTGCAAATTCCAATGTTGCTCTAAATGATGCCATAATCAATGAAAATTTAAAAGTTTAACAATGGTTTTTGAATATCTCTCCTCTCTTTTTTGAATTCAGTTCTTATGGGATAAAAACAAAAAAGAGAAAACTTCAAAAACGATCTTTTGAAATTTCCTCCGGTTCTTCCATGTTGATTTCTGTTTTATTTGTGGGAGAAAAAGAAGAAAAATAAAACATCATCTTTGTTGTTGGCAAACATAGGAAATTAAAATTAAAACTCCAAATTTTTTAGAGATATTTTTTTGCAAAACACAAAAAAAGTATTTTTCGACTTATGAAAATAACTTATTGCATTAATATACAGTAAATTTGCATTGTCACTTTTTAATCAACAGATATTCATTTTCCAGCTTGGCACCTATCTCTTTTGAGCCAGCCTGCCAATCTTCGCCGTAAAGAGCCTCCATGCGTTTTTCGATTTCTTCCCGCTTCTCGGCTTCAATACTATATATCTTTCCAATATAAGTATGGGCTATGAAGGATAAATTAACCGTCCTCAATTCGTCATCATCCAGTGCATAGCCATATTCAAAAGCCTCCGTTAGGATCGGTTCGTAAAAGAAACGATCCTTTTTCAATGCAACAAGCAGCGCATAGCCATATTGACTGACAGCCATAGATTTTAAATCTTCTTCCCTGGCAATTTCCGCTCCTTTCAAAAAACAGCCAACTGCCTTTTGCGCATCTCTCGACAGGTTATAGGCAATGCCTTTATAATCATAGAGCTGTATCAATATCTGGATACAAGCTGTTTCCTTCTGTCCTGCAGATTGCGCTATGCCGATCCCCTTGTCAAGCAGTTTGTGCGTGAATGCGGCTTCATCCTTGAAGCCCAACATAAAACCTCCATATATAAGGTATGCGGAAGCCCACATTTCAATCCCCCCAATTTCACGACATATCTTTATAAGCTCTTCTCCCAAGCGTTTAACCTCTTTCTTTTTTCCAGCATTGGCTGCTTCCCCCAAGGCGAACAGACAACAGCGGTATTTCACCTGCGGATCGTGTGGATCCCCCTGTGTTGCTATTTCTTTATAGGCTTCAGACATGTTCTGGTCGGGAATATTTATCCGACAGGCTTTTTCTTTCATATTCTCCAGCAACAAGCCATATACCTCACGGCCGTTATAGTCCGTCAGAATAAGACTTACATGCGGGGGAAGAGCCTCGGCCAATTCCTTTATAGAATTATTTAGCGACTCCACGTCCTGGATTCGATAAATGATTATCGTTATACCAAGAATGTTGCCGGCAACCCCCTCGAAAATCTTAAAACTGCTTACCATACGAATATAAAAGTCTTTCAGGATTTTGGGGTTGTCCTGTTTAAGAATGCCTGCCTCTTGTTTCAGTTCCTCGAAATCTGTCCAGTTCCAATCCGGGTGTTTTTCCAATTCTGCCGCAAAAGATGAGATCCACTCGTTGATTAGAAAAGAATAAAACGCCGCGGGGGAATCATAATCCGTCATAAAGGCAAGAATCGTATCACTGGACCTCCCGTAAGGAGAACCTTCAAGACGAATAAAACCCTCCACCAAAGGGAAATCCTCTTGGTCACATGTCAGACAATACACCTTTGCGTCAGGATGGTTTGTCCTGTTTTGAATCCATAAGTCTTGAATTTGACTGATTCTTATGGCTATTGGGTTATGTTCGTTGTTTGCCATATCTTGAATGTTATATTCAGTTTACTTTGTATTCTTCATGATACATCCTTTGTTCAAATACAAAACCATGTATTAGGGGTTCATGAGCGCGGATGTTAGATAAAATTTTTTGCGGTCTTCTGAAAGCATTCATGGATTTAGTCATAAGATGTCCCGGTTTGCCATCAGTCAATCGATATGAAAAAAGGGCAATCTTCTTTTCATACCCATCTAAAAAGTCGCTTACACTATAGAATTTTTCAATGGAAATTTCCAGTTGCTTCTTTGCATAGGCCAGTTTACCCTCTTTTTTGTCCCCTGTTGTTGGTGAATTGAACGGTCGAATATACTGGCCCTGACTTTCTGTCAGTTCATTGAAGACAATGAAGTCGTATCCAGCTATCGGGTTTATGATAAAATCACATTTTCGTCCCATACCCGCAGCTGTATCATGAAATAAATTAATATAGTGTTCAAAATCTATAATCTCTATATCGACAAGCGAGTTATTATTAATTATAGAAACACCCTTACCGGAATACTGTACAATTTTGGGCTGTTGGTCCCGGATTTCATGTTTCCCTCTCGGACGTTGTTCCCTACGGATAGACATAGTAGTTTCATCCCACACCACTCCGAAATGAGAAGGATAATCTTTTTTTAGGAAATCAATTAATGCGCTGTCCATTTTCCTGTTCCTCCATGCTTTCGTATTCATTGAAAATTTCTTCCATGGTGTCGGAAAGGTCGTATGTATTAATGACATACTCTTCCGTATCATTATCTGTGGCCATTAAGGAGGTAAGTGTACCTTCACCTACTCTATATACGGCAATATTGTCCTTTTCCAAAAAAGGATAGTTCTTACGTGCTTTTTCAAAATAACTGGCACGGAGTAACACATTCAGGTGATTAACTATATAGGGACTATGGGTAGCGATCATCAATCCCAGTTTCCTATCAACATCATTTTTATGAAAAGCCTCACTGACTATATTGTTGATCAGTCCTCTTTGCGCTTCGGGATCCAGGCTTAATTCTGCCTCTTCAATATGAACATGTACATACTTTGCCAGTTCATTTTGATTGATTCCCGGAGTGAATTTTGTAAGAAGGTCCTGCTTGAACAGGTAACTTAGCACGGAACGCTGGAAAGCATCCTTAAAAGAGAACTCTTTAGCAAAGTAGCGTATTATAGCAACTAAGGGTGCCGAGGTCTGAATACCCGAAGATGCATACCTTAACTCTACAGGAACAGAACCCTCCTGCTCAGATTCTATCATAAATAACTTGGGCTTGTTTCCTGATTTCTGTATTTTCATTTTCAGATTCAGGTATTCCAACTGCTGCTCCTTGATAACATCCGTAGCATTATTAAAATCATTGAATGTCTCATGGAAAAAGAATCCGAGGCTTGCCCCCTTGAATGAAGAGACTTTGGATGTCCATGCAGGTATGACACTTCTCGTTTCAGATATGTATGATTCTTTGAAGAATACCAAGTCATTATTGGGAATGTTAATGCTGGCTTGCAAGTTTTTCTTGGCATAAGATATAGTATATGCATTGCCGTTCATTTCTACCGTATAATAAATTTCCGTATCTGCTGTTATCATTTTGTCCAAACCGTCGTGGAGCAAGGAGTCGAACCGGAGTTTGAATGGAGAACGTGTAATCTTTGCATTCCTTAAATAGGAACGGATATTTACCATTTTATAGATGTAACGCATAAGCACAACTATTTTCATGATTGTACTCTTACCGCTTGCAGACTTACCGATGAATACGGTAAGGGGTTTAATGTCGTCTATTTGAATATTTTTCAGTGGACCAACATTCTTTATGGTTATGGATTCTTTCATTGTTACTAATTTTATCAGTCTATAGACAAAGGTAATGAAAAAAACGGGGATTTAGGCGTATCAATATGAAAATTCGATTATCTACTTCATGCATATGGCTTTTTATTAAGAGATTATTCAGCCCGGCTCTTTCTTTAAAAAGAGAAGCGTGGATTGGTTTGTTCGGCAGGAGGAAGCCGGGCGGCCCCATCTCAATCAGGCAGGATAAGGAAGAGTTGCGACACAGATACTTATTGAAATAAGATTATATGATATTTTAGGTGGAATAAAATAAATGTAGCCGGACTTTCCGTCTCAAACTTCCAGTTCTTCCACCCTGTAAGGGCTCCCGGCTTGTCCACATCATATTAAATATTGCTTGCAAGGCGCAATCTCGCAGATATACATTAAGGATATTGTATGAAATTCTCTTCAAACAGATGAAACAGTTTGATTTCTATAAATACAATTATTGCAGTAATGCCCAAAACAATAAAAAAGGTTCTTTTAAGCTTTTTCTTTTTACCAGAAGTTATTTGCATGAACTTATCATCTAAACTTTGATACTTGTGGTCGTTATATATTAACGAGTTTGCAAAAAAGAGTAAAGGGAAAATTATCCCTACAGCAAAAATAATATTTTTTTGATTGGAGTATATCCATAAGGCGGTTTCCCAATCCAGACAATTAACCACTATGGAGATTATCAATAACAAATACACATATTGAATTAATGTAATAACTCCGTAAGCACGGTGTGCATATCCTCCTTTAGGAGTATAAGACCGGACCCAAAAAAAAATATTATCCCAAAATAATATCTTATTTTTGTTCGAAATTGTATTGCGAAGGAACATATTTTCGTGATATAATTCTATTATCATAATACGGATTATGAACTTTAGTCGCATCAGCCGGTGCAATGCTTCCATGTATCTGCTCATAGATGCCGGGAGAAGGCCGGGGATCTGTATGTACCGCATTAAGAATAAACCATAAAATACCTAACACAACCCCGGCAGGAGGACAAACTTGTCCTATTAAGAAAATACCGGTATTAACCCCGATATTAACTTTCGTCTGGTACCATTCCTGTTCACCTGCTTGCCACAAAGCTAAGTCGATAATAACTCCAATCCCAAATAATTTATCTCCGATACGCCCTGCAATTTTTCCTTTTGTTGTGTATTTCTTATTACGATTGCGTACAAGCGTACCTTGACGATTTATTTGAATGTAATCCGGTCCTAAAACCACCGGCTTGGTTGACAGCTGCTCTACTGAATTAATAGCACCATATACAGACAGGGCATTTATAGCCATATCCTTTACTTCTCTTAATGGCGAGAATCCACTTTGGGTATTTTCTTCGTTTTTAATTATAACAAGTTCATAAAATGCGACTTTTTCCGAGCCTGACGGCTTATTGTAAGACATGTCCAGCCTGTCATATATAACATATCTTGGACGCCAACAGACATATCCTAAACCTTCAACGTAACCGGTGTACCGTTGCCGATTCTGACACATTGTTTTAAATTGCAGCAATGTGATCCCCATAACTTATATCGTCCTAAAAAAAGGTTGCAGGAATGTTGTGGCAACAAACCTGCAATCCTTTTTTGTTATTTTTTCACTTATACTTGTTTATATTCGCTCTCCCAAACAGCCTCTTCCGGACTATCTCCTTTATGTCCTGCCAATTGGATTACAAAACTCTTGGCCGGGAAGAATGGGGTAATATGAATATCCAGTAATACACAGTCTTTCAGTTCCGGGTGTTGTTCAATTTTCACAACCTTAAAGCGCTCGATCAACTTATTCGGTCCCATTACGCTATCAAGGAATTTCACAATTTGGGAACGCAAATCGGCTTCGATACGCGTATCCCAATTTTCAAAGGCACGCCGGTTCAGGAAGTCAAATAAAACTTTGGTAATATAGTCAAAAACACGTACCACCGAATAGGTTTGCAATCCAAGATTGTCTCCATTGAAAAGAGTCTTTGCAGAGAATGCCATAACCTTGCTGTATTCGTTTACCATAGGCACAAGCCCCATGCGTTCCAGTTCTGATATCTCGCTGCGTTTGAGGTCAAAACGTACACTTTCGATTTCATTCAGACCACCGAATTTTTTTCCGGCCACAACCTGTGACATTCGGGTGCTGTATATCTTTCCGGCCAAAGCGGCTGAAGGCGGGATATACAAATTCTCCTCTTCTCCTACGGCTTCTTCCTTTTGACGTCCCAACAGCCAATTACAAGTCATTACCGTGTTGGATTTAAAATCATCGCCACCGGTATGATCTGCATTAAAGAATATATCAACAACATCATCTGGAGATTCCAAATCCTGGAAATCCGTTATTAAGAAGGCTTTATTTTCATGAGCCATTTTTGACCACTTGTCCAAAATGGCATTGGAGCCCAAATATCCGGGCACAACCAGAAGAGAATAATTTCGGCGTAAATCCAAGCGGTCAAAATTTTGCTTCAATTCTTTGCTGATGTGGTCTGCAAAAACAGTATTATCCAAATCCCGTAACTGCTCAATGCTGGCATTGACAATCGTGATGTTCTTGACCTTGTCACTCTCGGTATTCTTATAGAATGAAGCTACGGTGCGATAAGCTTTCTCCAGGTCATGGGTACGCGCCAAAGCGGATTTCAAGTTTTTATTCAATAGTTCTTCAGCCTGAATAGCTGTTTCTTTTGCCTTATCACGCATTTTCTCGGCAGAATCATTGTTTCGTAACAAATCCAACCATACGGACAAACGGTTTGTAAGGGCCTTTCGTTCAAGCGCCCATTGTTCATCCGTCAAGAAAATATTTCGCCGGGCTTTTCTGTTAGGATTTAAATTGGAGAATCCATCTATAATATTCTCTAAGAAAGAAAAACCGCCGAATTCTTTAAGACGGTCTATCGCAGCTACGGAAGCAACTTGACCTTGCTGAGAGGATTGAGGAGAAGTTGTTACAGCCTGCTGTTTTTGTTGTTGATTATCCGGTTTCATGTGATGATGGTTTTAAAGTTTAGATTTGGATTGTGCAGCCTGAATTTCTTGAATGGAATTCTCTATAATTTCTGCCAGGGCATTCCTCGTTTCAGGATTCTCAATAACTTTTTGAAGCGCCCTGTTCGATGTCAGCTGTCTGGCAATTTTAACACTTTGTTCTTTCTCGATGTCAAGCCCGCTCAAGAACTCACTATTCTCCTTAATCTTTTTAGCATCAAAATCCCCAAGGTTCCTGAAAGCCATTAGTTCTTTAATTTCGGCACCTCCGGCATCTACATGCTCTAATTGCACAGTCGGCTCAAAATGTTCAAACACATCTTCTACTGTTTCCAGTCCGTAAACACACTCAGGAGAAGTAGGAGCTTCATCCGTTAATTTCTGGACCATCAAAGTTCGGTTGGAAGGGATATCAGCAATGGATTCATTTGCGTCCACTTTTACTTCGTTGCCTCCAATTCCATAATTATAGAGTCCCATAGTTCTCAATCATTTAAATTGTTAACAAATTATGTTGCTTATCTCTCATGGGCGCAATATACGAATTAAATTTTATCCAGCAAAAGAAGCGGAAATTAATTTATGAAAAATATAGCCGTTATATTTCAAAAACATTATATTTGCAAACGTGGGTAATATAATAGAATATGAGTTATCTAAAAATACCAGTAAGTTTACAGTCTGCTGTCAACGGAAAGTTGAAACGCTGCTCTTTTGAAGAGTCTATCGCACAGCAGATAATGTTGCTGATAGTTTCCCATCATGGAGAAGTTGTCGGCAAAGAAGACTATGGCTCTGTCATTTGGGAACTTGAGTTCAGCCAGCTGGTGAAAATAAGCGATTGGGAAACCAAGGTTCAGGAATCCCTGACTGAGTCCATCCTTACTTATGAAAGACGACTGACTGATGTCAAAGTCGATGTTCACCTCTCAGAAATAGACAGTGATAACAAGAGGAATACGCATATACGCCGTAAAGCCCAGATAACGGTTACGGGTAGAGTTGGTCTGACAGACCAGCCGTTCCATTTCAGTACACTTGTTTATATTAGTCCGCTTTCACAATAATTAATAAGGAGTATTTATGGCAGATAGAAAATTGATCGAAATAAAAGAGCGGATATTAAAGTATGCAATGGAGTCCTGGGGCATTACTGATTCCCGCAATATGGATCCGGTAGTTGATCTGTTATTGGATGTTTTTGCCTATGAATCAGCCCGTCTTCATCAAGATATAAAAAAACTTGATTCCCGCATATTGTATCAGCTGTCTCGAATTCTTATCGATAATAAATGGTCGCTACCGATTCCCGCACACGCTTTGATGTCTGTTAATCCCAGCTCGGAAGAATCGTGTGTGCTTGATGCGGAAGATCATTTCTATACGGAAAAATTTGTTTTTGGAAAGGAAAGTGTTCAGGTGTTTTTTACACCTCTTTTCTCTTATCCTCTGATCAATGCCGAAATTAGTTTAGTCGCTTATGGAGATTCCATCAAGATAAACTCGGAAAAACACTCTTATTCCACCCAATTTTTAACTAAGAAAAATCAGGTGGAATCCTATGTTGTATGGCTTGGGGTTTCTATAGAGGAAAAGCAATTGGCGGGGCTACAAGACATAACGCTTTGCCTGGTTCCCCATGATGCATTCCTATTGACTTTTTTGAAAATGGCCCAGTTTTATGACTGCACAGGTAAAGAGTTGCCGGTAATGCATGGAATTGATATTCCGGATTCATTTAATAACGCCCATTATTACGAAGAGATTAAAAGCTTTTATAGCAACTATTATTTCAAAATAAACTTGGCTGGAGCGAACAAAATGCCTCAAACGATTGAACAATTATTTCCAGTTAAGGAGCCTATTAAAGATGTAGATACAAAAGGAAAATACTTCTGGATTAAGATCAAATTACCAGAAGTATTTAACAATACTACCTGCATTGAGGATTTGGATATTTACTTGAATACGTTTCCCGTTGTCAATAGAAGGATGCTTTATAAACAGCACAATTTCACAAGCAACGGTCGTATCATCCCTCTACCCAGTCCTAAAGGTTCGTATTTTCTAAGCATACGCTCCCTTTATGACAACAAGGGGAAGAAATATATTAACCGTTTGCAACAATATGAAGAAAATCCGACAGGAATTTTTGATTTGTATTTCGGTGATCTGGAACGTTTTGATTCAGACAATGCGGCTGATCTTATCACTCAAGTTTTACAGCGGATCAAAGAAGACGGAAATGCTTTTGCCGCTTTGAATCCGGATATGCTCACTACCTCCCTTAAAGATTTATTCTCAAAACTAAACGAGGTGGAAAAAAATCTCGGAGCGGCAATCAAGAATGACAAAAGAGAGCGGGTCTTCGCATTAACCGTACCTGACCCTGATGCTACAAGCGCAGAAATAAAGTTTTGGATAACTGCCGGAACATTGGCTAACGGTCTGGATGAAAGAGCTTTCATCCAACAGTTCAATATGGAAAAGTATGATGCGGCAAGTCTTGTATTTAGGACACGTGTACAAGGAGGAAAGATCCATACGGAAGATGCCGATTTGATTCACAGTCTCAGATATGGTCTTATCAGTCGGGACCGCATTGTTTCCAAGCAAGATATTCAAAATTACATATACCATAAAATAGGGAATAATGTAGAGTCTGTACAAGTCAAAGACGGAGTTACCATTTCGCCGGAGAGAAAGAAAGGATTTGCCCGCGTTATGCAAATAGAAATCAGATTAAAGCAGGATATAGAAAACTTACCGGACTTATCTGTATTGGCCCATTTTCTTGAAAAGGATATGGCAGAACGTTCTGTTTGTAATTCATCTTATAAAATAGTATTTCTATGATAAACAGTGATTATAGCCCCAGTCTGACTGCCGCCATAAAAGTTGCCCAAGGTATGGCCCGTCAGGAAAAACAAAGCACTTATGGTGTACCCCATCTCGTCCTGGCCATGCTGACAGAGAGTACCGGCCTTTCGGATATTTTGCATTCGATGCAAAAGGATGTTGCTTACCTTATGGAATGGTTCGATACCCGTAGGGAAATGTACTCCTCCCCGGAAAGTGATTCCAGTGAGATTGTTCCGGACGATGATCTGGCCAGGGTCTTTGATGAAGCTGAACGCTCCAAAATCAAATTAGGTAGCGACAGCATTGATGCGTTATGCATATTTGCCGCAATATCCCGTGAGGGAGTTATCTATTCCCACCAGCAAATCGAAATCCTTGGTGTTTGCGAAGAGGATATTCTAAAGTTTTACAATGCTTTGACCCCAGCTTATTCCTATCAAGGAGAGGAAAACAGTATACTGGCGTCCTTCCCTTATGCGGAAAATCTGAAAACTGAAGCAACTATCACAGCCGGGGAGATTGTAGTCGGGCGTGATAAAGAGATAAGGACGATGCTTGAATGTCTGGAACGTTCCGAAAACAAGGGGCTTCTGATTGTTGGCGATTCCGGTATAGGAAAAACAGCCCTTATAGATGCCTTTGTGAAAGAAATCTGTCATAATAAGGATGAACTGCTGCAGCAGGTTTCTATTGTGGGGCTGAATACAGCCAAGCTGCTTGCTGCAACTTCTTCAGAAAATGAAATAGCACAAAAGGTTGTCGCCTTAATGCACAAATTGAATCAGTTGGACCGTGTCGGTCTGGTAATAGATGATTTGCAGGTATTGCTTGAAAATGGAACTTCAGGAAAGGCGACCACTTTGATTAATATCCTCAACGCACAGATTAGCGAAGGGGCATGTAATCTTATACTTACGATTACTAATGACGCATATCGGAAACATATAGAAAAACACTCCATAGAAAGTCGGTTGGATATTATAAAAATAGAAGAACTGGATCATTCCACGCTGTTATGCTCCCTCTACCGGCATAAAAATAGAATAGAAGAATATTATGGGCTCAGCATTGCGGATAACTGTGTCCTGAATATAATACAACTATCCAAACGCTATTTCAAAGAACGAAATTTGCCATCAGCTGCCATTGACCTCTTGGACAGAACAGCTGCAGCCGTACGCTTGTGCAATAAGAATTCGATAAATACAATCAAGAATTTTCAAAAAGAATTGCAGAACTTGTTGGAAGAAAAGGGTGACAATATCAGCAACTCAGACTTGCAGATGTTTTATCGTATGATTTTCAACAAGGCAGGCGCAGTTCTTACAACCAAACTTTCAGATACTTATGTCTGGAATGACGATGATGACAATAAAGTCAAAATCCAATGGATAGAAAAAATACTTTCCGAATTGGAAGAATTGTCCTCTTGCAGTATTAAAGAAGTGACTCCGGCAGAAGTAGAGGCAATTGTGGCTGAATGTACCAATATCCCCATCGGTAAAATTCAGGCAAGAGAAAAAGACAGGCTCTTGGGAATAGAGAGCAAACTTCGGGAAAGGGTCAAAGGACAGGATAAGGCTATTACCACATTATCGGATGCGATTATTGAATCCCGCAGCGGATTGAGCGATCCGAAAAAGCCAATCGGTTCATTCTTCTTTTTAGGCCCTACAGGAACCGGAAAAACAGAATTGACCAAATCTTTGGCAGAACTTTTGTTTGATGACGAGTCAGCCATGATTCGTTTTGATATGTCAGAATTTAAAGAAGAACATTCAGCCGCATTATTATACGGAGCTCCTCCGGGATATGTCGGTTATGAGGAAGGGGGGCTTTTGGTCACTCAAATCCGACAAAAGCCTTATTCTGTCGTCCTTTTTGATGAAATAGAGAAAGCACATACCAGTGTATATGATGTCTTCCTTCAAATGATGGACGAAGGTAAGATACATGACAAGCTGGGCCGGGAAGGAGATTTTTCCAACTCTATCATTATTTTCACATCCAATATCGGCAGCCAGTGGATTGTTGAGCAGATACAGGCCGGACATACGCCGAGTTCAGCAAAATTGACTGAAGTTATGGCCCAATATTTCAGGCCGGAGTTTTTAGGACGTTTAACGGAAGTGGTTCCGTTTTCACCCATTGATGAAAAGGTTGCACAGGAGATTTTCCTGCTACATTTTTCACGCCTGCAAAACCAGTTGTTAAAACAGAAAAATATATCTTTGGAATTGTCGGAAGAGGCTCTTCGCCACCTCTCGCAAAAAGGGTTTTCTCCAAAATACGGAGCGCGTCCAATTGCAGGGGTTATCCGGACATACATTAAAAAGAATATATCAAGGCTTATAGTCTCAGAACAAATCAAGCCCGGAGACAACATTATTGTAAACTGTAGAAACGATGAACTTGTATGGGAACTCCAGTAACTCGAAAAGAGAAAATAAACCGGTTAAAACGTAGCCCGGCCAACAATTATATCGCTGAGATCTTCTTCGAAGAATTACAATTCATATTGGGAGAGGATTTACAGGATCAGGTCATGGTTATCTGTCATGGCATGAACACCCGTACACAGTCGAAAGATATTTTGAGTGCCTCTGTCCGTTATGTATCCACCTTGAATTCATACAAGGAGATCGTCACATTGCATCTGGCCCGTAACAGTATATATCATCAACTGCCGGAATTGCTGTTTCACCCTCTGGTTATAAGTACCCCCGGAATGAGCAACCGGGAGATTGTGGAAGCCATACGCGCCAATAAAAGCAAAGAAAAGGAATTGGTAGCATTCTTTTCCCCATTTGATACGGCTTTTTTCAAGGAACATGTAAAGATAAACAGCCGCTATCTGAATTTTTTCACAGATTCCGCATCCCGGGAAAACTTGAACTCGATCATTGAAACACTTCTGAATGTCCCATTATCTATTTCTGCTCACCAGAAGTACAAATTATTTCTTTTCCTGTGCAATGCTGAAAAATACAAGGAAAATTTGCCGGAAATAGAACGGATATTCCTCATTGTGTTGAATCTGAGAATACAGCTCAAACTTATTCCGCATGTGATGACAGCTTCCATATACCACCCCATTGGTGAAGGTATATTGGGGGAAACCCTGGGACTGAACGGAGAGGTCGAATGCGAAGAGGATGATCTGGAAGCCATGATTGAGTTTGAGCAAACGCAATCAGTTGACGATTATCATTACCTGACCAATACTGTTGCAACCGTATCCACTATTTTGGAATTCTTCATACTTTCATTCCGTAAAATTCATGTAAAGTATAGAATTGTCGGAGAAATCGACTGCATTTTAGGCGAAAAGCGTTTGGGATATGATATGAATCTGTAACAACTTAAATATGTAGAACATGGAAATATTACTATCTTTCTTTATCAAATATTTGTTGGCCCCCTTGCTTATGGTGGTCATGCTTTTCATTCTGAACGGAATGAAAAGTCTCAAACGGAAACTCAGTATGAAAAAAGCCATTATTTTCATACTTATTGCGGCTTTAATTATCGCTTTGCCCAGCCTTTTGGGATTTCTCCGGAACGAATTTGTTTGGGGTGGGCTTAGTCTCACGGTTTTATGTTATATCTGCTTGGGCTTTCTTTTTTGGAGATTCACAAGTTCGGACTTATTCAAAGCCATCGGACTGGGAGAGTCAGCCGGAGGGATTGTCTTGTTGCTGTCAATTTCCGGAATGCTGGGCGGTTGGATATATTATCTGGTGTTTGAGTGGTTAAGCCGTTTGCCCTATGCTTTCTGGTGTGCCTTGAATGTGGTCTGGATTATGGTTCCTTACATGATAATGTTAGGTAGAAAACTGTTCCTGTTGATTCCACCTCCGATTTATACTCCATGGGAACTGGCTTTCGGTACGTTCGACCGTAACTATTGGGACAATATCGACAGCTTTGAATCCAAATCGGTAAAGGTTAAAATCAATCGGAAGATCGGTGACAAGTTCTACGCTTCGCTGGTAGTCAGGTTGCCCGATGGCATCTCGTTAGGGAACTGGTTCAATTGGTTCATCGAGGACCAAAACAGACGTTTCCCCCAAAATAAAATCGAGACGGAGAAAGACGGCTATAAAATCGGATGGATGTTTTATACCACGAAATGGTTCAGTTACCCTTTGTGGATACGCATTCTGGATCCTGAAAAAACCAGTGAGCAGAATGGTATAAAAAACAACTATCCTATATATATTCGAAGAGTAACAGCAGCCACTACTGCAACAAATGAATAAAGGTATGAAAATGGAACATTTGCCGATTAATTGGGTCAACGGCTTAAAGTTGACCGCAAACCATTTCTTCGGGAACTACCATAGTGTAATGGAATCACTTTATAGAAGTACGGAAGAGAGGTTGACAGACTACAATTATGGATTGGGAAAATCGTTTGATAATTCAAACGAAAATGTAGAGTTTGCCATTAACGGAGAATCGCTTGACACATTGTCCGTCAGACTAAAAATGTGCAATGCAATAACCCGGAGCGGTTTACCCGTTCTCTTTTATGAGGGTCTATATGGAGATTATGTGCCGACGGCCACATTGACCGATAAGAATCCTCTGCCTATGGATGATAATTCTTATCTTATTTTGGTCGCTGTAAACCCGAACAAGCTGATTCCTGTCGGAGAGCCGGATCCCGAGGAAGTTCCGTTGCATCACCCGTATGTCTTGCCGCATATAGACTTGCATCTTCTTCCTAAAGTTCAGGTAAACAAGACTTTCTACAATAAAAATTTTTTAGTGATAGGAGAAATAAAAACACATGGAAATACATTCTCCATTGACCGTCAATATATCCCTCCCTTGCAGAAAGCCGCTCACCATGACGGAGTAAAGGTATTTATCAGTCAGCTGACGCATACGCTTCATGCCATAAAAGAAGACATACGGTTGATTTATAGCCGAAATTTGTCTGATAAGCGCAGGGATGTTTTAGCCAACAATACGTTTATTTTATGTGAAGCCTTCACCGGTTTTTATGACAGACATATTTTCTTTATCGAGCAGATTGCCAAAGAGCAGTCTCCGATTTTTCTTGTACAAACTGTCAATGAACTGGCCAACGGGCTTATTTCCGCATTGCAAACACTTCCGGAAACGATACGCGAAGAATTGCTGCAATATTACTATGAGTGGACCAACATCACACCGTCGGATTTTATGCACAGCATAGACAGTGTTGTTGGCATTACTTATAACCACGTAGACATAGGGGCGTCGTTGCGCGTGTTGGGAGGATTCATGACACTTTTAGGAACGATGTTCCACAAAATGGGAGAATTGGAATACATTGGACTGGTTCGCGAAAACATTGTAGTGAGCGAGGAAAGTTCTTCTCCTCTTCCTGAAGAGAAGAAAAAGAAATGGTCTTTCATGTAATGCTAATGTTAACTAAATCTTAAGATATGGAAGCTTCAAACATGGATGAGCGCCAACAGGCTAAATGGGCCTTTCTTATCATATTTGTCGCCACATTGGTTATAGTCACATTATGTGGAAGCATTTCGATAATCACGGCTCAAAAAGGTATTGCGCTGCTCGAAAGCAAAAAAACGGAGTATGACGAATTGTTCAAGAAACAGGCCGAATTCAATTTCCAAATAGAAGGGTTGTTTCGTGATTTGAACAGTTTGAAGGTCAAGCGGAGGAATGCGAGCGAACATAAGCACATGCAGAACTTGATTACCAAAAAACGGTTGCTTATGGAAAATGAGATCGCAAGTTCCCCGCAGAACATGCAGAATCACGAGATATACCGGATTATGCTTGAACAGATAAAAACAATCCAGTCTACAATGGATAATCTCGACCGGGAAAGTAAAAAGCGGGAATCCAATGTCGAACAACTGGAAAAATGCCGGCAAAAATATCAGGAATTAACAAAAAACAAATTGAACAAGCCATGACGAAAGATGAAAATATTTGGGGAAACGTCCGCTTTGTCTTATTGCTGGGATTCTCCGTTCTGCTTATTTTTATTATTCTGGGCAAATATGTTTTTGATGTGCCCATGAAAGAAAGTTCCGATCTGATCAAGGATATCAATCATTCGGAAATGGTATTCGAGAAACAAAAGGAGTATGGGAAACGGTCTAAGGTTATATGGAACCAGATAGACTCGTTGGACTTTAATGTTCATCAGGTACAGCGTATGGATGAAATCAAAGGTGAGATATCCCATTTGCGTGATATTTACACCCAAAATAGTATGAGTTCGAAATTCTTGTTCGGAATCTTGGCTTCAAAAACCTTAAAAATCCAATTCGACATCAGGGAGGAACTTAATAGTCTGATACGCAATAACGAACTTATAGAGAAAGATCTGGAAGAATGTAAAGCTAATATATAACCAATATGGATGATAAAAGAAAAATTACGGTCATTGCACTGGGTATATTGGCCATAGGCGCTATTGTCATAGCATTGTTCCTGCCATCAAAATCCAAGCTTGGCAATATTGACTTCTATGTGTTCGACACTAACGACAACTATCATTATGAGGTGAACGAACAGTTGGAATTCATGGTAAACGATACGATGGCAGTCAAAGGAAGGAATCTGGTCTGGCAAATGGGTAATGGAGATGTTCTCTCAGGCAGGCGGGATATAAAGTATACGTACCGACAGCCCGGGAAATATCTGGTCACTTTGGCTATTGATAACAATTATTCCGTAAACAAATACATTAAAGTTATTTCCGGAACTGATCGGGCGGCCATCGATTCTGTTCCGCGCATATACGGCACATCCGAGGGATATCAGGGTGAGGAACTGGTATTTGCAGCGGAAGGATATGGGATGGATACATGGTTATGGGAGTTTGGCGAAAGCGGCACGGTGGATGCGTACGACCAGCAGGTCGTTTACACCTATGAAACACCGGGAGAATATACGGTTACATTACAGACCAATACAACAAAATACCCGATAAAACACCATATTACTATCCTGCCCCGCTTTGAGAAAGCGGAAGAAACGGTTACTGTCGATTCTATCACGCTTGTGCAGGATGATATCCGGAAACACTTGCAGGCCATTGCAAATGCCAAAGTGTCCCAGCATGGTGTTTATTATGAACATGTCAACTATATCCGGAATAAATATTTTTGTATTCCCGCTGATCGTGTAGCAGTGGTGGTCAATGGTGAAAAATACAACGATTTTACCGGATATTGTCAGGGACTCCATTTTTTGGAAAGCAACAGTAAGAAACATATCCAAATCGATGAAGTCCATATCGACAGGATTTCGTGTATTTCTACGATACAAGTAACTCAAAGTTATACAGAAAAATGAAACAGTCATATCGTTACCACATATGCATACTGCTCTTTGTTTTGACGGGGGGCATTTGTTCCATTCCTGTCCATGGGCAGGTTTCGGCGTGGAACAAAACGAGAATTGTCGGGAAAAATGTTTTCAACTACCATCCTGATACGGACAAACGCCCTTCCGTGAAAAAGGATCGGAGCAATTTGATTGTATATTCTGACAGAAATGGAAACCAAGCCTATGAAGATCCTTATTTTCAGCGTAAAAGGAAGAAAGAGAATATAGGAACACCATATTATGTCATAGGAGAAAAAAACGGGACCTATAAATTGGTAGAAGTCAAGCCGGATATACTTGGTAAGCCCAAAGTATTTTATAGCTTTCTTCTAAATAAAAAAAGACATTTCAAAGACCCGGACAAGGTTGATTATGCCGGCTGGATACCAGTTGACAATGTCCTGATGAACAATCACGCCTATGTGGACAAAAAAAATAACCGGCCAATAAAATACCGGATTGGAATGACGGATTTGAGCCGGCTTTTCAGTTTATCCAGATATTTTAGGGGGGATACTTTAAGCGTTTATGGCGAACCATTCTTGAAGAACCGGGTGGATGGAGGTGTATTGAACGGGCAAATAGTCTATGCTTACAAATATGACAAAAGCAAACGCTCCGTTCTGATTTCCGATTCTCCTTCCTTGGAAGATGCTTCCAGAAAAATCTTAGGATGGATACCTGCCGATTTACTTGCTGAAGTCGGGCAAAACCGGGCGTTTCTAACTGGTATTGAAAATGTTTCCGATTCTATCTTGGGGGTTACGCACGCTTTGGATACTTTTTATATTCATGAAACCAATCTGCAATCACCGGTGCTGTTCGATTATATGGGTAATAGGCGGGATTGTCATTTTCCCGCATCGGAAAACACAGAAATAAATATCCCGTTATTGGTTTGGAGCAAACAGTGGAACAACCTTATAAATATCAAAGGCGGAAATATACATTCCGGGGATATCAGGCGAATGGAAAAAGAAAACAAATTGGTCAATGTCCATTTCCTGTATTTTGATTCCGAGCAGAAACAGGCTAATATATTTTGTAACACATTGCAAAATATGAAATTAAAATTTTCACCGGAGGTAGACTATGCCTTTACCGCTACCTGCGTATCACCTATGGGGAATCGTTATTCTTCGCTGCTCTCTGAGTTTTCCGAATGGCTTGATTTTATCAATAATGACAGCATTTCATATAAATCACGCTATGATGACGGTGCGGGACTTGAAGCCGCTCTGAAAAGAATTCTGGAGGATGTCAGCGGTGCTGTATTCGACAAGAACTTGTTTATTGTTTTAGGAAGCAGGCAAAAACTGGATTTGAAGGATAAGCTGATTGCTCAAATCGGGAGAAAATCCGGCGGTTTCCTGTTTGTTCAGACAAAACGTTCATACGATACGCCCTATCAGGATTTTATCTTACAGGCTAAGTTCATTCTTGATAAACTCTCTAAAGAATATACCAATTCCACGGCCGATTATATCGTGGATGACAAACTGGTGAAACTCGAACTGTTTCGAAACATGGAAACGGAAGATGCCAATGTCTATCTGTTTGATGTACCGAACAACAGTCTTTCTTTTGGAGGCATTCTCTTTCCTAAAGGTCGGGGAGAGCTTCAAAACACGACATTGGAGCTTGCTTTGGATTCCATTAATTCACAGATCCAGACAATAAATCATACTTTATTGACTTCTTTGTTGTTCCATGAAAGCAGACTTGGCACATTACGCAGCCGTCCCACCCATGATTTGAGAGAGATATTCATGCGTTCGGAACTGGCAGACTCCATGCGGTTGGAACGTATTGACCGTAATAGCATATCCGATGTCTATTTCACGAAACTCTCTGTTCCGGATTCTATAATGCAGAGATACAAGGATGGTTACCTGTTCAGTGAAGCCGAACTTGAAAACCTGCTTCAAAACTATCGGGGGCTTCTGCCGGAATTCTCAGGCAGTATTCAGAAGAAAGAGTTTCGGGTACTTCGCAAAGTGTACAAAAAGCAAAGAAAGAATCAGAACCGGGAGTTTCATCGCAAAGTATTGCGCAAAAATGCGGTTGTAGCCGATTTCTTTTATTACGGAACCGGTATAGAAGTTAATGAAGAATTGTTCCATGAGCTAAAGGCACGGCGTTTGAGAACCAGAAAGTGCAGAAAAAATAATTTCCATGTTATCTATCCGGCAACCATTGAGAAGTTGAAAACGCTGGAAGGTATGTATTTGCAAGGTTCTTATAAAACTGTGACAATCGCAGGAAATACTTATTACTTTATTCCCAAACATTTATTACCTTAGAATATGGAATCAACCAAAGAATCATTACAAGAAGAGATTTTAGAGATACTTTATCAGAAAAATCTTCAGACTCCTACATGGACTACATGTAGTGGGATTGCCTGGCTTGTCAAGGATATCAAAGTGACCGAGCGTAGTGTACGTGAGGTTTTGGACTGGCTGGTGAAAAACGATCTGGTTCTGTGTCAGGCTGACAAATATCAGATAAGCAAACGTGAATTCATTGAGATGTCCAAAAGAAAGAAAATACAGGAACGGGAAATGAACACTCAAGAGAGCGTACAGGAAAATGCCGATGTACATACCCCGTCTTTCCAATCAGAAAAACGATGTAAAGGAGTGGATGGCAGAAATGTACAGAAAAATAATCTTCTTTGTGTGGCTATAGCATTGGTGGCATTTTTATTGAGCGGCATACTTATTGGTATTTTGTTTTTCAACCATTATGCCCGTGAAAAAGCACCTCTTCCACACATGATAGAAAATCAGGATAGTATCCAGTTGCAAGGATTGCAAGTGAGAAGCATGGGATACTTGAAGGATGAATATACCCTAAATAGGAACTTCAAAAACATATCCGCTTCATTAAGCGAACAACAGGCTGTCAATAAAGAAATGCAAAGATTGCTCCGTATCCAGCAGGAACAGATCAACTGTTTAGTTGTGTTGAATAAGGAACAGGCCGGCATAATTGAACGGAACCAAAGGGAGACATATATTTACCTGTGGATAATCGGAGTGGCTATTTTAGCAACAAGTTCACTCCTGATAGCTTGGTATTGGAAACGTAATAATATTAATTAAATTAGATTTATGACTCGTGAAAAGAAAAAAATTACAATCGAAGTAGACCCATTGCAGGGTGCCGTCACTATCGGATTGTTGAAGGGGATTTTCCCAAGTATTATCAGGCAACTGGAAATACAGGGAGGTGATAAGCTTCATTTTACCAAAGTGGATGACATGCAGGAGGTCTTGGAAGAAATATATGAAAAATGCATTCGGGAAACCGATATTCGGAAAAAGCTTTTGGAAATGGGTATAGAACTGCCCAATTAGGCATAATCAAAAAGAGGGCTGTCTTCAAATAAACTTGAAACAGCCCTTTGTTGTATGGATAATTAAAATGTGCAGGAGGTTTACAGCTTATGGCATCTTTATATATACCTCCCAATACAGAGATTATCCTTTCTTTTTCCAACCAATTAGACTGAGATGCATGTCATTGAAATCGTCATCGTCTTGGTCTTCTATGAGCCAAGTGTAGCAGCGGGCTACTTCTTTCCCGTCTACCTCAACGAAGTTCTTGTTAGATTCCATCCGAATCTTCACGGATTGGGGAATATCTATTAGCATGCGCAATTCTTTGCCAAGCTGGACTGCGGAACCTTGCGCCAAAGGAGGATTTATGTCTGTAGACGCTTTACTGCCCGAGAAATAAGTAGTACATTCGTCTTTTAAGGTAACGGTAATACGGAAAGCCGCTTGAGTGGTGCAAAACCAAGAGAGTAAATAACCTTGTGGCATATCGATGACCTTGTCGCGCGAGTCGGCCAAGAGTTCAATGTTTTTAAGTTCTGTTTTCATATCTGCGTGATTTTAAGGATAAAAATTATAAAGAAAGCCGATTACCAGTCAGCCACGATGAATTCACCGGCGGATTCGATATTGTCAGCTTGCTGGCGAGTGACGTTCAGGATATCGTTATGCTTGAATCCAACTTTATTGAAATCGCCTATAGAACGGATGAGATGCTTCTTCGCACCAGAGTAGAAGTAGATTTCTTCATCACACTTCATCAAACAGGCCGACTCGGACAAGGGTTCGCCTTCAGGCATAGAGTCAAGGAAAACTTTCAAGACCCGGTGTATGGAATCCGTTCCAGCAAATAACGCCTGATAGGTGTTCATGTTGGGGATAAGGCAACGTTTGCCCCCTATGATAAGGTAAATGGCATTCTCGCCTTCGGCAGCTACTAAGCTTCCATCCAAATAGTCCACAGGAGCCACTTCCATTGCTTCGATATCCTGCAGGCTGTTTATCGTTAGGCTGCCCAATATATGGTCTTCCTTTGTCCAAGCACCTTCACGAGTATCTTTCTCAGCTAAGAACTTTTCAATGTATTCATCTGTAATGGCTTCAATTTTCTTTTGGGCCTTTGCCACAGCTTTATCTATCACCATTTTTGCCTCCTCTTCTGTTGGATTCAGAAATTCAAATAAAGCGATGATACTTTTTAATGCCTCTAATAAAATTTCATTAGTTTTATAAGCCTTGAAGATATTTTTTCTCGGAGCAAGGCAATCGTGAATGCCTTTGCGCAATTCATCCCTCTGCACTGCACCTGTAATAGCCGTAATAATAGCATCTAAAGCAATGGTAATAGCTATCATGCCCCCGAAGCGGGCAAATTTGAACCAAGTAGGATAACCTATCAATTTCACCAATGCGGCTTCACCGATACGGCCTTGGCTCAGCATCCAAGATTTCCATGCGATATTCATCCCTTTTATAGCCACTCCGCCTGCGAACAAGGAAGCTATAAATCCTACAATTTCTATGGCCAATGTCCCATCAGGAAGTTCTATTTTTACTTTCTCTGATTCTTTCATGTCGCCAAAAGCCTTGATGATCTGCTCGTTAGCCGTTTTAACAAGATTGTCGTATTCTGTTTTCTG
Source organism: Bacteroides sp. 4_1_36 (assembly GCF_003466325.1). Taxonomy (NCBI): domain Bacteria; kingdom Pseudomonadati; phylum Bacteroidota; class Bacteroidia; order Bacteroidales; family Bacteroidaceae; genus Bacteroides; species Bacteroides sp. 4_1_36. Next base: position 571,970 of record NZ_QSOX01000001.1, read on the forward strand.
ATCGGTAACAAGCCCTTGATAAGCATTACATTGATAAACCAAATTGTTCAATCGATCCAACCGGTTTTTGTTGTCCGGATAAAATAAATCTACAAGTGCCATAACTTATTAAATTTAAAAACATTGTTATTAGATTAAGATTTGTTTAAGTCTGGGGCAATTTAGAGAAAAGAATTTAAACATGCAAGCTATATTAAAAGAAATGTTTTCCCGTATGAAGTTCAAACAGGTATATTTAACATATGTTGCAAGTTGGGGACAAAATTCCGTTGTGTGTCAAAATGAGAAAAAACGCAGAGAGCTTCTATTAATAATCCAAATAAAAAAATATCAGTTTTTTTTTGGATTTGTCATTCCTATTTTTTATGTTTGCGAATAACAAAGATGATGTTTTATTTTCCTTCTTTTTCTCCCCAGAAATAAAACAGGAATCAGACAGAAGATTACCGGAGGAAATTTCAAAAGATCATTTTTGAAGTTTTCTCTTTTTTGTTTTTATCCCATAAGAACTGAATTCAAAAAAGAGAGGAGAGATATTCAAAAACCATTGTTAAACTTTTAAATTTTCATTGATTATGGCATCATTTAGAGCAACATTGGAATTTGCAGGAAAAGAGTATGATGTGCTGCACTCCGAGTATGAATTCAGTCGTACGACCGACTCTAAGGGAAAACCCTCTTCGAATATTTTGGGAGGACGCGTAGGGGTTGTTATCGAATCCACTGATGACACCGCTACTATTGAAGCCATGCTGAACAGCCAGTTCAAGCAGGTGGAGGGAAAGATTGTCTACAAGAAAATCGAGGAGGATGCGAAGATGAAGGAAATCGAATTCAAGAACGCCTACATCGTACATTACAAGGAAACCCTCGATGTGAACAACGAAGTGCCAATGACAATTGCGCTGACCTTCTCGGCTGAGATGATCAACGTGGGGAACGCCGCTTTGGACAATCGCTGGCCGAAGAACTGATATTTTCAGATAATAGCACCGAATATTTATCCGTTGTCGTTTGT